>CABQJV010000023.1 GCA_902464565.1 uncultured Collinsella sp.
CGTTCCCGCCGCTCGAAGAGCCCGTCGTGAAGCGCGTCATCCACACCACTGCTGACTTCTCGTACGCCGATTCCCTCGTGTTCACCCATGACGCCGCGCACTGTGCGCTCGACGCACTGCGCGCAGGGGCCACGGTGCTCACCGACACGAACATGGCGCTCGCAGGCATAAGCAAGCCCGCGCTCGCGAAGATCGGCTGCCAGGCCGTGTGCTATATGGCCGACCCGGATGTCGCCGCAACGGCGCGCGCCGCGGGCACGACTCGCGCCGTTGCGAGCATGGACAAAGCTTGCGGCATCGAGGGTCCACTCATCGTGGCCGTCGGTAACGCTCCCACAGCACTTCTGCGCCTCGCCGAGCTCATTGACGCGGGGAAGATCGCGCCCGCGCTCGTCGTAGGGGTGCCGGTTGGGTTTGTGAACGTGGTCGAGGCGAAAGAGGAGCTACTCGCGCGACGCGTGCCGGCCATCGTCGCGAGGGGTCGCAAAGGCGGCTCGACCGTGGCGGCCGCCATTATGAACGCGCTGCTCTACCAGATCACGCGCCCAGGCGGCCCGAAGTGACGGCCCCCGCATCCGCGCCGGCGCTGCGCATCTTCGCCGGCACCACCGAGGGCCGCCTTCTGTGCGAATGGGCGAGCGGGGCGGGCATCCCCGCCCGTGCCTACGCGGCAACCGAGTACGGAGGCGAGCTTTTGGGCGAGCTTCCGGGCATCGAGGTGCATGCGGGCAGGCTCGACGAGGCCGACATGGAGCGCGAGCTTTCCGGCGCGCGCATCGTCGTCGACGCCACGCACCCCTTCGCTACGCTCGCAAGCGGCAACATCCGGGCCGCTTCGCTCGTCGTGGGTGCACGATGCCTGCGCCTTGCGCGCCCGGTCGAGGCGCTGCCCAAAGGCGTCGTGTCGGTCGCGTCGATCGCCTGCGCGGCGCGTTTTCTCTCCGAGAACCCGGGTCGCGCGCTTCTCACGACGGGGAGCAAGGAGCTTGCTCCCTACACACGCGTCGCCGATTTCGCGGAGCGCTTCTTCGTGCGTGTGCTCCCGCTGCCCGGTGCTATAACGAAGTGCATCGACGCGGGGTTCTCGCCGTCGCACGTCATCGGCATGCAGGGGCCCTTCACCCGCGAGCTCAACGAGGCGATGCTTCGGCAGGTGGGCGCCCAGTGGCTTGTGACCAAGGACTCGGGAACCGTAGGCGGCACGGCCGAGAAGATCGCCTCCGCGCGCGACGTGGGAGCGCGCTGTATCGTGGTCGCCCGTCCCGCCGAGAGAGGCGGGGCCCTTTCGCTTAGGGAAGTGGAAGACGCGCTCTTACGGGAGTTCGCGCGCTAGGCGCTCGCCGCGCCTAGCGCGCCCTCCCGCCAGCGAGGAGAAGCGCCTCGAGCAAGCTCGAACCGTACAAGACCGTCATCCGCCAATAGCTCGAGGACGACGCCCGGAACTGGCGTAAGCAGCCCTTCAATAAGTTGCGGTGAAATAGTGTCTGTTTTGCTGCTAGATAGCATATTCAGTCCCTAATTCACCGCAACTTGTTGGTGGTGGCTTACTGGTAGCGTAGGCACTCCACCGGGTCGAGCTTTGCCGCGCGTCGAGCGGGGTAGAAGCCAAAGATTACGCCGATGCCGACGGAGACGGCGAAGGCCAGCAGCACGGTGGCGATTGAAAAACTCGGTGTGATTTGCCCGCTGGCACCGAGCTCGCCAAGAATCCCGGATCCGGAGGCAAACATCGCGAGGCCCCAGGCCAGCAGATAGCCAATCAGGACACCCAGCAGTCCGCCGGTGATGCACAATGCCGAAGACTCGGCCAAAAACTGTGCGGTGATATCGCGACGACTGGCGCCCAGAGCGCGGCGGATGCCGATCTCGCGGATACGCTCAGACACGTTGGTGAGCATCATGTTCATAATGCCGATACCGCCGACAAGTAGCGAGATGCTGGCGACAGCACCCATGATGAGCGAGAACGCGCCCATAAAGGAGTTGAGTGCGTCGATGGCGCTTTTCATGGATGTCGCCGATACGCTGTCGTACTCATCCTCCTCCTCGATGCCCTTCATCGCGCGCACCTTGGACTCGATGGTCTTACAAAGCTCATCCATGTCCGTGCCCTCGGCGGCGAGTGCCGTCACGCTGGGGAATGAGGGATTCTCGTCGCCAAACAGCCCGGAGATGGTTTCGCGTGGCATATACAGCGTGAGCGAGCCCATGGAGTCGCTGCCGCCATCAATCACGCCTACAATCTGCACCTCGCCGTTGGACACCTTGATGGTTTTCCCCAGCGCATCCTGTTCGTTGCCGTAAAGCTGATCGGCGCCGTTGCGGCTGATGAGCGCCACGCGCGAGCCTGATTGGGGCTCGGCCTGGGAATAGGTGCGCCCCGCAACGAGCTTGCTGGCCCCCACGGCGTCGAGCATGTCGCTATCGACACCCTGTACCATGACGGTATAGCTTTTATCGCCGGTCTTGTACTCGGTATACGCGCTGTCGACAATGCCGATCTGCTCTATCTGCGGCACCAGTTTTTGAAGCTTCTCGATGTCCGACTCGGTGAGTTCTTGCGACGAATAGATTTGCACCATGCGTGCCGCATTGAGGCCCAGGCTGTTGACCAGGCTGTTTTGGATGCCGCCGATGAGCGAAGTCATGGCGATAACCGAGGCGATGCCGATGACAATGCCTAGGATGGTGAGCAGGCTGCGCCCCTTGTTGGCCTCGAGCGAGTGAAGGGCTTCCTGGATGAGATCGCGGGCGCTCATGCAATCTCTCCTTTCGGCGGGTTGGCGGAGGCGGAAATCCTGGGCAGGCTATCTACGGCGCTGCGCAGGTTCCGCGGTGCATGTGGAATATACGCGCCGTCGTGAATGCGACCGTCGCGGATGGTCACGGCACGGTCGGCCTCGGCGGCGATGCCGGGGTCGTGTGTGATAAGCACGATGGTTTTGCCGCGCTTCTGGAGCTTATGGAAGGTCTCCATCACAAGCGCTCCAGTGGCGGAGTCCAGGTTTCCCGTCGGCTCATCGGCCAGGATGATGGGCGGGTCATTAACGAGGGCGCGTGCGATGGCGACACGCTGCATCTGGCCGCCTGAGAGCTCGGATATGCGGTGGTCCCAGTGGTCGACGGGCAGCGTGACAGCCTGCAGCGCGTGCACGGCGCGCATTTCGCGCTGACTACGGGGCACATTGGTGTAGGCCAGCGGCAGCATGACGTTTTCGATAACCGACAGGCGCGGCAGCAGGTTGAAGCTCTGAAAGACAAAGCCAATGCTCAGGGCGCGAACTTCGGTGAGCTCGTCATCGTCAAGCTCGGCCACGTTGAGCCCTTGCAGGTAGTAGTCGCCCGCCGTTGGCTTATCCAGGCAGCCTAGGATGTTCATGAGCGTTGATTTGCCCGAGCCCGAGGGGCCAGTGATAGCGACGAATTCGCCGGGATTTACCGCCAAGCTCACGTTGTGCAGGATGTGGGCGCACCCCGCCTCGCTCTCAAAGATGCGGTGCACGTTGCGGATGTCGATAACGGGACGCATTACATGCCCTCATCGTCAGACATACTGCCCGAATCCGTGCTGTAGCCGCCGTCAGCCGTTGCGGCCGCTCCGGTGTCCATGACGAGGGTGTCGCCATCGCGCAGCTTGGTAACCGGCACGTTGGGGTTGATCTCGTTGCCCTGGTCGTCGCGCTTGACCTGTGTCTTACCGACTACGGCTTCGTTGTCGTTTTGCGTCACGACGGTCACCTTCACGCGACGGGTTTGCTTGCCCTCGTCATCAGTCGCCACGTTGACGTAATAGTGTTCGCCGTCTTCGGTCATGAGCGCCATCGTCGGCACCATCACCACGTCGTCGAGCTGCTCGGTCACCACCGATACCTCGGCCGTCATGCCCGGCTTCAGGCGCGCGTCGGGCGCCTCGATGAGGATGTCGACGTTAAAGGTTACGCTGCCGCCGCCACCGTTGGCGGCGTCGGAGTTTGCCACCGACGCGATAGCCGTGACGGTGCCCTGGCTCACGATATCGGGAAACGCGGGATACGTGACGTTGGCGCTCTGCCCAACGGCGATCTTGGCGATGTCCTTTTCGCCCACCTGCACGGTCACCTTCATCTTGGATAGGTCGGCGATCTGCATGCACTGCTTGCCACCGCTCGTATCGCTTTCGCCCATGATCATGCCGCCTGTTACCGTGGCGCCCACCTTGGCGTTGAGCTCCACGATGCTGCCCGAGCTCGGGGCCGTGACCGTACGGCTGGCGGCCTTGGCGTTCGCCTGATCGAGGTTTGCCTGGGCCGAAACGAGGCTGCGCTGCGCGGCCGATACGGCGTTCGTGTCCGCTGATGCGTCGGAGACGCCAGCCGCTGCGGAAGCTCCATCGACGTCCGTCGTTGGGGTGGTCTGCGCGGCAGCTGCGGCTTTCTTCGCATTAGCGAGGTCTTCTTGAGCGGCAGCAACTGCACGCTGCGCCTCGGCAACGTTGCGATCGAGCTCGTCGTTTTTAATGGTCATAAGCACGTCGCCCTCGTTGACGGATTGGCCTGCCTGCACGTTGATAGAATCGACCGTGCCGTCGACAGAAGGGGAGACCACTGAGGACGAAATGGGTTTGAGCTGGCCTTTCGCCTCGACCGTTGTGGTAAACGTGCCCTCGGTCACCATGTCGGTCACCGGCCCGTTGTTGCCTGCGGGCCGTGCGTTGATGGCTAAGGTCACGACAACGGCGATGAGCACAATGGCGGCCACGACGCCGGCCGCAATGCCGCGTCGGATGAGCTTTTTGCGTCGACGTTCGGCACGTTTTGCCTTGAGCTTGGCGTATGCCTCTTCATCGGAAATCTCGGCCGCATCGTTCGCGCGTCCGTTCTGCTTATCGGCATGTACGTTTGTAATCAGAGGAATCGTTTCGGTGGCACCTTCGGGCGTGCGCTCGGTATCATCTGGGCCCGGGGTGATCGTGGGGACATTCGGCATAGCGTCTCCTTTATAGAAAGAACCTCGATAATTATATGCGCCCACCGGTTGGGGCGGGCGCATAGGACGGTTTCTTTCGGAACTGTTAGATTGGTCGCAGCGGTTCCACGTTGTAGGAATGCGCGCGTTGCACTACGAGTGGACAACCACGCACAGGCCGACTTTGATGCAATCGTGCAGTGCCTTGGCGTCGGCCAGGCGCAGGTTGATGCAACCGTGGCTGCCGCACCACTTGTACGACTCGGCGTTATCGAAGCTCTTGTCGTTTTGCCAGGTGGCGTCGTGGAAGCCGATCATGTTGCCCTCAAACGGCATCCAGTAGCTCACCGGGCTCTCATATTTGGGTTTACCGGTCTCGGGGTCCTTGGCTCCGATCAGGGTGCTGCCGCCGTCGTTGCTGTTGATCTGCCACACACCCTCGGGGGTGGCGTCTTCGCCCGGTTTGCCGGAAATAAAGTTGGCCTCCCACACGATATTGCCGCTCTCGTCATAGTAGCGCGCGTGCTGCTCGGACAGGTCGACGTCGATATACGCCTTCCAGTCGGGCTCTCCCTTTGCGGTAAAGGTGTCGGCCTTCTGGGAGTACTTGATCTCGATCTCGCCGGTCTGCTTGTTGTTAATGGCGTCCTCGACCTGCTTGGCGAGCGAGCTGCTGTCGATGGACCAACCAAAGTCGCCACCTTCGACGGCGCACTGCTTGCCATCGGCGCGCGTCCACCAGCGAGTGGAGCCCACGGTATTAAAGCCGTTGGCGAGCTCGGCTGCCCAACTACTGATCTGCGACGTATCGAGTGTGGGGTTGGCCGGATCGGCAAAGCTGATCCACTGCAACACGGAGCTGCCGTCGACCTTTCCGGCGTCCTCGCCGTTGAGCTTGAGGGTCACGTTGACGCCCAGGAAGTTGTTGGCGGCATCACATGCGGCCTGAATCTGATCATCGGTCAGCGTTCCATTGAGCGGCTCATAGGCATCGTTGCCGAGCTTGGAAAGATCTACGGACTCGGCCAGCGAGGCAAGCTCGAGCTCGGCATACTTGATGACATGCTCGCGGTTGAGTTTTTCGTTGGAGCGTGCCTTCTCGACGGTAAACTTGCCTGCCTGCTCGTCATAGGAGCTATTGGCCTCGAACGTGCCCGAACGGCCCTCGTTAAACTCGTCGATGGCGGCGCCCAGGTCCTTCTCAAACTTCTTTTGGTCAAAGGTGTCGGAGAGCATGGACAGGTCGACGTCTTGATCAAGATCGACTTCGTTGGAGGTTGCGGTTGTTTTGGTCTTGCCACTTAAGGATTCCACAAGTCGGACCGGCCATATAAAGGCTTCGTTGTGGCTGATAATCTCTTTTGCGGCAGCTTCGCCGTCGACAATGGGTTCATCGGACTCGGGCTGATAGGACCAGCTAAAGTCATCGCCTGTCACGGTGAGCTTATAGTGCTTCCATGCCGAGTTGACCTTGGTGGCGGCAGACGAAGCGTTGGAGAACGAGATGTCGACGCCGGCAATGGTGGTGTTGGGGTATGTTAGCTGCGAAAACGCTACGATGCCTACGATATAGACAATGACGATAAGACCCAGGACGACAAAGAGCGTCGTCTTTTTGCCTGACTTATTGTTCTCGGCGGCTTTGCGCGCGGGGCCTCGATCGCCTCGAGCGTGCGTGGGGGGCTGCTTGGGCGCATTGCCGTTTGCCTGGCGCTGCTGACGTTGTTGAGGCTGCTGTCGCTGTTGGTTCGGGCGTTGAGAAGCGTTTGCCGCACCACGCTGCTGACCGTGGCTCGGCGCGATAGGACGCGGCGACTGAACGCCGCCGGTGTGCCTTCTCGGCTGCTGCGGATCGGGAATCAGTTGAGTTCGATCGTTTTGCGACATCGTATGCATATCCTTCGATTTTCGCCTTGCGGTTCATCGTGTTTTTACTGGGCTTGCATTATAGCGATTGCCCTGCTGTTTGTGGTACGGAAACGGTGGCATTCAAAAGAGGTGGGACATTTGTCCCACCTTTGAGTTGTTCTTTGCCGCTATCCGCACACCCCGCATTTTGCACAGGCCGAAAGTGCGGCCGGAGCCTGCGCGATGCCGCCCTTTGCCGTCTCGCGCAGCGTGGCCGGCAACGCGTGACCCACCGAAAGCATGACATGTGCCATCTGGTCAAACGGCACTAAGCTCTTAATGCCTGCGAGGGCGAGTTGTGCCGAGCTAAAGGCCGCTGCCACGCCGATGGCGTTGCGGTTTTGGCAGGGCACCTCCACGAGGCCACCGACGGGGTCACAAACGAGGCCCAGCAGGTTACTCAGCGCGATGGAACTGGCGTCGAGCGCCTGCTCGGGCGTGCCGCCGAGCATCTGCACCAGCGCGGCGGCTGCCATGGCGGCGGCGCTTCCCACCTCGGCTTGACAGCCACCCTCGGCGCCGGCGACGCAGGCGCTCGTGGTGAGGTTGAGACCGATGGCGGCTGCGCAGTAGAGCGCGTCCATGACTTGCTCGTCGTCGAGCTGCAGGCGATCGGCAAGCGCCAGCACGCAGCCGGGCACAACACCCGCGGATCCTGCCGTCGGAGCTGCGACGATCACACCCATCGTGGCGGAGCGCTCGAGCACGGCCATCGCGCGGGCCACGGCGTCGGTCTGGACGACGCCCATCAGGCTTGCACTCAAATCGTTGCGGCTGGTGGCATCGACGAGTTTGGCCTCGCCGCCGATAAGCCCACCGAGTGATCGCTGCGGATTGGCGATGGGAGCCGTGGTCTCCTCGCGCATGACGTCGAGCACGCGGCGCATGGCGGCGACGGCGTGGGCCTCTCCGGTCAGACGCGCCTCGCGCACGGCCATGACGGCGCCGATGCTGAGCTCCAGTTCCTCGCACGCATCGAGCAGCTGCTCGCCGTCGTCGAAGATTTCCTTGGCCGAGACGCCGGGGGAGAGCGACGAGGCAGAACCGGGGAGCTCGATAAACGTTGCGTAATCGACATTGTCGAGCTTGCGCAGCATGGGGACGACGGTGTCGTCGGGCGTGCCGTCGGTCTCAAATACGGAGTAGGCCTGGCCGCCCACTTCGGTGCGGTAGGTGCGGCAGAAAGCGATGTTCACGTGGGCGTAGGCGAGCAGGTTGGCGAGCGCGGCGAGTACACCGGGGACATCCTTGTGCGCCACGAAGAGCGTGGAATACATGCCCGAGATGTCGACGCCGACGCCGTTAATGCGGCTGATGCGCATCTTGCCACCGCCCAGGCTCTCGCCGCGAACCTGTGCCGTGGCGCCCGTGTCGTCGACCATTTCGATGTCGACGGTGTTGGGGTGGATGGAGGCGTCGTCGCCTTTGATGTCAAAGTGATATTCGAGGCCCTGCTCGCGCGCGAGGTCGAAGGCCTGCTTGATGTTCTCGTCATCGGTGTCGAGACCCAGGATGCCCGCGACGAGCGCACGGTCGGTGCCGTGGCCGCGGTAGGTGTGGGCGAAGGAGTTCCACAGGCCAAAGGTGACTTTGGTGATGCGGCCTTCCAGCAGGCTGGCGGCAACTTGGGCGCAGCGCAGGGCGCCGGCGGTGTGCGATGAGCTGGGGCCGACCATGACGGGCCCCAAGATCTCGAATGCCGAGGTCGTAGCTAGTGTTTGCGGCTTGCCTGCCATGGGTGCTCCTTTAATCTGTCCCGCCGTTCCGAGGGCTTTGGTATTTGGTCGCCTGCTCGGACAGTCCTGCTCGCACGGAGGCCACATTAAGTGGCCTCCGGCTCGTGCGGAACTCGCGATCGACCAAATACCAAAGCCCTCGGAACTTAGGATACATGGTAGAGGCGCTCATGCTGCAAAATCCATCAGCTGGAGACCTATTCTGTGCTCCATGTCGACTCATCTTCACCACCGATTAAATAAAAAAGAGGTACCGGTTGTTTCGGTACCTCTTTTTGATGCGTTTCTATTTGGCTGTAGCTTTAGCCGCGTGCTTACAGGCCGCAGGCTGCTTTGAGTTCTTCGACTCGGTCGGTTTTTTCCCAGGTGAAGTCGGCGTCTTCGCGGCCGAAGTGACCGTAGGCTGCCGTCTTTTCGTAGATGGGGCGACGCAGGTCTAGGTCGCGGATGATTGCACCCGGGCGCAGGTCGAAGGTCTTCTCTACGGCCTCGACGATCTTGTCCTCAGCAACATGCGCGGTACCAAAGGTGTCGACCATGATTGAAAGGGGCTTGGAAACGCCGATGGCGTAGGCGAGCTCGACTTCGCAGCGGTCAGCTAGGCCGGCGGCGACCACGTTCTTGGCAACCCAGCGCGCGGCATACGCGGCGGAGCGGTCAACCTTGGTGCAGTCCTTGCCGCTAAAGGCACCGCCGCCGTGACGGCCGTAGCCGCCGTAGGTGTCGACGATGATCTTGCGGCCGGTCAGGCCCGTGTCGCCCATGGGGCCGCCCACGACAAAGCGACCGGTGGGGTTCACGTAGATGTCCGCGTTGTCCCACGGCATGTTCTCGGCAGCCATGACCGGGGTGATGACGTGCTCGATGAGGTCGGCCTTGATCTTGCCCATGTCCTCGATCTCGGCGGCGTGCTGCGTGGAGATGACGATGGTCGTGACCTCGACGGGCTTGCCTTCCTCGTAGCGCACGGTGACCTGGGTCTTGCCGTCGGGACGAAGATAGGGCAGGGTACCGTCGTGACGCACAGCGGCCAGGCGCTCGGCCAGGCGGCTTGCCAGGTAGTGTGGCATGGGCATGAGGGTCTTGGTCTCGTTGGAGGCATAACCGAACATCATACCCTGGTCGCCGGCGCCGATCAGGTCGATCGGGTCGGTGGTAGCGCCGGTTTGGGTCTCGAAGGACTCGTCAACGCCCTGGGCGATATCGGGCGACTGCTCGTGGATGAGGCTCATAACGCCGCAGGTGTCGCAGTCAAAACCGAACTTGGCACGGTTGTAGCCAATGCGGCGGATAACGCCGCGGGCGATTTCCTGAACGTCGACGTAGGCCTGCGTGCGAATCTCGCCGGCGACAATGACGGTGCCGGTGGTCACGAGGGTCTCGCAGGCGCAGCGGACGTTCTCAACGTTGGCAGGCACGCCGTTGGGGGCGATGTAGCCCTGCTCCTGCAGCTCTATTTCTTTGGCGAGGATTGCGTCGAGGACGGCATCGCTGATCTGGTCAGCGATCTTATCGGGATGACCTTCGGTCACCGACTCCGACGTAAAAACAAAGGACCCGTGTTGGGGCGGGATGGAACGAAGTTCTTCTGACATGATCGTCCTTTCAAAAACGTGTCCCGGCGACCGTTACCATTCCGCCGGGCTCTCTATGCAATGGCACATCATAGCGCGTAAATCAAACATTCACACCCTTTCCGCACCTATTCATTGGGGACAGACTTAAATGACCAGCCTTAAACTAAGAACGTCTCCAACGACTGGTCATTTAAGTCTGTCCCCAATGAGTGGGTCGGTGCCCTTTGTGCGGAGGTTGCTTTGTTGCTTTATACTGATGCGGTTAGACATCCATCCTGCAATCGAGGAGATTTCCATGGCATCAGACGTTCGCGTCCGCTTTGCACCCTCACCCACGGGCAAGCTGCACATCGGCGGCGCCCGCACCGCTATCTATAACTGGGCTTTTGCCCGCGCAAACGGCGGCACGTTCATCCTGCGCATCGACGACACCGACCCCACCCGTTCCACCGACGAGAACACGCAGATCATCCTGCGCGCCATGCGTTGGCTGGGCCTGGACTGGGACGAGGGTCCCGAGGTGGGCGGCGACTTTGGCCCCTACGCACAGACCGAGCGCCTGGACCTGTACAAGCAGGCCGCCCAGAAGCTCTGGGACGAGGGCAAGGCCTATCCCTGCTTCTGCACCAAGGAACAGCTCGACGCCGACCGCAAGGCCGCCCAGGAGCGCAAGGATCCCTTCCAGGGCTATCAGCGCCGCTGCCGCGATCTCGACCCCGAGGAGTCACGCCGCCGCATAGAGGCCGGCGAGCCCTACGTCCTGCGCATCAAGGTGCCCGAGGACCGCGGAGACGTCGTCATCCACGACGCCGTCCACGGCGAGGTGACCTTCGACGCCAAGGAGCTCGACGACTTCGTCATTTTCCGCTCCGATGGCACGCCCACGTACAACTTCGCGACCGTCGTCGACGACGCCATGATGAAGATCACCCATGTCATCCGCGGCGACGACCATCTGTCCAATACCCCGCGCCAGGTCATGGTGTACGAGGCCCTCGGCGCGCCCGTGCCCACATTCGCCCACATCTCCATGATTCTGGGCGCCGACGGCAAGAAGCTCTCCAAGCGCCACGGCGCTACCTCGGTGGAGGAGTACCGCGACGCCGGTTATCTGTCCGACGCCTTCGTCAACTATCTGGCACTGCTCGGCTGGTCGCTCGACGGCGAGACCACGATCATCCCGCGCGATGTCCTGGCCAGCAAGTTCTCGCTCGACCGCATCTCCAAGAACCCGGCGACCTTCGATCCCAAGAAGCTCGACTGGGTCAATGCCGAGTACATCAACGGCATGTCCAATGCTCAGTTTGCCGACGAGATCATGGTCCCCGAGCTGCACGAGGCGGGTCTCATCGAGGGCAATGTCGAGTACGGCGAGGACTGGATTGATGCGCTTGCCGCTATCGTTAAGCCGCGCACCAAGATGCCGGCCGACGCCGTGACCGTCGCCGCTCCCATCTTTGCTACGGCCGAGACGCTCGAGTATGACGAAAAGTCTGTCAACAAGGGCCTGGCCAAGGAAGGCATGGGCGCCATTCTGGATGCCGCTAAGGCCGCGCTCGAGGGCGTGGACGAGTGGACGGCTGTCAACATCGACGCAGCACTTGAGCCGCTGCCCGAGCAGATGGACCTCAAGAAGCGCGTGGTGTTCCAAGCTGTGCGCGTCGCCGTCTGCGGCAACATGGTGAGCCCCCCGCTGGGCGAGACCATGGCGCTCATCGGCCGCGACGACTGCCTGGCGCGCATCGACCGCGCCCGCACGATGGCGCTGTAGCAGCTGCGTAAACGCATGTATCCGAGCCCCGTTCACCCGAGCGGGGCTCTTGTTTCTGTAGACGTATGGGATAGGAGGTGCTGGGGCCATGGCCGAGCAACTGTCACTGTTTGGTTCGCCGGAACCGGAGGAGACTCCGGCGGCGCCGGCCCCTGCCGCCGCCCCGACGCAGTCCGAACCTGTCGCCGCCTATGCGAACGTAGTCCTTGACATCCCGACCCGTGCACTCTCCGAGCCATTCGCCTACGGCATTCCGCAGTCACTCGCCAACGATGCCCAGATCGGCTCCACCGTCCTAGTCCATTTTGGCAACCGTGCGGCCGCGGGCTACATCGTCGACATCGCGCCCGAGCTGGCCGACCTACAAGGCAACGACGCTCTCGATCCCGCGCGCATCAGGCCTATCGAGGCTATCCTCAGCAAGCCGCTCTTTACCGCCGAAGCCGCCCGTATCGCACGCTGGATGAGCCGCGAGTACGTCGCAACGCTTTCCGAGTGCCTGCGCCTGTTCTTGCCACCGGGTGGAAGCCCGCGCGTGGTCAAGGGCGATGACGGCGTGTGGACCGTTGAGCGCCCCGCCGTCAAGCCCATCCAAAACCGCTGGGTCATGCTCACGCCCGAGGGTTTCGACTACACGCCGCCCAAGACCGCGGTCCGTCAGCGTCAGCTCATCGAGGCACTCCAATGTGGCCCGGTCACGACGCGCGAGCTCAACCTGCTCTACAACAGCATGTCGGCGACTATTAAAGCGCTCGAAAAACGTGGCGTCGTCGTGGTGGAGGAGCGTCGTGCCTGGCGTGGCTGCAGCGAGCAGACCACGCTGTCCTCGGCGAGCGGCAAGGCCCCGGTGGCACTCACCAACGGCCAGCAGCAGGCCCTCGCGCAGATTGAGCGCGCACGCCTTGACGCTCACGGCGACGTGGTGCTCGTCGATGGCGTTACCGGTTCCGGCAAAACCGAGGTTTACCTCTCGGCGATTGAGCGCGTGCTGGCGGTCGGCCGTTCGGCCTGCGTGCTGGTGCCCGAGATCTCGCTGACGGCCCAGACCGTCGGCCGCTTCCGCTCGCGCTTTGGTGAGACGGTCGCTGTGTTCCACTCGCGCCTTTCGGCCGGCGAGCGCCTGGACCAGTGGGACATGGTTGCCAGCGGTGCAGCCCGTGTTGTCGTCGGCGCGCGTTCGGCGCTCTTTTGCCCGCTCAGCGACTTGGGCCTCATCATTATCGACGAGGAGCACGAGACCAGCTACAAGCAGGGTTCCAGCCCGCGTTACCATGCGCGCGAGGTGGCGGCCGAGATGGCGCGTCGCTATCGCTGCCCACTCGTACTGGGCTCCGCCACGCCCTCGGCTGAGGCCCTCGACCGCTGCCGCCGCGGCACGTACGGCGGCGCCACCTGGAAGCGCGTCGAGATGCCCGAGCGCCCGGGGCATGCCGTGCTGCCAACGGTCCGCATTGCCGACCTGCGCTGCGAGTTCGCCCACGGTAGCCGCTCCATGTTCTCTAAACCGCTGATGGAAGGCCTGGAGCGCGTAGTCGAGCGCCGCGAGAAGGCTGTGTTGCTGCACAATCGTCGCGGCTTTGCGCCGTTTCTTATGTGCCGCGAGTGCGGCTGCGTGCCCACATGCAACCACTGCTCCACCGCGCTCACGTACCACGAGCGCACGCACACGCTGCAGTGCCACACCTGCGGATCGTCCTGGCGCGTGCAGCCCTATCCGGCCCCCACGAGTCGCTGTCCCAAGTGCGGTAGCCGCTACCTGGCAAAAATGGGCCTGGGTACGCAGCAGATCGAGGACGCATTGCACCAGATGCTGCCCGATGACGTCGCCATCATTCGCATGGACGCCGATTCCACGCGTGGCAAGGACGCGCACAAAAAGCTGCTCGAGCAGTTCGATGCCGCCGATTGCGCGGTGCTGCTGGGTACCCAGATGATTGCAAAGGGCCTCGACTTTCCCGAGGTCACGCTCGTGGGCGTGGTCAATGCCGACTTTGCGCTGAAGCTGCCTGATTTTAGAGCAGGGGAGCGCGCCTACGATCTTCTGGAGCAGGTTGCGGGCCGCGCCGGCCGCGGCGATTGCCCCGGCGAGGTTATCATTCAGACCTATCTGCCCGAGGACCCGGTCATCCGCGCCGTCGCCGAGCACAATCGCTCGATCTTCACCGACTACGACCTGGACCAGCGCCGCGACGCACTGTATCCGCCGTTCGTGCGCCTGGCCAACATCTTGGTATGGTCGACGAACGCGGATGACGCGCGGGACTACATCGGTCGCATCGCAAAGCTCCTCAAGCGTCGCTGGTATGCCGCCGCGCCCGACTTTTTGCGGGCGGGGAGTGCCGTGCCCCTGGTGCTTGGTCCGGCTTCGTGTGTAATCGAGAGAGCCAAGGACCGTTACCGCTTCCATCTGCTTGTAAAGTCGCCGGTAGGGTACCATGTCTCTGATGATATCGACGCCTGCCTCAAAGAGGTGGGCTCCGTGCGCGGCGTGAGCGTGAGCGTTGACGTCGACGCCTATGATTTGATGTAACAACCCGAAAGGATGGCCATGGAAGCCAACGGAATCGTACTGTCGCCCGACCCTCGTCTGCGCCAGGAGTGCGCCGTCATCGAGGAGATCACCCCGGCGATCGAGGCGCTTGCCGAGAAGATGAAGAAGATGATGTTCGACAACGGCGGTTGCGGCCTGGCTGCCCCGCAGATCGGTGAGCTCATTCAGCTCGTTACCATCGACTGCGACTACAGCGACAAGAACGACTATGACCCGTACGTGCTCATCAACCCTGTCATTGTTGAGCAGAGCGACCACCTGGTGCCGTTTAGCGAGGGCTGCCTTTCCATCCCTGGCATTAGCTGCGAGATCGAGCGTCCCGATCATGTTGTCGTCGAGGCGTATGACCTGGATGCCAACCTGATTCGCTACGAGGCCACAGGCGATCTGTTCTGCGTGTGCCTGCAGCACGAGATCGATCACCTGCACGGCAACACCATGTTCGAGCGCCTTAAGCCGATGCAGAGGATCAAGGCAGTCAAGGAGTACCAGGACGCCCTGGCCCGTGGCGCTCGTCCGGGCGAGACGGAGTAGGTCCCACCGTCCCCGGTGCTGAGCGCCCACATATCATCCCGTGCTCAAACATTCTCGCTGCGCTGCGAAACTGCGCGCGGGACGATATGTGGGCGCTCAGCACCGGGGACTGCGTTGTTCTGGCTTGGTTCGCCCGGGTGCCGTCGGGTCAGGGAAAGGCGTCTTCGCTGATAATTGCTTTGTTGGAAGAGCTGCTTTTATTGCGGCTCTTTCTTTGGTTTTGGGTATATTTGTTCTTGTTGAATTGTTATAGCGGATGGGCTGGGTACTTGGCTTTCCGCTGTTATTTGTAGCCGTCTCGGCTCGTTGTTGAGAGGAGACTAACTTTTATGCGTATTGTGTTTATGGGCACGCCCGATTTCGCTGTGCCTTCGCTTACTTCGCTTGTTGAGGCTGGCAATGAGATTGCGCTTGTCATTACTCGTCCCGATGCTGTTCGTGGGCGTGGTAAAAAGTTGGAGCCGTCTCCTGTTAAGGCTAAGGCGCTTGAGCTGGGGTTGCCGGTCGTTGAAGCAAATCGTATGACGCCTGAGGTTGTTGAGACGCTCCAGGCTGCCCAGGCTGACATTTTCTGTGTGGCTGCCTATGGTTGCATTTTGCCTGATGAGGTGCTGCATATGGCACCGCTTGGTATTGTGAATGTTCATGCTTCGCTGCTGCCTCGTTGGCGTGGCGCTGCTCCCATTCAGCGTGCCATTCTTGCTGGTGATGAGGTTGCTGGCGTTTCCATTATGCGCATTGGACATGGCGTGGATACCGGCGCGTATTGTGCTCAGGCCTCGACCTCGGTTGCCGGTAAGCATGCCGAGGCGCTCACGATGGAGCTTGGTGAGCTTGGCGGTAAGTTGCTTGCCGATACGCTTCCCTCGCTTGCCGATGGCTCGGCTGTTTGGACCGAGCAGGATGAGTCCCTCGTCACGCATGCTGCCAAGATTTCCAAGCAGGAGATGCGTCTGGATCCGAAGATGGCGGCGCTTGATTGCGTGCGTCATGTGCTTGCTTCGTCCGATACCGCGCCTGCCCGTTGCGTGATTGCCGGTAAGTCGGTTCGTGTGCTCGATGCTGCGCCGGCTGATGTGTCGCTTTGCGAGGGTGCTGTTGCCGTCAAGAGCAAGCGTGTTTACCTGGGCCTTTCCGATGGCGCGGTTGAACTGCTCGAGGTTAAGCCTGATGGCAAGCGTGCCATGGCTGCTTCTGCCTGGGCTGCCGGCCTGCAGGGTGCCGAACTTAGGTGGGGTGTACTGTCATGAGCAAGTTGTCTCCCGCGCGCAAGCTTGCGCTCGATGTGTTGATGGAGGCCGATCGCCGCGGTATGTACGCACGCGATGTGTTGTCTTCCCGTGCTTCCGCCAAGGCCATTGACCAGCGCGATTCTGCTTTTGCCGCGCGTTTGGCGCTTGGTGTTGCCGCCACGCAGGGCATTTTGGATGAGTTGCTCGATCAGTTTTTGGATAAGCCCAAAAAGGTCGCGCCGCGCGTTCGCATGGCGCTTCGCATCTCGGCCTTCGAGATGCTCTACCTGCATACGCCGGGCCGCGTTGCCGTAAGTCAGGGCGTTGAGCTGGTTCGCTGCGGTGCTAAGTCTGCCGCGGGCCTGGCTAATGCGGTGCTGCACAAGGTTGCGGACAACGTTGAGGACTTTGCCACGGCATCCGACGTGGATGAGTCCGAGCGCCGTTTGGTTCGACTTTCCCGTCTGATGGGCCTGCCGCGCTGGCTGTGCGCTCGTATTATGGCCTCGTTCGATACGCCCGAGGGCGCGCTCAACTTTGCCGGCAATCTGGCGCCTGCGCCGCTGGCCCTGCATGAGAACGCCTTTGCAACCAAGCCCGATCCGTATATCTCGCAGCTTGTGGCACCTGTCTTCCCGGGCTGCCATGCTCCGGTCGATGCGCAGGTCACGGTTGCATCGGGCGTGTTTGAGCGTGCTGCCGCGGTTGCCTCGGATCTCAACGCTCAGCTTATCGCTACTGCCGCGACACGTCCCGGTCGTTGCCTGGAGATTGGCGCCGGTCGCGGCACCAAGACCTATGTGATGATGTGCCAGGCCAAGCGTGCCGGGTATGAGCATCAGCATACCGCGCTCGATCTGCACGATCGTAAGTGCGATCAGAATCTCGCGCGCCTGCATAAGGCGGGTATCTCGGGTGTTCGTACGGTGTCGGGCGATGCCTCCGAGCTCAATGAGGTGCTTACGTCGTTTGATGCCATGCTTGGCGAGCCTGCCCTGTTCGACACGGTGTTTATCGATGCGCCGTGCTCTGGCACCGGCACCATGCGCCGTCACCCCGAGATACCGTGGCGTTTGACCGAGAACGACGTTACGACTGAGCTGCCCAAGCTGCAGCTGACGATGCTCAAGGAAGCAGCCGCGCGCGTGGCTGCCGGCGGTGAGCTTATCTATGCCACCTGCTCGGTTTTTGACGAAGAGAACACGCAGGTCATGGACGCCTTCCTGGCCTCTCCCGAGGGCGCCGGCTTTACCGTGGCGCCGCTCTCCGAAGCCCAGATTTTGCAGCTCCCCGAGTACGACCACGCCAAGAGCCTCGTCATCCTGCGCCAAAACGCTCGAGGCCTCTTCCAAAGCGTCCCTGTAAACGCCGACTCCTACGACGGCCACTTCTGCGCCCGCCTGATCCGCAAGTAACTACTAAGTTGCGGTGAAATAGGGATTGAATTGCGGCTTCCACCCGCCAAACAGTCCTTATTTCACCGCAACTCAGAAGGTCCTGCGAGTGGAGATCGCAATAGCGGTAAAGAGTGGGAAAAAAATAGCCCCGTTTCATACTTGCTGCTATCAAAAGTAGGGCGGATTACGGGGCTAGATTGGTGATGCCCGACCACAGCAAAAATGGCCTAAATAAAACCGCAGGTAGATGGCTTGTTGAAATTTGCAAATCACCGGAATGGATAGAGGTTGTCAATTCAGCCCCGTAATCCGGCAGAGTTTTGAATTGTTACAAATTTAGCATCAGCCCGAAATCCGATCTATAGAAAAGTTGCGGTGAAATAGTTCCTGTTTGGCCGTTGGATGGGCTGATTCAGGAACTATTTCACCGCAACTCATCAGGGAACCTGAGTGGCAGGACCGCTTGTCGCTAGTGGTTGTGCGGGCAATTGGCGCAGCAGCCGCTGGTGGCGTTGGTGCTGGAACCACCGCTGCGTTGGTCGGTGTTGTAGAAGCCACTGCCCTCAAACTTGATGCCGCTGGCCGAGAACGTTTTGGTCGCCGGAGCGCCGCAGCTCGGGCACACGACCTCGGGGGTCTCGGACATGGGATGCTCAACCTCAAACACGTTGCCGCAGCTCGAGCACTTGTAATCGTAGCGCGCCATAATACTTCCTTTTCAGCACAAAGCGGGCAGATTGCTCTGCCCGCATAAATTCAAACAGCTGTAACTGTACCCTATATCGGGGGTTTTATCACGCTTCGCCCCAGAATCTATGGGTGTTGCGCAGGAGCTGTGCAGTTTTATCCTCAGCTGCCTCAATATCGGCCTCATCGGCCTGCCAGGTCCAGTTGCCCGTGGCGACACCCGGCACGTTCATGCGCGCATCGTCGCCTAGTCCCAGGACATCCTGCAGCGGCATCATCACTAGGGGAGCGTCGCTTGCCAGCGCGTCGCCCATAAGCTTGGCCGCCACCTCAACACCGCTTGGCTCGTCGCCGCCCGCAAAGGAGCGCGTGCACCAACCGGCGAGCGTCGACGTGTCGTGCGTCGAGGTGTACAGAATCTTGCCCGGCGTGGGATACACGCCGTTACGGACGTCGTAATCGCTAAACTCCAGCACGTCCATACCGGGGAAGCCGCAGGTCGAAGCCATGGCGCGAACGCCGGGCGTCAGGTAGCCCAAGTCCTCGGCGATAAAGTTGAGCGGCCCCAGCTCGTCATAGGCAGTCTGGAACATATCCTTGCCCGGACCCGCCAGCCAGCGGCCGTCAGCGCAGGCCTTACCTGCGGGAATGCTAAAGTAGCTGTGGAATCCCAGGAAGTGGTCCAGGCGCACGCGGTCGTAGAGCGAGAACGCGCGACGCAGACGGTCCATCCACCAGCGGTAGCCGTTCTCCTTCATGTGATCCCAACGGAAGGTGGGGTTGCCCCACACCTGGCCCTCGGGCGCAAAATTGTCGGGCGGAGCGCCCGAAATCTCAATCGCCTTGCCGGTATCGGACAGCCAGAAGTTCTCGGGTTCGCTCCACGCATCTGCCGAATCGTCCGAGACATACATGGGAATATCGCCGATGACCTCGATGCCTTTCTTGTGCGCGTAGTTCATGAGCTCGCACCAAGCCAGGTCAAAGCGGTACTGCATGTACGCCTGCAGCTCTGCCTCGTCGTGGAAACGCTTGTCGTCAATCAGATGCTCGTTGTAGCGGGCGACATCCGCCGGCCAATCGTGGCGCGACTCGCCCTCAAAGTGCTTCTTGACGGCCATGTAGACGCAGTACTTCTCGAGCCAATCGGCGTTGCGATGCTTAAACGCCGTGTAGAGCGGATCGGCATCCTCGCCGCCGCGAATCTTCCAAGTCTCAAAGTCGGCCGCCAGCTCCTCTTGGCTTTCGGGCAGCAGGTCAATATTGCCCGCAAAGGCCGAAGGCCCAGCGTAAGGGGAGCGGAAGAAATCCGTCGGGTTGACGGGCAGAACCTGCCAGTAGCGCATACCCATAGCGGCCAGATGGTCGATAAAGCGACGCGTGGGTGCGCCGATCGTGCCGGGCTTGCCGTCGTCGGTGGGCACCGAGGTGATATGGCACACGACGCCCGCGCCGTGATCGAGCGGCTCCTGCAGGCGCTGCTCGGCATGGTGATAGATGATCGACGAGCCCAGCGGATACAGATCGAGCGTGACCGTACCGTTGTGGATCTCGCACTCGTGACCGCTGATCACGTCACTTGCGCATTCGTCGAGCGCCGGAATCGTCACGCGGTGCGAATTGCGCAGGCTGCGGTTGATGATAACCGTCGCGGACTCGCCATTCTTGCCCGTGCGGTTGTAGGCCAGCACCTCGTCGTTGAGCGCGAAGGCCTTGATCTCGCCGTCGATCATAAATGGCAGTGCGCGGCGCACGGCGGAGGCGTTCTTGACAATAGCCAGCGTGTCGAAGTCGTGCAGTTGGTCCTTGGTCGGCAGGGTGCGACGGTTGCCCGGATCGGTAAGGCCCTCCAGGCCGTATTCATCGCCGTAGTAGATCGAAGGCACGCCGGGGAAGGTCATCTGCATGAGCGTAGCGAGCCAAAAGCGGCTCTTGGCCAGTCCCATCGCGTTCTCGTCCAGGCGCCATTTGCTGCGCTCGCTCTCGGGCAGCTGCGACTCGTCGGGGCCGCCGCCGAGCACCGAGATGATGCGCGGACGGTCGTGGCTCGAAAGCAGGTTGAGCGCGCAGGACAATGCCTCGCTCGGGTAGTTCTCGCACAGGGTCTCGATATCCTCGGCTGCCTGGTAGGCGTTCTTGTAGCCCATCAAAAAGCCGATGACCATGTCGCGGAAGGGATAATCCATAGCAGAGTCCAGCTCGGAGCCCTGCAGGTAGCGGCGCAGATGGCCGTAGCTAATCTTGTTGGAGGCGTCTTCCCAGACTTCGCCGAGCAACAGTGCGTCGGGCTTTTCGGCAAGTACGGCCTTCTTGATCTCGGCCAGGAAGTCGTCGGAAAGCTCGTCGGCGACGTCCAGGCGCCAACCATGGGCACCGGCGCGCAGCCATTTGCGGATCACGCCGTCCTTGCCCAGGAGTCTCTCGCGCACCAGCTCGGACTTCTCGTTGATGGCTGGCATGTTGCCCACGCCCCACCAGCAGTCGTACGAGCCGTCCTCGTGGAAGGTAAACGCATCGCGCCACGGCGAATCCTTGCTCTGCCAGGCACCCACACCGGGGTAGTTGCCGTAGCGGTTGAAATAGATCGAGTCGTCGCCCGTGTGGTTGAAGACGCCGTCCAGGATGATGGAGATGCCCAGCTTCTCGGCTGCTTGGCACAGCTCGGTAAAGTCCTGCTCGGTGCCCAGGATCGGGTCGATCTTGGTGTAATCGGCCGTGTCGTAGCGGTGGTTGCTCGCGGCTTCAAAGATGGGGTTGAGGTAGATGGCCGTAAAGCCCAGCTCGGCGATGCGGGGCAGGTCTTCCTGGATACCTTTGAGTGAGCCGCCGTAGAAGTCCCAGGTCTTGATGGAGCCGTCCTCGGCGCGCTCGTACACGGGCGGCTCGTTCCAGTCCTCGACCATCCGGCGCTGAATGCCCTTGCGCGGTTTTTCGAGTTGAGCCATTGTGCGCTCGCGCCAATGCTCGTCACGGGCGTAGCGGTCGGGGAAGATCTGGTACACCATGCCGCGCTCGTACCAAGTGGGGCGGTTCTCGCGGTGCTTATAGACGGTAATCTGGAAGGACGGCACCTCGGCGTAGTTGTAGGTTACGCCCTCGCCGCCGGTGCGGCCTTGCGGCGCGCCCAGGCGAACCTCGGGCTGGCCCTCGATATTGCATATAAAGCTGTACCACACAAGACACGGTTTAGTGCATTTGAGCTCGCCGGTAAAAATGCCGTCGCCTTCGTGCTCCATCGGGATTAGGGTCTCGCCAACTTCATCGACCCAGGTACGCAGGGTGAGTGTTGCCTGGTTGGGATCGGCATCCTCCAAAATCACCGAGAGTGCAACGGAAGTTCCAGTGGTCACAGCGCCAAACGGAGTGCGAAACTGCGGTAGGCGGCTGTTGTGAATCAATCTCATAGTACGGTCCAGTTCAATAGAATCACGGCCTGCGGGCCATGGTTTTTACGCACAGGATGTAAGTATATCTGTTGTACACAGGGTGTATAAACAACATCCGTTTACCATCGGCGAACGGTTGTCCTAGAAAATCGTTTTACCAACTATCTACAGAAAAGGGGCGCCCGGTTGGAGCGCCCCTTGTTTAGGGTTTTGATTAGGTTTTAGATCGTCTGTGGACTAGCGGCGCTTGCGGGTGGCCGTTGCCTTGCGGACGGACGTCTTCTTGGACGGGGCCTTTTCCGCTGCCGGAGCGGCGGGGGAGACCGGGGTCTCCTTGGCGGGCTCGGACTTGGCCTCTGCCTTCGGTGCGGCCTTGACCTCAGCGGCCTTCGGCGCCGGCTTGGCCTTTACCTCGGTCTTAGGCTCCTCTTTGGCAGCAGCGGGCTTAGTCTCTGCCTTGGGAGTTGCGGCCTTTGCCGTGGTCTTCTTGGCTGACGTCGTGCGCTTGCGCGTGGTGGTCTTTGCGGCGGGCTTGGCCTCGATGGTTGCCTCCGCCTTGGACTCGGCAGGCGTCTCCTCGGCCTTGGCGGCCGGCTTTGCGGCTGCCTTGGGGGCAGTCTTCGTTGCAGTGGCCTTGGTGGTCGTCGACTTAGTTGCCGTAGCCTTCTTGGCGGCAGTGGTCTTGGTCGTGCTCTTGGTCGCGGTCGTCTTCTTGACTGCAGTCTTGGCCGGAGCCTTAGCGGCCGGCTGGACCTCGGCGGTCTCGACCTTTACCTCGGAGGTTGCCTCGGCCTCGGCGGCCTTCTTGGCAGCGGCGGTCGTGCGCTTACGCGTGGTCGTTGTCTTGGCAGCAGTCATCTTTGCTGCGGCGGTCTTGGTGGCAGCGGCCTTCGTGGTCGTAGCCTTCTTGGCCGTCGTCTTGCGCGTCGTGGCCTTCTTGGCAGCAGGCTTCGCAGCCGGCTTAGCCTCAGCCTCGGGGGTTGCCTTATCCGGCTTCTCCTCAGCCTGGGGCTCCTCAGCAGCAGCGGGCTCCTCAACAACCGGCTCAGCCTCGGGCTCGACAGCAGTCTTCTCAGCCACAACCGCAGGCTCGTCGGCAACCGCCGCCGGCCTCTCGATCTCCGGATGCATAAAGAAGTACAGGTCCAGATACTTATCGGCCGAGCGCGTCCAGCTAAAGTCCTGGCTCATGGCCTGCGTGACCAGCTGGTTCCAAGCATCGCGGTTATCCCAGAACAGGCGTGCTGCGCGGAACACCGCGTCGCCCATCTCGTCGCCGTTAAAGTTGCTAAACGAGAAGCCCGTGCCCTCGCTGGTAAACTCGTTATAAGGAATCACCGTGTCCTTCAGACCACCGGTCTCGCGCACGATGGGCAGCGTGCCGTAGCGCATGGCGATGATCTGCGACAGGCCGCAGGGCTCAAACTTCGAAGGCATCAGGAACATGTCGGCGGCGGCATACATACGCTGCGACAGCGCAGGATCGAACTCGATGCGCGCGGCCATGGTGCCGGGGTACTTGTCCTGGAAGTAGCGCAGACCGTCCTCGTAGTCGCGGTCGCCGGTACCCAGCACGGCCACCTGAACGCCGCCGGACAGGATGCGGTCGAGCGCGTACATGACCAGGTCCATGCCCTTCTGGCGCGTCAGGCGCGTGACCATCACCATGAGCGGGCGGTCGTCGCGAACCTCGAGCCCCAGCTCCTCCTGCAACTTGGCCTTGCAGACGGCCTTGCCGGAGCGGTCCTCCACGGTGTAGTTGGCGGCAATGCGCTTGTCGGTTGCCGGGTCAAAGCCTGCCACGTCAATGCCGTTGAGGATGCCCTGCAGCGCGTAGGAACGCTCACGCAGCACGCCGTCCAGGCCCTCGCCAAACTCGGGCGTCTGGATCTCGCCCGCATAGGTGGGGCTTACCGTAGTGATGGCATCGGCATAGTGCAGCGCGCCCAGCATGTAGTTGATGCTGCAGGCGTCGCAGCGCAGCTGCGTAGCTGCCGCCGGAATGTGCGCCACACCTAGGATGTCCTCCATCACGGTGTCGCTAAACTGGCCCTGGAACGCCACGTTGTGGATCGAGAACACGGTCTTAACGCGATCGTAGAGTGGCAGACCCTGGTAGAACTCGCGCAGGAACACGGGCGCCAGTGCCGTCTGCCAGTCGTTGCAGTGCAGGATGTCGCACTCAAAGCCCTCGGGCAGGTGCTGCAGGCTCTCGGTGATGGCCTTGGAGAAAAACGCAAAGCGCTCGCCGTCGTCAAAGAAGCCGTACGGATAGTCGCGCGCAAAGTAGCGCTCGTTGTCGATAAACATATAGGTGACGCCGTCGTGCTCGAGCTTCTCCAGCCCGCAGTACTCGTTGCGCCAGCCCAGGCTCACGTAAAAGTCGGCAAAGTGCTCCATCTGCGCCTTGTACTCGTCCTTGATGGTGGCGTACTTGGGCACCATCACGATAACCTCGGCGCCGGCGCGCACGAGCGCCGCAGGCAGCGAGCCCGCCACGTCGCCCAGGCCACCGGTCTTAACAAACGGTGCGCACTCGGCCGAGGCAAACACGATCTGCATCTTTTTGCTGGAATCTGCCATATTGTCTCCCATGTTGCAATTCGAGAATAGCCGCCTGGCGCTAACCGGGCGGCTATTCTGCATGTTACGAGCGATGTTGCGGTGCCAACGTTAACGTACGATGGTGGTGTCGGAAGTTAACGGAGCCTTGCCCAGCACCAGGATGTTCTCGGGCGTGCCGCGAAGCTCGGTGTTGGTGGGAACCACGTTGTTCTTGTCCAGGATGGCGTTCTCAACGCGGGCGCCGCTCTTGATGATGCAGCTCTGGTTGATGATCGAGTTGGTCACCGAGGCGCCCTCCTCGACCACAACGCCGCGCGACAGGATCGAGTTGCGCACGGTGCCCTTGATGATGCAGCCGGCCGAGATGATCGAGTTGCACGCGTGGCTGCCGGTCGCATAGCGCGAAGGCGGCACGTCGTGAGCCTTGGTCAGGATCGGACGCTCGGGGTCAAAGAGCTGGTCGGCCACGGTCTGGTCGAGCAGGTCCATGCTACGGCGATACAGCGACTTCTCGCTAAACACGCCCACGACCTCGCCCTTGTACTCGTAGCTGCACACGTCGATGTTGCCAAAGTCGCCCTGGAGTGCCTCGAGCAGGTCCAGATAGTCGGCGGCCTGGTAGTGATCGATGATCTCGAGCAGCGTCTCGCGGTTGACGATGCAGCAGTCCATGGAGGCGTTGTCGCCGTACACGACGCCGGCGCTCACGCCCGTCAGGCGGCCGTTCTCGTTGATTTCGAGTTTGGTCTCGTCATCGACGTTGCGCGTGGCCTTGCAGTACACCACCGTCATCTGGGCGCCGGAGTTCTCGTGCGCATCGATGATGGTGTTGAGGTCCATGTTAAAGATGATGTTGGTGCCCATCATCACGACATAGGGCTTGTCCGAGCGCTGGAACAGCGTCTTGTTGGAGATGATGTCGCGCAGCAGGAAGCGCATGCCGCCCTTGGTGGTGCCATACGCGTTGCCGGGCACCATGAACAGGCCGCCCTTCTTGCGGTCCAGGCCCCAGTCCTTACCCGAGCCCACGTGGTCGATCAGCGAGCGGTAGTTGCCCGGCATGACGACGCCGACGGTCTTGATGCCGGCATTCATCATGTTGGACAGCGGGAAGTCGATCAGACGGTAGCGGCCCAAAAACGGAACGGACGCGATGGGGCGGTCCTTGAGCAGCACGCTGCCGTAGGTCGAAGAGTAGTTAGCGGTGATATAACCGATGGCCTTGCGATTGATCATCGGATCATTCCCCCTTCCCGATAACGACGTCATTTCCAACGACGGCCGTATCCTTGGTGGTATCGACAGAGCCGAGCTTCACGCCCTCTTCGACCGTGGAGTTCTCGCCCAAAATAGCGCGGCAGATGTGCGCGCCGCTCTTAACGTGCGCACCCGGCAGCAGCACGGAGTCCTCGACCACGGCGCGCTCCTCGATGATGACATCGGTCGAAAGGATCGAGTGGCGAGCGGTGCCGTAGATCTTGCAGCCGTTGGAGACCAGGCAGTCGTCCAGGCGGCCGTCAGGGCCAATGTAGTGCGGCGGACGCGTGGTGATGTTGGACATGATGGGGAAGTGCTTGTCGAACAGATCGAACTCGGGGTTGTTGCCCAGCAGGTCCATCGAGGTCTCGTGGAAGCTGGCGATGGTGCCGACGTCCTTCCAAAAGCCGTGGAACTCGTAGCTGTACAGGCGCTTGCCCTCGCCGAGAAGCTTGGGGATGATGTCCTTGCCAAAGTCGTGGCTCGAGCGCTGGTCCAGAGCGTCCTCCTCGAGTGCCTCGATCAGCACGTCGGCCGAGAAAATGTAGATGCCCATGGATGCGAGATTCGAATCGGGCTTATCGGGCTTCTCGGTGAACTTGGTGATGCGGCCGTCCTCGGGGTCGGTGGTCAGGATGCCAAAGCGGCTGGCCTCCTCCCACGGCACGGGCATAACGCTCACCGTGAGATCTGCGTTGTTCTCAATGTGCGTCTTGAGCATCTTGCGGTAGTCCATGCGATACAGGTGATCGCCCGAAAGAATCAGGACGTACTTGGGGTCGTTGGCCTTGATGTAGTCGAGGTTCTGCGTAATGGCGTCGGCCGTGCCCGCATACCAGGCACCACCGGTCTGCGTCTCGTACGGCGGCAGGATCGACACGCCGCCGTCGCGGCTGTCCAGATCCCACGCCTCGCCGGAGCCCACATAGGCATGCAGCAGGTAGGGGCGATACTGCGTCAGAACGCCCACCGTGTCGATGCCCGAGTTGGAGCAGTTGGACAGCGAAAAGTCGATAATGCGGAACTTGCCACCAAAGCTAACCGCCGGCTTAGCGATCTTTTGGGTGAGTGCCCCCAATCGGCTGCCCTGTCCTCCTGCGAGGAGCATCGCGATGCATTCTTTCTTACTCATCGATTTCTCCTTCTGTCATCGATGTTCCTAAACCCATTAGCGACGGGCGCGGCGCAACGTCACGCCCGTCGAGTAATGCCGTGCTGGCATAGGGGAGCTCGCGGCCTTTACGCGTGCCAGATCTCGTCGCGATACTCGCGAATGGTGCGGTCGCTCGAGAACCAGCCGCTCGAGGCGGTGTTGAGCAGGGCCTTGCGGTTCCAGGTCTCCTGGTCGCCATAGCTGCCGGTGAGCTTCTCCCACGCATCCACGTAGCTGCGGAAGTCTGCCATGACCAGGTCGGGGTCGTTGTTGTTCATGAGCTCGTTGTAGATGCTCTCGAAGTTGCCCGAAAGGCCGGCAAACGTGTTGTCCTTAAGCTCGTCCATCACGCGGCCCAGACGCTCGCGATCGTTGTTGAGCGTATCCCACGCAAAGTAGCTGTTCGATGCCCAGAGCTGCTCGACCTCGGGAGCGGTCAGGCCAAAGATGGCCTCGTTCTCGCGGCCGGCCAGATCGGCGATCTCGATGTTGGCGCCATCGAGGGTGCCCAGCGTAATGGCGCCGTTCATCATGAGCTTCATGTTGGACGTGCCCGAGGCCTCCTTGCCGGCCGTGGAGATCTGCTCCGAGATCTCGGCGGCGGGGTAGATGAGCTGGGCGTTGCTCACGCGGAAGTTGGGGATAAAGCAGACCTTCATGACCTCGTTGACGCGCGGATCGTTGTTGATGACCTCGGCCACCGAGTTGATCAGGCGGATGGTCTCCTTGGCAAAGGTGTAGCTCGAGGCAGCCTTGCCGCTAAAGATGAAGGTCGTCGGCGTCACGTGGAAGTTGGGATCGGCGATGCGACGGTTGTAGATGTCCATCACCTTCATGATGTTCATGAGCTGGCGCTTGTAGGCGTGGAAGCGCTTAACCTGCACGTCGAAGACGGTGTTGGGGTCAATGACCAGACCGGTCTCGGCCTTGACGTAGGCGGCCAGACGCTCCTTGTTGGCGCGCTTGGAGGCACCCACGGCCTTCAGGAACTCGGTGTCGTCCTTAAACTCTTTGAGTTTCTCCAGTTCAAAGGCGTCCTTGAGCCAGCCGTCGCCAATGGCCTCGGTCACGAGCTTGGCGTAGGTGGGGTTGGCCTCGGCAAAGAAGCGACGGTGCGAGATGCCGTTGGTCTTGTTGTTGAACTTCTCGGGCGTCAGGGCATAGAAGTCCTTGAGCACGATGTTCTTGATGATGTCGGAGTGGATCTTGGCCACGCCGTTAACGCTGTGGCTGCAGATCACGGACAGGTTGGCCATGCGAATCTCGCCGTCCCACAGGATGGCGGTCTGGCGCAGACGCTCCTGCCAGCCCTCCTGCGTGGTGTCGAACGACTCGTGCCAGCGGCGGCTGATCTCGTCGATGATCTGGTACACGCGGGGGAGGAGCTTGGAGAACGTGCCGATGGGCCACTTCTCCAGAGCCTCGGGCAGGATGGTGTGGTTGGTGTAGCTCACGACCTGCGTCACGATGTTCCAGGCGTCATCCCACTCGAGCTTCTTCTCGTCGATGAGGATGCGCATGAGCTCGGGGCCGCACATGGCGGGGTGCGTGTCGTTGGTGTGGATGGCCACAAACTGCGGCAGCAGCTCCCAGTTCTCGCCGTGCTCCTTCTCAAAGGTATCGAGCAGGCTGTAGATGCCGGCCGAGACAAACAGGTACTCCTGCTTCAGGCGCAGCAGACGGCCGTGCTCGCCGGCGTCGTTGGGGTAGAGGATGGCGCTGATGGCCTCGGCCTCGGCGCGCTCGGCGTCGGCCAGGGCATAGTCGCCGCGGTTGAAGGCCTCCAGATCGAAGTGCTCCTCGACCGGCTCGGCAGCCCAGACGCGCAGCTTGTTGACGGTCTCGCCGGCATAGCCCACGACGGGGATGTCGTAGGGGACGGCCAGGATGTCCTGCGTGTCCACCGTGCGGTAGAACGTGCGGCCGTTCTCTTCAAAGCCCTCAACGCGGCCACCAAACTTGATGGTCACAGCCTTGTCCTGACGGCGGACCTCCCAGGGATAACCGTGGGTGAGCCACTCGTCGGTGGCCTCGACCTGGCTGCCGTTGACGATCTCCTGCTTAAACAGGCCGTAGCGGTAGCGCATGCCGTTGCCGTAGCCGGCAATGCCCTCGGCTGCCATGGAATCCAGGAAGCATGCGGCCAGACGGCCCAGACCACCGTTGCCCAGCGCCGGATCGGGCTCCTGGTTCTCGATGACGGAAAGGTCGAAGCCCATGTCGTCGAGCGCCTCGGCGACCATGTCGCGCACGCCAAAGTTGAGCAGGTAGTTGTCGAGCAGGCGGCCGATCAAAAACTCGATCGAGAAGTAGTACACGCGCTTCTTGCCCTCGGCGGTGGCACGGGCGTCGCTCTTGGTGGCAACGGTGCGTGCCTTCTCGGCCACGAGCTTGGCCAGGGCGTTAAAGCGGTCCAGATCGCTGGCGGCCTCGATGCTTTTGCCACTGATGCTCATGACGGCATCGCGATAGAGCTCGGTAAACTCCTGCTTGTTGTCGAAGATCTTATTCATACGTTCCTTTCCCCCGGGGATGTGTCTCCCGGAACGGTTATGACTTGTATCCTACGCCCCGACGGGGCGGGTAATTGCAGTGGTAACGCTTTTGTTACGCTTTCTTGGCAGGAGCCTTAACAGCACCTGCCTTAGCCTTGGGAGCAGCCTTTTTAGTGGTTGCCTTCTTGGCCGTGGTGGATTTGGCCGTGGTCTTGGCGGCAGACTTGGCAGTCTTCGCCTTAACCGGAGCCTTCTTAGCAGCCGCGGTCTTGGGCTTCACCGAGGACGTGCGCTTGCGCGTCGCCTTCTTGGGCTCCTCGACCACGGGCGGCTTATAGCTGCTGGGGCCGCGGCGCTTAAGTACCACTCCTGCCAGGCCAGGCACCTTCATCTCGATAGAGTCCATCTGCCCGTTCCAGGGATACGGCTCGCTCGAACAGGTGTAGGGCTCCTCGCCGGCATATCCGCTGCCGCCAAACTCGGGACGGTCGGAATCGAAAATGACCTCCCAGTCACCCTCGCGCGGAACGCCCACACGGAAGCTTTCGTAGCTCGCCGGGTCAAAGTTGATCAGGATCACCAGATCGTCATCGACGTCCTCGCCCTGACGAACAAAGCTCACGATGGACTGCTTGGAGTTATCCGCGTCGATCCAGGTAAAGCCGTCGTCGGTGTAGCCGCGCTCGTACAGGGCGGGCTCGGCGGTGTACAGGTGGTTGAGCGCCTTGATAAACGCCTGATGATGACGGTGAGTCTCGTACTCCTCGGTCAGGAACCACTGGATGGACTCGTAGTAGCGCCATTCAATAAACTGGCCGATCTCGTTGCCCATAAAGTTGAGCTTGGCGCCGGGGTGCGTCATCTGGTAGAAGGCCAGCGTGCGCAGGCCGGCAAACTGGCGCCACCAGTCGCCCGGCATGCGGCCGATGAGCGAACACTTGCCGTGCACGACCTCGTCATGGCTCAGCGGGCAGATGAAGTTCTCGGTAAAGGCGTACATGATGGAGAACGTGAGCAGGCCGTGGTTGCCGGGGCGCCACGGAAAATCGGTCTGCATGTAGTGCAGGGTGTCGTTCATCCAACCCATGTCCCACTTGTAGTGGAAGCCCAGGCCGCCGTCCTGCGGCGGATAGGTCACGAGCGGCCATGCAGTGGACTCCTCGGCCATCATCATGACGTCGGGGTAGTGTGCCTCTACAGCGCAGTTGACCTGGCGGATAAACGCGCTGGCGTCCAGGTCCTCCTCGGTTCCGTACTTGTTGAACTTCTTTTGGCCGGGATCGTCAATGCCAAAGTTGAGGTACAGCATGCTGGACACGCCGTCCATGCGAATGCCGTCCACATGGAAGTTCTCGAGCCAGTACAGCACGTTGGAGACTAGGAAGGAGCGGACCTCGCCGCGGGCGAAGTCAAACTTGTGCGTGCCCCAGTTGGGGTGAATCTCGTGCTCAAACAGCATGTGGCCGTTAAAGGTGGCAAGACCGTGGGAGTCGGCGCAAAAACCGCCGGGCACCCAGTCCATGATCACTCCGATGCCCGCCTCATGGCATGCGTCGATAAAGTGCATGAGCTGCTGCGGGTTGCCGTAGCGCGACGTGGCGGCGTAGTAGCCGGTCGTCTGGTAACCCCAGGAGCCATCGAAGGGATGCTCCATAAGCGGCATGACCTCGATATGCGTGTAGCCCATGTCGCGCACGTAGTCCACGAGCTCAACCGACAGGTCGTCGTAGGTGTAGAACTCGCCGCGCTGCGCGGGGAAGGGGTCCATGGGGCCGGGGTAGTTGCCGTACTCGTCGGGCTCGCCCTGCGGCGCGTCGCCGTGGCGCTTCCACGAGCCAATATGCACCTCGTAGATGTTAAGGGGCTGCGACATGTGGTTATGGCTGGCGCGTCGCTTGAGCCAAGCCGCGTCGTTCCACTGGTAGCCATCGAGGGTCCACAGCACGCTCGCCGTTCCCGGAGGGCATTCGGCCTTAAAGGCGTACGGATCGGCCTTGTAGAGCTTTTCGCCCTCGTTGGTCTCGATGAGATATTTATAGAGCTGGCCCTGCTCGGCGCCAGGAATAAAGCCTTCCCAAATAGCGCTTGTATGCACGGGCACCAGCGGGTTGGCTTGCTCATCCCAGTCGTTAAATTCGCCAATGACGTGAACGCTCTTTACGTCGGGAGCCCAAACGCAAAAACGCCAGCCGCGCGTACGGTTCTGCGTGTCGGGGTGCGCGCCCATCTTTTCCCAGCTGCGCTCCCACGTACCGATGCCAAACAGATAGACATCGTCTTTGGTGAGCTCCGGCGCGTGCGGGGCGGCTTTACGGGTAGCAGGCTTTTTGGTTGCTGGCTTTAGCTTTGTATCGCTCACGTTTGATCCCATCATGACGCGGCAGCGTGTTGCCTTGGTGACTAGATGCGAAAGGTCCAAGGCTGCACGAATCGAAGGGACGGCGATAGTTCTATGATTCGTTCCACCTCGCGTGCTCGGTGGAACTTTCGGCACAAAATAAGATAGCACCTGTACGTTACTTTTATGAACGAAAGAGGATTTGCGATGGCGTTTAATCGGTAAGCGCCATGTTTATACCACTTGCAGAATTGCCGTGGTAAAACTCTTGACAGTTTTACCAATTAGCGTTTCTAGATTGTTAGGTTGACGTTTGGTAAAACGTTTTTAGCAGGTTGTTCACCCTTTGACATCGAAAGGCTCGTTTATGAACCACATCGCTGCCCCAAGTGTTGCTTTTATTTTCGATTGCGACGGCACACTGGTTAATAGCACCCCCGTTTGGGCCTATGCCCAGCCCGAGTTATTGCACCGCCACGGTATTGACGTGACTGTCGACGATTTTGCCCAGTTTGAGCACCTGTCGCTCGAGGACGAGTGCCAGGCCTACCACGACATCTGGGGCATTGGCGAAAATGGCGAGGAGCTCTACCGCGAGCTGAGCAATATCCTGATCGATGGTTACTCCAAGGTCCCGCCGGGCGAGGGCCTGCTTTCATTTTTGAAGCAGGCGCAGGAGGCCGGTATTGCCATGTGCGTTGCCACGTCCACGCCCGCCGAGTTGGTTAAGTCTGCACTTGCGGGTGCCGGCCTTGATCGCTATATGGAGTTTATTACCACGACGGGCGAGGCGGGACGCTCCAAGCAGTTCCCCGACGTATACGAGCTGGCGCTGCGCCGCCTTGAGGAGCGCCACGGCTGCAAGTTTGAGCGCACTTGGGTGTTTGAGGACGCCGTCTTCGGCCTTAAGAGCTCTGGCACCGCAGGTTTTAAGCGCGTGGGTATTTATGACCCGCACGGTCGCATGAAGCGCGACGACGTGCGCGACAACTGCGACGTCTTTATCGATAGCTATGAGGACCTGGATCTGGCCCGCGTGCTTGCGTTTGAGGGATAGGCGAGGGCCGTGGCTTGCAAAGTATTAGTAGTTTGCGGCTCCGAGTTGCTGTGCCACCTGGCAGGGGAGTGTGACCACATCGTTGCCGTAGACCGCGGGCTGGACGCCCTGTTGGGCGCTGGCCTGAGCTGCGACGTATATGTGGGAGATGCCGACACGGTGAGCGATGAGGGACGCGTTCTGGTCGATGCCGCTGCCGGTTTTGAAGTGGAACGCCACAGCCCCTACAAGGACTACACTGATCTAGCGCTCGCCCTAGACGCCGTCCGTCGTCGCTGGCCAGCCGCCGAAGTGGTAGCAACCTGCGCCACCGGCGGCCGCCCGGACATGGCCCTGTCTGTGCTAGGTCTCCTGGCAGGCTATGCGGACGCCCCCGTCTGGATCGAAGAAGACGAAGTGACGGCCAGAATCCTGCACCAGGACGAGACCTGGATTATCGAAAACGCCGAGGGCAAAACCTTCTCCATCATCGCCATCGCTCCCAACACCAAGGTAAGTGAACACGGCTTAGAGTGGGAACTAGATCACAGCCCCCTAGGTTTGTTAGCCGACACAGGCATCTCTAATGTCGTAAGGAAAACGGCCAAGATTCAAGTCCACCAAGGCGTTGCAATCGCCTATCTCTACAAGTAAGGCGCCGTCGCGTGAGGGTTTTATCGGGACGGGGGTAAATTAGCTATTTTTCGGCGAAGCAAAAAATAGCTAATTTACCCCCGTCCCAGGAAAACCCGTAAGTGAATGCAACAAGTCAAAATTACCCCTTGCATCAAGCAAAACATTCCCCTATAGTACTACCTCGTCACGGGGGCGTAGCTCAGCTGGGAGAGCGCTTGACTGGCAGTCAAGAGGTCAGGGGTTCGATTCCCCTCGTCTCCACCATCGTGAATGTAAGGCCACTCATTTGAGTGGCCTTTTTTTATTTGCAACATCTTTTGATATCCATTTGGGGAGAGACACCAAATGGGGATGTTCCAATGCCGCCAGGTTGAAACCTGTCCCTAAATACGAGGTTGTGCGCCAGCCTCTTCAACTACTCCAAAAAATTCATAACCAGCGAGACCATGGACTCTTTTTCTTCAGGTCTCGACTCAGCAATCATGAGCGCGACAGCAACAAGCGTGCTGTCTGCGATTCGTTTGTCTAAGCCGCGAAAAAGCAGTCCGTTGCGATCTAGATAGTAGAGAAAGAGGCTGCATCCGATTCGCTTGTTTCCATCGAGAAATGAATGGTTCTTGATGATGAGGTACAACAGATTTGCTGCTTTTTCCTGTACGGATCGATAAAGGTCTTGGCCACCAAACGACTGGTTGATTACCGAGATACTGCTGCGGAAGGACTCATCTTTTTCTACGCCAAACAGGTCGCTCGTAAATCGGCTGCGCATTTGGGCTATTTATCTCATACAGAGCTCGTATTCGAGTGTGTATACCCCAGTTTGTCCCTTGGGCCGATCAATGGATTCACGATCGTACTCATCGAGCAGTTTAAAGACATCTATATAGCTCTCAACGATATCGAGTATCTCACGAGAGCCGAGGTCTTCGGGTAGACGTTCGATAATCTGAGCGACTGTCCCTAGTTGCTCGAGTCTACGTTCGTTTTCAACGTGTCCTTGAATAATAAACTTGTGAAGCACATTGGTTGCCCAGCGACGGAATTCAACGCCGCGTTGAGATTTAACGCGGTATCCAATGGACAATATCATGTCTAAGCTGTAATGATCAGTTTGATATCTTTTGCCGTCAGCAGCAGTTGTCGCAAAATTTGCGACAACTGAATCATCGTCGCTTAATTCCTCCTTTAAAGCGTTATTGATATGCTTGCCGATTGTTTTGACATCCCTATCAAACAGCGTTGCCATCTCATTTCGGGTCAGCCATACAGTTTCGCTTCCTTTGTCAATTACAACAGGAATCGTGACCTCTCGGTCGTTGGATTCAAAGAGAACAATCTGATTTCCATTCATTTTCGCGCTCCAAATCAATCCATTGGGCACATGCATGTCCAATTCGATACTCGATTGTCTGCCGAACTTTATGGGTGCCGGCCAGCAGGGGCGCGTACCTGCCTAAGGGCTCTGAGTGACGGTCGCTGTGAATAAAGCATCCATCTCGCCGATACGTACCATTGGGGGCCTCCGTACCGGCTCACGTTGCCCGTATACCTTTGACGCTATTCTATCAGATATAGAACGCATGTTCTATATCTATTCTCCTCCATTTTCTGAGCACCTCGCACTGGGAGACGTGAACGTCAACCTCGCCCGATAAACCTTACGCCCACATCTAGCTGCATCCCAAAAGTTTCCCAACAATCTGCCTCAAAATGCATTGACTCTGTAGCCAGGCGTGTGTATTGTGCAATGAGCATCTTCGCAATGCGACGCCCACGCCAACACCCGCAAAAAGTTGCGCAATTACCTTCCCGGTTTTGTACAAAGTTTGTTAGCCAAACATGATAGTTTGAGCAATTCACGCCGCCAGCAATACAACTCAGGCAGTGATCGTCAGCCCACACACCCACATAAACCTGCGGCAATGCGTGCAAGGCAGCGCGATATCCCCCATAACCACGGCAAATAAACAATATGTTGCTCAACACACCCCAAAACGTATGGGCTAGCTGTTGTGCTAGGATTCTTAACGTTACATGGGTTCAACTGTGCTCACGGCTCCAGCAAGCCGTAAAGCGCAGGGTCGATCGGCATCCGGCCGTAACGGCGGTGCTAGAAAAACCACGAGCTCCAATAGAGTAGTCATGCGTATCGCATCGAATGACTTTGTTCTTGTCTAAGTGCAAGCTGTTATTTCGAATCGATATTTCATGACAAACGCGCAGCAGTCCTACAGCTGTTTGCGCGCGGTCCAGTTTTGTTCCCGCTTGACTGGGCCGCACGCAGCCAGCTGGGGACGCGGTCTTTTTGCGATACACGTCCGCGACCCTAGCCACTGCACGTATACATACCGTTCACGGTGGGGCAGAGCCACGTGCTTGTCTAACTGGGCTCAGGGTTTGAATATGGAGCGCCTTCGCGCACAAGCGCCCTGGCGAAGCCATACCCAAACCCCGTGAGCCACATGTAAGACAGCAAAGGGGGTGGTGCTCGTGTGGTATGTGATCCAGGTCATCAACGGTCGCGAAGACGTAATGCGCGAGCGCATCGAGCGCATGGTGCCAGCTGGTGCCATGCAGGAGCTCTTTTATCCCCAATTTCAAACCGAGATCAAAGTGCACGGCGAATGGACCAACACGACCAAGCCGCTTTTTCCCGGATATCTTATCTGCGATACGGCAGATCCCCGCACCGTGCAACAGTATCTGCTGCGCATGGACGACTTTGCCCGGGTGCTATCCCAGGACGGTCAGTTTGTGCCGCTGGCAAAAGAAGAGGTCCAGCTTATTGGCAGCTTTACTCATAGGGGAGACCGCGTAGTGCCCATGAGTGAGGCCCTAAAAGACGGCGACCAGGTCGTGGTGACGGCAGGTCCGCTGCTGGGCCACGAAGGCCTTATCAAAACCATTAACAGACGCAAGAGTACTGCTTATTTGGAGCTCGACCTGTGCGGCCGACGCGTAACTACGCGCGTTGGCCTCGCGGTGCTTTCAGCCGAGCAGCGCGCAATGCGAAACCTTAAAAAGGCGATCGCCTAGCTACTGGCGACTGTTTAACGGGACAGGGAGGATCCCCGGGGGCGGGGACGTAGGTTTGAAAGATTTAGTGTCAGATAGAGTTAAACATCAATCGGATGCTCCAATTGGGGCGGCTCTTATAGCCCAAGCTATGAGCGGTGGCGACGTGACCATGCGCTACAAGGCCATGCAGGCCGTGAAGGACTGGGACCGCACGCGCCTGGGCTACAGGGCCGTAAAGCGCGCGTTCGACATCGTGTTCAGCGGCTGCGTGCTGGCGGTTATCGCCATACCCAGCCTGGTGCTCGCCGCGGCAATCCGCCTGGAGAGCGAGGGCAACCCGTTCTACAGTCAGATCCGCGTCGGCCAGACCCACCGCGACGGCAGCCTGTCCACCTTCCGCATGTGGAAGTTCCGCTCCATGTACAGGGACGCCGACGAGCGTCTCGCCGAGCTCAAGGGCCAGAACGAAATCGCCGGCGCCATGTTCAAGATGAGGGACGACCCCCGAGTCACCAAGATCGGCAGATTCATCCGCAAGCACTCCATCGACGAGTTCCCGCAGTTCGTCAATGTGTTCCTGGGCCAGATGTCCGTCGTGGGTCCGCGCCCGCCGCTGCCCAACGAGGTCGCTGAGTACACTGAGTTCGACCTGCAGCGCCTGGCAGTCAAGCCCGGGATCACCGGCTGGTGGCAGGTGACGGAGCGCAATTCGACCGGGTTCGACGGCATGGTCCGCCGAGACCTGGAGTACATCGCCAACCGGGGCATTTTTACCGACCTCAAGATCGTTGTCCTCACGGTGATCGAGGTCATCACCGGTAAGGGTGCGTGCTAATGCTTCAGGACTATTCTAAATTCGTTGAGCTCAAGCGCGTTCCCGTAATCGATGTTCCGATCACGGGAACCAATATGTCTGAGTGTGTCGAGTTTCTCACTCGCCATATAGATGAGCTACATGGCGAATATATTTGCGTTTCCAATGCTCATACCTCGGTTATGGCCCATGACGACCCTTCCTATTGGGCCTGCCAAGCTGACTCCCTCATGTCCGTTCCCGACGGCAAGCCTTTATCTGTCGTCGGACGTAAAACAATAGAGTCTATGGGGCGTGTAACTGGACCCGATCTGATGCGAGAGATATTCAACATTTCCTTGCAGCAAGGATGGAGCCATTACTTCTACGGTAACGATCAGAAGAATCTCGACACTCTCAAAAATTCACTTCAAGAGGAATATCCAGGCCTGGAAATCGCTGGCATGGAGCCTTCGGTTTTCCGACCGCTCTCCGACGGCGAGAAGCGAGACCTTTCGCGACGTATCGCTGATTCGGATGCAGACTTCGCATGGATTGCTCTTGGCGCGCCCCGTCAAGAAGTTCTTATGCACGAGCTCAAGGGAGGGCCACAACCGTTGATGATCGGTGTTGGCGGAGCGTTCAACGTTCTTGCCGGCGTGGTGCCAGAGGCGCCGATGTGGATGCAAGACCTGAGTCTCGAGTGGCTATACAGACTTATTCAAGAGCCGAAGCGGCTTTTCAAACGATACCTCGTAACTAATACGAAATTTCTCTTTTACCAGTTTACAAAAGCCAAACGTAAGGAAGGCAAATAGATGAACGATTCGACCACCTTTAAAGACAAGACCCTGATGATCACGGGCGGCACCGGCTCGTTCGGCAACACCGTGCTCAAGCACTTCATGAACACCGACCTGGCCGAGATCCGCATCTTCTCGCGCGACGAGAAGAAGCAGGACGACATGCGCCACCGCCTGCAGGAGAAGTCCCCCGAGCTCGCCTCCAAGGTGCGCTTCTTCATCGGCGACGTCCGCAACGCCCAGAGCGTGCGCGACGCCATGCACGGGGTGGACTACATCTTCCACGCCGCCGCCTTGAAGCAGGTTCCCTCCTGCGAGTTCTTCCCCATGGAGGCCGTGCGCACCAACGTCATCGGCACGGACAACGTGCTCCACGCCGCCATCGAGGAGGGCGTGGACCGCGTCGTGTGCCTGTCCACCGACAAGGCCGCCTACCCCATCAACGCCATGGGCAAGTCCAAGGCCATGATGGAGTCCATCATCTACG
>CABQJV010000024.1 GCA_902464565.1 uncultured Collinsella sp.
CCGGGCCGCGCGGCAAGGAGATATATTGCCAGACCGGAGGGGCCCCGTGGGCGGGAATCTGGGCGTACACATTTCCTACACATCTTGGAATCCGACTAACGTTTGCCAGCCGTTACCCACCGCTCGCCGAGCATCTCTTTATATAAGGCAGTCTCATGGTTAAAGCGGATACGTTCCCCTAGCTAAAGCGCAGCCAGCATCGAGCAACTCGTCACGTTCTTCCACCGAGAACCCCTCGGCGTAGACGCGCACCACCGGTTCGGTCCCGCTAGGACGGACCAGCAGCCACGTGTCATCCTCGAATGCCAAACGCAAGCCATCCATATGACTAACGTTTTGCGGCACCTTGCCACAAATCGACTTGGGGTTTACGCCCGGCAGCAGGGTTCGTAACGTTTCGGCATCTTCGGCCTCAAGGCGCAAATCGCGTCGACCGTAACTCGTCTTACCAAAACTGTCCTCGAGTTGGTCGACCAGAACGCCCAAAGGCGCGTCCGTCTTTGCCATAAGCTCACACAGAATCAGACAGGCGAGGATTCCATCGCGCTCGGGCATATGCGCGGCGATGCCGATACCACCGGCTTCTTCGCCGCCCATGAGGACGCCGTCCTTCTTCATCTCCGCCGCTATATATTTGAAACCGACTGGTTTGACGGTCACGCGGCAGCCAAGCGTCTCGGCAATGCGACGCACGAGCGTCGAGCATGAAAGATTGACGACGACGCGCCCCTCCAAATTACGAAATTGAACCAAGTCGCCCAAAACGAGCGCCATGATCTGATGCGGATGTATATATCTGCCGCGCTCGTCAACCGCGCCGATACGGTCGGCGTCGCCGTCGGTCACCAGGCCAGCGCAAGCTCCGTCCTCGATAACCGTGCGCTCGCAAGTGTCCACCCAAGGCTCAACGGGGTCGGGGCAGATATCTTCTTGATCAGACGCCTGCCCGGCGTGAATCTCGTGCACCTCAACGCCAAGCTCGCGCAGCAAGTCGGCTAGATAGCCCTGGGCTGCGCCGCCCATGGGATCGACAACCACGCGCAAGTGCGCGGCGCGGATGGCTTCGGCATCGACAAACGATGCCACCGCCTGCATATAGTCAGGAATGATATCTGCGGTGCGATATTGCCCCTCGATCCCCATTGGCTCGGGAGCCATAGTCTCTTCAAGCTCTTCGATGACATCCTGGTTGGCGGTCGAGCCGTCACCCATGCGAATCTTGAGGCACAGATAACCCTGCGGATGATGGGACCCCGTCACCATGAGCGCGCCGCACGCCTCACCGTCATAAGCCGCCGCCCACGTAAGGGCAGGGGTCGGGACAGGCCGCGAAGCGAGCACGGCGTCTAGCCCGTGCGCTGCTAGCGCGCCCGCCGCAAGCTCAGCGAACTCGCGCGCCAGGGGCCGGGTGTCGAACCCTATATATACCGTTTTGCCCGGATTGGTCTTTTGCCACAACTCGCCGACGGCATCGGCGATACGGGCAACGTTATCGGCAGTGAAGTCCTCATCGACGCGAGCGCGCCAACCGTCAGTTCCAAAATGAATTATCGCGCACACGCGCAGACACCTCACAGTGTTTGGATCATGGTACGCATGGGGTATACCCGCAACATGCACTCGGCAACCTGCCGGCACCAGCATTCACCATTTGGGCAAATGCTGCCGAGGACATGCAATCAATAAAAACCGCCCCGTATGGAGCGGTTTTGCCCTTTATATATCGAGCGCCTCGGCCATCGCGGCCGTAGTGATTGCCGTGGTTCCACAGCAACTGCCCACCATTGCGGCACCGGCATGTCCCCATTCGATGCATGCGCGCGCGAAAGCTTCGGGGTTCTCGTGCCATACGGGGCCATCCTGAGTCTGGACCGGATCGCCTACGTTGGGACGCACCGTGACGGGAGTAGTCGCCGATGCAACCATCCTGGGCACCGCCGCGTTCGCGGCCGCAAGCGAACAGCAATTAACACCAACCGAGTTTGCGCCGTGTTTTTCGGCGTACAAAACGGCTGCCTCGATGTTGAGGCCATCGCCCAACAGGTCGCCTTTATCGTCAACGACAAAACTCACCAGAACAGGCATGCCGTCGGCGGCATCTCGGGCGCCGGCAAGCATGGGCTGCAAATTACGGATAGAAGTCACCGTCTCGATCAGCAGACCGTCAACGCCGGCATTGAGCAAGGCGTGCGCCTGTTCGCGCGCAATGCCTCGGATTTCACGATACTCGGCAGAGTCCTCGGCAAACCACTCAATACCGATCGGGCCCATCGAGCCCAGCAGCAGCTGAGGGTGCGCCTGGCGGGCATCGTCGACGGCCCCGCGATTGACCTCCGCCACGGACGGCGCAATCTGGTCGTGCTTGAGGGCATAGCTCGATGCCTGAAAGGTGTTGGTAATGAGCACCTGCGCGCCGGCGGCGACATACAAGCGATGGATACGAGAAACGGTCTGCGGCTCTGCCAGATTCCAAAACGCCGGTGGAATGTCGGCGGCATCGTACTCACTCAACAGAACACTGCCCATGGGGCCCTGCGCCAACAAGGTCTCGCTCGACAAGCGGCGCGTAAGTTCCTCGGCGCCAAAGCGGTTGTAATAACTCGTATCCATATATATCCCGCTATTCCTCGACGCTGATTCCCTGCTTTTCGAGATAGGCGAGCCAGCGGCTCATCGTGTCCTCGGATAGCGCATGCTCCATCATGCAGGCCTCGGAATCGGCTCGCTCAAATTCGACACCGAGCTCCTGAACCAAAAACGTGCGGATGAGGCGATGACGGTACCAGATAGCCGTGCCAACCTCGCGACCGCGATCGGTCAGGATTACCTTGCCGTAGTGCGATTGCTCGACAAGCTCGGATGCCTTGAGCGCCGAAACCGCTTTATTGACCGATGCCTTGGAGACGCCAAGGCGCTGCGCGATGTCGACCGATCGCACGCCGTTGGTTTCCCCCTCTTCGCTTTCAATGCGAACCATGCACTCCAAGTAGTCTTCGTTCGCCACCGTCAGATGTAGTTCGCGCGAGCTATTTGTCGTATCCATGATCTTCCGTCCCTTCTGCATTCAATGGCTGATTCTACCCCATCCAAGCGTCGTGGTATGCCGTGGCATACCGTGCTAGAGTTCTTGTTGCACACGACGACCAAGATTGGAGCGGTCTTTATGGAAAACACCACCACGAGCCCCGATGTCCTCGAACGCTTTTTGCGCTACGTCCAGATCAACACGCAGTCCGAGGATGCAAACTGCGACCAGGTACCCTCGAGCGCCGTTCAGTTTGACCTTGCCAACGTGCTGGCTGAAGAGCTGCGCGAGCTTGGTGCGGAAGATGCCCACGTGACCGAGCACGCCTATGTCTGCGCGCATATCCCCGCAAGTGCGGGCGCTGAGGACAAGCCCGCCCTGGGCCTGATCGCCCATCTCGACACCACCGAAGTTGCACCGGGCGCCGGCGTGAAGCCGCACATCGTACACTACGAAGGCGGCGACCTGGTCTGCGGCACGGTTGACGGTAAGCCCGTTGCCATGAGTACCGCCAAGCTTCCCGCCCTGAATGACCTCGCGGGTGAGGACCTGGTCTGCAGCGATGGCACCACGCTGCTGGGCGCGGACGACAAGGCAGGCGTCGCCGAGATCATGTCGCTTGTCGCGCGTATCGCTCAGGACCCTTCTCTGCCCCATCCCGCACTCGGCATTTGCTTCTGCCCTGACGAGGAGATCGGCCACGGAGCCGAGCTGTTGGATATCGATACCTTTGGCTGCAAGTACGCCTACACGGTCGACGGCGGCCCCATCGGCGAGCTGGAGTGGGAGTGCTTTAACGCCGCCGAGGCGACCGTCCGCTTTGAGGGCCAGTCCATCCACCCGGGCGACGCTAAGGGCCGTATGGTCAACGCAGGCAATCTGTTCTGTGACTTCAACGCGTTGCTCCCCTACGTGCAGCGCCCGGAGTATACGGAAGGCTACGAGGGCTTTTATCACCTTGAGGGTGTATCTGCGACCGTCGATCACGCCACAGCGCGCTATATCGTCCGCGACCATGACGCCGCCAAGTTCCAGCAGAAACTCGACCTTGTTGATGCCGCCGCCTCGATGCTCAACCAGCGTCTGGGTGAGGAGCGCGTGACGGTCGAGATTAAGCAGCAGTATCGAAATATGGCCGAGATCGTTCGTGACTATCCCGAGCTTATTGATGTTGCCAAGGAAGCCTACCTTGCCTGCGGCGTTGAGCCCCAAGTGCTGCCGATTCGTGGCGGCACCGACGGCGCTCAGCTGTCGTTCCGCGGTCTGCCCTGCCCCAACCTTTCCACCGGCGGCTATTGCTACCACGGCGTCAACGAGTTCGTCCCGGTCAGCTCACTCGTCAAGATGACTGACGTCCTGCAGGAGCTCGTCGCCCGCTTCGCATAAGCCTGGCTGCACAAGTCCAAAAGACGAATTGCCCCGTCCTCAACCAAGAACGGGGCGATTTTTTTACTGCAACGAGAATAGGTTGACGCACGCCAGCCTCTTAACGCAAGGAGTGTCCCAAACTGCCGGCACAAAAGGAACGTCCCCAAGTGCCAAGTGCATCAAGAGTGTCCCCTTTGACCAGTCATTTAAGAACGTCCCCAATGACTACCACTACACAGCATCGCAGGTTGAGCCAACGTCAGCGAGCGTCGCCCAAGGCGGACAAGTTGGCATGAAAAAGGCAGGGCATTGACCTTCTGGTCATGCCCTGCCTTTTGAATGACAAATTGTCGCCTTGGACGGCGCGCAGCGTCGGCCGGTCCGCCGTTCGGTAGAACGGCGGAACTAGTAGGAGTAGCCGTTGCCGTCGCCGGTGGGCTCTTCGTAGTAGTCCGAATCGCTCGAATCGCTTGAGTCATCGGAATCGTCAGAGCTGACCGATGAGGTTGCGGTACCGTTTGCGTAGTCGTCAGACGTGTTGTTGTTCAGGTCGCCGATCGTAGAGCTGGAACCGTCGGAAAGACCCATGGTGTTGGGACCCTTGGGATCCTTGCCGGCATCGACGCGCTCCATCATTTCCTTGAGCTCGTCCTCGTAGACAAAGACGTAGCTCACACCGTCGATCATGGTGCTGTCGTCGGCGTACGAGGGCAGGTTGGCCGAGTAGATACCGTCGACATCCATACCGCGCATGGCGTTGACCGTAGCCACGATATCCTGAACGCTCATATCGGTTACGAGCATATCGGACAGCGAATTAACCAGGCCAAAGATCTTCGTGGCATCGAAGTTATTGAGAATCTGGTTGGCAAGGGCGCCAAGCACCTGACGCTGGTGGCGCATGCGCGTGTAATCGCCGTCGGCATAGGTGTAGCGGCAGCGGGCATAGGTAAGGGCGGTGGCACCGTCCATATGCTGCTGGCCAGCGGTAATCTTAATATCCAGGTGCTCGGGGTCGTCAACATCATCGGTTGCGTTAATGTCGATACCGCCAACCGAATCAATCAGCGCCTGCATACCGTCGAAGCTGACCTCGGCATAGTGGGAAATCTGAACACCACACAGCTCGTTGACCGCCTCGACCATGGCCTCGGCGCCGCCAACGGTATGGCAGGCGTTGATCTTCATGGTCTCGCCCTTGTACTCGACCTTGGTGTCGCGCGGAACGGAAATGAGCGTCGCCTGCTTTTGCGTGGGGTCGATGCGTGCCAGGATAATCGAGTCGGCACGATACGTATCCTCGCCCGGACGGCCGTCGGTGCCAAGAAGCAGCACGTAGAACGGATCCTTTGCCTCGTCGGTATCAACCAGGATCTGGCGCAGGTTGTCGGTAATGACGTTGGAATCGCCGAGCTTGCCCATAATGGTGGCAAACCACAGGCCGGCAGCAGTCGTAGCGCTCAACAGCACACCGAGCACAGCAATGAGCGCGACGCGGCGAACCGTATGACCGCGACGGCGCTGACGGGCGCGCTCGGAATAGCGGGCAACGTTATCGCGGCTATAGATTTTTGCCTGAGCGCCGGTCGAAGGTCTTCGAGATTCCGTAATGGGCTTTTTCTTAAACATAGGCAACCTGCATTAGTAGATGACGGGATCGGGAACGGTGGCGTGCTCGACATGAGCGCCAAGCGCCTGCAGCTTTTCAACAAACTGCTCGTAGCCGCGCTTGATGTGATGAATGGCCGAAACCTCAGTCGTCCCGTCGGCGATCAAGCCCGCTACGACGAGGGCCGCTCCGCCACGCAGATCGGGCGAGGTAACCTGTGCACCCGAGAAGCCCTTGACGCCATGAATCATGGCGTGATGGCTCTCGATACGAATGTCGGCACCCATGCGCACCAGCTCAGAGGCGAACATAAAGCGATTCTCGAAGATGTTTTCGGTAATAACGGAACTGCCGTCGGCAAGGGCGGAGAGCACCATAATCTGCGCCTGCATGTCGGTCGGGAAACCGGGGAACGGAAGCGTCTGGATGTCGACCGGCTTGATACGCTCGGCACGCCTCACATGGACGCCATCTTCGACGCGCTCGCAGTCGATACCCATGAGCTCCATCTTCTTGAGCACCATGCCCAAGTGAATGGGGCAAAAACCCGTGACGTCGACACCGCGATCGTCGGCCATCAACGCACCGGCAACGATAAAGGTACCGGCCTCGATGCGGTCGCCCACCACGCGATGGGTAACGGGATGGAGCTCTTCCACGCCTTCGATAGTCACGACGGGCGTACCGGCGCCAACAATCTTGGCGCCCATCTCGTTGAGCATGTTAGCGAGATCGACGATCTCGGGCTCGCGGGCGGCATTATCGATAACCGTGGTGCCCTGTGCGCGCACAGAGGCCATGATGAGGTTCTCGGTCGCACCGACGCTGGCGAACTCGAGCGTGACGGTGGTACCGCGCAGACCTTGGGGCGCATTAGCGTTGATGTAACCGTGGGCGGTATCGAACTCAACGCCCAGGGCCTCAAGACCAAGAATGTGCATATCGATCTTGCGAGCACCCAGGTTGCAGCCGCCCGGCATGGCAATTTTGGCGCGATGGAAGCGGCCCAGCAAGGGTCCCATGACGGCGGTGGAAGCGCGCATCTTGGCAACGAGCTCGTAGGGGGCCTCCCATGAATCGACCTGAGAGGTATCAATCTCGAGCGTGTGTTCGTCGAGAACATCGATCGTAGCGCCCATGCCTTTGAGCACCTTGCCCATCACGTGGACATCGGAAATATCGGGCACGTTCTGCAGCGTCGTCTTGCCCGGCGCCAGAAGCGTTGCCGCCATGAGTTTGAGCGCGGAGTTCTTGGCGCCCGAAACGGGCACGGAGCCTCCGATGGCGTGGCCACCCTCAACGCGGATAATATCCAAGGTCTACCCTTTCAAAAAGCATGCCCGGGGTGGCTGGGCCATCCCGGGCATGATGTGTTCGCAAATGGTCGAACGCTAAATCGTTTGACTATTGGGCAAGCTTGAGCTTACACCATGCGATTTCATTATAGAGGTAGGCGCGGCGTGCATCATCCTCCGACAAATTACCCAGCTTCTCTTCAAAACCTTGAATATCAGCTTTAAGCTTGTCGGCATCGACGGTCGCCAAATCGCAAGCGCGCTCGGCGAGAACGGTCACGACATCGTCCGCAACCTGGGCATAGCCGCCGGCCACGGCAAACGTGTGGTCGACAGTGCCCATGGCCTTATCGGAAACGCGAACGTAACCGCGGTCGATCGTGCAGATCTCGCTGGAGTGAGCAGGCAGAACGCCAAACTCGCCATCCGTGGACGGAATCGACACAAACGCAGCGTCGCCCTCATAGGCGCAGCTCACGGGGCACACGATGCGGATACGCATAACCTACTTCTCCCCCATCTTGCGGGCGCGCTCGCGCACGTCCTCAATCGTGGAAGCATAGCGGAAAGCCTGCTCGGGCAGGTCATCGGCCTTGCCGTCGACAATCTCGGCGAAAGAGCGGACGGTATCCTCGACGCGGACGTAGACACCGGGGTTGCCGGTGAACTTCTCGGCGACGTGGAAGGACTGCGAGAGGAACTGCTGAATCTTACGGGCACGGTTGACCGTAAGGCGCTGCTCCTCGGACAGCTCGTCCATACCCAGAATGGCGATGATGTCCTGAAGGTCGGAGTACTCCTGCAGGAGCTCCTGGACCTTGACGGCGACACGGTAGTGCTCCTCGCCAACGATCGAGGGATCGAGAGCGTCGGAGGAAGACGCGAGCGGGTCAATAGCCGGGAAAAGGCCGAGCGACGAAATGCTACGCGAAAGAACCGTGGTGGCGTCGAGGTGCGTAAACGTCGTGGCAGGCGCCGGGTCGGTCAGGTCGTCTGCGGGGACGTAGACAGCCTGGACGGAGGTAATGGAGCCCGTCTTGGTCGAGGTAATGCGCTCCTGGAGGTCGCCCATCTCGGTTGCCAGCGTGGGCTGGTAACCAACGGCGGACGGCATACGGCCCAGCAGTGCGGAAACCTCGGAACCTGCCTGGGAGAAGCGGAAGATGTTGTCGATGAACAGCAGAACGTCCTGGCCGCGATCGCGGAAGTACTCAGCGGTGGTAAGGCCGGCCAGACCGATGCGCAGACGCGCTCCGGGCGGCTCGTTCATCTGACCATAGACCAAGCAGGTCTTGTCGATAACGCCAGACTCGCTCATCTCGAGGAACAGGTCGGTGCCCTCGCGGGTACGCTCGCCGACGCCGGTGAACACCGAGGTGCCGCCGTGCTCCTGGGCGAGGTTGTTGATGAGCTCCTGGATCAGAACGGTCTTGCCGACGCCGGCGCCGCCGAACAGACCTGTCTTGCCGCCGCGGATGTAGGGCTCGAGCAGGTCGACGGCCTTGATGCCGGTCTCGAAGATCTCGGTCTTGGTGGTGAGCTCGTCGAAACGGGGCGCTGCATGGTGGATGGGGTAGAACTCCTCCACCTCGGGCATGGGCTTGCCGTCGACGGGCTTGCCCATGACGTTCCAAATGCGGCCGAGCGTCTTGGGACCAACGGGCATCTTCATGGGCTCACCGGTATCGGTGGCGATGAGGCCGCGCTGCAGGCCGTCGGTCGAGGACATGGCGACCGTGCGGACGACGCCGCCCGGAAGCTGGCTCTCGACCTCGAGGATCGTGCTCAGATGACCGATCGGGGTCTCGGCCTCGACCGTGAGCGCGTTGTAGATCGGGGGCACCGCGCCGTCAAACTTGACGTCGACGACAGGGCCGATGATTCGCACGATGCGACCATCACCGGCAGTCGTCTTCTTGGTGGCTTCCTCGACCGCAAGCTTTACGGTGTTATTAGCCATTACTGTTCCTCCAATGCTGAGGCTCCGCCGACGATCTCGTTAATCTCGGTCGTGATCGAAGCCTGGCGCACGCGACTATACGTGCGGGTAAGGGTCGAGATGATCGCGGTGGCGTTTTCCGTCGCGGAGTGCATGGCCTTGCGGCGTGCACCCTGCTCGGCAGCCGCCGAATCGATCAGGGCCTGGTAGATGACCGTCAGGATATAAGACGGCACAAGCTTGCCGAGAACATGCTCGGGAGAGGGCACGAACTCGAACGTGGACGAGATGCGCTTAGGGGCGTCGGTCTCGTTCTTACGCGGACCGTGGGCCATAGCGATCATCTCGGGGTCGAGCGGCAACAGATGCTCGACGCGAAGCTCCTGATCCACGCGGTTCTTGGCGTGGTGGTAGACAAGCTCGACACGGTCAAGCTCACCGGCACGATACGCATCGCAGATATGAGAGGAGATCATGCGGGCCTGATTGAAATCGGGCTCAGAGGAGTTGCCCTCAAAGTGCATGACGACGTTTGCGCGGTCACGGAAATACGTGGCCGGTTTGCGCCCACACGCGATGATCTCGCACTCGATGCCGTCGTTCGCCCAAGAAGCGGCGAGCTTTTCGGCCGTGCGCTCCACCGTCGTATTGAAACCGCCGGCAAGGCCGCGGTCCGAGGCAATAACGACAATCAGGCCATGCTTGACGCTCTCATGCTTCTGCAGCATGGGATCGGTGCCCGAACAGGAGGCGTCGCCGGCGACCGTCAACATGACGTCGGTCAGCGCCTCCTTATAGGGCTCGGCCTGCTTGGAGCGATCGAGGGCACGACGGATCTTGGCCGTAGAGACCATCTCCATCGTGCGCGTGATCTGCTTGGTCGTGGTAACCGAGGAGATTCGCTTCTTAATGTCGCGAAGGTTGGCCATGGGGCTTAGTTCTCCTCTGATCCAGAAACATCCGAATGGTGCTTGGCCATGAACTGCTGCTTGAAGTCGCCGATGACGCGCAAGAGCTCAGCCTTGGTGTCATCATCGATCTTCTTGGCGCGAACCTTGTCGAGCAGCGAGCCAAAGCCATTGTCCATGTACTCGATGAGCTCGGCACGGAAAGGCAGCACGTCGGCGATCTCCAGGTCATCCAGGAAGCCCTCGTTGCCAGCGAACAGCGTAACGATCTGCTCGCCAACCTCAAACGGCTTGTAACGCGGCTGCTTCAGGAGCTCGGTCATGCGGGCACCATGGGTCAGCTGCTTCTGAGTAGCCTCGTCGAGGTCGGAGCCGAACTGCGTAAAGCCGGCGAGCTCCTGGTACGAAGCGAGGTCCAGACGGAGGTTGCCGGCGACCTGCTTCATAGCCTTGGTCTGCGCGTCGCCACCGACGCGGGACACGGAAATGCCCACGTCGACTGCCGGGCGCTGGCCCTGGAAGAAGAGCTCGGACTGCAGGTAGATCTGACCATCGGTAATAGAAATGACGTTGGTCGGAATGTAGGCCGAGACGTCGCCGTCCTGGGTCTCGATGATCGGCAGTGCCGTCATGGAGCCGTAACCGTTCTTCTTGGACATCTTGACGGCACGCTCGAGCAGACGAGAGTGCAGGTAGAAGATGTCGCCAGGATAGGCCTCGCGTCCGGGCGGACGATGCAGCGTCAGCGACATCTGACGGTAGGCCACAGCCTGCTTGGACAGGTCGTCGTAGATGACGAGCACGTGGCCGCCGGGGTTGGTCTCGCTGGCGGGCTTGCCGTCCTCGCCGTTGTACATGAAGAATTCGCCGATAGCGGCACCGGCCATAGGCGCGATGTACTGCATAGGGGCGGAATCGGCAGCGGTGGCCGAAACGATGATGGTGTAGTCGAGCGCACCGTGCTGAGCGAGGGTCTCGCGGATGTTGGCAACCGTGGAGGCCTTCTGGCCGATGGCGACATAGATGCAGACCATGCCCTTGCCGCGCTGGTTGAGGATAGCGTCGATGGCGATGGCGGTCTTACCGGTCTTACGGTCGCCGATGATGAGCTCACGCTGACCGCGGCCAATAGGCACCATGGAGTCGATAGCGAGCAGACCGGTCTGAACCGGCTCGCACACCGGGGTACGATCGATGACGCCGGGAGCCTTGAACTCGATGGGGCGACGGTGCGTGGCGACGATGTCGCCCAGGCCGTCGATGGGCTGGCCGAGCGGATTGACGACGCGGCCGAGCATGGCACGGCTCACGGGGATATCCATAATGCGGCCAGTGGTGCGGCACTCGTCGCCTTCCTTGATGGAGTCGACGGCACCAAACAGAACGGCGCCGACCTCGTCACGGTCAAGGTTCTGGGCAAGGCCGAAGACGGTCTCACCGGTATCGGAGCTCTTGAACTCCAGAAGCTCGCCTGCCATGGCGCTCTTGAGGCCGGAGACGCGCGCGATGCCGTCGCCTACCTCGTCGACCGTTGAAACCTCATGCGTATCGACCGTCGCGGAGAGGCTCGTGAGCTGCTCCTGCAGTTTCTTGGCGATATCCTGGGCATTGAGGGTTTCGGACATTAGGCTTCACCTCCGTACGAATTAGCAGAGTTTGCGAGGGTCTCCTGCGCGATGCGCAGCTGCGTCTTGACGGAAATGTCACGACGCTCGCCGCGGGCCTCGAGCACCAGGCCGCCCACAATAGACGGGTCGACCTGCTCGATAAGGAATACCTTGCGGCCGAAGTCCTGCTCGCATTTCTTAGTGATGGTTTGACGCAGCTCGTCGTCGAGCGGGATCGCCGTGGTGACGGTCACGCCCACTACATCCTCGTCTTCCTCGGCAACATACTTAAAGGCAGCTGCCACCTTGGGAAGGAGGTCGAGCTGGTCGCGCTTGGACATGGTGTCGAGCACGGCGATGATCTCGGGGCTGGCAGAAGCCAGGCGCTCAATCATCTCGAGGTCCTCGAACACATGGTTCTCGGCCTTGGCGGCTTCCAGAAGGGAGCGCGCGTAGGTCTCGAGCACCTTGTCCTGATAGCGGCTAGTCGGCATTCAGGCTACCTGCTTCCTGGATGTAGCGCTCGATGAGCTTCTTCTGCTCGGCATCGTCCTCGAGTGCCTCGCCCACGATCTTGGTGGCGACGGCAACGGACAGGTCGGCGATGGAGCTCGCGGCACCGGCGTAAATGGACTTGCGCTCGTCCTCGACGGTCGTATGGGCCTTGGCGATGATCTCCTCGGCCTCCTTGTGAGCAGCCTCGATGATACGGGTGCGCTCGGACTCGGCGTCCTTACGGGCCTCGAGAACGATGTCGGCAGCCTGACGACGGGCGTCGGTGACGATCGAGTCGGACTCAGCGCGCTTGGCGATGGCCTCCTGCTTGGTCTTCTCGGCCTCGTCGAGGCTCTCCTCGATCTTCTTGCCGCGCTCCTCCATGGTCTTCATGATGCCCGGCAGGGCGACCTTGGCCAGCACGATCCAGATAATCAGGAAGGCGATAAGCGCCGGGATGAACTCCGCCATCTTAGGGATGAGGATGTCCGCACCGGCAGCGCCGTCCTCGGCGAACGCGGAAACCGGCATGAGCAGCGCGGCCGCGGACGCGGAGAGTGCGATCGCGCTCTTCTGGGATGAAAGATTCATACTTGACGCTCCGTGCTATTTAACGATCAGCGCGACAACGAAGCCGATCAGAGCCAGAGCCTCGCCGAAGGCGGAGCCCATGATGAAGACGGTGAACACGCGGCCCTGGACCTCAGGCTGACGGGCCATAGCACCCGTAGCACCCAGAGCAGACAGGCCGATAGCAAGACCAGCGCCGATAACACCGAGACCGTAACCGATAACTCCCACGATTCCTCCTTTGTCGTGCGTGTCTTATTTCACGCAGGATAACCTTTTTATAACTGCCGGGCTCCATGGGTACGGGCACCGGCGGTTTAACGAATTGCCTTACCTTTAAGGCGCGAACGGAAGATTACTCCTCCTCCGCGACCTCCTCTGCCTCGGAGACATACACGGCGGTAAGGACCGTGAAGACGTAAGCCTGGATGGCGCCGACCACAAGCTCGATCGCATAGATCAGGATGAGGATGGCAAGCCAGGCCAGCGAAGGCAGGGCGCCGACGGCGTGGGCCGCGGAAACCTGCTGAAGCAGCGGCTGCATGAACATGCTCGCCATGATGGCGAACGAGCCCATGACCACGTGTCCTGCGAACATGTTGCAGAACAGACGGACGGCAAGCGTGATGAGGCGCAGGAAGGTCGAGAAAAGCTCGACGACCCACACGAGCACGTTCATCGGGAAGCTCACGCCCTGCGGGGCGAGGCTCTTGATGTAGCCGATCACGCCGTGAGCCTTGCATCCGTAGTAGATGAAGTACACGAAGGCGAAAATGGCGAGTGCGGCGGTGGAGCCGATTGCGCCGGTGCCGGGCTTCATTCCCGGAATCAGGCCGATCATGTTATTGATCAGGATGAACAGGAAAAGCGAGCACAGGAACGGGAAGTGCTTCTTCCAGTTCTCACCCACGACACCCTTGCCGATATCGTTCTCGACGTACTCGATGATGTACTCGAAACCGTTGACGAAGAAGCCCTTGGGAACCAGGGTCTGCTTCTTCTTGAACACGGCTAGGACGATCAGGAGCACGATCGTGGAGACGATCAGCCAAAACGAGTACTGCGTGATGCCGCAGCTCAGATCGCCCACGACAGGGGTGGAGCTGAACTCGCTGACCAGATGATTAATCTCATCAGGCAGCTTTTCAAAAATTTCCACGACTTACCTTTCGACCTCATGAGGATCTCGCAGCGCCTTGGCGACGCGAACCGCGCAGGCGGCCATAAAGGCCACGAAGCCGATCGCCTCGCCCAGGAGGAACATGCGAAATGCCTCTCCGAACAACACAAACACAACCAAGGTAAAGACAAGCAACGCGATTGCCGAGACCGCGAGACTCACCATACCCTTGAGCATGTCCGCATTCTGCTTATCGTCAAGAACCGGCTTGAGCGTAAAGACAAAGGGAAGGAAGGCAATCGCGCCCGCGATGGCACCTGCAACGATAGCGAGCAGATCGGCTATCTGAAACACTGGCGTCCTCACTTTCCTTTTTTATCGCCTCACAGGACAGTTCCCGCCAAACATTGGTGACTATTGTACGAGCCAATCGCTAAAGTACAACCGAAAAAGCATCGGTTAATACGCACCTGTTCGTTTTCTTAAGACCTTCTTTATGCCGCAGGTACGGTAATACGTTTTTCTCGAACCCTGCAGGGCAAAACGTCCGTTAACAGGAGTGCGCGCGGTCGTCTTTTGCTCGCCCGCGCGCACCATTTCTTCGTATTTTCGACGTTAGCCGGTATGGCCCAGAGATTACAGCGTGCCGTAGATGCGGTCGCCGGCGTCGCCCAGGCCGGGAACGATGTAGGCAGCTTCGTTGAGATGGTCGTCGATGGCGCAGGTATAGATATGCACATCGGGGTCCTTCTCAGTCAGCGACTTGAGGCCCTCGGGGGCCGCGACGATGCACAGCATGCGGATGTCCTTGACACCGCGCTCGCGCAGGTAGCTGATGGCCATCTCGGCCGAACCGCCCGTGGCGAGCATGGGGTCGACGACCAGGCAGATGCGCTGGTCGATATCCTTGGGCATCTTGCAGTAATACTCATGCGGCTCGTGGGTAACCTCGTCGCGCTCCATACCGATGTGGCCCACGCGAGCGGAGGGTACCAAGTCGAGGATGCCATCGACCATGCCAAGGCCTGCACGCAGAATGGGAACGATGGCGAGCTTTTTGCCGGCGAGCTGCTTAAACGTTGCGGTGGTGATGGGGGTCTCGACTTCGACGTCTTCCATGGGCAGGTCGCGCATGGCCTCGTAGCCGTCAAAAAGTGCGAGTTCGCGCACGAGCTGGCGGAACTGGTTGGTGCCGGTGTTTTTGTCGCGCAGAATCGACAGCTTATGCTGGACGAGCGGGTGATCGACAAGGGTCACACGGGACGTATCGTAGGTGACGGTCATGGGTTGATTGCCCCTTTCGTTGCGGCCGGAAGATGGCCTTGCTGACAAGGCGCATGGCGATGTTGTTGCCGCGCGCCGTGCATAAGTTTAACGGTTTGTTGTATCGAGCAGCCCATCGCAGCCCTACTGTGAGGTGCTGAGCGAGCGCCTGACTGCATCACGCCAGCCCGCAAGGTTTTGCTCGCGGCGCTCGGCGGACATGTGGGGAAGGAAGGTCCTAACGATCTGGGCATTTTGCTCCAGCTCTTCCAGATCTTCCCAATAGCCGACGGCAAGACCCGCCAAGTACGCGGCACCGATTGCCGTGGTCTCCACCGTCTCGCATTGCAGCACGGGGATATCCAGCAGGTCAGCCTGGAATTGCATGATGAACTCGTTGCGTGAGGCACCGCCATCGACAGACAGGCGCTCAATCGAAAGCCCCACGTCCTGCTCCATGGCGCGCAGCACGTCGTAGCTCTGATATGCCATGGATTCGCAGGCGGCACGTACGATGGTCGCACGGCTCGAGGCGCCGGTCAGACCGCACACGATACCGCGGGCATGCGGGTCCCACCAGGGAGCGCCCAGACCCGCAAAGGCGGGAACGAAGTAGCAGCCCTCATTGTCGTTGATCGAAGCGGCGAGTTGTGCCGACTCGCTCACACTCGAGATGATGCCGATGTTGTTGCGCAGCCAGTTCATGGTGGAACCGGCAGCAAAGATGGAGCCCTCGAGTGCATAGCTGATCTTGCCGTCCGCGGCGATACCGATCGTGGAGACCAGACCGTTCTTGGATTCGACGACCTCGTCGCCGGTGTTCATGAGCATAAAGCAACCCGTGCCATAGGTGTTTTTGGTCTGGCCGGGATGGAAGCAGCAGTGGCCGAACAGTGACGCCTGCTGATCGCCCGCCACGCCCATGATGGGCGGCATGTTGGTCATGATGTCGCTCGCGACGCGGCCGTAGTCGCCCGAGCTCCAACGAACCTCGGGCATCATGGAACGTGGAACGTCAAAGAGCGCCAGCAGGTCGTCGTCCCAATCGAGCGTATGGATATTAAAGAGCGCCGTGCGGCTGGCATTGGTGTAGTCGGTGGCAAAGACCTGACTGCCGGTGAGGTTGTAGATGAGCCAGGTATCGATGGTGCCGAACATGAGGTCGCCCGCCGCCGCGCTCTCACGCGCACCGTCGACGTTGTCGAGGATCCACTGCACCTTGGAAGCCGAGAAATACGGATCGAGCGTGAGTCCCGTGCGGGAGCGCACCAGCTCTTCTGCGCCCCGCTCGACCAGCTCGTCGATCAGAGGTGCGGTGCGACGGCATTGCCACACGATGGCGTTATAGATGGGTTGGCCGCTTATGCGGTCCCACACCACCGTGGTCTCGCGCTGGTTGGAGATACCGATGGCGGCGATGCGGTCAGAATGGATGCCGCTCTTAAACTGGACCTCCATCATCACGCCGATCTGGCTGGCAAGCACCTCCATGGGGTCTTGCTCTATCCAACCGGGACGCGGGAAGCTGGTTTTGACGCTACGACGTGCCTGCGCGACGATGCAGCCGTACTCGTCGACGATGGTCGCAAGTACCGAGGTGGTGCCGCAGTCGAGCGCCATGATGTAGGAACCGCCAAAGTTAAACGAGGCATCTTCCATGCCCAGGCTGCCCAGATTCAACGACATCGCTTACACCTTTCTATTGCATCGGGTCGGACAGGACCCGTTCGATCTCTGATGCGGGAAGTGCGCCTTGGCGCAGGATCTGGAGGCCGCCGTGCTGGAACGACACGATGGTCGAGGCGTCGCGACACGGGGTCTCGCCGGCGTCGACGGCAACATCGACCCCCTCCAGGATGCGACCTTCGACGGCGGCAAAGCTTGCCGGCGAGGGCGCGCCGTGTGTGTTGGCGCTCGTGCAGGCAAGGGGACTGCCGCAGGCGCGGATGAGCGCTTGGACCACGGGAGAGGCCGAAGCGCGCAGGGCCACGGTGTCGTCGGCAGCACGCATAAAGGTCGGCACGCAGGGAGCCGCCTTGACCACGATAGTCAGGGCTCCCGGCCAGCATCGTCGCGCAAGCACGCGGGCATCTTCCGGGATATCCACGCCATAGCGGTCGAGCGCCTCGACGCCATCGACCAGCCAGGCGACCGTTTGGGTGAGCTTGCGCTGCTTGAGGGTAAAGATGCGGCGGTAGCCAGTACCAAGCGCAGGGACCGCGGCGCCATTGACGACAGCCTGCGGATCGCGCGGCCACGATGGGAATTCGCTTGTATCTTGGGGCACGGCGTCCGAGAAGGCGTTGACTGCCACGGCGACACCGTAGACGGTCTCGGTCGGGATCAAGGCCAGGCCGCCGCGGCCGAGCACCTCGGCCGTGCGCTCGACGGCGAGCCGATGCGGCTCGCGCGTTCCCTCGTATACCCGATAGACCGTCTGCATGTGTATGCCAGCCCCTTACGCTCTGGTGAAAGTTTGTTTACTGAGGGGCATTCTCGCACGAAACGTTCAACCTATTTGGCCAGAGTGCATGTTGGTTTGGTGAGCGGCTCTAGTAGTCGGTGAAAGTCAGGGGGTTATTGGAAGGCTACAGACTTCTTTGGTCTTCCGGCGTGACGTTCTTGGGCGGCGTAGCGCTCGATGCTGTCTATCGTTATCATCCGACGGCCATCGACGAGTTCAACATCGAGCTTTCCGGCTTTGACCAGCGCGGTAATCCGCGGAGCGGAGACTTTGAGGTCCAGCGCCGCGTCTTTAAATGTTCGGCACGCCGCTTCCCGAGCGTCCTCGTAGTCGATTTCGACTGAAAGGGCCACGACCTCGGCCGAGCGTTCGTACCCTGCCGGAGTCAAACCGTTGTTGAGGTCGTCGGCCAAAAACGCCATCAGCGCCTCGGTGGCATGGGCAATCGCTTCTTCGCGCGTATCGCCATCGGCAAAGGCGCCGGGAATCTGCGGGAAGCTGGCGCAGTAACCGTCGTCTTCTTTTATGAGAACGCAGTCATAGGTAAATCGCTGCCTCATTTTGCCTCCAACTACCATCCAACTTGGCGACGAATACTTGCCCACGTGCCCTTCTTTGGTCGATCACCACCAGAGCCGTTCACGGTGACAACACGATCGGCAGAAACATACTTAGCATGACTACCGACTTGCGCGACCTTCACGAATCCATCGTGCTTGAGTAGGGCAATGATTTCCCGAAAGGTAGGAGGTTGCATGGGCCGACCTCTTTCAGCCGTCCTAATTATAAACTACTTTATAATTTTTGTTAACCAGTTAATAAATATTACTGGCGCTGCTTGGGCTCGGTGACGATGGCTCGGACGATGCGGGGGCGATTGGTGAGGTCATGGACGATACGCACGTCCGAAAGGCCTGCCTGGCGGCAGAGCTCGGCCGCGGCATCGAGGGCACCCTCGTAGAGCTCGCAGGCAAACAGGCCGCCGGCGCGCAGCATGTAAGGCGCCGCATTGAGCAGGCGGCGGAAGATATCGAGGCCGTCGGCGCCGCCCTCGAGCGCCAAATCGGGCTCGAAGTCCTTGACCTCGTGCGGCAGAGAGCGCATGACGTCGGTCGGAATGTAAGGCGGGTTGGAGACGAGCACGTCGAAGGTGCCCCACTCCTCGCGGGGAATGGAACTCACCAGGTTGGTGAGGCTGAAGACGACCTCCTCGGACGTGAGCCCGAGCGCGTCGCGGTTTTTGGTGGCCAGGTCGATGGCGCGCGGCTCGATATCGGTAGCGGTACAGGTGACATGCCCGCGGCGCTCCCAGGCAAGGGAAAGCGAGATGCAGCCCGTGCCGCAGCCGACCTCGAGAACGCGGGCAGTGCGGGGCTCGACCGGAGCGGGCGCGGCGGCATCCTCCGTCAGAGACGCCTCGTGGTCGGCGCCTTCGATGGCGATGCCGTATTCGTCGAGCTCGGGCTCAGCGGCCTCCTCGGCCTCGGTCTCTGCTGCCTGCGCGGCGGCTTCCTCGGCCTCGCGATCGGCCAGTTCCTCGGCATAGGCGCGGCTGCCCAGCACATCGCTACCCAACGCCGCCTCGTCGGCGGCTGTGAGGTTGGCGGCACGGCGCTCGGCCGTCGCTCGCTCGTCGGCCAATGCGGCTTCGGCCTTGCGCGCTTGCTCGACTTCATCGTTCCAGGGCAGCTCAACGCGCTGACGGGCGGCAGCCTCGGGGCTCAGCACCTCGGCATCCAGATAATTGAGGACTTCCTCGACGAGCATCTCGGTCTCAGGACGCGGAATGAGTACGCCGGGGGCGCACGCGACGTCGATCATGCGGAACTGCGTGCTGCCGGTGATGTACTGCAGCGGCTCGCCCTTGGCGCGGCGGACGACCGCCGCGTGCATGGTCTCGAGCTGCGCCGCATCGAGCGCCTCGTCCATACGCATATATAAGTCGATGCGCGCCAAGCCCGTGGCAGCGCACAGCAGCCATTCGGCAGAAAGACGGGGGTGTTTCTCACCGCGCTCGGCCAGGTACTCCTTGGTCCACTCGAGACAACGCTTGATGGTCCAGATCTCGTTTGCCATGGGGCCCTCCCCTCTTAAGCGCCGGACGGCGCGCGAATGTCGGAGCAGATTGTACGCGAGGGTGGCACGCGGCAAGGGACGATTGAAGGCGATTATCGAGAATCAGCCCAGAATTATTGTTTGTCCCCGTCCAAAGTGTTCATTTGTCGACGTTCATATCTGCATCCGTCAAGCTTTTGGCAATGTTGCCACTTAACTGACCAATATCTAACCAAATACTTGCCACATTGCTTGACGAGCGACGCGCCAAAAAGGGCCCCGCGACTTCTTGGACGATTTTTTGAACATTATTTTCAATTGCAGGTGCATACCGTTAATTGCTTTAAGCAGGTAAACAGCTCAAAGGCCATCACAGCTGATTGAATAACATCTCAAAGCAATGTGTCCAACCTAGTCATTGGGGACGTTCTTAAACGACTAGCCAAACAAGAACGTCCCCAATGACTAGTCAGCCAGATGCCCAGGGTAGTCTTTCTGGGACGGGGCTTTTTTAGCTGCCCAATCCGGAACCCTCGAAGCTTGAGCACTATTTGAGATAAAGCAGCTAAAAAAGCCCCGTCCCAGAAAGACTACCCAACAAGAAGTGTCCCAAAGTGCCGCCTTCGGCAGCGATGGCAACGCCACAGGTTGAGCATAAGTCAGCGAAAACGCCCCTAAGCGAGCAAGGTGACGTGAAAGAGGAGGGAAGCGTACTTCGGTACGCGACCGACGATTGAACGTCAGATTGCCGCTTAGGGGCGTTTGCAGCGTCGAGCCGTTACGCGGTTTGGTAAAACCGCGTAACCCGCTACACAGCCTGTGCCAGCTTCTCGGCTCGCTCGGCGGCGGCGAGCGCCTCGATGACGGTACCGAGCTGATCGCCCAGAAGGACGCCGTTGTAGGTGGAGTTGAAACCGATGCGGTGATCGGTCACGCGGTCCTGGGGCTGGTTGTAGGTACGGATCTTCTCGGAACGGTTGCCGTGGCCGATCTGGCTCTGGCGCTCGGCACCAAGCTCTGCCTGCTGCTTCTCGAGCTCCATCTCGTACAGACGAGCACGCAGCATCTGCATGCAGACCTCGCGGTTCTGAATCTGGGAGCGCTGCTCCTGCGACTGCACCACGGTGTTGGTGGGCAAGTGGGTGATGCGCACGGCGGAGTAGGTAGTGTTAACGCACTGACCGCCAGGGCCGGAGGCGCAGTAGGTGTCGATGCGCAGGTCGGACTGGTTGATCTGGACGTCAATTTCCTCGGCCTCGGGAAGTACGGCGACGGTAGCCGTGGAGGTCTGAATGCGGCCCTGGGACTCGGTCTTGGGAACGCGCTGGACGCGATGCACGCCGGACTCGAACTTCATGACGGAGTAGACGCGGTCGCCCTCGACCTTGAACTCGATGGACTTAAAGCCGCCGGCCTCGCTGGGGCTGGAGTCGAGCACGGTGGTCTTCCAACCGCGCGACTCGCAGAAGCGCTGGTACATCTTGTACAGATCGCCGGCAAAGATGGCCGCCTCGTCGCCACCGGCGGCGGAGCGGATCTCGACGATGGTGTTCTTGTCGTCGTTGGGATCGCTCGGGATGAGCATGTACTTGATGTCTTCCTCGAGCTGGGGAAGCTTCTCCTCGTTTTCGGAGATGTCCATCTGGAGCATCTCCTTCTCGTCCGCATCGGTCGTGTCGCGGAGCATCTCCTTGGCGGCCTCGATGTCATCGAGCGCGCCGATATACTCACGCGAGGCGGCAATGAGGTCGGACTGGTGCGCGTACTCCTTGTTGAGGCGCGTGAACTCCTTGATATCGGAGGCGACGGCCGGGTCGGAGAGCTTCTTCTCGAGCTCCTCGTAGGCCTTGATAATCTTTTCGAGCTTGTCGCGCATGACGGGACTCCTTTATATGCGTGAAGGTGAAAATCGGCAGAGTTGATGGGGCGCACGGCGCCACTGCGGGGGTAAGCCCGGCTAGAACATGTCGATCTTCAGATACATGCGCATCCCTTCGCGTATGGGGTACATAGTTGCGGTCTAACCCATACATGATAGCGTGCGCAGGCAAACCTGCATATAACCCGCACGGAATGCGACAAAAGGTCAGTCTCTTTCCTTGAATACAACTTCATCCGAACGCCTCCCGCATTCATCCGCACATATACGGATAAATTTGGGAATCCGATACCCTGAGGGCCGGATCGGCCGGCCCCGGGAGATCGGAGGACGCCATGTCCGGAAAGGGCGGGAAGGGCGCCGCGAGGGCGGTCCCGAGGACCCACGGCAGGCTCACCGGGTACGAGCGGGACACGGTCCAGAGGATGCTGAAGCGCAGGGTTCGCTCGGCCACTTCCTCGAGAGGTTCAAGGGCGTATCGACCCGCAGGCTCCACAGCTGCCTGATGTGGTTCAGATGGCTGCGCGAGGCCGCACGCGTCGGGGACAGGACGTCGCTCATGCGCGAGCAGCTCGACGACGGGCGCTACGAAAAGATCCGGAAGAAGATGATGGAGCCGGAGTACGAGTTCCATCTGGAGCCGGACGCGCAAACGGCGGGTTAACATAGCCTTTCACCAAAAAGGGCGAGCGGCCGCGCCCTGCGACCACCCGCCCTCAATCAAAGCCCTTCTCGGCCGCCGTAGCTACCGGTTCCGGCGCCGCAGGATAACGCCTGCGGCGATCAGCACCACCGCGCCGCCCGCGATGCCACCCAGGGCCATCGGCGACAAGCTGGTATCGCCCGTATACGGCAGACCCGGCTTCTCCTCCTTCGGCACCGGTGACTTGCTCGGCGGATTGGTGGGCGGCTCCGTCGGCGGGGTGGTCGGCGGCGTGTACGTGTTCTTGAACACCGGCGCCACGGCGCCGTCATAGGTTACCGTCGCCACCAGATGGCCCGCACCGTCGTCCGTCACCGTCACCGTTACCCGGTGCTCGGCCGCGTCGTACGTCACGTTCTTCTGACCGTCGTCCACCTCGGAGATGCTGTAGGCGTACGTTCCGGGCTTGTCGTACGAGATCGCCTCGAAGCCCACCGTGCCGTCCGCCGCGTTCTTTGCGGTCTGCAGCACCTTGCCGTCGGCATCCTTCAGCTGGAAGGAGAACTGCCCTTCCTTCAGGTCCTCGCCGCTCAGCACCTTGGAGGCCCCCAGCTTCACCTCAGTCGCGGCCGGCGCGTAACTGTTGCTGAACGCAACCGCATCCGCAGCCTTGCCGCCCTTGCCGTAGGCAACCTGCGCCTCCAGCGCGTGCGTCTCCGCATTCTCCGTCACCGTCACCGTCGCGGTAAAGACCGTCGTGTCGTAGGTGACGCCGTTCGCCGTCGCCCCTGCCCGCTCGGACACGGTGTAGACGTACGTCCCCACCTTGTCCAGCTGCAGCGGCGCGAAGCCGAACGTGCCGTCGACGCCGTTCTGCACCGTCTGGACCACGTTGCCGGCGGCGTCCTTCAGGTCGAAGGAAAACTCGCCCTCGGCCAGGTCGCGGCCGGTCAGGGCCTTCGTTCCGGTAATCGTCGCCGTCGTTGCCGTCGGCGTGTAGGTGTTGGTGAAGGTCAGATCCGCGGCCGTCTTGTTCGCCGTCGCGGTCAGCTGGCCGCTGCCGTCGTCGGTCACGCTCACCGTCACATCCAACACCGCATCGCTGTAAGTGATGGTGCCATCTTGGCCCGCAACCTCCTTCACCTGGTACGTATGCGAACCAGTCGCAGTGTACGAGATGGCCTTGAAGGTAAACGCGATACCCGCGTTCGTGGTCCGGTCAATCTCCTGCCCGGTGGCCGCGTCAATCAGCGCGAACGTGAACTCGCCATCGGCGGGCGTCCGCATGGTGGCCGAATCGGTATTCTCAAGCACCTTGATGCCGGAGATCTGGTAGGAGGTCGCGCCCGGCTGGTAGCCGTTCGCAAACGTCATGGTGTTGGGGGTGACGCCGTTCTCGGTGCCCTTGCTCGGCTTCGCCGTGGAGCTCTCTACCGCCAGCTTGCCGTCGTTGTTGTCCTTCACCACGTAGGTCAGGGTGTACGTCTTGCCGGTGTAGGTCACGCCCGGCACGCCCGGCGCGTCCCCCGTCGGCTGCACCTCGCGGACCGTGTAGGTAAAGGTGCCCGCATGGTCGAAGGTCAGCTTGTCGAAGGCAACCTTGCCGTGCGCATCGTTCTTCTGGGTCTGGATCACCGAGCCGTCAGACCCCACCAGCTCGAAGGCGAAGTCTCCCGCCTTTAGCTGATAGCTGCCGTCGTGCACGTCAACGCTCTTGGTGAGGGCGATCGCGCCGGAGTCCGTCGCCTGTGCCTCGTAGGTGTTGGTGAAGCTGGGCTTCGTGACATTCGTGCCGTCGTAGGCGACGCTCGCCTGCAGCGTGCCGGCATTGTCCGCAACCGTCACCACGGCATGGTGCACCGCGGCGTCGTAGGTCACGTAGGCCAGATCACCCTTCCGCTCCACGATGGTGTACTCGTGCGTGCCCGGCTTCGCGTAGGAGAAGGCGTCGAAGTTAACACTTCCGTCCGCGCCGTTGGTCGCGGTCCGGACGGGCTTGGCCCCGGCAAGCTGCTCAGCCGTCAGGTTGCCCTCGTACACATCGAAGGTGAACTCGCCGCACTTGGGGACGATCGGCGTGTTGTCGTCCTTCTTCACATAGCTCTTCTGCGCACCGAGGGCCAGGCCGGTCGCGGCCGGCTGGTAGGTGTTGGTGAAGGTATCCGAGCCGGATGCGCTCGTCACGATCGCCTTCGCATTCAGTGCTCCGTTCCCGCCGTCCGTGACCGTCACCGTATAGGTGAGGGGATGGCTGTCATAGACCATGCCCGGCTCCGCGCCCGGCTGCTCCACGATGGTGTAGGTGAAGTCCTTGCTCGCGGCGCCGTCCAGGTCGGCGAGCTCGAAGTCGCGCGTAAAGTTGATCTTGCCGTCGGCGTCGTTGTTCGCGGTGGCGATCACGTTGCCGGCAGCGTCCTTCAGGTCGAAGGTGAACTCGCCGTCTGCGGGCTTCGTCGTGTGATCGAAGCCGTCCGCAACCTTGATGGTCTTGGTCGCCGTCAGGGTTACGGAACCCTTTGCGTCGTAGGTGTTGTTGAAGGTGGGAGCCGTAGCGTCACCGTCATAGGTGACGGTCACCTTCGTCTTGTTGTTGTCGTCCTGGCTCTGCTCTACCTTGACGTGGACCTTGACTTCCTTGGCGTCGTAGACCACGCCGTCAACGGTCTGGCCGGCTTTCTCCTCCTTGAGCGTGTAGTCGTACTCGCCCAGGTTCAGGTTCTCGACGGCCAGCTTGACCTTGCCGGCCTGGTCGTTGGTGCCCTTGGCGACCTCGTTGCCGGCCTGGTCGTACAGGCCGAAGGCGAACGCGCCGTCCGTCAGCGCCTTGCCCTTTAGGGTTTTCGTGGCCTCGACGGTAACGTCCGTCGTCGGCTTCGTGTTGGTGAAGGTCGGCACGGCCTTATCGCCGTCGTAGGTGGCGACCGCCTTTAGCTCGCCCTTCTCATCGGTGACCTTGACGTGGACCTTCACGTCCTTCGCGTCGTAGACGACGGTCGGGTCGTTGCCGGCAACCTCCTTGATGGTGTAGTCGTGGTCGCCCGGCGTGTCGTAGCTGATTGCCTGGAAGGCGACCTTGCCGTCCTTGCCATTCCGGACGGTCTGGACCACGCTGCCATCCCCGTCGAGCAGCTGGAACGTGAAGTCGTTCCCCGCGAGCTCGCCGCCCGTGAAGTGCTTCTTCGCCTTGAGCGTTACCGAGGTCCCCTTCGGGTGGTACGTGTTCGTGAAGGTCTGCGAGTTGTCTCCACTCGTTACCTGCGGCGTGGCCGTCAGCGTGCCGGCGCCATCGTCCGCGACCGTCACCTTGTAGGTGAGAGGATGGCTGTCGTAGACCATGCCGGCCTCCGCGCCCTTCTGCTCCACGATGGTGTAGGTGAAGTCCTTGCTCGCGGCGCCGCCCAGGTCGGCGAGCTCGAAGCCGCGCGTGAACTTCACCGTGCCATCGGCCTTATTCGTCGTGGTGCCGAGCACCTTGCCGTCGGCGTCCTTCAGCTCGAACGTGTACTCGCCGCCCTTCAGCTTGGTGTCGTGCGTGAAGCCCGGCGCGACCGCAACGACCTTGGTCGCCGTCAGCTCCACGGATCCCTTTGCGGTGTAGGTGTTCGTGAAGGTGGGGGCATCGGCCTTGTCACCATCGTAGGCAACGGCGGCGTCCAGCTTGCCAGCTTTGTCCACGACCTTCACCACGGCGTGGTGCACCGTGTCGTCGAAGGTCACGTGGGACAGGTCGCCCTTCTTCTCCACGATGGTGTACTTGTACTCGCCGGCCTTGGTGTAGTTGATGACCGGGAAGGTGACGGTACCGTCCTCGCCGTTCTCGGCGGTCTGGATGGGTTGTTTGTCCTTCAGCTGCTCAGCCGTCAGATCGCCCTCGTACAGGTTGAAGGTGAACTCGCCGCCCTTGAGCGCAGCCGGCGTGTTATCGGACTTCACGTAGGTCTTCTTCGCCGTGAGCGCCACCGAGGTCTCGGCGGGCTGATACGTGTTCTTGAAGGTCGGGATATCGTTCTTGCCGTCGTAAGTGACGGTCGCCTTCGCCTTGTCGCCCTCCGCCTTCACCGAGACGTGAACCTTCACCGCCGTTGAATCGTAGGTGATGGTCGAGTCGCTGCCAGCGACCTCCTTGAGCGCGTAGTCGTACTCGCCCAGGTTCAGGTTCTCGACGGCCAGCTTGACCTTGCCGGCCTGGTCGTTGGTGCCCTTGGCGACCTCGTTGCCGGCCTGGTCGTACAGGCCGAAGGCGAACGCGCCGTCCGTCAGCGCCTTGCCCTTTAGGGTTTTCGTGGCCTCGACGGTAACGTCCGTCGTCGGCTTCGTGTTGGTGAAGGTCGGCACGGCCTTATCGCCGCCGTAGGTGGCGGTTGCGCCCAGCTTGCCGTTCTTGTTATCGGTGACGCTGACCTTGACCTTCACTTCCTGACCGTCGTAGACGATGGTCTGGTCGTTACCGGCAACCTCCTTGATGGTGTACTCGTAGTCACCGGCCTTGGTGTAGCTGATGGGCTGGAAGGTAATGTTGCCGTCCTTGTCGTTCGTGACGGTCTCAAGGGGCGTGCCTTCCGCCTTGTCACCCTTGTACAGAGCAAACGAGAAATCGTTCCCCGCGAGCGCACCGCCCTTAAAGTGCTTCATCGCCGCCAGGGTCACGGAACCCTTCGCGGCATAGCTGTTGGTAAAGGTGGCGAGGTTCACCTCGCCGTTCTTGACCTCAGGCGTTTCGCTCTTGTCATCGCCGTCCTTTTTCACCGCCACGCCTGTGACAGTCAGCTTGGCATTCTTGTCCTCAACCTTCACCGTGACGGTGTAGGTGGAATCGTCCATCGTCCAACCGGCGTTCTGCACGCCGTCCACCACCGCGTCGTCATCGGCGTCGTGCGCCTCGGAAAGCGTGAACGTGTATGTACCGGCCTTGTTGAACTTCACGCCGGAGAAGTCGACCGTCTGGCCGTCCTTACCCGTGATCGCGCCCTTCGTGGCCCGGGACTCCGCATGCGCGTCGCCCGCCAGGTCATCCGACACCGTCAGGTCGCCGGCAGCGATCTTCGCCTGCATGTCCGACGTGGCAGCCAGCGTGAACGAGAACTCCTTGTCCGTGCTCTCGGTGCCGGAGACCTTCTTCGTTACCTGCGGGGTCAGCTCGTCGCTGGCGTCCGTCTTGTAGCTGTTGGTGAACACCAGCTTGTTGTCTTCGGCCAGCGTGCCGTTGGAATTCTGCGAGGCAATCGTGCCCGAGATGCTATCGCCTTCTTCAGTCAGATTCTTGTCACCCTGCTTGCGGCCGGTCAGCTTATAGCCCGCGGGCATCTCGTCCTTGCCGGTCAGCTCCTTCACCGTGTAATTGTCACCCTTGGCAAGGCCGTACACGCGAATCGTCTCGTCGGCCTTGATGGTTTGCGAATAGCCGTTCGTCAGGTCGAACATATCGCCGACCTGCTTCTCATCGGCCGCGCCCGCCTTCTCGAAGACTGCAGCCTTATACGTCTTCCCATCAGGCACGGTGAACTTGAAGGTGAACCCCGCGTCCGGTTTTCCCGTCAGGCCCGCTGGCACCACGACCTTCTTCGTCACCTCGAGGCTCGCCTTGCGCTTGTTCGCTACGCGCACACAGGTGGCGCCCGTAAACAGGGCATTCAGGTTCATGTCGTCCAGATCGGCGCGGGCGCCCTTCGCATTAGTGTCACCAGACACGTCCTGGGTGATACCCATACGTATCCAGCCCGTCTCGGTCTCCAGGCGGTAGGGTTTGCCCTCCTCGGTGGGCCCATACTGGTACATGCGTCCGTTAGCGCCGTACTTGAGGTGCACTGTGTCGTCTGCACCCACGGGTTCGACATCGGTCCACGTCAGGTTGTCGTTAACATTGGTCTCGCCATTCGAGGTCTGCCGCGTACCCTTGATCCACGTGAGCGTGTTGTCGATGTCGCCCTCTGCGCCAAACTGGTCCAGACTCTTCATGAGCGCGCCCGGGCCCACGAACGTCGAAACGCCGTCATCGTCCGTACCAGCATCGGCATGGACGCCGTAATCGTCCACAATCACCTTGGTGAGCGTGTCGTTAAGCAGGAAGCCCTTGGGAGCCGAGACCTCCTTTAGGAAGTAAGTTCCATTCACGAGCGGCCTGTTACCGGCGCTTGTATTCGGGAATATGCCCGCACCTTCGAGCGGGACCGGGTTGCCGACCGACCCCGTCGTCAGGGTGTCGTAGGGGGTCTGCTCGCCCTTGAGCACGACCTTGCCGTTCGCGTCTGTTGTCACCTGTCTGGAGGTGTACAGGGCGAACTTCGCCCCGTCAACGGGCTTACCCTCGGTATCGGTCTTCTGCACGAACAGGCGGTTCTGGATGTTCGTGACGAGCAGGCGCGTGGCGAACTGCCGCTTGAAGTTCGTGCCGTCTGCGATGCCGTCGCTGTACACGTGGACGGTGTTCTCGGGCTTCGCGTTGGCGATGGAGCTCGCCGTTGTGTAGTAGATGGCCACCGTGTACTCGGCATCCTTGCGGGCATCACCGCTCAGCAGGTAGTAGTACTTGGAGATATCACCGGGCAGATTTTGAATCTCTACCTGGTACTGGCCGCTCGTGTTGAGCGTGAAGGCGTGCAGGTCCTTCTTCGCCGCCTCGATAGCGCCGGCCTTGCTCGACTTCTCGGCGAGGGTGTACCCCATTCCCGTCGATGGGTCGCCCGACACGGCGTACCAATTGTTCTGATCTTTGATATCTGCGTTTGCGCTTTTATCGCGCTTGAGCACCACAGCGAACAGTATGCCGGACTCCAGGTCGTCGATCTTGTCGGACTTCGTCAGGTTATCATTTGCCTTGTACACGGTCGACGGCGCGGTGATGGTCTCCTTCGCAGCGGCGAACGCACCGGTCTTCCACACGACGCTGTCCGCGTCCATACCGCCGCGGTTGATGATGACGCCGCCCGCGTCCTTCTTGTCGCTTGCGGGCACGTACTCGAGCTGCATGTTACCGTCCGTTGCCGTGAGGCTCGAGCGGTAACCGTTGGGCGCTTTTGTTTCCTTCAGGAGGTAGTGCTGGTAATGATACTCTTTATAAAGGTCATCGAAGTTGATAACGCCGTTGTCCACGTCATTTGTGAGCGTCAGTTGTCCATTCGCGTTCGTGGTGCCGGAACCAAGTAGGTTATTTTGATTAGCGGTCGTGTCAGTGAAGTTCTCGTCTGTCTTGTACAGCGCGAACTGAGCACCCTCCACCGGACCGCCATCCTGGTCGAACTTGATGATGTCGGACTCGGGCACCGTCACGAGGTTGAACTTGAGCTCCATGTTGGAGTCGGTGGCGCCGCGCTCCAGGTAGAAGAACTTGAGGGTGTGGTTGGTGCCGTCTTTGAAGGTGCTGCCGTTGAAGCCCGAAGTGCCCTTTTTCGCCGCCTGGTACTTGCTCAGCAGCGTGCCGTCGCTTTTGTCGTTCACCTTAATGTCGCCCGTATGAAAGTTGATACTCAGACTCGCACGGCTGTGAATACCGCCGATATCACCCACGAGGACATCATCGATGAACACCCAGACGTCATCATCGCCGGCGAACTCGAAGGTCATGTCCTTCTTATCGTTCGTCAGGCCGCCGTTGGGCTGCACGAATCGCGTGGACATTGAGAGGCCGAAGTGGTGGTTGACGTGGTTACCGGCGTTGTCTGCCGTGATGCCATTTTGGACGAGCCGGCCGCTTTCCTCCTTGAACACCTTGTCTGCCGCATCGAACGGGAAGAACTGACCCCGATGGGACGAATCGCCCACTTTGTCAATGCCCCAGGTGTCATAGACGTCGAAGGCATTCTTGTCAGCGTTGTAGGCTGCGTAGTTTTCGGAGCTGTCATAGACGTAGTAGCCGTCCTGAACCTTGAGGAGGCCCGTCACGCCAAAATGGGACGTCTTGCCGGTCTGGGCAGAGGAATCGAACAGATAGCGGAGGGAGTCGCCGCCATAGGTACCGGAAAGCTGCGGGTAGCCGTCTGAAAGCGTGTTGCTGACAATGCCGGGCTGCGGGTTCGTGTTGCCCGTCCAATGGTTGAGCGGTGCATCACCCTGGCCATCGTTAAACTGGAACCGGTGGCTTGCGTTGATGCCGCCGTTGCCGGAAACCGACAGATGGTTATCCGGATTCACCCAGTAATCAAACAGGTTAATTGTTGTCCCCGAAGGCGAAGTCGTCGGAACCGTGTGGTCGGAGATCACCGCCTCGGCACGAAGCGGCAGGAAGAAACCCACCGTCAGCGCGACGGCGAGGGCCAGAACAATCGCATATGGCGAGACCGGGCACAGCCCGCGACGACGGCCATAAGACATGACGGACCACCGCTCGCGCGGCCGGTGTCTACCAGGATGTTCCCTGCTGGGACCCCCCCGATAACATTAATTCACGAGTAGAGACGTCGTCTCTCTGAGCTCCTGCATAATTTCCTCCCCAGTCACACGGCGACCTGCCCGGGCGCTCCCCGGGGGCCGAGGCAGTCTGGCACATGCCCGCAGTCGTTCATGGAATACCAACCCCAGCATATGTCTCTTAAGATATCTTAGTCTTTTTCTATGACAGTTTTTATCTCATTACCGATGAAACCGGTTGCCAGTTCCTTGATTATCGACTTTATCCGAACACCTCCCACATTCATCCGCACATGTGCGGA
>CABQJV010000025.1 GCA_902464565.1 uncultured Collinsella sp.
TAGAGCAGGAAACTTAACCCGTGCCGGGGCCGCTGAGACCAGACCGGCGGGATACACAGGTTCAGATGGGGCTTTGATGCATGGGTGGCCTGTTGGTGGGCAAATGGGTATCATACTGTGGTTATTGCATCGAATCTGTGATGCATGTTTGTACGTTCCCGGCGGTCGGTTTGCCAGAAGCGCCCCGTCGGTTGTTCCAGACCCGTTTCGAAGAAAGGAAACTACACGAACCTATGGCAGCTAAAAAATCATCTCCCTTGAAGATCATTCCGCTCGGCGGCCTTGACGGCATCGGCAAGAACATGACGGTCTTCGAGTGCGGCGACGACATGGTGCTCGTCGACGCCGGCCTCATGTTCCCCGACGACTCCCAGCCCGGTATCGACCTGGTGCTTCCCGACTATACCTATGTCCTGGAGAACGAGGAGAAGCTCCGCGGCATCATCGTCACCCACGGCCACGAGGACCACACCGGTTCGCTTCCGTATCTGCTGCAGGACCTCAACAACAAGGTGCCCATCTTCTCGAGCAAGCTGACGCTTGGTTTCATCGAGGGCAAGCTTGCCGAGTTCCGCATCCGCGCTCCCAAGTTCCGCGAGGTTAAGGGCGGAAGCCACGTTAATCTCGGCGGTATCTCGCTTGACTTCTTCTCGATGACGCACTCCATTCCGGGTGCTTTGGGCGTATTCATTCGCACCAACCAGGGCACCGTTATGCACACGGGCGACTTTAAACTCGACCAGACGCCCATCGACGGCGTCACGCCCGACTATGCCGCCATCAGCCGCTTTGCCAAGCAGGGCATCGACCTGCTGCTTTCCGACTCCACCAACGCCACGGTCCCCGGCTTTACCAAGTCTGAGGCCGAGGTTGGTCCCAACCTGCTGCACGCCATCAAGAACGCCCCGGGCCGCGTGTTCGTCGCGTCGTTCTCGAGCCACATCCATCGCCTGCAGCAGATCTGCGACGCCGCCCGCAAGTGCGGCCGCAAGGTCGTCGTGACCGGACGTTCCATGCTCACCAACACCCGCGTGGCGCGCGAGCTGGGCTACCTCAACATCGACGATGCCGATATCATCGATGCCTTCGATATCGATAACCTTCCCGACGACAAGATCGTCGTCATGTGCACCGGTTCGCAGGGCGAGCCGCTGTCGGCGCTGTCCCGCATGGCCAACGGCGAGCACAAGACGCTCTCCATCCACGAGGGCGATACCGTCATCCTCTCGGCAACTCCCGTTCCCGGCAACGAGAAGGCCGTCCAGCAGGTTGTCAACAGCCTGGCCAAGCTTGGCTGCGACGTGTGGGATAAGAATCGCGCTCTCGTCCATGTCTCGGGCCACGGTAGCCAGGAGGAGCTCAAGCTTCTGATGGCCATGGCCAAGCCCACCTACTTTATGCCGGTTCACGGCGAGGCCGTGCATCTGCGCGCCCATGCCCAGCTTGCCCGTAAGATGGGCATCAAGGACGATCACATCTTTATCCTCGATAACGGCGACACGCTCGAGATGCGCGGTGGTATCGTCAAGCGTGGTACGCCCGTCGAGTCCGGCGTCGTCTACGTCGACGGCCTGCGTATCGGCGATACCGACCCCATCGTCCTGCGCGATCGTCAGAAGCTCGCCAATGACGGTATGGTCACGGCCGTCGCCATCGTCTCGCTCAAGCACAAGAAGATCGAGGCCATCGAGTTCTCGGGCCGCGGCGTCTCGTTTGCCATCGACGACCAGTTCTCCGAGGATGCCTCCGCGTCCATTATGAAGACGATCGAGAAGGGCAAGTTCAGCTTTACGAGCAGCGGTTCCGATGCTATTCGTAAGGCCGTGCGCGATTCGCTCTCTAACTTTATCTGGAGCCGTACGCGCACCCGTCCGATGATCATCCCGGTCGTCATGGAGGTTTAGTTTGGCGCGTGGATCTGCACAAAACGCCAAAGGCAATAAGGCCAATAACCAACCGGCATCTGCTAAGGGTGCCGGTTCCCATCTGCGTGCCAATAAGGGCCACGAGGCGGACTTCGACGATTTTGAGCCTTTGGTTGAGCCCTCGGCCAACCGTGATATCGCCGGCGTGGTCATCGCCGTTTTGGCGATTGCGTCCTTCATTGCCGTGATTTCGCCGGCGACCGCACCCGTTACGGCTGCGGTTGCCGGTTTCTACCACCTGGGCTTTGGTCTGGGCGCCTACGTGCTGCCGATCGTCATTTTGCTGTTTGCCGCCACGCTCTTTTTAGGCGAGGACTCGCCGCTCAACGCGCGCTCGGTCGCGGGCGGCGCCGTGGTCTTTATCGCCGTCGTCTCCATTCTTTCGCTGATGGTGCCGGGTACGAGTGTCTCTTGTGACCTTATGTTCACGCCGCAAAATTTGTCCGCCTCGGGTGGCTACATCGGTGCGTTTATTGCGAGTGCGCTGCAGAATGCCCTGGGTAAGCCTATCGCGATGGTAGTCCTGTTGGGCTTTGTCGTCGTGGGCTTGGTCATCATCGGCTTTTCGGTTGGCGGCGTTTTGCGCTCTGCTCGCGACCGTGCGGCCGATTTTGCCGAGCGCCGTCGTGCCGATGTCAACGCCAGCCCGTGGGGTGACGACGAAGCCCTGTCGGTGCCCGGCGTTGCCCGTCCGCACCTGAGCATTCTTCGTCAAAAGGGCTCCGATGCTGCCGTGACCACGGTCATGGGCAACGATGTGGACCCGGTTTTGGACGATGACGACGAGGACGAGAATCCGTTTGTCGACGTGTCCGATGCCGTGGAAGCTGAGCGCGCTAAGACAACGCTGCTGCCGCGCCGTCATGCCAAGAAGAGCAAGGCTGCGCCTAAGCTCAATACGAGTCAGCCTGACCCGACTTGGTCCGATAGCGAGATTGAGCTCACCGAGGGCGATGACGAGGACGACGAGGCTCCGATTGAGACCGCAAAGACAACTTTGCTGCCGCGTCGTCATGCCAAGCGCGACCAGGTAACCGGTCAGCTTTCGATGGAAGACGACCCCGATAAGATCGACGAGTCCGAGCCGCCGTTTGCCGTGAATCCTGTCTCGGCAGCACCTCAGATTCCCGACTTCTTGAAGCATCCCAAGGTTGCCGATACGGCTGTCGCGGGCGCTGCCGAGGCGCCTACTTCTAGCGATGGGGGAGCGGTCAATGCCCCCGCGGATAACGAGGGCGAAGAAGAGGATGGCCTTAAGCTTCCGCCACTCGAAATCCTGCATGCCAACCCGCAGTCGGCGTCCTCCGCGTCTTCTGACAAGGAGCTGGAACAGACTGCCGAGTCGCTTCAGTCCACGTTGCTTGAGTTTGGCCGCAGTGCCCGCGTGGTCGGCTGGATCGCCGGCCCCACGGTGACGACCTTTAAGCTGCAACCTGGCGAGGGCGAGCGCGTGAGCAAGATCTCGAGCCTCGAGGACGATATCGCGCTTTCGCTCGCTGCCCAGTCGGTGCGTATCTTTGCCCCGATCCCCGGCACCTCGCTCGTGGGCATCGAGATCCCCAATCGCAAGCGCCAAAACGTCAATCTGGGCGACGTGCTGCCCTATGTTAAGGGCGGTCCGCTCGAACTCGCCATCGGCCGCGATGCCGAGGGCACGCCGGTTGTCGCTGACCTCGCCAAGATGCCCCACCTGCTTATTGCCGGTACGACCGGTTCTGGTAAGTCGGTGATGATCAATTCCATCATCACGACCCTGCTCATGCGCGCCCTTCCCGAGGACGTTCGCCTGATCATGGTCGACCCCAAGCGCGTCGAGCTCGCGGGCTATAACGGCCTGCCGCATCTTTACGTACCGGTCGTTACCGAACCCAAGCAGGCCGCGAGCGCCCTGCAATGGGCCGTGTCCGAGATGGAGCGTCGCCTGAAGGTCTTCGAGCGCCTTAACGTGCGTAAGATCTCGACCTACAACGAAAAGCAGGCCGCCGGCGAGTTTGAGCATTACGATAACCCGCCGCAAAAGATGCCCTATCTGGTCATTATCATCGACGAGCTCTCGGACCTGATGATGGTCGCCGGTAAGGATGTCGAGGCCTCGATCGTACGTATTGCACAGCTGGGCCGTGCCGCCGGTATTCATCTTATCGTGGCCACGCAGCGCCCCAGCTCCAACGTGGTGACGGGCCTCATCAAGGCCAACATCACCAACCGCATCGCCTTTAACGTCGCCACGGGCATCGACTCGCGCGTCATTATCGACCAGATGGGTGCTGAAAAGCTCACCGGTTTGGGCGACATGCTGTTCTCCAAGGTCGACTGGGGCAAGCCTCGCCGTATCCAGGGCTGCTTTGTCTCGGACGACGAAATCAACGAGATTGTCGAGTTCGTTAAGTCGCAGAGCGAGCCCGACTACCACGAGGAGATCCTGTCTGCCGTGGCGCCCGCTTCCATGTCCATGGCGGGTGGCGGTGGCATTGTCCGCACCGGAGTCGCCGAGCCGCAAGACGATGATCCGCTCATTTGGGAAGCCGCCCATATTGTGGTGGAATCTCAGCTTGGCTCCACATCTGGCCTGCAACGTCGTCTGAAGGTTGGCTATGCGCGTGCCGGGCGTATTATGGACATGCTGGAAGAAAAGGGTGTCGTCGGACCGCCTGACGGTTCCAAGCCGCGTGAGGTCCTGTTGGACGAGGAGGGGCTTGCCGCGCTGGAATCTGTCGACGCCGAGATGGCACGTGAAGATCGTGAGTTTGGAGGATTCTGATGGCTGCACGCTTTGGTGACATGCTGCTCGAGCAGCGTCGCCGAATGGGCCTTTCCATTCAGCAGGTCGCCAACACCATCAAAATCAGGCCGCAGATCATCGAGTTTTTCGAGACCGGTAACTTTGCTTCGATGCCGCCGCGCGGCTATGCGCAGGGCATGATTTCGAGCTATGCTCGCTTTTTGGGCCTCAATCCGCGCGAGGTCGTCAATGCCTACTTTGACGACCTGATGGCATACGAACGCGAGACGTCCCAGCAGGGCGGTCGTTTTCAGGACGCCGCCGGCTACGTCAATTCGCGCTCCTCGGTCGATAACGGGCGCTTCCTGATGGTTCAGGGCGGTCGTTCGACCCGCTATGGACAGCGTCCTCAGCAGGCCGGTTATATTACCGAGACGGGTTCGGGCGAGGAGATTCGCTCGCAGCGTGACCGGTTCCGCAGTACGCCGATGCCCGAGGACCGTGCACTTCCCGCTGCCCGCGGTGTGGCGCGTGACCCTCGTGTCGGCTATGGCGACGGCGGCTATTCCGATCGCGGTTACCGTGGTGCCTCTATGGGACGCTCTCGCGGTGGCTATTCGGATGCCGATACCACGCAGGTGACGCCGCGTCTTCGCTCTCAATCACAGCCGTATGGCCAGCGCTCTTCGGTTCCGCGTTCGGGCCAGCGTAGCTATCAAGGCCGCGGTGAACTTGCGCCCCGCTCGGGTCAGCGCAGCCTTCAGGGCCAGGGTGGCTATCGCGGCCGTTCCGATAGCAATCGTGGTCGTATGCCTCAGGGAGGCGGCCGCAGCAGTTCCGGTCGTGGACGCGGCGGATCACGTACTCCTCAAAACAACGGGCTCGATCCGCGTATCGTCTACGCCGGCATCGGTGCCGTTGCGCTGCTGTTGATTGTGCTCATCGTGGTACTTCTGCGCGGCTGCGCATCTTCGGCGCCCGAGAACACGCCCGAGACGCCCGCTGCCACCAAGACAACGACTAAGAAGTCTTCCAAGAAGACCGAAACGGTCGACGAGGACGAAGACACCGATGAGGCGACGGATGAGTCGACTGATTCGGACGCCACCAAGACGACGGCCAAGAAGGAAGAGAACGAGGTCACGAAGGTCAAAGTCTCTGTTGCCAAGGGAAAGACCGCGTGGATTGAGGTCAAGGTCGACGGCAAGTCGGTCTATGGCGCCCAGGCGACTGGCCCCTTTGAGCAGGAGTACACGCCCGAGTCCTCAATCGAGATCACCACGTCCAAGCCTTCCGATGTCACCGTTACCAAGAACGGTGAAAAGGTCCGTTACGATACCAAGACCTCGGGCGTGGCGCGCGTGACGATCACCGTTCCCAAGAAGGAGACGTCTGATTCCGAGAATGGTGAAAGTTCTGATGGTACCGACACCACCGATGGTACCGACACCACCGACGGTACCGATGCCCAGTCCACGGATGGCGCCGATACCGCAACTGACGGTCAGACACCCACCGATTCTACCGACAATTCGTACGATAGCTACTAGGCCGCTCGTACGCGAAAGGAAACATCATGGCTAAAGATTCCAGCTTCGACGTCGTGTCCGAGGTCAACATGCAAGAGGTCGACAACGCCTTCCAGCAGACCACGCGCGAGATTTCCCAGCGCTATGACCTTAAGGATTCCGGCGCCACGATCGAGCTTTCGAAGGGCGACAAGCTCTTTACGATCAACGCCCCGGCCGACTTTGTCTCCAAACAGATTATCGACGTGTTGAGCTCCAAGCTCATCAAGCGCGGCATCGACCTCAAGGCTGTCTCGTGGGATGCTCCGCAGGCGGCGTCGGGCGGCACCGTGCGCGTGCTCGGCCATATCGTCGAGGGTATCGACCAGGCGACCGCCAAGAAGATCAACAAGGACATCAAGGACCAAAAGCTCAAGGTCAAGGTGACCATCGAGGCCGACAAGCTGCGTGTTTCCTCTGCTTCGAAGGACGCGTTGCAGACCGTGATCCAGTTCCTGCGCGACCAGGACTACGGCCAGCCGCTGCAGTTCACCAACTACCGCTAATATCAATCGAAAGGACTGCTCTCCAACATGGATACACCGTTGGGCTCCGTGCTCTACATCACCCTCGGGTGCGCTAAGAACGAGGTTGACACCGACCGCATGCGTGCTCTTTTGACCGCCGCGGGCTACGAGGAGGCATTCGACCCGCAGGATGCCGATATCGCCCTCGTCAATACTTGCTCGTTCCTCGCCTCCGCAACGTCCGAGAGCATCGAGACCACGCTCGAGCTCGCCAACGAGGTTCAGGACGGCGTTCGTTCTTGCCCCATCGTCATGTGCGGCTGCGTGCCGTCGCGCTATGGCGATGACCTGCCTGACGAGCTGCCCGAGGTCGCTGCCTTTGTGAAGGCCGACGAGGAAGACGGCATCGTGTCGGTCATCGACGGCGTGCTGGGTGTCGAGCGCGAGATTGCAGCCTATATCCCGCAGGTCAAACGTACCGTCGAGGGTGCTGTCGCCTACGTCAAGATTTCCGATGGCTGCAACCGCTTCTGCAGCTTCTGCATGATTCCCTATATTCGCGGTCGCTATCATTCGCGCAATGCCGAGAGCATTATCTCCGAGGTGCGCGACCTGGTTGCCGGCGGTGTGCGCGAGATCGTGCTGATCGGCCAGGACACGGGCATTTGGGGCACCGACTTTGCTGACGAGGATGTCGCCGAGGGCTCGCCGCGCAATCTGGCGCAGCTGCTGCGTGCCGTCGCCGAGGCCGTGCGCCCGCAAAACGTCTGGGTCCGCGTGCTCTATCTGCAGCCCGAGGGCATGACCGATGAGCTTATCGATACGATTCGCGATACGCCCGAGGTGCTGCCCTATATCGATATCCCCGTTCAGCACTGCGACGCGCGCATCCTCAAGGCAATGCGCCGTTCTGGTTCGCGCCAGGAGCTCGAGGACCTGTTCCGCGATCTGCGTGAGCGTATCCCCGGCATCGTGATCCGTTCCACGGCCATGGTCGGCTTCCCGACCGAGACCGACGACGAGTTCCGCGATCTTATCGACTTTATGGACACCGTCGGCTTTGACTACACGAGTGTTTTTGCCTACTCGCAGGAGGAGGGCAGCCTGGCCGCTAAGATGGAGGGTCAGGTCGACGAAGAGGTCAAGCTCGAGCGCGCCCAGGAGGCCATGGACCTGGCCGAGTCGCTCGGTTTTGCCGCCACCGCCGCACATGTGGGCGAGCGCGCCCAGGTAATCGTCGACGGTATCGAAGAGACCGAGGATGGCGCCGAGCTGATCGGCCATGCCTGGTTCCAGGCGCCCGATTCCGATGGCGCGGTCCACTTGGACGCCAGCGAGGCGTCCGTGGGCGATATTCTGACCGTCGAGTTTACCGATAGCTTCTGCTATGAGCTTATCGGTCATGTTGTGGAGTAGGAGAGCGTCGTGGCTAACGAGAGCAATAAGGAACTGACGAGTGTCTGGACGCCCGCCAACATCGTGACGTGCGTCCGCATCGTCTTTATCCCGGTGTTCATGATCGTGTCGGCGCTTTCTCACACGAGTGTTGCCGGTACGGATTGGAGCACCTTCGACGGCCCGCTCGCCGCCGCTGCCTTCATTCTGTATGTGATCCTGTCGTGCACCGATAAGGTCGACGGTTATCTGGCGCGTTCGCGCAACGAGATCACCGACTTCGGTAAATTCTTGGATCCCATCGCCGATAAGCTGCTGGTGTTCTCGGCCCTGCTGCTGTTCTTGGATTTTAGTGCCGTGACCGTGTGGTCCGTGTTCATTATCCTGTTCCGTGAGCTGCTGGTGAGTGCCCTTCGCATGGTCGCGAGTGCTGCCGGTGTGGTCGTTGCGGCCGATAAGCTCGGCAAGTACAAGACGGCAACCACGATGGTCTCCATCTGCGGTTACCTGTGCGTTTTTGCTATGGCCGGCTTGCACCTTGGCCCGGTGGCGCTGACGCTCGGCATCTACTCGGTGTCGCGCTTCCTGTACGCCGTTGCCGTTGTCCTGACCGTTATCTCGGGCGCCCAGTACTTCTGGAACTGCCGCAAGATCGTCTTTTCGGTCTAGGTCCTGGTGGGTATGACGGACTCTTTTGAGCGGATTTCCGCACATAACGAGGAGCTGGCGCGCGAAATTGTCGAGCGCGCGAGCGCTCGGGGCGTGACGGTTTCGACGGCTGAGTCGCTGACGGCGGGTATGATCGCCTCGACGATTGCCGATATCCCGGGCGCCTCGGCGGTGCTGCGTGGCGGTGCGGTGACCTATTGCGATGAGATTAAGCATCGCGTTCTTGGTGTTGAGCAGGAGACGCTCGACCGCTATACCGCGGTGTCGCATCAGACCGCGCGCGAGATGGCGGCGGGTTCGCTGGAGCTGTACCAGAGCGATATTGCAGTGAGCGCAACGGGTTATGCCGGCCCCGGCGGTGGCACTGAGGACGATCCGGCGGGCACTTTCTATATTGGCTGGGCGCATCGTTCCGCCGATGGGGGCGTGCCGGTTGTGGACTCTGTGCGCTGCCACTATGAGGGCGACCGTTCGTGTGTTCGTGCCCATGCGGTCGCGGAGGCATTGGGACGCATTGCCCTTTTGCTCAACTCTATGGAATAGACGTGTTTTAAGGGGCCTTAGGGCCCCTTAATTGTGGAGATAGGGACCTTAGGCTCATTTGGCGTTTGTGCTGGTTGTAGATGTATTTTTGCCTGCCTTGTTCATATTTGGTCCTTTGTGGTCAAGCATTTGGTCAGTGTTTGGTCGGCGTTTGGTCGGGTTTTGGAAAGACCGCCTGCATATGATTGGCCTGAACGGTTGACCACGAACAGCCGTTCGTTTATTATCGATGCAGGTTGTTAAGAGGAGGGCTATTCATGGCCAAGAATTCAGGTCCCGTACGTACCGTTCATGCTCGCACGACGGGTAAAGAGCGCGATGAGATGATCGCCACCACCAAGGCCGAGATCGAGAAGAAATTCGGCCTGGGTTCCATCATGAGGTACGGCGACGGTGGTCCCGAGCTCGAGGTCGAGGCCATTCCCACGGGCGCCCTGGCCCTCGATGCCGCGCTGGGTATCGGCGGCGTGCCGCGCGGTCGTATCGTCGAGATTTACGGTCCTGAGTCCTCCGGTAAGACGACGCTTTCGCTCGAGATCCTGGCCGAGGCCCAGGCAATGGGTGGCGTTGTGGCATTTATCGATGCCGAGCACGCGCTCGATCCTACGTATGCCGCACGCATCGGCGTGGATATCGACGAGGTGCTCATTTCCCAGCCCGATACGGGTGAGCAGGCGCTCGAGATCGTTGACATGCTCGTGCGTTCCGGCGCCATCGATGCCATCGTCGTTGACTCCGTCGCTGCGCTGACCCCGCGCGCCGAGATCGAGGGAGAAATCGGCGACACTACGGTCGGTCTTCAGGCTCGCCTGATGAGCCAGGCGCTCCGCAAGCTCGCCGGCTCGCTGTCCAAGTCCAACACGACGTGCATTTTCATTAACCAGCTGCGTGAGAAGATCGGCGTCATGTTCGGCAACCCCGAGACCACGACGGGCGGCCGCGCCCTTAAGTTCTTCTCTTCGGTGCGTATCGACATTCGCCGCATCGACAGCATTAAGCTTAAGGACGAGGTTATCGGTAACCGCGTGCGCGCCAAGGTCGTTAAGAACAAGGTGGCAGCTCCGTTCCGTTCTGCTGAGTTCGACATCATGTACGGTACGGGCATCTCTAAGGAGGGCTCGATTCTGGACATGGCTGTCGAGTGCGGCATTTGCAAGAAGATGGGCTCCTGGTTTGCCTATGGCGAGGATAAGCTCGGCAACGGTCGCGAGGCCGCCAAGGCGTTCCTGCGCGAACACCCCGATTGTGCCGACGAGATTGAGCATAAGGTCCGCCTTGCCTGTGGACTTGAGTTTGATGACGATGCTCCGTCCGAGGTCGAGCTGACCGATCAGCCTGCGCCTGAGGAGTTTGACGAGCTTTACGCCATCGATGGTTCCGCCATGCTCGATGATGACGACGAGTAGCGGTTACGCTCATGTCGTATACGGTGACCGAGGCCACGGTCGTCTTTCCCGATAAGAAGGCGGTCTCCTCGTTCTCGAGCGGGTATGCGTCCAAAAAGCCTTGCGCACATATCGATTGTGAGCTTGAGGGCGGTTATGAACGATCCATCTGGATTCCTGTTCGTGTTGCGCGCCTGTTTCTTAAAAATCGCCCCGATCTTCCCTGCGATTGGGATGAGTTTCGCGAAGCGGTACAGCTCATTGAGCGTAAATGCGCGCTTACCATGGTGACTGAGATGCTGTCGCGCCGCGACCATGCCACGGGTGAGGTCCGTGACAAGCTGGCTCGCTACGGCTTTCACCAGCCCGCGATCGATTTCGCCGTCGAGCGCGCCACCGAGTATCACTTTTTAGACGAGAACCGCTTTTGTTCGTACTTTATCGAGGAGCGCAAACGACGTGGCTGGGGACAGCGCAAGATTGAGACCGAGCTCAAGCGCCGCCATGTCGTGCTCGATGATATCCCCGGCTATCCCGAGGATTATTTTGCCGTGGAGGACGACTTGGCTCGCGCATCGGCTTTACTCGCGAAGCGTCGTGTTCCCGAGACACGTGGATTCGAAAAGCTCGTCCGGTTTTTGATGGGTAAGGGCTTTTCGTACCACATCGCCGCCGATGCCGTTAAGGCGCGTCTCGATGCCGAACATGAGGAATGTGCAGTTTAGACACATGTGGTTTGCGTACCCGCCGTTCACCGCGTTTTAGTCGCCGTACCGGGTCCATTTATTTGACAGTTGTTACGGTTCAACGTACGATAAACACTGTCATTTGCTTTGTGATATGTGCTCATCTTTGATGAGTTTGTTTATATGTTTATCTGTATCCGACCCGCATAAGCTGCGCCCATATTACTCAAATGTCGCGAGCCGTTCGCAAGGACGGTTCGCTTTGTTGTGTAACGAATCCATAAAAAGGAGTGAGCATGCCTATTATCGCAGCGCTCGTTGGCATCGTTTTGGGTGCCATCGCCGCCATTGCCTACATGCGCACCGCCAAGCAGGGTAGTCTTCACGAGGCCGACGAAAAGATCCAGTCGGCTCACGCACAGGCTGAGTCCCTAATCGGTGATGCAAAGCGTCAGGCCGAGACCCTCAAAAAAGAGGCTCTGCTTGAGGCAAAGGAAGAGATCATCAAGAATAAGCAGGCTGCCGAGGCCGAGGACAAGCAGCGTAAGAGCGAGATTCGTACACTCGAGAACCGTGTGATGCAGCGCGAGGAGTCCCTCGATCGCCGCAACGATGCCCTCGACAAGCGTGAACATCAGCTGTCCAGCCAGGCTGGCCAGGTCGAGAAGCGCTCCCGTGAGCTTGAGGAGCTTTGCGCCAAGCAGACCTCGGAGCTCGAGCGCATCGCCGACCTGACCCGCGAGGACGCTCACAAGGAGCTCCTCGACAAGGTTCGCGGCGAGGTTACCCACGAGGCCGCCACGATCATCCGCGAGTCCGAGCAGCAGGTTCGCGCCGAGTGCCACAAGACCGCTCAGGAGATCTTGTCCCTGGCTATTCAACGCTGTGCCGCCGACCACACCGCCGAGGTTACCGTTACCTCCGTGCACATTCCTTCCGATGACCTCAAGGGTCGCATCATCGGCCGCGAGGGTCGCAACATCCGTACCTTTGAGCAGGTTTCCGGCGTCAACCTCGTGATCGATGATACGCCCGAGACCGTCGTGCTTTCGAGCTTCGATCCGGTCCGTCGCGAGACCGCCCGCGTCGCCCTCGAGAACCTTATTGCTGACGGCCGCATTCATCCTGCCCGTATCGAGGAGATGTATCACAAGGCCGCCGACTTGGTTCAGCAGCGCGTGCGCGAGGCTGGCGAACAGGCTGCCTTCGATACCGGTATCCACGATCTGCATCCCGAGATCGTTAAGACCCTGGGTGCCCTGCGCTATCGCACCTCGTTTGGTCAGAACGTGCTCCAGCATTCCCTCGAGGTTTCCGACCTGTGCGGCGTGATGGCTTCCGAGCTTGGCCTGGACGTTGTGACCGCCAAGCGTGCCGGCCTGCTGCACGATCTTGGCAAGGCTATCGACCATGACGTCGAGGGCCCGCACGCCGTTATCGGCGCCGAGCTCGCCCGTCGCTATGGCGAGAAGCCCGTTATCGTTCACGCTATCGAGGCTCACCACGCCGACGTCGACCCCAACACGGTGCTCGATGTTCTGGTCCAGGCTGCCGATGCTGTTTCTGCCTCTCGCCCCGGTGCCCGTCGCGAATCGGCCGAGAACTACATCAAGCGCCTTGAGAAGCTCGAGGAGATTGCCAACTCCCATGACGGCGTCGAGCGTACCTATGCCATGCAGGCTGGTCGCGAGGTCCACGTCATGGTTCAGCCGGACAAGATTTCCGATGCTCAGTCCACGGTCTTGGCTCATGACATCGCCCATCAGATCGAGGAAGAGATGGAGTATCCCGGTCAGGTGCGCGTCGTCGTGATTCGCGAGAGCCGCGCTGTCGATATCGCTAAATAACATGAACGACGCGAACGAGCTCATCTCATTTATCGCGTCGATGTCGGGGGAGGGCAACCTTCGCGTCGAGGAGAACCTTGGCGAGGGGTATGTCCGCCTCCGCGTTTCGGAGGCCGAGCGGCGCCAGGCAAAGCATGACATTCAGCATGTCGAGGATATTGTCATCGAAATGCTGCGCAACGCTCGTGATGCCGGTGCCGACAAGGTCTATCTCGCCACGACCAAGGAAGACGGTGTCCGTACGCTCGTCTTTCTGGATAACGGCTCGGGCGTGCCGCAGGATATGCAGGAGCGCATCTTTGATGCCCGCGTTACCTCCAAGCTTGAGAGCATGAAGATGGATCGTTGGGGCGTTCACGGTCGAGGCATGGCATTGTTCTCGATTAAGCAGAACACCGACGAGGCCCGTGTGGTCACGTCCGGCGTCGATCTTGGTTCAGCCTTTAAGGTGAGCGTTGCAGCCGACCGCCTCAGTGAGCGTGCCGATCAGTCCAGCTGGCCCCAGGCCGTCAAGGATGAGGACGGACGTTATGTCTGTGCTCGCGGCCCGCATAATATTATTCGCGCTGCCTGTGAGTTTGCGCTCGAGGAGCTGCGTGGTTGCGATGTCTATCTTGGTTCTCCGTCTGAGATTGCCGCGACCCTTTATGCTCAGGCGTCAAGTCGGCTCGATACGTCTCGTCTCCTGTTTATTGATGACGAGAGCGAGCTTCCGGTTGTCGATCGTTTAGGCCTTGCCTCTGATGCCGAGGACTTTATTCGTATCTGCTCGGGTTTGGGTCTTGAGATGTCCGAGCGCACGGCACATCGCATTTTGGCAGGGCAGATTAAGCCCGTTCGCGGTGTGACCGCGCGTCTGCTGCGCGAGCGTGATTCGTCCTCGCATGCGCCGGCTCCTGTCGATCTCGCGAAGGATCGTCGCGGGCTTCGTATTGCCAAGGATGACATGGCACAGTTTTCGCGTGCTGTGGAGCGCGACTTTAATGACCTTGCCGCCCGGTACTATCTCAACCTTTGCGGCGACCCAAAGATTCGCGTTTCGCGTGATCGAATCACTGTGACCTTCGATCTTGCCAAAGAGGAATAGTGCCTTTACCGAGTCCACTCGGTACGATACAGTTATTGCAGTTAAAACGTACTTTTAAACGCAGGAGTTTCTTCATGGATTGCCTGAAGGTATCAAGCAAATCATCGCCCGCGTCCGTTGCCGGCGCCATCGCCGGCATGGTCAAGGATGGTGTGCCCGTCAACATTCAGTGTGTCGGCGCCGGTGCGGTCAACCAGGCCATAAAGGCTGTGGCTATCGCGCGCGGTTTTTTGATTCCAACCGGTTTTGATATTTCCTGCGCGCCCGTGTTCTCTGACATCCTTATTAACGGGGAGTCGCGCACGGCCATCCGTCTTTCTATTTACGTTCACCAGATCAATCGAACTGCTATGGATAACGTCGTCATGGATGATGTTAAGCCTGTGGCATAGCTTCTGCTTGCCTCGATTCGCCCCCCCCTCTCCATCGTTAGGACTTATGCACATGGACCAGCGTTCCGTACGCGATATTCTTGCCGGTAAAACCTACTTTATCCGCACCTTTGGCTGCCAGATGAATCAGCACGACTCTGAGCGCGTGAGCGGTCTGCTCGATTCGTATGGTTGCCTCATGGCGCTCGATCCCGAGCATGCCGATATTGTTGTCTTCATGACATGCTGCGTGCGCGAGGCCGCCGATACTCGCCTGTACGGTCAGTGCAACTCTTGTAAGAGCCTCCCGCCCTCACCCTCGGGCAAGCGTGTGGTTGCCGTTGGTGGTTGCATCGCGCAGCGCGATGGCGAGGGCCTGCTCACCAACGTCGATAACGTCAATGTCATCTTTGGTACGCATTCCATCGCACATGTGGCCGAGCTCATTGCCGAGGCGTTCCTTGATGGCAAGCGTCATATCCGCACCAATGAGCATGAGGATACGGATGCCATGAGCATGCCGTGGCATCGCGAGACCCAGTATCACGCCTGGGTGCCCATTATGACGGGCTGCAATAATTTCTGCACCTATTGCATCGTACCGTACGTGCGCGGTCGCGAAAAGAGCCGCCCCTTCGAGGAAATTGTCGACGAGGTGACTGGTTTGGTGCGCCAGGGCGTGCGTGAGATTACGCTGCTGGGTCAAAACGTTAACTCATATGGTCGCGATCTGTTTGGTAAGCCGCGTTTTGCCGATCTGCTGCGTGCCGTGGGCGATACGGGTGTGGAGCGCATCTTCTTTACGTCTTCGCATCCCAAGGATCTGCTGCCCGAGACCATCGACGCCATGGCCGAAACGCCTGCCGTTATGCCGCAGCTGCACTTGGCCGTCCAGTCAGGTTCGACGCGGATCCTCAAAGAGATGAATCGCCGTTATACACGCGAGGACTATTTGGGCCTGGTCGATCGCATTCGCAACCGTATGCCCGATATCGCGCTCTCGACCGACATTATCGTTGGCTTCCCGGGCGAGACTGAAGAAGACTTTGAGCAGACGCTTTCACTTGCCGAGACGGTCCGCTATGCCCAGGCCTATACCTTCATCTATTCCAAGCGCGCCGGTACCCCGGCCGCAGAGATTGACGATCCTACGCCGCATGAGGTTATTCTCGAGCGTTTCAACCGCTTGGTTAAGGTTATCGAGACCACGGCACATGAGTATAACCAGGGTGAGCTTCATACTGTGGTGCCGGCGCTCATTGAGGGCACGAGCAAGAAGAACGATGCGGTCCTGCTGGGCAAGAGTCCCAAGAATCAGACCGTGCATGCGCCTATCCCCGAGGGTTACAGCATCGATCAGCTTGTTGGCAAGATCGTTGATGTTGACGTTGATGTTGCCAAGACCTGGTATTTGTCCGGCTCCATTGTGGGCGAGCCGCGCTAATGGTTTCTTCCGGGGCAGGTCTTTCCGCCGTTGCGATCGTCGGTCCGACGGCGGTTGGTAAGAGTGATGTTGCCGACCGTTTGGCCGCTCGTCTTTCGTCCGAAGTACTGTCGTGCGATGCGATGCAAATCTATCGCGGCATGGACATCGGTACCGCAAAGATGACGCCCGATGAGTGTACGGCGCCGCTGCGTCTTGTCGACATTGTAGATCCGGGTGTGGCATATTCTGCTGCGCTTTATCAGGCTGACGCTCGCGCACATGTTGAGCGCTTGCTTGGCGAGGGCCGCCTACCGGTGTTTTGCGGGGGTACGGGGCTGTATCTCAAGGCCGCCCTCGATGAGATGGACTTTCCCTCGGGTGAACTTGAGGACGATCGCCGTGTGGGCTATCAGGAGCTTGCCGAGCGTATTGGCGAGGAAGAACTGCATGCCCTGCTTGCCGAGCGCGACCCAGAATCGGCTGCTGTTATTCATCCCCATAACGTGCGCCGTGTGATTCGTGCGCTCGAGATGCATGATGATGGTATCTCCTATGCACAGCAAAAAAGTCAGTTTAGTGTTCCGCGCGAGCATTATCATGCTCTATGGTTTGGTCTGACGCGTAATCGCGAGGTGCTCTACGAGCGCATTAACCTGCGTGTCGATCTGATGTTTGAACAGGGTCTTGTCGATGAGGTTCGCGGTCTTATGGACCAGGGGCTGGGAGATGCCCTGACTTCGATGCAGGCAATTGGCTATAAAGAGATCATTGATGCTTTCAATGGCGTGATTTCTATGAATGAGGCTCGCGAACTCATCAAGATGCGTTCGCGTCGCTATGCCAAACGTCAGCTTTCGTGGTTTAAGCGCGATGACCGTATCGTGTGGTTTGATATGGACGAGTTTACGATCGATGAGGTCGTTGAGGACATCCTGCATCGTATTGAGGCTGTCTAATGGCCCGTTTTCCCCTTGTTCCCACGTCACCCGAGCCCGAGCGTGCCATTTTGGTTGGTGTTGAGTGGCGCGACAATGCGTGGCCGCTCGATCGTTCGCTTGACGAGCTTGAGCGCCTGGCCCATACGGCTGGCGCCCAGTGCGTGGCGCGTTTGTCACAGCGTCTGGTTAAGCCGTATCCAAAATCGTTTATCGGTTCCGGTAAGGTTGAAGAGCTGTGCGGCCTGGTGCATCGCATGGATGCCGATGTCGTTATTTTTGACGATGACCTTACGCCCTCGCAACAATCTTATTTGGAGAAAGCCGTGGGCGAGCCGGTAAAGATTATCGATCGTACGGCACTGATCCTGGATATCTTTGGCCTGCATGCTCAGACGCGTGAGGGACGCCTGCAGGTACAGCTGGCACAGCTTCAATATCTGTTACCTCGCCTGCGCGGCATGTGGAGCCATCTTGCCAAGGAGCAGACGCGCGGTGGCATCGGCTCACGCTTTGGACAGGGTGAAAGTCAGCTCGAGGTCGACCGTCGCTTGATTCGCAACAAGATTGCCGCGCTTCGTCGTGAGCTCAAGCGGGTTGAACAGCGTCGCGATGTTCAATCTAAGAGTCGCATTGATTCACCGGCGTTTCGCGTCGCGTTAGCCGGTTATACTAATGCCGGTAAATCGACGTTGCTCAATCGTCTGACCGGCTCTACGGTACTTTCGCAGGACAAGCTGTTTGCTACGCTCGACCCGACGACGCGTTCGTATCGCCTGCCCGGCGGTCGTGGCATGACGATTACCGATACCGTTGGCTTTATTCAAAAGCTACCGCATGGTCTCGTTGATGCCTTTAAGTCCACGCTTTCTGAGGTTCTTGGTGCCGATCTGATCCTTAAAGTTGTGGATGCCTCTGACGAGGACTATGAGCGCCAGCTCGAGGCAGTCGATCGCGTTCTTGACGAGATCGGTGCCGGCGAGCGTTTGACGCTTACGGTGTTCAATAAAATCGATCTTCTCGATAGCGTTGATCGATTGAGTTTCCGTCGTCGCTATCCCGAGGCCGTTCTGTTCTCGGCCCAGACGGGCGAGGGACTCGACGATCTCGTCGACCGTATTGCTCGTGAGGCGGCTGCTACCGATGTGTTGCTCTCTGCTGATATCCCGTATCGCGAGGGCGCCCTCATCATGCTGGTGCATGAGCAGGGAACCCTTTTGCACGAGGAATATCTTGAGGACGGCGTTCGTATTGTGGCGAAGCTGCCGGCCCGTATCACGCCGCGGCTCGAGCGTTATCGCACCGAGTAGACGAGCTCTAAAATGCCCAGAATGATGGGCTGATGCAGCAGATAAAAGGGGAGTGCATGGCGTCCAAGGCTGGCGAGCGCCGGGACGGGATTGGCATAGGCCCAGTTAGGGGCGGTCTTATCGATTCCCTGCGCTATATGTGCGGCGAAGTATCCTACAAGATACATAAAGAAAAACGGGATGATGGGGTAGAAATCACCTGAGACAAACCCAGGGCTCGGAAATCCCAGCCACGCCAGGTAGGGGACAGGGTAGATCGTTTTGGGGATGCTCCAGGTGAGGGCGAACAACAAAAGGCATAGGGGCATGCCCCATCTCGCCGACATCTTCTTAAGGACGGGATCGGTCAACGCCACAATGCCGGTACATGCGGCCATGCAGTAGATGATGCCAAAATTAACAGAATCGTCAACTGAGACAAGTGTTGTTGCCAACCAGACGACGAGTGCTGCTAAGGCGTATTTGGCGGCACGTTTGATATTGTTGCGCGAAAGGGTGCACATCCAACCCGCGATAAATAAAAATATCCAGCTGATGCTGGCGCGCCAGATGTCTTGAAAGACGGTCTGAGTAAACCAGGGCATATCCCAGCCGTACAGGTAGGCGAGATCGTAGCAAGCGTGAAAACCTGCCATTGAAATCATCGTAAACCCGCGGACGGTATCAAAGATGGTGATGCGTTTTTGCATTACGAGAACCGGCGCATCAAGCCGACGACTTTGCCCAGGATAACGGGATTTGTTGCATAGATAGGCTCCATGGTGTCATTTTCAGGCTGCAGGCGTACGCGTCCCTGCTCCTTGTAGAACGTCTTGACGGTCGCTGAACCATCAATCATGGCCACGACAATTTCGCCGTTCATGGCACTCTTTTGTTCACGGACGATGATGTAATCGCCATTGAAGATGCCGACATTGATCATTGAGCTCCCATGCACCTCAAGGATAAAGGAACCCTGATCGGTGGCGATTTCGGTCGGGATAGTAAAAGTGTCTTCGATATTCTGCTCGGCCAGAATGGGAATCCCAGCCGCGACTCGACCAACGAGCGGTAGCGAGACCGTCCCGCGAGGTGCGGTGGGCTCGTCAGATTTAGAAATTGAGACAGAGGAACCGTCCTCGTTAAAGAGTTCCAGGGCGCGCGGTTTGGTGGCATCGCGCTTGAGTAGCCCGCGCGCCTCCAGGGCAGATAGATGGGCATGCACGGTGCTGGGGGAGGAAAGGCCCACGGCAGAAGCCATCTCGCGCACGCTGGGCGGATAACCCTTCTCCTGCTGATATTCCTTGATGAAGTCGTAAATTTGCTGCTGACGCTTGGTAATTTTGCGAGCCATCAGGGCATCCTCTCTACCCATGTCAAACAAATGTTCGAATTTTGCTTGACAGGAACAACTGTTCGAAGATAATAATAACCGAACATTCGTTCTCGCGCTAGACATTTTTGTCCGCGCGGCTTGATAAAACTGTTCTCAGCAAAACACGCGAGAGGAGAACATGATGAACGCAACGAATATGGTCCAGGGAAACCTCGCCCTTAAGCTCGAGACGCCTGCCGCGCCCGCTTTTACTGTTGTCAAGGGTGGACGTTCCGGTTATCAGCCTTTGCCCGTAAAGTCTGCTCGCACTCAGTATGCTGTTGCCGCGCCGACTCCCGCTGCCCTGAAGGTCTCGACGATTGTTGCCGTCGCCGTTGCGCTCACGCTCTTTTTTGTCCTCGCTACGTCTGTCTTTAGCGCTCGTCACGCCGCGTATGCCGAGTCCGTTTCCAACGTTACCTACGAGACCATTCGCGTTCAGCCTGGTGATTCTCTTTGGTCGTTTGCCGAGGAATATCCAATCGAAGGCCTTTCCACGCAAGAGACTTCCGACATGATCCGTAACGTCAATCATCTGGAGCATGGTTCGCTCGCCGCCGGTGCGCATCTTAAGGTTCCTGCTCGTTCGTAATCATTATCGCGCTGCGCATGGTACCCTTGTTATCGTTTAAGAGGAGGTACCATGCGCTGTCCTAAATGCGGCAAGGCACATACCCGCGTCGTTGATTCCCGTATGCAGGAGTCAAATAACACCATTAAGCGCCGTCGCGAATGTTGCTCGTGTAACTACCGCTTTACAACGTTCGAGCGATGCGAAGACCCAATTGAGGTCATTAAGTCGGACGGAACTAAGCAGCGGTTCGATCGCAATAAGCTGCTCGTCGGCTTGATGCGCGCCACCATCAAGCGTGATATCGACACTAAGAAGCTCAATGAGATTATCGACGACATCGAGGTCGAGCTGCGCTCTCGCACGCTGACGGCCGTCACGTCGCATGAGTTGGGTGACATGGTGCTCAAACGCTTGGCCAAGATCGACAAAGTGGCGTACATCCGCTTTGCCTCGGTCTACCGCGATTTCAAAGACGTTGATGAGTTTCTGCAAGAGCTCGACAAGCTAAGGTGATTCCATGTCCAACATTACCCTCAACATAAAGCGTCTCGATCCCACCGTCGAGCTTCCCAAATACGCCCATCCCACCGATGCCGGCTTGGATCTGCGCTCCAACGAGGACTGCGTCCTGAAGCCCTTCGAACGCCGTCTGGTCTCTACTGGGTTGGCCATCGCCCTGCCCGACGGCTACGCCGGCTTTGTCCAGCCCCGCAGCGGCTTGGCCATCAAGCAGGGCCTGTCTATAGTCAATACGCCGGGCCTCATCGACGCCCACTACCGAGGAGAACTTAAGGTTATCCTCATCAACCTGGATCCCTCCAACAACATCCAAATCAACAAAGGTGACCGCATAGCCCAACTCGTCATCCAAGAAGTCCCCACGGTCAACCTCATAGAAGTAGAAGAACTAGACGAAACCGACCGAGGCAACGGAGGCTTCGGCTCCAGCGGCGTCGCCTAGGGGCGCTCGTATCCCTCCCGCCCGCCTCTCACACATATCATTCCATGCTCAAACATTCTCGCTTCGCTTCGCTCGCTGCGAAACTGCGCGTGGAACGATATGTGTGAGAGGCGGGCGGGCGGTTACTCGCTTGAAAATAATAATCATTCTTTTTGATAAGCCGATGCGACAAAGGGTTGGATCCTTTGTCGCATCGGCTTACTGTATTTATATTTTCCTGTTTTACCTTTGCAGGTTCTAATGGAGGGGATACCGAAGTAGCTGCTAGTAAGTAAACGTAGCTGCTCGGCGGGAGCCGCCCATATATCGTTCCACGCGCAGTTTCGCAGCGCAGCGAGAATGTTTGAGCATGGAATGATATATGGGCGGCTCCCGCCGAGCAGCGGACGCTAAGACGCTAGCGGATATGCGCTGGTTTTTCGCCCCAGTAGAAGCGGCAGAAGGCTCGTTTACGTTTTTGGGGTTTGCCTACGAGCTCCATGGTTGCGATGGCGATGTCCTCCGCTGCGCGTGGACGGCGCAGGACTTCGCCATTGATGAGCAGTGCCTTGAGCGACTCCGGATGATCGTGGAGATGGCGCAACGTCACGATGAGCTCGCGTGCGGTGGTGACATGCATGCTGGCGCCCATGCCGGTGAGCATCGTGGTGTTGGCCTTTTCCTGACCGTATGATTTGCCCAGCAGGATCATCGGCAGATGAGCGCACAGGCACTCGGTGACCGTGAGTCCGCCTGATTTGAGGATTGCCAGGTCGCAGCCGTGCATGAGGGCCGCCATGTCGTCCACGTAGTCCAGAACCGTGACGTTGTCGAGCTTCATGGCGTCGAAGAGCGTCTTGAGTCGGGCGGCGTATTCCTTATCTTTGCCCGGTAAAAAGACAAAGTGCATGTCTTCAAAGCTGCGTAAGAAGGGGAGCGTGTGGTCCATCGCGGCACGGAAACGCACGTATGGTTGGGGCAAACTGGCGCCGGCCATCACCAATACGACGGTTTTGTCTATGGGGAGATTGAACTTGCTCAGCTCATCCTCGCGTTTGTAATCGGTATCGAAACCGGCTCGGATGGGGATGCCCGTTATGCGGATCTTTGACTCGGGAACTTTGCGCGGACGCAGCGTTTCGGCCATAAACTCGTTGGCCACGCAGAATAGGTCGGTGTCCTTGTGGGGCCAAAAGCCTTCGACTTCATAGTCTGTTGGTACGCAGATGACCGGATAATCGATACCCGTAATTACGCGGGCGCCCACGGCAACATTGGCTGCTGTGATGTGCGTTGCGACCACGGCTATAGGCCTGCGGCGACGAATATATTCGTTGAAGGCGGGGAACATAATTCGCGACCATGCCGTGCCGCCACCCCAGAGAAGATGCCCCGTAAGCGTATATCGCCAGGTCAGGTCGTAAATGGGGCGTGTGGCTCCCGTAAAAGAAGCCGCGGTCTTATTGCCGTCGAATTTAATACGTCCAAAATCAAGGATATCGAGCACTTCAATTTCAATATCCTCAGGGATTCCCTTGGTGCCGCGGATAAGGTCAAATGCTTGTGCAATCGCGTTGGCGGCGGCTTTGTGGCCCGATCCAACCGATGCGTGCACAATGGTTACCAGGGGTTTTTGTGTAGGTGAAACGGTCATTTGCTCCGGTTGGGGAGTGGCTTGCATGGGCAGGGGAGCGCTATTGCTCGTCTGCGTTTGATCCATCGATAACTCCCCTTCAGCTTTGTTACGCGATTTAACATTGTAGTGCATGAGTGTCATGTTCACGTAAATTTGGGTATGAGCGCAAAGAACGACAACGTTTCGACGAGAGGATTCTTCATGACTACCGATCAGCCGATTGATGTTGCGATTATCGGTGGAGGCCCCGCGGGCTATGCTGCCGCCATTTACGCTGCGCGTGCCAACTTGACGACGACCGTGATTGAGCAGGGCATGTCGGGTGGACAGATCGCCACGACCAATGAAGTCGAGAACTATCCGGGCATTCCGCTCTTGAGCGGCGCCGAACTCGGCGAGCGTTTTCAGCAGCATGCAGAGGGGCTGGGAGCACAGGTCGCATGGAGCATGGTTACGGGCATCGATTACGATGCCGATGCAGCGCTGTTTACGGTGCATCACGATATGGGCGATACGCTGGCCTCGAGCGTTATCGCTTGCATGGGTGCCACGCCGCGATCTGCTGGTTTCGCTGGCGAGGATACGTATCGCGGTCGTGGCGTTTCATATTGCGCAACATGTGACGGCATGTTCTTCCGCGGCAAACAGGTCTTTGTAATCGGTGGTGGCAATTCGGCATGCGAAGAGGCACTGTTCCTGTCAGACATTGCCAGCAGTGTGACCATCGTGCTGCGCCGCGACCAGTTCCGTGCGCCTGATGGTGTTGTTCAGAAAGTACTCGAAAAGGACAATATTACAGTTAGGTACCAAACTAGTATTGTGGAGCTCTCGGGCGAAGCCATGCCAACGACGATCGCCTTTAAGGACAATTCATCCGGGGAAATTCATACCGAGTCATTTGAGCCCGGCTCGTTTGGCATCTTTGTCTTTACCGGGACGCAACCCCATACCGAGCTTGTTGAGCATTTAGTCGATCTGGCGCCTGATGGCGGCATTCTGACTGATGAATCCATGGCGACCCGCACGCCAGGTCTATTTGCCGCTGGCGATATCCGTTCCAAGCGCTTACGTCAGGTTGTGACCGCCGTTTCTGACGGAGCCATAGCAGCAACTAGCGCATACGCGTTTCTCCGCGGATAAGTACGATAATATATCTTATGTAAGTTTGTTATCAATTAACTAAATGGTGGGACGATGCATCAGTGCATCGTCCTACCAATTTTCTTGCCGACTATGTGGTATGCAAAACTAGATTATCTAGAATACAATATAGAAAATGAATGGAGGGCCTTTATGAACCACGTTAAACACGTTATTCCGATGTCTGATTCGTCGGTCAGCATTAAGCCTGAGGATATTCAGCCCACTGTGCTGCCCGATGCATTTATTCAGTCCGATATCGTGCGCAAACTCAATACGTTGAGTCTGCCGCGCTATGACCAGTTGCCAAATGTGACGCTCTACCGCGACCAGGTCATTGAGTATGTTGCGCTGTGGATGGAGCCGCTGTCCATTTGCGTTGAGCAGCCCATCATTACGCCATCGATGATCAATAACTACGTAAAGGTCGGCCTAGTGCCTGCTCCGGTCAAAAAGCAATATGGCCGCGAGCAGATTGCCCGCCTGATCGCTATCTGCATCTTTAAACAGGTGCTACCTATTGCTGCTGTGCAGGCACTCTTTAACATTCAGCGTTTGAGCTACGATGCCCCGACGGCCTTCGATTATGTGGTCGATCAGCTCGAGGCATCGATTCGTTCGGCGTTTTCTGTCGAGCAGACGCCGGTTCCCGATACGGCGCATCAGGTAACGCGTGAGTCGCTGCTTGTGCGCAGCGCGGTATCGTCCTTCGTTTCGAAGGCGTACCTGATGAGCTATCTCAAGTTCAACGGGTTTAATAGCTAGTCGACGTATAAAACGGGCGGGATAAAGAGGCATCTGTCGCTTTATCCCGCCCGTATTTTTGCTTGGTAGGACTTTATTTGCCCGAAGCTACGCCCATGCCGTAGCCGATGATCAGGCCGTGCATCTCGGCGTAATAGGAATCCAGGCCGTTGCAGGGCATGATGATGGTCTTGGAGCCGGGCCAATGCTCGACTATGCGGTCAGTAAGCGCCCGGGCTCCAGCTTCGTTCTCAACGTGATCGATGATGACCTCGCCGCCCGTAAAACCCTCGGCTTCCATGGTGTCGATGATCTTGTTGAGCATCTTCTTTTCGCCACGCGTGTGCCCGACGAGTTCGATTTTACCGGCCTCGCTCGCCGTGCCCAAAATGCGGATATTGAGCTTGTTGGCAATGACGCCGGCTGCCTTAGGGATACGTCCGGCTTTGGCCAGGTTTTCGTAATTGCACAAGCTGAAGAGGATTTTGCTGTTCTGCTCAAGGCTATCGAAGTATGCGCAAGCGTCCTCGAATGAGACATCCGGATTGCTTGCAAGATAGCGGTCGAACAGCAAGAAAATGAGGTCCATTTTGCCGCCAGCTGCGCGCGAATTGACTAGATGAATCTGCCGGTCGGGCTCCTCGGCAAGAACCATATCGCGAGCCGTGGCTGCTGCGTTGTAGCTGCCCGACACGCCCTCAGAGATCGGCATGCAGATGGTCTTGTCTGCCAATTTGAAGAGCTCGGCCCACTCCCCTACGCTGGGACAAGCGCTCGAAGAAGCGTTCGCCTCCGCCTGAACAGCGCAGTTGAGCTCATGAACATCAAGCGAAAGGTCATCGACGAATTCACGCTCCCCCACTCGAATTTTGAGGGGCGCAAATGCAAAGGTGGTATGGGGCGCGGTCGGTTGCCAATCGCGGAGGTTGCAGCTTGAATCGGAGATAAGTGCCCAGCTCATAGAGGGTCCTTTCTATTTGTTCCCTAACAATTATAGCCATCTTGCAGACCGATTGGGCCGCTATCTAGTATTCAAAACTAGATAGCGGCCTGCACGAAAGGTAAAAGAATGGACCCCATGACTCAAAGCCACGAGGTCCATATCCGTTTGCTTTATCTGAATACTTAGTAGCGCACGAAGATGTAGTTATTGTTCATGCCGGCGGCAACGGAGCTGATGATAACACCCGTGTTGTAGTCGGAAGCATGAATCATCTGACCACCACCGATGTATATTCCGGTGTGGTACGAATTGACCACAACGTCACCGGGCTGCGGATCGGACACACGCGTCCAGCCCATAAAGGTACCCGTGGTGCCCAGGCGGCAATAGCGACCAGTGAGGCAATAGCTAACAAAACCAGAGCAGTCGAAGCTGTTCGGGCCAATTCCGCCCCAGGAATAAGCGCAACCAAGCTTGCTGTATGCACGTGAGACAACAGAACCGCCATCGACGGACTGGCTCGGAGCAGAAGGCGTCGGAGCCGGAGCAGGCGTGGAGGGCTGCGGCGTCGGAGCAGGTGCCGGCGTAGGAGCCGGTGTGTTGCCGCCCTGGTTGTTGTTATTGCTGGTCTGGTCACCGTTGTTGGTGTTCTCGGTCGTACCGGCAGTCTCGTTGCTCACCGTGGCCTTCTCGGCGGTGCTGGCGTTGATGCCGGCCTGCAGCGCGGCGTTGGCCTCGGCCTCTGCGGCAAGCTCGGCTTGCAGCTGCGAATCCAGGGAGTTTACGACGTTCTGGGCTTCAGCCTGCTGGGCGTTAAGCTCGTCGACCTTCTTTTGCGTGGCGGCGACGTTCTTCTCCTGCTCGGCCTGCTTATCGGTGAGCTGCTGCTTAAGCTCCTTGACCTCTTGAATGGTCTGAGCTTGCTTATCGGAAACTTTGCCGTAGTAGAACAGACGGTTGAGCATATCGCTCAGGTCATCGACACCCGTCAGAACCTGAAGCAGGCTCAGACCGCCGGTTTTGTACTCGCCGGCGACATAGGTCGAGAGCTTAGCCTGACCATCGGCGATCTCCTGCTGCTTTTGCGTGATCTCGCCAGCAGTCTGATCGAGCGCCTGCGTCTGCGTGGCGAGCTCATCGTAAATCTGCTGAGTTTGGGTACCGATCTGCTCGAGCTTCGTACGAGCAGCGGCAAGGTCGGATGCGGTATCGGCGTAGGCAGGAGCCGCGAGGCCCAAGCCCAAAACACAAGCGAGGGTTGCCGTAGCAGCGCAGCGTGCCATGTTTTTATGCGTGTTTGCTGTGCGCATGTAGCTTCCTTTCCAGTAACTAAGGGTAACGGCTAGTCCACCGTCACCAGGCTAAAGAGCTCCACATCGTCATCAGACGGCGTGAGCTTCTCGCGCGGGTTGAGAAACGCAAGCTCAAGGATACAACCGTAACCGACAAGCTTTGCGCCCATATCTCGCACCAGTTTACCTGTTGCCTCGACGGTTCCGCCCGTCGCGACCAAGTCGTCCAGAATCAACACGGTATCTTTAGAGCTGATAGCGTCGGCATGGATCTCAATTGAATCGGTGCCGTACTCGAGCTCGTAGCTCTGGCTTACGGTCTCGCGCGGCAGCTTGCCCGGTTTACGTGCGGGAACAAAGCCGGCGCCAAGGGCTACAGCCACCGGTACGCCAACCATAAAGCCGCGAGCCTCGGGACCCACGACCTTGGTGATTCCCATGCCGGCAAAGTGCTCGGCGAGGGCATCGGTCATGGCTTTGAGCGCCTCGGGATTGCCAAAGAGTGGCGTGATGTCCTTAAAGATGACTCCGGGCTCGGGATAGTCGGGGATATCGACGATTTGAGATTCGAAGTCGTACATTGCATGACCTTTCAATGGGTTGCAGGATAAGTGGCGGCTGTTATTTGCCCGCGGTGGCGGTGCCGGATTGCGAAGGGGCGACGACCTTGAGCGGCTTTACGAGAGAATCCTCGTGCGAAGCCGGCGCGGCTGTCTCTTCGTTTTTGGCCTTGGTGGACTCGGAGCGAGTGATTTCCTCATCGAGTGCATCGATGTCGGCGTCCTCGACCACGGCGTTGAGCGACTCAAAAACGCGGTTCTTGAGCAGCGCGGTGTGCACGCCCTCCGTCAGGTCGTGAAGCTTCTTAAACGCACGCTCGAGCTTGGCGTCGCGCTCGTCATCGGAGGTATCCATTCCGAGCATGCTCACGAGCACCTGCTCAAACATCGAGGACTCGCGGTTGGCAGAAGACACGTACTGACGCAGGTTGCGCGGCTCGATATGGAAGCGTGACAGCTCGGAGCAGTAGCGGATGATCGGAAAATCGCGACCATCGACGAGTTCACGATTCTGTGGACTCTTGATGATGCGAATGAGGTCGTTCTCGGCGAGCGAGCGGATAAACGAAATCTCGACGCCCAGCATATCGGGAATGGTCTCGATGGGATGCAGCTTTTGCTTAGTCTCCTTGGGCTCCGTCTTGAGCGGAACATCGGACAGCAAGCCCACCTCGTAGGCGAGCGTTGACAGGTCCGTGGCGTTTTCCAAGCGTTGCTTAATCACGTTGAGCGGCATGTAGCGAGTCTTCTGCAAGTGCAGGATGACCTCCAGGCGATCAACGTCCTCCTTGGAGTACTGACGGTATCCCTTTGGCGTACGATGAGGGGTAATGAGCCCCTCATCCTCTAGAAATCTAATTTTTGAGTTCGAAAGATCGGGGTATGCGCCTCGAAGTAGGTTGACGACTTGGCCGATACTCAGATAGTTGCGTTCGGCCATGCCCTACTCACCGGTTTCGATGCGCTCCGGCGTGCTCTCGTGGTAGATGAGCGTAAACGTACCAATCTGGACGGAAGAACCGTCGTGCAGCGGGGCTGCATTGACGATGGCACCGTCGACCCAGGTGCCATTGAGCGAGCCCAAGTCCTCGATGCGAGCGCCAAGGCCCTCGCGAATAATGCGCGCGTGGCTGCGCGAAACGGTCATGTCATTGAGGAAGATGCCGTTCGCAGGATCGCGGCCGATGGTGGTCACGTCGTCCTCGAGCTCAAAAGCGGCACCAGTCTGCGGACCCTTGACGATGGACAGAACGGGGGCGGTGATGCGCACGTTGGCCATGAGGTCGGGAACGGTGACGTCGCTTGAAGGCACGCGGAATACGCAGGTAGCGTCAGCAGCCTTATCATTCTGAGGCATATTGTTAACCATGTTGTCCATGACAACCCCTAACTTATCGCGGACGTGCCGCAAATAATGAACCGTACGTAATCATACCCCAACGAATCAGTCTTCGATTTCAGGGTTCAGAAAGTCGATGTCCTCGTCCTCGGGATGCGCGAGAGCCTGTTTAATGGCCACTCCGCCCTTAATGGAGTAGATGACAGCCGTGAGCATGGAGAAGATCACGCCGCCGTACACAAAGAAGATGCCGAGGGGCACCGAGCTTCCGTTGAGGCCCGGGAAGGCCGTAAGGGTTGAAGGTAAAAGTTGCAGGCCGTCAACAACGGGGAACCCGAGCAGCATGAGCGAGAATCCGGTCATGAGCAGCGCTGTGGCAATCTTTCCGGGGAAGACGACATCGATGGGGCGACGGTGATAATGACGCACGATAAGCGTGCCGATGCCCAGATAGATGTCGCGGCCAATAATGAGCACGCAGACCCAGATGGGCAGCTCTCCGCGGACCACCAGTCCCAAGACGCCGGTGAACAGCAGCGCACGGTCGCAGATGGGATCCATAACCTTGCCGAGCCATGAGACCGTCTTGGTCATGCGGGCGATCTGACCGTCCATCCAGTCGGTGGAGGCGGCAACGGCGTAGATAACGATGGCGATGACGCGGTTGTTATCCGTCACAAACAGGTACAGAAATACCAGGGTGAGGATCAGGCGCGTAAAGGTGATGAAATTGGAGATCGTAAAGATCTTATTCGACGGGTAATCGGAAGTGCCGATAAGCTCCTTTTTGATCTTCTTTTTGATGCCCACAGGACTCCCCCGCTGGTTAACGACAAAACTTTCGATACTATACCCGTTCCGGCGATGTCTATCCAGCATAAGCATAGAGAGTCCAGACATGTGGAGGGCACTGTTGGGCGGCGGGGATTTCGCTTTCGTGTACATCTGCCTCCAAACATGTCGAAAAATGTCGATTTTGGTGGCTGATGTACACGTTTTGTTTCGGTAATCAAATCGAGCGGGAACGTTGTTGCTTTAAGCAAAATAATCATGGTGATTAAAAAGAAAAAAGGTCAGGCACTAGGTGCCTGACCTGCAAACTTCTGGTCGGGACGACTGGATTCGAACCAGCGACCCCTTGACCCCCAGCGGGCCCAAATAGCCCTGACCTGTGGTAATTTTGTTAAAGCACGCGCAGATAGCGCAAGTAGCGCATTTCCGCCTTAGTAGATTTTACCAGCTCAGCGCGGTTTGTCCAGATAACGTATTATCGGCTTCGAGGAGCGCGGTGCAGCCCTTGATTATCGACTTTATCCGAACACCTCCCACATTCATCCGCACATGTGCGGA
>CABQJV010000026.1 GCA_902464565.1 uncultured Collinsella sp.
ACGTCGAAGGACTCGTTCCCGCGCCTGCCCTCCGCCATGCCGCAGCTGACGAAATGGCGCAGCACGGCAGCATCGTCAACGAACCTCAAACCGCCCCTGACGGCTGTAAAGGCGTTCAGGACGTCACCGTTGTTGGAGGTATAGAAGTCGAAATCGTAAACGGGGGAATAATCGGTACCGCCTTGCGAAACGACAGCGCCCGCGAGGGAATCGCATCCGGTCGCGATCCTCCCCTCAGCGCGACCGCTACTGAGGTAATGGCCATATAGAGCGGTGAGGTTGGCACCGAACGCGCGACGCAGGTCGGGGTATCTGTTGTAATAGCTCAGCACGTCGAAGGACTCGTTCCCGCGCCTGCCCTCCGCCATGCCGCAGCTGACGAAATGGCGCAGCACGGCAGCATCGTCAATCATTACAACGCCAGCGGGGCTTCGTTTTGAAAAAGCGCTACGAATATCTTCGTTATTCGATAGATAAAATGAGGGATCATAGACGGATGAATAATCAACTCCATTGATATTCGTAGCGTATCCCTCGATCTTTGAGCATCCGGTCCCATGCCTTCCTTCTGCTTTTCCAGCCGTGACGTAATGCTCATAGTACTTAACTAAATCAAAGCCAAAGGCAGCTCTTAAATCTGGATACTCATTAAAATAACTCTGTACGTCAAAAGTGGCAGAGCCGCGCCTACCTTCACTCATGCCATAGTTAATAAAATGGTCTAGAGCTAAATCACTATTTCCAGCCGTAGCTTTAGCAACATCGGGATAATGCGACAAATAGTAATTAGCATCGAATACGGAAGAATAATCGAGCCAAGTTGACTTAGGAAATTGCGCAATGATCGCATCGGCATCAGCTTCGCCAAGACGCCTGCAGCCCTCATCGCTAAAATAATTCAACACGTCCCCCGCATTAGAAATAAAGCCATGCTCGATTAGGATGCCGGGAATACCTTGTTCGCGGGCACAACGGATGACCGCAAACTCATCTCCAACTTCCATCTGGAATACACCGCGATAGCTGAGCCCCATAGAAGCGAGGTTGTTCATAACTTTATTCGCGAGCTCGACGGAAACTTGCGTGTAATCATATTCATTGGAAGTGGGGGCATATACCTCAGCGCCATGGGCAACAGGCGAACCGGAATTAATGTGGAAGCTAACAAAGGCCTGTGCACCTTGACTCACGCATCGTTGGACACGATAAAGGTAATCATTTCCGGAGTAGCCACCGCTTTGCTCGCGCGCAAGAACGACTTTAAAACCATACGCCTCAAGCTTATTCTTGCAAGCAGCAACAATCTTCCAAGTCAGATCAGCCTCACTCTTTCCATTTCCCTGCGCGCCGGGATCAGTGCCGCCATGGCCAGCATCAAGGGCAATTACCCGAACGTTTTTTCGAGCCGAGCGTGCAGCATAGGTAGAAATGCCGTCCGGTGAATCGGCACATTCCAACGCCTGCTTGATGGATTGGGCCTCAACAGCATTGCCTTCACCGTCTGCATAGTAAACGGAAGTGCCCTCGGAATTGGCAGAGCTCTCAACAACCGCAAAAGAATAATCCCTATCAGAGAGATCAATCTTATGTTCAGCATCGTCGCCCTGCAGAACATAGGTTATTGAAGTAAGAAAGTATGTATTGGGATCTAGCTTCGAGCCGAATGTAAATGCAGCAGAATTATCAGCCTGCGCGGAAGCGTCAACAGCTCCCTGAACTCCGTTGGCACTCACATAGTTTAGCGTTGCGGAGGCGATGGTATCGCTGTCATTAGGAGTTGCAAACGCGACGACTTGGTCAGCCCCACTGATAAGGTTCGGGTAGGCAAGATATATATATTGAAAAGAAGAATCAGTCGATTCGGCTTGCGGTTCAACCAAAGAAGCATCCACGCCGAAATCCTCATCAGCCGCCTCGTCAACATCCACCGGCAACGACTGCTCGACAGTCATCTCTCCGTCAGCAGCGTCCTCGTCACGTGAAGCCACACTACCGTCTGCGGACGCCGAATCTGATGTAATATTCACTGATTGTACGCTATTCGCAGCATAAGCAGCGGCTACAGGACTCATCACGGGTGAAATCGTCAAGAGAGCAGCTAAAGAAAGCGCTGTTGAGGCACGCAATGCCTTTTTCATATCGTATCCCCCATCACAAATAATGATACTAAGGTTAATTTATAGTACAATCTCTTCCGAATCGGAAGTCCAGTTATACAAGCGAATTGTTATAAAAGTATATGGTAACCTGCTCCTATTAAAAGAAGGCAAGCGTACTCAATGGCCTTTTTCGTTCTTCCATTGACGCAGCGTTAAACCATAAATTTTTAAATCAATAAGCAGCGCCCCAAACGACACAAGCACCAGTGACACGAAATTTTCCTGAAGCAGGCAATTCGTCGTAATTCGTTTAAGCACGCGGCCGCGAAATACAGCAAACTTAGCTCTAAAGCGAGAAGCACTCACTGTCAAAGGACAAATTTGGCCCCAGCCAAGGGTCGCCATCAAGGAAGAACTCTGGCCAGCGCTGCATGAACAGTACTTGCTCACGCTTCCGGCGACACATCTTTTCTTCGTTGGCCTCTTCCCTGCCGCACGAGGTGAACTCGTAGTGGTACAGCTCAGCATAGGGCGTAAAGATGGTGCGGTAGCCCGCCTCCCACGCACGCAGGCAAAAGTCTGCGTCGTTATAACCGACGGCGAATTCCTCGTTATAGCCTCCGAACTGCTCAAATACGTCGCGTTGGACCATCTGGCAGGCGCCCGTCACGGCGCTGAAATTGCCCGGGCGCACAGCACGGGCAAGATAGCCCTCACGCTTTGCAAAAGGCATCTTTGTGGCCGCAAATTAAAAAAATCAATACCATGCCCATATCGATACGTCATATGCGGCCAGCGCATTCTATTGGTGTGGAAACCGGTTCGATTCCTTGATTTAAACCGAAGCCTCTACAGCAATTAATAACGCCTCCAACAACACCAGCACCAGAGGCATGCCAACCGAATCATCATCGACGGTCTCAGAAAACTTCGCAACGGTTACCACGTCAGCCTTCGGCTCGATCGGCTTCTTAATAGCAGTCTCGGTGATAGTCGTCTTAGTTGCAACAACCGTGGGCGTTACCATGCCTATAACAGGCCTTGCGTGCCCACGACGCGCTTTCCAAGATGGTTGTCGACCAATCCGCTACAACCAGAGAACGCTGGTTCGGAATCTCAATCGTTCCATCACCTGCGTAGAGGGATCGTCGTCAAATCACGTATGCGGAAGAAAATGTCAAAAATCTTGGTTCTACGACAAAGCTTTATTTAACAAATCGCAAGGACCGACAAGACGCATGAAGAAACCAACCAAGAGCTTCCTGAGACCTTCCAGCATTAAGCAGGTCGCGAACACAACCGTTGGAACAAGAAGTACCTGCAATATTCCCAGCCCAACGCCTACACGCGTAAAGGGAAACAGCGAGCTCCAAAGCCAACTTTGAATGGGCCCATAGTCAGAAATAAGGTAAGTAGCAAAACAAAGTTTTGCGATAGCGTTAACGAAACGGGAGGAAAAATGTGGCATTTTTAATTCAATCAACAAGACCGAGATTGCTATAACTAACGAAAAAATAGACGCCGGCGAACCGAAAAAACCGTTATACAAATTCGCAAAGGTCGAGCCCAGCAAGCCATCAAAATGAAATTGACCATAAAACGAGATTGCAACTCCAGCAAAGGAAGCAATGCAGCAAGCAACCAAGCGCCGTATATCCACTGTTGACAAATCTACAAACCAGCGAATATAGCAAACAAGAACACAAATTATAATAAAATCCACTAGTAGCCCGTCGATGGGAATCCAAAAGAGCGGCACATAGCGCAGGAATCCAAAGACAGAGACCAGAAAGACTATTAGATACAGATGTAGTTTCTTGCCCAACGCATGCAAAGCCGGAATTATAAAGGGCAGCAAAAATACAAGCCAAGCATAGACGGTCACAAACCACCAACTAGAACCAGTAAGAGTTGGTGCAAAAATATCTATCAAATTGGTTGGGCTTACTTGAATATCACCGCGAAGCATGAAGAAAAAACCCAGCGCAATACTATAAAAGAGAACCGTGCCTTCGATTGAAGCTATTTGTTTAACAGCTTGTTTAATGGAGTATCCGGCTTTCCCCGCAACAAACCAGATTGTTATGGCAACAAAGCAGCCGACCGCAGTTCTTCCAATTGGATAGAAAAAGATATTGTAGAAAAACCTAGTAAACGAACCAGGAAATACGGAAACAGAATCAGCGTTGTGAACAACAAAATGATGAGCCATTACCGTCCACATAAGGACAATGCGAAGAAATTCGATACGGGAGGGGGTGCGGACAGAAAGTTGGACCGTGAAGCGGTCCGGACTGGAGGTTCGCATGTACAGCAGGGAGAAGGTCGACCGCGACGCCGACATACGCGACCGCGTGGTGCGCATCTTCCGCGAGGGCTCGGGGTGCTGGGGGTACCGCACCGTCTGGGCGCGCCTGCGCCGCGAGGGGGTCCGCGCCAGCGAGAAGCGCGTGGCCCGCGTGATGCGCGAGGAGGGCCTCGAGGTCGTCTACAACAAGAGGCGCGCCCGGGGCTACAGCTCCTACGCCGGCGAGGTCTCCAAGGCACCGGAGAACCTCGTGAACAGGAATTTCCACGCCGACGAGCCCAACCGGCTGTGGCTCACCGACATCACCGAGTTCAGGCTCCCGGGCGGCGAGAAGGTCTACCTGAGCCCGATAGTCGACTGCTTCGACGGGATGCCCGTCGCCTGGTCGATCGGGCTGCACCCCGACAAGCGCCTCGCGAACTCGAGCCTGCTCAAGGCCTGCGCGGCCAGGCCGGCGGGCGCCCGCACGACGATCCACTCGGACCGCGGCGGCCACTACCGCTGGCCGGAGTGGATCGGGATCTGCGAGGAGAACGGGCTGGTCAGGAGCATGTCCGCGAAGGGCTGCAGCCCGGACAACTCGGCCTGCGAGGGCTTCTTCGGCCGCCTCAAGAACGAGTTCTTCCACTACAGGGACTGGGAGGGCGTGACGGCCGGGGAGTTCATGGGCAGGCTCGAGGCCTACCTCGTGTACTATCGTGAGGAGCGGATCAAGAAGTCCCTCGGGTGGCTCAGCCCGATGGAGTACCGCAGGAAGCTTGGATACGCCTAGGCGCGGTCCAAGAAATCGTCCGCACCCCCGGAATCTCGTATTTTTACCAAAATGCCACCAAGTAAAAACAAAACCTAATAATACCTTGACCTAGAACCGTTCGAGAATCTCCTCGGCATTCTCTCACAGATAGACATCTAGGTCCGGCAGGGCAAACTGCACGAAGCCTCTCTGTGACGCCTGAATAACCTCTCTCTGAGAAGTTTGACTCTGGTGGGGCTACGAATAGAAAGTTGGACTGCGGGATGGTCGGGACTTGAGGTTAGCATGCGCTATTAGCGCCGGGCGATCTAGCCACTAATAGTCAAACGATTTTGACCAATCCCGGTCACCGAACGATGGCCGCCGTGCCTCCCCGCCGCCGCTACGCCGTTGGTGCCAACACCGACGTTAGGAGAGCCATTGAGGTGAACAAGAGACAAGATGACCTACAGGAGATTATAGATGCGACGCTCCGGGAAATGGCCGCGGAGGGGGCGACGGGTTCGACCCATTGGCAGTTTAGCCCCCACTGCAAATTGACCATTTGTGCTGGCTGCATTCTATTTTTCCTTCTTTTTTAAGTACTTGACTATATGTAGACCAGTCCTTATCCGTAATACCAAGTTCATCTTTAATTATTCGCTTTGTATTAATGCCATCGCTAATTGCTGCGAGGATTTTCTCTTCGATATCAACCGTTTTTCCAGGTCCCTTTTGTATGGTATTAATCGCCAAGACCAATGAATTAAGCCTAATGACGCCTCGCGCTGTCAAATCAAATTCCTTACCATCGGATGTAACGGTTCCATCCTCAAAAATAAACACAAAACGCTCTAATGTGTCGGTTTTAAATGCAAAACGACCATGCGCGAGAGCATTTCTTATGTGATAAAACAAACTCATGTATTTGCTCGTATTGCCCTTCGAATTAACTTTCACAAACGCCATGCGCTGATCATCAACATTTTCGTAAAAATACTCATCTAAGTTTAGCTTTTTGCAGGTGCCCTCTAATTCTTTCTTGCTTCTTACCGCAAGCATCACATCGATATCCCTGCGACTAAATATAGCTTGATTTAGAGAAGTCTTTAAGCTTCGAATCCCTACCCAAGGGGCGGGCGCCCATTTATCAATCTCATTATTATTACGATTACTCTGACCAGGGCAGGGAGACTCAATCAGGAAAAAATGAACTACACGCATCCAATTAGAGTCTTCCAGAACCTGTTGCGGCAGGGGCTCGTTTAGCCATGAAGTTCGAAGTATTGCCATGTCTACCTCCAGCTACAGCTTTGTAATCAACATCCCAATGCATTTCTCGACATTAGCAAAAATACTCCCGTACGAAAGGCTTCTTAAGAGTCTCAAGCATTTCAATCTGTCGTTTCATGTCAAATCGCATCTTTATATTCCTATCGTAAGTTATATCGAGAATTATCGGTTTATATAAACATGTATAAGCTTATCGCGGAATATCGTTTGTTTCGACCCGCTAAATCCAACATATCGAGACAGGCAATTACCGCAGGATAGAAAGCTGTTACACCCGTAAAAGTCATCGGTTCGTTCTAACAGACATGTTGATTGACCCATTACCCACTGCTTGAGGGAAATCGACCCCAACATGGTAAAGTAGTCGCAACAGGCAACCATGGAGGAACAATGCTCAGCATTCACTACGGCGACAGAGACGATGTGATTTATGACACGTCAACATTCTTTGATTACAGCTATTCTCCCTCTTGGCTGCAAGATCCCCTGTCACAGCGCATTATCAAATCTATTGATAGTGGCACTGTTCTTGGCGCAAACGCAATTGACACCAAGGTGCTTGGCGTTATTCCGCCAGAGAAACTATCAACGGGCACCAAAACACTTCTACTGATGCTCTTTATGCCTCAAAACCTCTACAACGCCTCAACCTGCGGAGATAATTGCGCCTATTGGATCTTGCGCATCGCCTCCAAACATGACATCACCATCAACCTCTACCATATGATGGATTTTGGCAAAGCGCGTTTTACAGCCCGTGTCATCAATTCCGGACAGATTGTTCATACCATGGATGAGCTTGTCCTTATCTCGGCAAAATGTCTGAGGGAGGCTCGAGCATGAGAGGGGAATACCAGCTGACCGTAAGGACCAATAAAGTTCAGGTCAAACTCACCATTCGCCGAAACCTCACCATCATCCAAGGCAAAAGCGCAACAGGCAAAACCACCCTGTTAGACAGCCTCCGTGCATACGAAAACCTGGGAGCCCAAAGCGGGATTATCGTTAATTGCGCAGCCCCCTGCCGCGTCATCGGCGGCAAAGATTGGGAAGCGCAACTCGGCCGCATCGATAACAGCATCGTGTTTGTGGACGATACGCAAAAATTCGTAAGGAGCCATGCATTCCAGCATGCAGCTCGACACAGTTCCAACTACTACGTCATCGTCGCGAGGGACGAATTGCCCCAGCTCCCCTATAGCGTGGATGAGATCTATGGCCTCAAAAACACCAACAGGGCCGCAACAAAATATCCTGTCTACACACGCACGTACACTTCTATCTACCGCATTTACGGAGACGAGCTATACGATGGAGATCGGCCAGAAGAAGTCATCGTCGAAGACAGCAATGCCGGCTATGAGTTCTTTAAAGTCCTGTGCGCCAAAAGTAAAATTCGCTGCGTAAGTGCCGGTGGCAAATCAAACATATACGAAACCGCTCTGAGCTCCCCAGCCCAAAAATTGCTCGTAATTGCAGATGGGGCCGCTTTTGGGCCCGAGATGCCCTATGTCTATTCGCTCAGAAGATTTAAGGAGATCGAGCTCTTTTTGCCGGAATCGTTTGAATGGCTTGTGCTGAGATCGGGACTCTTCAACGATGTCGAAACGCAAGACATGCTCCTTCATCCTGCCGATTTCATCGACTGCGAGAAGTTCTTCAGTTGGGAACAGTTCTTTACTAAACAGCTAAGGGAACTGACCAGAGACAGCTACCTAGCCTATAGAAAAGAAGCTCTCAATCCCGCCTACCTACAGCAACATGAGCTCAACACGATTGCTGAATCGCTACCCAAACTCGGAATCACTCCGCGCTAGATCGAGAAATACTCGCCCTCAGCGGATAAGTTCGGCCCCAACCACGGATCGCCCGTCAAGAAGAACTCCGGCCAGCGCTGAATGAACAGTGCCTGTTCACGTTTCCAGCGGCGCAGCTTTTCCTCGTTGGCCTCTTCCCTGCCGCGCGAGGTGAACTCGTAGTGGTACAGCTCGGCATAGGGCGTAAAGATGGTGCGGTAGCCCGCCTCCCACACGCGCAGGCAAAAGTCTGCGTCGTTAAAGCCAACAGCGAATTCCTCGGTATAGCCTCCGACTTGCTCAAAAACGTCGCGTCGGACCATCTGGCAGGCGCCCGTTACGGCGCTAAAGTTGCTCGGGCGAACGGCGCGCTTATAGTAGCCCTCGCGCTTTGCCGAGAAATCCTGGTTGGCATGGGCAAGTGCGCCACGCACGCCAACCAAAATGCCAGCGTGCTGCACCAGATGGTCGGCAAAATAGAGCTTGGCACCCACCACACCCGCATCGGGACGTTGCAGATAACCCATCATCTCTTCGATAAAATCGGAGCTTATGACCTCGGTATCGTTGTTGAGCAGCAGCAGGTAGTCGCCCTTGGCGTGCTTCACACCAAAATTGATGATCTGAGAGTAATTGAACTCGCCCGGCCAGTACACAACGCGCGCGATGCCCTTGCCTTCTGATGCTGAAGCCACGCGTTCCGGCAGGGTTTCGTAATACGCAAACGTATCCGGGGCTTCGCTGTTGTTCTCCACCAAGACGATCTCATAGTTGGCATACGTGGCCTTCTGGGCAATCGACATCACACAGGCATCGAGCGTCTCAACGTGGTCCTTGGTGGGAATCACAATGCTCACCAGCGGCGCAGACTCCGGCAGCTCATAGCGCATGCGATAGACAAACGGCGTCTCGGTATCCTCAACCGTTCCGTGAACGCCCAGCGAGTCAAAGTGGCGCTGCAGAGCCAGGCGCCCGGCCTCGATGGCATACGGTTTGCTGTCGGCGGATCCGTCGGCGGTCGATTCCGGATGAACGCGCCAGTGATACAGCACGTGCGCAACATGCTCAAACCGCGCGTCCGCCGAAAGGCAGCGAAGCGTCAGGTCGTAGTCCTGGGCACCCGCAACGTCTTCTGGGGACGTGCCGATACGATCGATAAGCGTCTTCTCCACCATCAGGAAATGCGTCACGCAGTTATGGCTATAGAGCAGGTCGACGTTGAGTTTGGTCTTAAAGACCGGCTGGCCCCACTCCCCCGTTTTCTGGAACATGTCCTCGTCGCAGAATAGGACCTGGGGACGCTCGTCCTCGGCCGCCTTATTCAGCGCGGAAACATAGTGGAATAACGCGTCCGGCTCCAGAATGTCATCGTGGTCCAAGAACGCGATGTAGTCGCCCATTGCTTGCTCAATACCTGCGTTGGTGTTGACCACAATGCCGCCGTTGCCGGGCAGCCCAATGCGACGAACGCGCTCGTCGTGGGCGCCTGCCGCAAGGTCGGCAACCGCATCCCATTCAGGTGAGGCATCCATAAGGAGCAATTCCCAGTTGTCATAGCTCTGGGCTAGCACCGAGTCCAGCAGCTCGCGCAGGTAGACCCGATCAGTCTTGTAGCACGGCACCACAATGCTCACGAGCGGCCTATAGGCAAAGGCCGCCGAAGCGACACGCTGGCACGCCAGATCGCCCGGCTTTGCGCGATGCTGCTCAAACCAACGTCGATAAGCTGCGTCGTCAGCGCGTGCATCCTTCATGCGGTTCCAGCTGTCGTCGACCATGCCGTTGTACAGGCGACCATCCATGGCGCAAAACCCGCTCTGGATCTGCTCCGTAGGATCGCTCACAATCGAGACAAAATCTCGTATATCCCGAGGCATCTCAACGCTCAGATACGTTTTATTGACGCGGCATCCGTTGCACTGCGGTACATCGACCTGCGATTCAAACACATGCATGGTGGCATCGATGGCGTTCATATGCGTATCGAAGACCTGGAGCTCAGGTGCGCACTGGGGGTCTCCCACCCACGTAACCTCATAGCGCCACACCGCGCCGGCGTCTGCCGGTAAATAACGAACGGCATCGATCTCATAGCGACCGCAGCACTCGCCGCGCTGTGCATCGCGAACGAGCGCGCACATCGCAGCCTTTGCTTTGTAGTTGATCTTGGATTCCAACTTGGCCACGCGGCTATCGAGACGAATGGCGCCCAACCTTTGGCCACCGGATGCAAAAACGACATCCATCGACGAGCCATCCAAAAACGGAACCACCAAGACGGCGAGTTCGCGCTCGTAATCGGAAACAGAAGGGCAAAGCGCCAGCACACGGCCATGATCGACCGGGAGCATCAGCGACGGCACACAAGAACCGCTCGTCGTCGCATGGGCAAACGCTTGAGAACCGTCCCGTTCAATAAGCGCGGCGACATCCTGACCGGCAAAACGAAGCAGCACAAACAGACGGCCCTGACTGCGGCAAAGTGCCAAACGATTGATACTCATCTACACTTCTCGCTTTCCCAGGGCGTTCGCTGCCATGCGTTTGCAGGCACCCAGGCGCCCAAACCTCAAGACATCGTAATCGAACATGAGCTTTTTGCACGCACGGGCATTGGGGGCCTTGCTGGTAAGCGCCGCACGCACCGTAGCAGCAACAGACGGGGCACATTGCGCGAGCGCGGCATCGTTGCCCACAGCAGAACCGGCAAGGGCCGCGGCGATGGCAGCAAACACCTTGCCGCAGTCCGAGCCCAGCAACCTGAGCGCATCGTACAGCACCAGATCGCAGAGAAAGTACGCCAGGTCATCGGCATGCTGAGCATCGAGACCGTCGCGCTGCCAGTCAGCCAGCACCGCGGAGTAAATCTTCACGTGCTCCAGCAGACGTGTCTCGTCGTCGTAGCGCATGGTGTCCATGAGCGAACCCTTGCGCGCCACGCGGTAGTCGTACAGCTTGTTCGAAATTAGCGCGGTCTTGTGCGAACGACCGTACACGGCAAAATCGAAGACCTGGTCCTCGCCATACTTAACGGTTTCGTCGAACACGATCCCGTTACCCAGCAAAAACTCACGCTTGCAGGCGGTGCGCCATGCAAAGGGGCGAGATGCTTCCTTAAACAGCAGGTCAGAGCTATAGCCTTCAAACGTCACATCGCGCGGGCTCAGCGCATAGTTAAGCCACGGATACCCCGCCTCCAGCGGATACGGGTTTGCACCAAAGGTCAAAACGTCGCAGCCCTCGCGCTCAAAGGCATCTACGATCACACGGCACGCATCGGGCGTAAATCGGTCGTCGGAATCCAAGAACGCGACGATAGGCGCCGTGGACGCAGCGATACCCGCATTGCGCGCGCTCGACAGGCCGCCGTTCTCCTTATCGACCAGCGTAAAGCGCGCGTCCTTTTCGCAATAGGTAGCCGCAATATCGCGCGAACCGTCCGGCGAGCCATCGTTGACCAGCACGCCTTCCCAATCAGGCATGTCCTGTGCAAGCAGGGAGTCCAGGCACCAGGCCAGGCACTCCTCCACGTTATAGATGGGAACGACAACGGAAATCTTGGGGGTAGCCATAGTCACTCGCTCCTACTGTGCTGCCGGAACGTCGTCAGGGTGCGGGTTGTCGCCATAGGTGCGCTGATACGTCAGCACGCGCCAGACCAGCGGTAGGCCGCCAATCTTAAAGTAATGCTTAAACGTATTGAGCTTGCCCGGCTTCTTAAAGTCAAAACGCGAATCGATATAGGCGCGGGGCGACTTGACCATCAGGCGCAAGTCGGTCTCGCCGCGCGGGTCGAACAGCGACAGGTCAAAGCGACCGGCATCCCAATCGGCCTTCAGCTCGGGTGAAGCCTTATCCCAAAACTGCTCACGCAATTCATCGACCAGACGCTCATCATTCCAACGATACGTATCGACCTTCATGCGCATTAAAATGCCCTGGAGCTGAGCCTTAAGCTCGGGACGCTCGTCCAAAAAACGTTGCATCTCGGCATATTCGTCGCACACGCAAAACACTTTGTTGGGCGAATTAACAGAGCTCTTCTCGTTATCCTGGCGATAGCACAAAATGGGGTCCGCAATAAACGCAGCACGCTCAGCGCTTGCCCAGACCTTAAAGTTAAAACCCGCATCCTGATACGAGGCGCCCGGCGTGGGAAGGAACCGAATCTGATTGGCGTTAAGGAACTCGCGCCGATAGATAGCCGACCAAATGGAAGGTTTGCGGTAGAAGATGCCCGGACGATCGACGGGGCGATACGCGGCGCCCGTCATATGCTCGTCGATGATCCCAAACAGCTCACGTCGCTCGCTGGGCGTGGACCAATACAGGTAAAAGTCGCCCTTAACCACATCGGCATGCTCAGCATCGGCCTTGGCGACCAGCTTTTTGAGCGAATCCTCAAACATAAAGTCGTCGGACTCAAGGATGCCCACGTACTCACCGCGCGCCATCTCCAGGCCGCAGTTCATCGAGTCACCGTAGCCGCTGTTGGCTTTGTCGATCATCTTTACACGGGGATCGCGCTCCATGTACTCGCGGATGATATCTGGCGAGCTATCGGTGGAGCCGTCGTTGATACAGATGATCTCGATGTCCTTGAGCGTCTGCGCCACGGCGGAATCGAGGCACTCGCGCAGGTAGCGCTCAACATTGCAGATGGGGACAAGCAGCGAAACTTTAGGGTTATCAGAGTTCTGCAAGAGAACCTCCTGTTGAATAGCGTGTAACAGGGTTATTTTAGCAGCCGAGTTGCGGCGGGCGGCAGCGCTTGGAATTAGATAAAGCGCTCCAGGCAGGCTTTGAGACCGCGAGTCGAAAGATAGAACAGCGTGGCGTCTGCCATCGAAACGCCCGAGGTCGCCGCAACGAGCTTGTGGGCAACACGGCGAACGGCGCCCTTAGCAGGCATATCCGCCCACTCAGTTCCCAAAAATGTCGTGAGGTCCATGTTGACGCAAGCCGCCACGCGATGGAAGTCGTCGGCATCCAAGCGCGCTAGGTCGAACACAATTAGGTCCAAAAACCAAGTTATCAGCTCGCCGGGGCACAGGTCCCAAAGACCGTAGGCCGCCCAGTCCTCCAAGACCTCCTCGAGCATCCTCATGTGGGCGTCAAGCTTTTTGGCGCGAGCCTCGGCACTGTTGAACTCGTGCGTCGCCGATTCACTCTCCATCACGTAGTGGTAGAACTTGTCCGGCATGACGACGGTCTTGCGGGCAAGCGCATAAGCCGCAAATTGGAAGACGACGTCCTCGCCCAAAGCCAAACCGGGGGCGAAGCGAATACCTTCGCGATTGAGCAGCTCGCGCGAAAAAGCCGCGCGGCAGGCATAGGGCTGCGCATTCGAATGGAACAGCAGTTGGGGATCACGGGCGCCGAAGGTACCAGCTTTGGGGCTCATGAGTTGCTGGACGCGTTTGGGGGCAGCATCGGCAGGTTCACAGACGCCGCCAAAAACGGCGGTCTCGGCATCTGCAGACTCCATGGCATGCAGCACGCGCTCGACCGTCTGGGCATCGATATAATCGTCGGCGTCCACAAAAAAGACGGTCTCGCCCTCGGCAGCATCGATACCGGCATTTCGAGCGCACGAGACGCCCGCGTTTTCCTGGTCAATCACCAGTACACGATCGTCGGCCTGCGCGATCTGGCGCAACGCGTTCAACGAATCATCAGTCGAACCGTCGTTGACGCAGACAACCTGAATCGAGCGCTCGGACTGGGCCAACAGCGAATCGAGGCATCGCTGAATCGAGCGCGCAGAGTTGTAAACGGGGACGACAATGGTAGCTTTAGGACACGAGGCCTCTCCCATGCCGACCTACCCCCTCAGCGATTCGATGAGGAAGGCAGCAACCACGCCTGGGCCTCCAACCGAGGCGTAATACTTAGCACGCCCCAAGGCACCATCCGTCGCAAAGCTCGGATGCTCGTCAACCCAGCCCTCAGGATCTTTGAGGATAGCAGCGAGATTTGCGCGCTTCCACGGCTTGAGGTCGTCAAGCGAAAACTCCCCGGCGTCCAAGGCAGCTTGGAACTCCTTGGCCATCTGAACCAGGAACTCCTTATAGAACTTGGGCGCCAGGCGCACGTAGTTCCACATGTACGAATCGTACTTAATGAGCTGATTGAACTTGAGCATGCGCGCGACGTCATCACTTGCGTGGTCGCGGGCATAATCCTCTCGAATCCAACGCTCAATCTCGGCATACTCGGTATTGACGCAAAAGACCTTAGCCGAAGAATTGACCGAGGAATTCTCGTTGTCCTGGCGATACGACAACACGGCATCATGCAGGTAAACAGCCTTATCGGCACACGCGATAACCTTAAAGGCGAATGACGTGTCCTGAAAGGATGCCCCTGGAGTCGGCAAGAACTTGATGCCGTTGCGCTCAAGAAAATCGCGACGGTACACGGCCGACCAAATCGACGGCTTTTGCTTAAAGAACTGCGTCGTGTCGCTCGGGTGCACCGGCTTGTCGCAGTCCTTGGCCTTAAACATCTCGTGCAGCGAACGGCGCTCCTCGGGCTTGGACCAGTAGAAATCAAAGTTCGCCTTCGTAAAGTCGGCATTATTGCTATCGGCGGCCGAGACAAGCTTTTCGAGTGCGTCGGGCGCCATAAAGTCATCGGACTCCAAGATGCCAACGTACTTGCCACGCGCCATCTCCAGGCCGTGGTTCATCGAGTCGCCGTAGCCGCTGTTGGCCTTGTCGATCATCTTGACGCGCCCATCGCGCTCCATATACTCGCGGATAATCGCCGGCGAGTTGTCGGTCGACCCGTCGTTAATGCAGATGATCTCAATATCCTTGAGCGTCTGCGCCAGGGCGGAATCGAGGCACTCGCGCAGGTAGCGCTGAACATTGTAAATGGGAATAAGCAGCGACAGAACAGGGCTGCCAGAGGCGTTAGTAGACAAATGTGCTCCTTAGGAAATACCTGTCGTTTCATGGTATCAAAGGGCCAGCGCGCCAGCGGGCGTTTATATAATCTATGGAGCCTCTTGCGGGCAAAGCAGCCCCACGTCATGCGGCGGGCCCATGGCAGGTTCCTGCGTTTTATTCAAAGCTTGCCGCTAAGGTGCGCCGAGCCTTTACAATAGGACAGTCCCAAGGACGTATTCGATAGCTTCCGTGCAGCGCTCGCCCGCCGCACGTGAAAGGATATATTGCCCCATGCCTTCAACCCTTCCCGCCCCCATCGATAAACTCGCCATCGTCGTCGTTACGTACAAACGCCAGGAACTCCTGGCCAATTTGTTCGACTCCATGACCGAGCTCACGGCCGCGCCCTGGCGCATCGTGATTGTCGATAACGAAAATTCGCGCGAGACCGAGGCCATGTGCACCGCATTCAACGAGCGCCTGGCCAACCTGTGGGGCATCGACACCGAGCAACCTGACGCGCAGGGCGGCACCGACCGCGTTATCTACGCGCCGCAGCTTGAAAACGGTGGCGGCGCGGGCGGCTTCTCCGCCGGCACCAAGTGCGCCTACGACCTGGGCGCCCAGTGGTTCTGGGTGATGGACGACGACGTGCTCGTCATCCCCGAAGGCATCGAGCGTCTTGCCAAGTGGACCGACCGCTACGATGTCATCCAGGGTTCGCGCCTGGACTTTGACGGCGGCGCCTTCTTTTGGCAATACCAACTCATCCTTTCACTCGGCATTCCCAACCCTGTCGCCAAGTGGGACCTGGGACCCGAGGGCTACCGCGCCATGAACCAGCTATGCTTTGAGGGCGGCATGTTCTCGCGCCGCGTGGTCGACAAGATCGGCCTGCCCGATGCGCGATTCTTCATCTACGGCGACGATGCCTGCTATGGTTACGTGGCCAGCCAGCACTTCCCCGCCGCCGTTGTGGCCGACCTGGTGCTCAAGCGCGCCCGCGCCGTCTCTAACTGGGATATCGCCGGCAAGCGCCAGCTCAACTCCACGAGCGACACCAACCGTTACTACATCATGCGCAACCGCGGTTATCTGGCACGCTACATGCAGATCTACGGCGACTACCACCCTATGCTGTTCCGTCTGGGCAACGCCGCGACCTTCTGCAAGGAGTTCATTCGCCTGGCCGCGGTCGACAAGTGCTTTAAGACCGGCATTCCGGCGCTGCGCCGAGGTATGAAGGACGCCCGCAAGATCATCAAGGATCCCAACTGGAAGCCCATGCCGCCCCTGAAGGACGCGGAGTAACGGAAGCCGGAAACACCTCGGCGCTTAAAGCAGCTGGCACACCGTAGCCACATGCTGCCCATCAAAACCGAACCCCCAGCGCATGCGACCCACGCCGGGGCGCGGTACACGGATTTCGTCGATGCCGCCGCGCTCTATGTCGAGTAGCGACTGCACGGCCAGCAATTCCAGGCCCAGCGCATCCACACCGGGGTCATACATCAAGTTAATCGTTATCAGCGGGCGCTCGTCCAGCATGCCAATCGTGTCTGCTACGTCGAACACAGCACCCGTAGGGAAAACCTGGATGTCCCAGCGACCCGCGCCACACTTTCGCCTCGAGGCAGGATTGGCATAGCCCGGCAAGCCAAAGCAGAGCCCCTGCAAGAGCAGATGATATGGCAGCGGCGTATCTAGGTCGGTCTCACCGATTCCCGCATCACCCAGGATGCGGCTTAGCGCCCGCCTCACCGCATCCTCATCCCCACGGCACAGCCCGTCGCGAAACGCATCGACGTCTCGAATGTCTTCGGCAGCGCACTCAAACCACTCAACAATCACTAGACGCAAGGCCTGTCGAAGCTCGTTATTGGGCAATCGCAAAGCACGGAGGCGATCGCCATACTCTGGCTCCTCAGTCATATCCGTCGTGAGAAAACCGGACAGATACAGCGCTGTCCACATGCCATCGTCAGGCGAGACATCTGGCTCTGCAGTGCCCAAACAAAGCGGGACCTCAGCGCACCCATGGGCCTCGAGCAAATCAAAGAAGACCGAAAGGCGGTCGAGATTCCACCCGGCAACTACCCTACTCAGGCAATCGGCATATCCATACAGATCGGCACGCACAGGCGCCGTGCAGCCTCGGTCCAGAAAACCGATCACACGCTCTGGACTCGAGCAATAGGCCCTGCCAAACCGATACCCCTCGAGCCATTCACGCGCATCATCAAGGTATTCCTCGCGCCCAGCATGATTCAACAGAGCCTGGACCTCGGCATCCGAAAAGCCGAACCAACGGTCACACCAGGTCGAAAGCGGCGTCGTCAGACAATACGAGCAGCCATGCAAAGAAAGCGCCGCTTCGGCAGGACGGGGACACTCCCCCATCAGACACGTTAGCCGCAACGAATCGCCCGCAGTGGCAATGGCCTCGAAAAGCACGCGATCAAATAGATCCGCCGAATCGGCGCCGGAAGCGCCCCTCGCGCTCGCACGGCCCAACCACGCCGCGTCGTACCCATCAACGAGCAATACAACCTGCTCATCGCAGGCCATCTCCAGCAGCTCTATGAGCACACCGAGCACCGAGTCAACCTCGTCCGCGCTCGCCACGCCGCGCGCGACGCGTTCGATGTGACGCACCTTATCTCGAGCTAAATCCGGAGCCCCCAAGAGCGCCAACAAGCGAGCGCACTCGCCCGAAAGGACATCGCGCACGACGCCGGCAACAGCGGGGCCACGCCTCGTAGCGCCAGAAAAGTCCAGCGATATCACCGGATAGCAAGCATACTCATCCCGATAACGCCCGCCGTCTGCATCCCAAATCTGAGCATCGGCAAACGAGCTCCGACCGGCGCGACCGACCGCAGGACGCTCCAGAAAAGCCCTGAGCATCGACAAGTTCATGCTCTTGCCAAAACCCTCGGGTCGACAGCACACCACAACGGACGCGTCGCAGTCCAACGCATCAGCAATAAACATGGTCTTGTCGACCAGCGTGCAGCAACCAAGAGCCTCCGCATAGTCGTGCATGCCAATGGGCAAAACTGCATCGTCGACACAGCCAATCAAACGCACGTCAAAGCCGGCAGCACAACCATTATTTGCCTGTTCAGACACCAAAACGTTCCCCCTAAATCGCAGCACGACGCCAATTGTAATGACCGCCTCGCGCGTACCGACGACGCCGCGCGAACATATCGGGCAACGGTAGCAACAAGAAGTATGAGGGGGCATAACTAATCGTTGCACAACAAAACGGGGCCCAATGTATTCGCACCGGACCCCGTCCCAACTCTTTAGTTATCTAGCAACCAAGAGGCTACTCCTCCGAGCCGTCCTCCCCAGAAGCTTTCTTCTGCTGATCAAGCTTATGCTTACCACTTACGATAGACGTAGCGCCCAGTGTGGCCAAGCTTGCACTGGCAAGGCTCGCCATAACGATAAGGTCGCCCGTCTTGGGCATGTTACCGCCAGATGACTTGGTCGTTGTAGTCGTCGTGGTTGTAGTGGTCACCGTCTTGGAGTCATTTTGCTCTTGGGCCTGGTTGTCAGCACCGCTCTTGTCGTCGTCTTCGGGCTGTTTCTTTTCGCCCTCGGTCTTGCTCTCGTCCTTCTTCTGAGCAGATTTGTCGTCCTTCTCCTCAGAGCTAGAACCCTTATCAGATTCGGTCTTCTCGGAAGCCTTGTCCTTGGAGTCGCCCTTTGCGGCCTCGGTCTTTTCCGTGGAAACCTGATCAGAGTTGTCCTTGTTCTGGGCCGAGCCGTTATTGACGCCAGCCATCAGCGAAGAACCCAGCGTAGAACCAAGCTGCTCGGAGAAAGAAGGCTTCTTGTCCGGCGAAGCAACGGGAGCGTCCGGCGCTTTATTCGAGTCGTCCTTGGAAGCATCGGAATCAGGGGTTGCGTCAGAGCCGGAGCCGTTGTTAGAGCCGGTGTCAACGAACGAATCGCTCGAGCTGGTGGATGAGTTAGAGGTGTCAGCGTCGGTCGAACCAGAAGCGTCGCTGTCCGTATTGCCGGCAGAGCTTGAAGACGAATCGCCCGCAGCAGAGCCGTTCGAATTGGAGCCGTTCGAGGTAGAGCCGTCGTTGGTAGTGCCACCAGCAGAGCCATTACCGTCAGCATCGGTCGGGGGCGCATCCATCCTGTCATCGTTGGCATCGTCACTCGAGTCGTCATTCGAATCAGGTGTCGGCGAGGGCGCCGGTGTGGGCTCGGGCTGCACGGGCGTCGCGGCGGCAGCCTCGTCCTCAGCGATATAAACCAAGCAGTCCTTTAGCTCGTTGCAGTAGCGGTTCTTCCAGCCTTCATGATACTGGGGCTGGCTCGAATACTTGGTCGCCACGTTGTTGACCACGCTATTGGAGAGCGCCGTCACAAACTCGCGGTCGGACATATCGTTGGAAAGATTTGCCCAACGGAAGAAATCCCTGCAACCACCGGTGCCGCACATGTTGGTAATGCTCCACACCATGCCCTTGACGCAATCGGCGCGGCCCGAAATATCAATACCCAGGCCGCTCTTGAGCCACGCCTCGGTCACCGCATAGTACGAGTTGTACGCATAGGCATCTTGAAGTGCTGAGAACTCAACAGGATCGGTGTTGTACGCACCTTGGAAGGCATCCTGAGCGATATGGCCCAACTCGGTGAGCTGGCCGTTCTCGTACATGGCATTGCTCGTGTTGGAAATCTCGCTGCCGCGATCAATCGCATCCTTGAGCATGCTGTATTTTTCGGGGTTGTAGTTGTAGGCCTGCTTCATAAACGGGATGAGCGACCAACGACGGTCGAACTGGTAATAGCCCAGCGCGTTGTAGCCGTCACCATACGAAAAGCCCTGGTTATAGTTGCCATGGCTCTCATATTTGGTGAAGTACTTCATCTCGGGAGTCACGTTGACAAACGAAACGCCCTGGACCGACCTCAGCACACCCGAGAAGGACTGCTGGGTGTAAAGGCCCTTATCGATATCGGTGGCATCCGAGGCAACGCCCGGCGTTGGCTCCTCGGCAGCGGCGGGCGCGGGCGCGGTAACGGCGCCAAACGAAAGCGCCAGCGTCAGGCCCGCGACAATAGCAGAATGCTTGGGCTGCATAAGATCCTCCCTGCATTGGTGTAGTTAAAGTGCGGTTTGCAAAGATAGAATTAAGTATTGCAGCTCACCCGTTGTTGCACAACAACCCCTCGGTAAACGGCAACAACCCTCCGCGAAATCTTAAGGAATTAGACAAACTGGTCATCGGGCGCCATCAGAAGCTCGCCGTAACGCTCCATCAGTCCGTCCCTCAACTGGCAGAAAGCGGGAATATAGGCGTTCAAGATGCGCTGAATCAAATCTTGAGCGAGCTTGTTGTCATAGATATGAACGTTCGTATTGCGGTCTCTGAGCATATCTAGCCAGGCTGCCTCATCAATAAAGTCGTAGAATCGGTAGGCCTCCTTCAAGATGGCACGAGGAGACCCCGACGCGGCAAGCGTGGCGCCCTCATACTCGAGCAGACGTTTAAGGAGCTTCCAGCTCAGTTCAAATTGAAGATTGAACTTATTAATCAATCCACTCTGAACAAAATCATTATTGAGATCCTGATTGGGCGCATCCTCAAGATTCGCCAAGGCGCTGGCAAAGTTCTCATATTTTTTCATACAGAATCACACCATCCCTGGCAATTTCATCGAGCAATTGCTGCGATAAGGACTCGTCGAGATTGACGACATCTACATCTAAAAGAGTATCAAGACGCTCATCGATCAAATATGAGAAACGGCCGAAATCCCGGCAACCTGCTACGGCGATGTCAATATCGCTCTTGGGCAAGTTGTCGCCTCGAGCACGAGAACCAAACAACACGACCTTCTCGGTGTCACATTCCCGAGCAAAAACTTCGATTTGTTTGTACACCTTGTCAAGAGATGCCATTTGCACCCCTACAGCTTAATGTCAAAGTTGATCTCGGGGACGGCGGCTAGGTCGGCCAACGTCACGCCGTCGACGTACTTTTCGATCACGTCGTCCAGACCGCGCCAGAACTTGACGGTCGAGCAAAGATCACTGCGGGTACAGCTGTTGTCGATGCCATCGCACGCCACCGGAGCCGTGCTGCCCTCAACGGCACGCAGGATGTCGCCAGCACGCACCTCGACGGGGTCCTTGGCCATCATGTAGCCGCCGCCCTTGCCGCGCACGCTCTTAAGCAGGCCCGCCTTCATGAGCGGACGGACCAGCTGCTCCAAATACTTTTGCGAGATATGCTCGCGGTCGGCGACCTCGCGCAGGGCGATTTTGCCCTCGACGTCACCAAGCGCTGCGATATAGATCATCAGCCGGAGGGCATAGCGGCCCTTAGAAGAAATGAGCATACCTACCCTCTCATCGTTACCGGGACAAAATACCAGGTTTGTTTGTCCCAAATCTTATGCACGCGGGGCAAACAAACCTGATTATTATGTCCCGCATCTAAAAAGTCGAGTGGATTAGTCGGGTTTTCCCTTGACTAACGCCGAACCCATAGTAACTTTATTCCGAGAAGATTCCTAGGGTTTAGTACACCTATGAGTACACCATATACAGAGAGGGACAGCATGAGCGCAAATCCGCTGCTTTCCATCGAAGGTCTGACCGCCTCCGTGGACGAAAAGACCATCCTCCACAACGTCAACCTCAACGTCGCCGCCGGCGAGACCCACGTGCTGATGGGACCCAACGGCGCCGGCAAGTCCACCCTCGGTCATCTGGTCATGGGCGACCCCGTCTACACCGTGCAGAACGGCCGCATCGTCTTTGACGGCCAGGACATCACCGATCTCACCACCGACAAGCGTTCGCGCGCCGGCCTGTTCCTGAGCTTCCAGGCTCCGGTCGAGATCCCGGGCGTGCCGCTGTCGAGCTTTTTGCGCGCCAGCATCGCCGGCCGCCCCGGCCTGGAGATGAAGGGCAAGGAGTTCCGCCGTCGCGTCAAGGAGCTCGCGGCCGAGCTCAACATGGACACCGCCTACCTCAACCGCGAGCTGGGCGTGGGCTTCTCGGGCGGCGAGAAGAAGAAGGTCGAGATGCTCCAGCTTCTTCTGCTGCAGCCCAAACTCGCCATCCTGGACGAAACCGACTCCGGCCTGGACGTCGATGCCCTGTCCACCGTCAGCCACGGCATGGACGCCTACCGCAAGAGCTGCGACGGCTCCATGCTCATCATCACACACAACACGCGCATCCTGGAGCACCTGGATGTCGACCGCGTCCACGTTATGGTCAAGGGCCATATTGTGCGCGAGGACGACGCCTCGCTGATTCCCTGGATCGACAAGAACGGTTTTGAGACCTTCGAGCGCGAGGCCGCCGAGCAGCGCGCCCAGGCCGAGGCCGCCGCTGCCGAGCAGCAGGCGTAAAGGGGCGACGCAATGACCAAGAACCGCACCGAGGTCGCGGACATCGACCGCAGCCTCTACGACTTCACCTATGGCGAGGAGGGATTCGAGCGCCTCGACGCCGGCATCACGCCCGACATCGTGCGCGAGATCAGCGCCAAGAAGGACGAGCCGCAATGGATGCTCGACCTGCGCCTCAAGTCCCTCGAGATTTTCAACCGCTTCCCCGACCCGACGTGGGGCCCCTCCATCGAGGGCCTGGACATGGACAACATCGTCACCTACGTCAAGCCCAACACCGACCAAAAGCACGACTGGGAGTCGGTGCCCGACGACATCAAGAACACCTTTGAGCGCCTGGGCATCCCCGAGGCCGAGCGCAGCTATCTGGCGGGCGTCGGCGCGCAGTACGACTCCGAGCTGGTCTACCACAACATGCAGGACACCGCGTCCAAGATGGGCATCGTCTACTCCGGCATTGAGGAGGCCCTGCACGATCCGCAGTGGGAGCCGCTCATCCACGAGAAGTTTATGACGCTCATCCCGCCCACCGACCACAAGTTTGCGGCCCTGCACGGTGCCGTGTGGTCGGGAGGCTCGTTTGTCTACGTTCCCAAGGGCACCAAGCTCGATTTTCCGCTGCAGAGCTACTTCCGCCTCAACGCCAAGGGCGCCGGTCAGTTTGAACACACGCTCATCATTGTCGAGGACGACGCCGACCTGCACTTTATCGAAGGTTGCTCCGCGCCCAAGTACAACGTGGCCAACCTCCACGCCGGCGCTGTGGAGCTGTTTGTAGGCAAGCGCGCGCACCTGCGCTATTCGACCATCGAAAACTGGTCCAAAAACATGTACAACCTCAACACCAAGCGTGCGCGCGTGGACGAGGATGGCGACATCGAATGGATCAGCGGCTCCTTCGGCAGCCACGTGGGCTACCTCTACCCCATGAGTGTACTCAATGGCCGCCGCGCTCGCTCGAGCTTTACCGGCATCACCTTTGCCGGTGCCGGGCAGAACCTCGACACCGGCTGCAAGGTCGTGCTCAACGCGCCCGATACCTCGGCAACCGTCGAGACCAAGGGCATCTCCAAGAGCGGCGGCATCCAGACCTTCCGCAGCTCCATCGTGGCCACGCCTAAGGCCGAGGGCTCCAAGGCAACCGTGAGCTGCCAGTCGCTGATGCTCGACGACCAGAGCCGCTCCGACACCATCCCCGCCATGGACATTCGCGCCAAGAACGTCGACATCGGCCACGAGGCCACCATCGGCCGCATCGGCGACGACAAGGTGTTCTACCTGATGAGCCGCGGCATCTCGGAGGAAGAGGCCCGCACCATGATCGTAAACGGCTTTGCCAACCCGGTCTCCAAGGAGCTGCCGCTTGAGTACGCCGTCGAGATGAACAACCTGATCAAGCTCGAGATGGAAGGAGCGATCGGATAATGAAACAGACCACGAACACCGCTGTTACCACGCTCGAGCAGGTTAATGCGATGCCTGCCGCCACTTGGGGCTGGCTCAAGATGAACCAGACCAAGCTCGAGCTTTCGGACGAACTTGCCGCCGCCCCCGCCGAGGCCGTTGAAGTCGAGGGGCTGGATGAGCAGTTTACTGGCACGGCCGACGCGTTTAACGCCGCCATGGAGACCATGGCCGAGCGCTTCCCCGAGCGCCGCGCCTCCGCCCCCGGCGACGCCGCCGACCGCGCCCGCATCACGCCCGAGACCGAGCTCGACGTGCCCGCAACCTCCGTCTACCAGGCCGGCGCCATCAAGCTCGAGGAGGAGCTCTCCCCTGCTGAAGCCTTCGAGACCGGCATGGGCGAGGCTGCCTACACCTACTTGGCCGACCACGCCACCAAGCGCATCGTCATCGATGTGCCCGCATACAAGCACGCCACGGTTACCGTGCGCGTGAGCGGTGTCGATGCAGCCGCGGCCATCGCCGCCATCGACGTCGTCGCCCGTCCGCAGGCAACACTCGATCTGCGCATAGCCCTGGACTCCCCCGTCAACGGCCAGGGCGTCGTGGGCTCTGTGCTACGCGTGTGCGCTTACGAGTACGCCACCGTCAACGTAACCTGCACGCAGACGCTCGATGACAGCTGGATCGCACTCGATGACACCGGTCTATTCCTGGACGAGGGCGCGCGCGTCAACGTGCAGCACACCGTCCTGGGTGCCGGCGCCAGCGCCACCGGCCTTGCCGGCGACCTGCTGGGCGATACCGCCAAGGTCACCATCGATACTGACTACTTGGGCGCCCGAGAGCAGGTGCGCGACTTTAACTACGAGCTGCGCCACCGCGGTCGCAAGACCGAGTGCGAGATCGACGCCAACGGCGTGCTGACCGGCACGTCCAAGAAGGTCTACCGCGGCACCATCGACCTCGTGCACGGTTGCAAGGGTGCAACCGGCACCGAGCGCGAGACGGTGCTTTTGGCCAACAAGGGCGTCGACAACAAGACCGTTCCCGTCATTCTCTGCGACGAGGACGACGTCGCCGGCAACCACGGAGCCACCATCGGCCACGTCCGCGACGAGCAACTGTTCTACCTCGCCTGCCGCGGCCTTGACCAAAACGCCGCCGAGGACCTGTTCGTCCGCGCCAAGCTGGAGGACGCCGCACTTTCCGCCACCGACGAGCGCACCCGCGCCGCCGTCGTCCGCCTGGGCAACAACCTGATCGACAACTTTGAAGAGGAGCTCGCATGATCGACACCGAGCACGTTAAATGCGACACCTGTACCGCACCGGAGCCTATGGAGCTCGACGCCAGCGACGAGGCCTCGCGCGGCTGGCCTACCGTCGACATCGAGACTAATCCCTACAAGGCGCAGTTCCCGCTGTTCCAGCAGCACCCCGAGATCGCCTTCCTCGATAGTGCCGCCACCGCGCAGCGTCCTGCCTGTGTGCTCGACGCCGAGCGCGACTTCTACCAGCGCATGAACGCCAACCCTCTGCGCGGCCTGTACTCGCTGTCCGTCGAGGCCACTGAGGCTATCGCGAAGGTGCGCCAGCAGATCGCCGACCTCATCGGCGCTGCCCAGGCCAACGAGGTCGTCTTCACCCGCAACACGAGCGAGTCGCTCAACCTGGTCGCCAAGAGCTTTGCACCCACAGTCCTCGAGCCGGGCGACGAGGTCGTCATCACCATCATGGAGCACCACTCCAACCTGATTCCGTGGCAGCAGGTCTGCCGCGAGACCGGCGCCAAGCTCGTCTACCTCTACCCCACCAAGACCGGTCAGCTCACCACCGAGGAGGTTCTTGCCAAGGTTGGTCCCAAGACCAAGATTCTGGCCGTGGGTCAGGTCTCCAACGTGTTGGGAGTCGAGAACCCAGTCAAGAACCTCGGCAAGCTCGTGCACAAGTATGGCGGCTACCTGGTCGTCGACGGTGCGCAGTCGCTGCCGCACATGCCGGTCGATGTGGCCGACCTGGGCGCCGACTTCTTTGCCTTTAGCGCGCACAAGGCTATGGGCCCCATGGGCATCGGCGTGCTGTGGGGCAAGATGGACCTGCTCAACGCCATGCCGCCCATGCTCACCGGCGGCGAGATGATCGACTCTGTTACCGAGCAGGACGCCGTCTGGGCGCCCGTTCCCGAGAAATTCGAGGCCGGCACACAAGACGCCGCCGGCATCTTCGCCACGGGCGCGGCACTCGACTACCTGGTCAACACGGTGGGTTACGAGAACATCCAGGCCCGCGAGCAGGCACTCGTCCACTATCTGATGGGCGAACTCATGCAGCTCGACTTTGTCCAAATCATCGGCTCCATCTATTGGGACAACCACCACGGCGTTGTGAGCTTTAACGTCAAGGGCATCCACCCGCACGACGTCGCGAGCATCATGGACATGGACGGCGTCTGCATCCGCGCCGGTCACCACTGCGCGCAGCCGCTGCTTACCTGGCTGGGTGTCGAAAACCTTGCTTGTTGCCGCGCCAGCGTGGCCTTCTACAACGACAAGGCCGACATCGACAAGTTCATCGCCGGCCTGCATCACGTTTGGAGCACGTTCAATGGGTAATCTGTACACCTCCACCACATTTATGGAGCACAACTCGCACCCCGACTATAAGTACGAGATGGATGCTCCCACGCACGAGCACGACGGCATCAACCCCAGCTGCGGCGACGAGCTCACCTTGCAGCTGCGCGTCGAGAACGGCGTTATCGAGGAGGCCTCCTTTACCGGCCACGGCTGCGCCATCAGTCAGGCCAGTGCCGACATCATGGCCGACCTCATCACCGGCGAGACCGTCGAGGAAGCTCGCCGCTTGGCAGAGCTCTTCCTCGCCATGATCCGCGGCGAGCAGCTCTCCGAGGAGGACTTGGAAGACCTGGACGAAGCCGCCCAGCTCCAGGACATCTCGCACATGCCCGCCCGCGTCAAATGCGCCGAGCTCGCCTGGCGCACCCTCGACGGCATGCTCACGGGACAAAATAATCAGTAGTATTTGTCCCAAATCTTAAGATTTTTGTTGGCCGAATCGCTTGACAAGAGTGGTTCGGCCATTTTCTATTCCGAGAGCTCAGCCTGTGCCTTCACCCGCGCATAAGCACGCACGATACGAGAGACGGTACTTTTGCCAATCCCGGTATACCGCTCAATCTGGCGCACCGTAAAACCGGCATCGTGCAATCCAAGAATAACGGTATCGCGCTGCGCCGGCGGTGCGACTTTAACCCCACGAAGCGGAACCCCGAGCTCCTTCGCCATCTTGTCGGCAAAGGCGTGGCGTTCCCATTCCGTCTCTTTCATATCGCACAGCGCTGGCTCACTGCCGTCGGGCGTCGAAAGCGAATAGGCAATAAAGCCCTCGGCAGAACCAAAAAGCTCAAGCACGCAAGAAGGATCAGAAAATCCCCTCGCGACATCGGCCGCGTCACCGTCGTAAGCGCACAAATGCTCCGCAAAGCTACTCCAGGGATAACGCTCTATTAGGCTAACGCCCGCCTCCTGCGGATCGGCGTGTACGGAGCGAATAGCCTCCATCACCTGCCAGTCGGTATCGAGCGAGCGCCGGTCAAAACGGTTCTGGAACAGATGCCCTGTGCGCCCCGTGCGTTTATTGAACCGCCGCGCGTACGTCAAAAGCAACCGGTGCATCGCCGCGCTCATCCTGTCCTCGTAATCTGTAAGCACCAAATGCACGTGATTGCCCATAAGGCACCAGGCGATAACCGTCACACCCTCCTCGCAGCAGCACTCGCGCATCAGCTCCAAAAACTCCCACCGGTCTTCATCGCCCTCAAAGATGAGCTGTTTGCCCACACCGCGAGCACAGACATGGTAAAAGCCGGTAACCGTTCTCCAAATGCGCTGCATCGCGCTCCCTTCGCCGGGATCTGCTTACCATCCAATACAGCACGATTGAAGCGTGCCATCAAAACATTCACGCAAAACAATACACTCGCGCGGCCAAAGGCAGCAAACAGGCGGCGAACGGCACCGTTGCAACAGGTCAACCACTGCAACGCTTGCAAGAGCGGACCAAAAGCTTGCCCAAGACGGACCCCCTCTACGGAAGCTCACGACCACAGAACGTAGAGTTAAACCGTTTCAATTAAAACTTCCGGACTTCTCGCTACGAAAACTGAGCCGTTCGCCGAATATTCCGTGCATTTCGCGGTATTATAGGGGCTGCATGTCATGTCCCTTTCGAAGGGTCGCCCGGCAATCGCCAGCCACGACCCCCAGACGGGACGCCAACACGATAGAGAGGAGAGGCATGCAGTACTCACAGGAAGTGGAGAACATGTGCCCCGTTGCCAAGGGTGCATACCACGGCCCCGCACCCATCCCCGAGGAGGGCAAGTGGGTCCAGGCTAAGGAGATTTCCGACATCTCCGGTCTTACGCACGGTGTGGGTTGGTGCGCACCTCAGCAGGGCGCCTGCAAGCTCACGCTGAACGTCAAGGACGGCATCATCGAGGAGGCCCTCGTTGAGACCATCGGCTGCTCGGGCATGACCCACTCTGCCGCCATGGCTTCCGAAATCCTTCCCGGTAAGACCATCCTCGAGGCCCTCAACACCGACCTCGTCTGCGACGCCATCAACGTTGCTATGCGCGAGATCTTCCTGCAGATCGTTTACGGCCGCAGCCAGACCGCGTTCTCCGAGGGCGGCCTGCCCGTGGGCGCCTCCCTCGACGACCTCGGCAAGGGCCTTCGCTCTCAGGTCGGCACCATGTTCGGCACCAAGGCCAAGGGCGCTCGTTACCTCGAGCTCGCTCAGGGCTACGTCACCCGCATGGCTCTCAACGACAAGAACGAGATCATCGCATTCGAGTTCCTGAACCTCGGCAAGTTCACCGACGCCGTCAAGGCCGGCAAGACCCCCGAGGAGGCCATCGCTGGCGCTATGGGCCACTATGGTCAGTGGGAGAACGCTGCCAAGTACATCGACCCGCGCACCGACGAGGAGACTCACTCCGTCGCCAGCGTGTTCCCGGTTCACGAGTAGAAAGGGAGGGAAATAACTATGACTGTTACGTTCGAAGGTTACGAGCGCCGCGCTGACAAGATCAACAAGTGCCTCGCCGACAACGGCATCGCCTCCCTCGAGGAAGCTCTGCAGATCTGCACCGACAAGGGCTTCAACCCGCGTGAGATCGTCAACAACACCCAGTCCATCGCCTTCCAGAACGCCGAGTGGGCCTACACCCTCGGTTGCGCTCTCGCTGTCAAGCGTGGCGCCAAGTCCGCTTCTGAGGCTGCCGCCATCATCGGCGAGGGCATCCAGGCCTTCACCGTTCCCGGCTCCGTCGCCGAGGACCGCAAGGTCGGTCTGGGCCACGGCAACCTGGGCGCTATGCTGCTCTCCGACGACACCGAGTGCTTCGCCTTCCTGGCCGGTCACGAGTCCTTCGCTGCCGCTGAGGGTGCTATCGGCCTGGCTCTGAACGCCAACAAGGCTCGCAAGAAGCCGCTGCGCGTCATCCTCAACGGTCTGGGCAAGGACGCTGCTCAGATCATCGCCCGCATCAACGGCTTCACCTACGTGAAGACCCAGTTCAACTACTTCACGGGCGAGCTCAAGGTCGTCGAGACCATCCCCTACTCCGATGGTCCCCGCGCCGCCGTCAACTGCTACGGCGCCGACGACGTCCGCGAGGGCGTTGCCATCATGTGGCACGAGAACGTCGACATCTCGATCACCGGTAACTCCACCAACCCCACGCGCTTCCAGCACCCCGTCGCTGGCACCTACAAGAAGGAGCGCCTCGAGGCTGGCAAGAAGTACTTCTCCGTCGCTTCTGGTGGCGGCACTGGCCGTACCCTGCACCCGGACAACATGGGCGCCGGCCCTGCCTCTTACGGCATGACCGACACCATGGGCCGTATGCACTCCGACGCCCAGTTCGCCGGTTCTTCCTCCGTGCCTGCGCACGTCGACATGATGGGTCTCATCGGCATGGGCAACAACCCCATGGTCGGTGCCACCGTCGCCTGCGCTGTCGCCGTCGAGGAGGCCCTCAAGGCCTAATCGCGCCCGCGCGATGCTCATATAGTTGAGCTTTCGAGCCGC
>CABQJV010000027.1 GCA_902464565.1 uncultured Collinsella sp.
CCCCGCCGCACGAAGTGCGCAGCGGGGGTTTCTTGCATGTCCGAGGACGTTCTGAAAAGTAACTTCAGGGCGGGCCCGGACGAGAAAAACCGACTACAGGTCGATGTGCGATTCCTTGATCGGGAACGGCTCCGCGAAGTGGCACGCGCAGCAGTGACCCGGGGCAACTTCCTTAAACTCAGGAAGCTTCTCGGAGCAGATGCCCTGCGCGATCGGGCAGCGCGTGTGGAAACGGCAGCCGGTCGGCGGATCCAATGGTGACGGCGGATCGCCGGCGAGGATGATGCGCTTGCGGGTCTTCTGGATATCAGGATCGGGCACCGGCACGGCAGACAGCAGCGACTGCGTGTACGGATGGTGAGGCTCGCTATAGAGCGTCTTCCAGTCGGAAACCTCGACCATCTTACCCAGATACATAACGGCAACGCGATCGGAGATGTGCTGCACGACGGACAGGTCGTGGGCGATAAACAGATATGCGGTACCGAACTTGTCCTGCAGCTCCTTGAGCAGGTTCAAAACCTGGGCCTGAATGGACACATCCAGAGCAGAAACCGGCTCGTCGCAGATAATCAGCTTGGGCTTCAGAGCGAACGCGCGGGCAATGCCAACACGCTGACGCTGACCGCCGGAGAACTCATGAGGATAGCGGTTAATGTGCTCGGGGTTCAGTCCGACAACGTCGAGAAGCTCGCGGACACGCTCAATGCGCTCTTCCTTGGTGCCCACGCCGTGAATGGTCATGGGCTCGGAGACGATCTCGCCGATGGTCATACGGGGATTGAGCGAAGCATAGGGATCCTGGAAGATAAACTGCATCTCGCGACGCATGTCCTTGATCTCATGCTTGCTCATCTCGGCAACGTCTTTGCCCTGGAAGAACACTTTGCCTGCCGTCGGCTTGGTCAGGCGCATGATGGTGCGACCCGTCGTGGACTTACCGCAACCAGACTCACCAACCAGACCAAAGGTCTCGCCCGGATAAATCTCGAACGAAATGTCATTTACTGCAGAGACAACACGCTTGGAGAAGCGCTTGGCGAACATGCCGGACTCAGCGGGGAACTCCTTAGAGAGGTGCTCGACCTTCAGCAGCGGAGTACGCTCGTTGGTATCTGCCATTACGCCTCGCCTCCCTTCTTGGAATCCTTGCGCGTACGGGACGTCTCAGGAGCGTTCTTGAGGAACTCGGGGTCACCGGAGTAGTGGCACGCAGAGTAATGACCAGACTCGGTGACAACGCGCTCGGGGCGCTGCTTGCGGCACTTGTCCGTCGCATAGGGACAACGAGGAGAGAAGACGCAGCCCTCAGGCAGGTTCATGAGCGAAGGCGGGTTGCCGTGAATCGGCGTAAGCGGCTTCTTCTCTTCGATGGCCTGCTCCGGGATGGAGCGGATAAGGCCCCAGGTGTAGGGGTGGCGACTCTCGTAGAAGATTTCCTCAGCAGTACCGAACTCGACGGGACGGCCGGCGTACATAACCATGATCTTATCAGCCATATCGGCAACGACGCCCAGGTCATGGGTAATCATGATGATGGCGTTGCCGTTCTTCTCCTGCATTTCCTGCATAAGCTCAATAATCTGAGCCTGAATGGTAACGTCCAGGGCAGTCGTGGGCTCGTCGGCAATCAGAATATCGGGATCGCAGGCAAGAGCCATAGCGATCATGACACGCTGACGCATACCGCCGGAGAACTGGTGCGGATACTCATTGACGCGCTTCTCGGGCTCGGGAATACCAACGAGGTCCAAAAGCTCGGTGGCACGCTTGAGCGCCTCCTGCTTGGAGTAGCCACGGTGCAGACGAAGGCCCTCGCCCACCTGTTTGCCGATCTTATAGACCGGGTTCAAGGAGGTCATAGGATCCTGGAAGATCATCGCGATATCGTTACCGCGAATGTGCTGCATCTCTTCCTCGGTCATTTCGAGAATCGAACGACCGCGATAGCGAACGTCGCCGCCCTCGATCTTTCCCGGAGGCATCGAGATGAGGCCCATGATGGTCATGGCGGTCACGGACTTACCGGAGCCGGACTCACCGACGACGCCCAGGGTCTCGCCGCGATCGAGCGTGTAGGAGACACCGTCGACAGCGCGAACGACGCCATCCTCAGTGTGGAAATACATCTTAAGGTCATCGACCTCGAGCAGATGCTGGCCCTCGGGAACCGGCTGGTCCTTCAGGTCCACATAGTTCTTGTTCTTCTTCATCCTTATGCGTCCTTCATCTTGACGTCGAGGGCGTCGCGCAGACCATCACCCAACAGGGTGAAGGCGAGCACCGTCGAGAGAATTGCCAGACCGGGCATGATCATCATCCAGGGAGCAGTCAGAAGATACTGCTGACCGTCCTGAATCATGGAGCCCCACGAAGGCGTAGGCGGAATAACGCCCATGCCGAGGAAGGACAGAGCGGACTCGGTCAGAATGGCGCCACCAATGTTCATGGTCGCGTAGACCACGATGGAGGCGACGGAGTTCGGGAAGATGTGACGCACAACGATACGAGCATCAGATGCACCCATCGCGCGCGCAGCATCAACATAGTCGTTTTCCTTGACGGTCAAGATCGCAGAGCGGAAGACGCGCGCAATCGAAGGCCAGCCGAGAATACCGATGGCGATAAAGACGTTCTGAAGACCACGGCCGATAACGGCGATCATGGCGACAACGAACAGCACGTACGGGAACGCCAGGAAGATGTCCGCACAGCGCATGATGATCGTATCCCAGATGCCGCCGTAGAAACCGGCCAGAGCACCCATGACCAGACCAATCAGCGTGGAGATCGCGGTGGCCATAATGCCGACGGACAGCGAAACGCGCGCACCGTAGATAACGCGGACGAGAATGTCACGACCAAGGGCGTCGGTGCCAAACGGGTGCTCGGCACACGGAGCCAGCAGCGACGTCTCGGCCATAGTGGTCGAGTCGGAAGCCGTCGGAGAACCGAGCCAGGGCTTAGCCCACAGATCTGCGGTCAGGGCAACCACAACGACGATGATGATCCAGCAGACACCGATAACGGCGAGCTTGTTCTTGCGAAGACGCTTAAAAGCGTCGCCCCACAGCGTGCGGGACTTGGCGGGAGCAGATGCGGCCTTGGTGGCGGTAGCCTGCTCCTGAGACTGAGAATCAGTTTCCTGCATGAGACGTACCTCCCTTAGGCCTTATCCGACGGACCGCCAAGGCGGATGCGCGGGTCGAGGAATGCATAGCTAATGTCGACGAGCAGGTTGATCACCATGACGACGACAACGATGAGCGTAACGCCGCCCATAACGATGGGCCAGTCACGCATGCTAATGGCGCGATAGACCTCATAGCCGATACCGGGCCAGTTAAAGACCGTCTCGGTCAGGATGGCGCCCGAAAGCATGCCACCGAAGTCGACACCAATATAGGTAACGACGGGGATGAGTGCATTCTTAAGCGCATGCTTGATGATGATCGCGCGATTGGAGAGACCCTTGGCCTTTGCCGTGCGGATGTAATCCTGGTTCATGACGTCAAGCAGCTGCGAGCGCATAATGCGGGCGGCATAAGCGGTCGAAACCGAAGCCAGCGTAATGGTCGGAAGCACATAGTGCATCCAATCCTGATACTGAGAGCTGGAACCGCCGGCACCCGAGATCGGCATGGAGAATGCACCGCCCGTGGCGTCCTTGAGGATGACGCCAAAGAACAGCTGCAGCAACATACCGAGCCAGAAGGCCGGGACCGCAACGAGGATCGACGTGGTGAGCGTTACCAAAATATCCCAGAAGGAATAACGCTTTACCGCCGAAATGATACCCGCACCGATACCCATGATTGCCTCGAGCACGATGGCACACGCGGCAAGTTTGACCGTATACGGATACTTCTGGGCAAAGATTTCCGTAACCGGCAGCTTGCGCTGGTACGAATTGCCCAAATCGCCATGAAGCAGGCCGTTCATGTAATACAAGTAACGGTCCACGAGCGACGTTTGAACGGGGTCGCCGTTCTCGTCAAGGATCGCGTTGCCGTCCTCGTCCGTCTGGACCAGGTGATAGCGGACGCGAAGCTGAAGCTCCACCTCGGGGGACAGAGCCTTGTCTCCACCGATCAGCTTGATCGGATCTCCCGGCACGATATTCTGGAGGGCGAACAGAATCAGCGTAACGCCCAAAAACACCGGGATGAACTGAAGCACACGTTTAACGATGTACTTACCCATACCACTCCCCTATCTAGGGATTAACCTAAATGGGATGCCGATCGCCAGACCGGCATCCCAAAATTACCATCAGCCAGTTTACCCCAGGTTAGGGAGAACTGTATGTTTCCCATGAGGTCTACGTAAATACTTGACCCTCACGGAAGCTGCAAACTCTTAGGCGAGCTCAGCGGTACCCAGATCGGCGTGCTTCTGCGGATCGACATAGAGGTGCTTAATGCGATCGGAGCCGGCGATGGTGTGCGTGTAGAACATAATCGGGATGACCGGGCAGTCGGCAGCGACCATTGCGTCGGCCTCCTGCATCTTAGCGACGCGCTCCTCGTCGTCAACCGTGGTACGAGCCTCGTCGACCTTGGCGTCGAACTCGGGGTTGTTGTAACCAGAGCGGTTGTCGCCACCGAGGGAGTCGGAGTGGAACAGCGGATACAGGAAGTTGTCCATGATCGGGTAGTCGGCAATCCAGCCCAGACGACCGAACTGATAGTTAAAGTTCTGGTACTGCTCGAGCAGGGCAGACCACTCAGGGGTATCGGAGACAGCGGTAACGCCAACCTTGGCGAGGTCGCCGATGATGGACTCCATGATCTCCTTGTGGCCACCGTCCTGGTTGTAGGAAAGGGTCACGTTAATGCCACGATCGCCGTTAGCGCCGGCAGGAGCGACCTTGTCGAGGTACTCGTTAGCCTTGTCGACGTCGTAGGCGCAGAACTCCCATGCGCCCTCCTTGTAGCCATCGATGCCCGGAGGAACAATGCCGTCGGCGGGGGTACGGGTACCCTTGAAGATGGTCTTGCAGATGGCCTCACGGTTAATGGCCAGGGAGATACCCCTACGCAGGTCAGCGTTGTTGAACGGCTCGGCCGTGTTGTTGCAGGTCAGGTAGTAGGTGGAAGGCTCGGCGCCGAGCAGCATGCGCTCGCCGTCACCCATGGTGTAGCCGTCCTTGGACACGCCGCGATCCTTCTTGGCAGCGTCGATCTGAGCGACGGGAACGTCGCAGACATCGAGGTTACCGGCCTGGAACTCCTTGTAAGCGGTCTCCATGTCCTTGATGACCTGGAAGTGGATGCCATCGATCTTGGCCTTGTCGCCATAGTAATCGTCGAACTTCTTGACGTTGATCTCCTGGCCATCCTCCCACTTGCCGTCCATCATGAACGGGCCGTTACCGACCGGGGCAAGGTAGAAGCTCTTGACATCGGACTCGGCGCACTCGGGAACCGGGGCCAGAGCCGGGTGAGAGGCGACGAAGGGGAAGTCAGCGTAAGCGGAAGACAGCTTGACGACGAGGGTCTCATCGTCGGGGCAAGTAACACCGCTGAGCTCGGTGGCGTTACCGGCAAGCAGATCGTCATAGCCCTCGACCATGGAAAGGTGATAGGAGACCTCGGAAGGGCCATACTCGGTAGCGATGGCCGACTTGGTGTTGACCAGACGCTCCCAACCGAGCTTGAAGGACTTAGAGGTAACGTCGTCACCGTTGTGGAACTTGGCCTTCTTGATCTTGAAGGTAAACTCGGTGGCGTCGTCGTTGGACTCAAAGGACTCGCAAGCCAGCGGAACGATCTCGCCCTTCTCGGCGTCGTAAGAGGTCAGAGCGTCAAAGAGCTGATACTCGACCTGAGTACCCTGGTCCTCCTGGACGTTGTAGGGGTCGATGCAGACCGGGTTGTTGATGTAGAAGTTCAGCGTCGAACCGGACTCAGAACCGGAAGCGTCGCCGCCCTTCTTGCCGCATGCGGCAAGAAAAGCCATGGAGCTCGCAGCAAGGGTACCGCCGACAAAGGCGCGACGACCCATAACGGGCTGGTGGAACATAGAATCAGCCATGCCATCCTCCTTATGAGATAGGACAAAGAAATGTTCAGTCGGACACATGTCGAGACAATCCGATCCGAACCATCAAAACGCTGCCCGCTGCTATGGCTGGTTATGCACAACAGGCCAACGTTTTGCAATACAGTAGCGCATTTTATGCACGATTTGGGGCTAATTCCGGTTAACGGTCAAGAATTTCTTTAGTTGGGCGCAGTATGTGGTGATATTTTTGACTCTGTTACGAATATGTAAACAAAAAAGGGTCCCGCACTTGCGGAACCCTTTACAAGTACTTATGCGGCTCGTGATTAGTAGCCCACGATGCCCTGCGGGAAGAAGAACATGCACAGCACGACGCACACGGCAAACACGACAGCCATGATGACGGTCAGGCGGTCGAGGTTCTGCTCCATAACACCTGTGGCAGAGCTGGAGTTATACAGCGAGCTAGCGATCATATCCGAAACGCCGGTACCCTTACCGGAATGCATCAGGACGAGAATCGTCAGCGCCACGGCAGAAACAGCCCAAACGACAAACAGAAGAATCTGGAACGGACCCATAGATAAGCTCCTTAATAGAACAATTCAAACTCCAGTACTGTACCACAACCCCCGCTCTCCCCTACCCGCCACTCGGGGACGGGGTAGAAATGGCAGAAATACCAAAAAAGGGGATGCCCGAATATGGACAACCCCCTTGCTAGAAAACGGTATTTGTTTTCTCTTAGGCCTCGGTGGCGAGCACGCGGCCCGTCATCTCGGCGGAAGGCTCAATACCAGCCATGGTGAGCATGGTCGGAGCGATATCGGAAAGACGGCCGTCCTCGATACCGGTGAGCTTGGCCTTCTCATCAACGATGATGAACGGCACACGGTTGGTGGTGTGAGCCGTGAACGGATGCTTGGAACCGTCGGAAGCAACGTCAAACATGTGGTCGGCGTTGCCGTGGTCGGCGGTGATCAGCGCAAAGCCACCCTTGGCGAGAATCGCCGGGACAACCTTGGACAAGGCATCGTCAACAGCCTCGACGGCCTTAACGGCGGCGTCGAAGACACCGGTGTGACCAACCATGTCGCAGTTCGCGAAGTTCACGATGTAGAAATCAGCGCGATCCTCGTTGATGGCAGCGACGAGCTTCTCGGTAACCTCGGGAGCGCTCATCTCAGGCTGCAGATCGTAGGTAGCGACCTTGGGGGAAGCGACGAGCACGCGCTCCTCGCCCTCCTTGGGCTCCTCGATGCCGCCGTTGAGGAAGAACGTCACGTGGGCGTACTTCTCGGTCTCGGCGGTGTGCAGCTGCTTCAGGCCGTTGGCGGCGATAACGTCGGCCAGGACGTTCTCGGGGAACGTCTTGGGGAAGGCGACCTCGACGTCAAACGTCGGATCGTACTCGGTCATCGTCACAAAGTGCGAAAGCTTGATCTGCTCGCGCTCAAAGCCGTCGAACTCCTTGTCCGTGAACACGCGGGTCATCTGACGAGCGCGGTCGGGACGGAAGTTGAAGAAGATGGCCGCGTCGCCCTCGTGGATGCCCTCGTTGTGGGCAGCGAAGGGCTCGACGAACTCGTCGCCGCGCGGATCCTTCTCGTAGTAGGCCTTGATACCGGCAACGGGGTCGGTATCAGCATCGGACGCGTTGACCATGACGTCGTAGGCGCGCTGGATGCGCTCCCAACGATTATCGCGGTCCATGGCCCAATAACGGCCCGAGACGGTGGCAACGCGAGCGTCGCAACCGGTCTCCTCGGAGATCTTAGCCAGGAAGGCGCAGAACTCACTCATGTAGCCAGCGCCGGACTGCGGGTCAACGTCGCGGCCATCCATGAAGGCGTGGACGCGAACGGTCTTGACACCGTGCTCGGCAGCCATCTTGACCAGAGCCTCGACGTGGTTCATGTGGGAGTGAACGCCGCCAGGGCTCATAAGGCCCATAAGGTGAAGGGTCTTGCCCTCGGCCTTGACATCGTCCATAGCCTTGACGAAAACCTCGTTCTTGGCGATGGAGCCGTCCTTGATGGCATTGTTGATGCGCGAAAGCTCCTGGAACACGATGCGGCCGGCACCGATGTTGAGGTGACCCACCTCGGAGTTGCCCATCTGGCCGTCGGGAAGGCCCACGTCCTCGCCCGAAGCACCGAGCGTGGTGTGGGGGTACTTCACGTACAGGCTATCAAGGAAGGGCGTCTTGGCAGCGGCGACGGCGTTCTCGCCATCGGCCGGAGCCAGGCCGCAACCATCCATGATGATCAGGAGTGCAGGAAGATGACGCTGTGCCATATGTCCTACTCGCCTGCCTTGACGACCATAGAGGCGAAGTCGGCAGCCTTGAGCGAAGCGCCGCCCACGAGGGCGCCGTCAACGTCGGGCTTGGCGACGAGCTCAGCGATGTTGCCGGGCTTGGCAGAGCCACCATAGAGAACGCGGATGCCGTTAGCGAGCTCCTCGCCGAACATCTCCTTGAGGGTCTCACGGATAGCGCCGCAGACCTCCTGAGCGTCCTCGGCGGTAGCGGTCTTGCCGGTGCCAATGGCCCAGATGGGCTCGTAGGCGACGACGACCTGCTTGGGGCAGGTGATCTCAAGACCAGCAAGGCCAGCCTTGACCTGGTTCACGACGTGCTCGACATAGGTGCCAGCCTCGCGGACCTCGAGGGACTCGCCGCAGCAGAAGACGGGAACAAGACCGGCGGCAACGAGAGCCTTGGCCTTCTTGTTCTGGTCCTCGTCGGTCTCGTGGAAGTAGTCACGACGCTCGGAGTGGCCAATGATGCAGTAGGTGCAGCCAGCGGACTTGAGCATGTCGCAAGAGGACTCACCGGTGAAGGCACCCTTGGCCTCCCAGTACACGTTCTGTGCACCGAGGGCGATGGGGGCAGCCTGAATGCGGTCATGAACCGTGGTGATGTCGATGGTCGGAGGGCAGACGAGCACCTCGACGCCAGCCGGAACCTCGGGCAGAGCCTGAGCCAGCTCGTCGGCGAGTTTGGCGGCCTCGGCGACGTCGTTGTTCATCTTCCAGTTACCAGCGATGAGAAGGGTGCGATTAGGCATCGAGAAGCGCCTCCACTCCGGGCAGGGCCTTACCCTCGACGAGCTCCATGGAAGCGCCACCACCGGTGGAGATCCAGCTCATCTTGTCGGCCAGGTTGAACTTGTTGACAGCCGCGACAGAGTCGCCACCGCCGATGATCGAGGTGCAGTCGGCCTCGGCGACAGCCTCGGCGATAGCCTGGGTGCCATGAGCGAAGTTGTCGAACTCGAAGACGCCCATGGGGCCATTCCAGAACACGGTCTTGGCGCCCTTGACGGCCTCGGCGTAGAGCTCCTCGGTCTTGGGGCCGATGTCCATGCCCTCACGATCGTCGGGGATAGCGTCGGAAGCGACAACCTCGGGGACAGCATCCTCGCCAAAGTGATCGGCAACGCGGTTGTCGATGGGGAGCAGGATCTTGACGCCCTTCTCCTCGGCCTTCTTGAGCATCTCGCCGGCGCGCTCGACCCAGTCCTCTTCCTTGAGGGACTGACCGACGGACAGGCCCTGAGCCAGGAAGAAGGTGTAGGCCATGCCGCCACCGATAATCAGGGTGTCAGCGGAGTCGATGAGGTGATCGAGAACGCCGATCTTGGAGGAAACCTTGGAACCGCCGACGATAGCGACGAAGGGGCGCTCGGGCTCGGCGAAGATGCCGGTCAGCGTGTCGACCTCCTTCTCAAGCAGGAAGCCAGCGACGGCAGGCAGGTAAGCGGCGGGGCCCACGACGGAACCCTGGGCGCGGTGAGCGGTGCCGAAGGCATCGAGAACGAAGACGTCACCATAGGAAGCGAGCTTCTTGGCGATCTCGGGATCGTTCTTCTTCTCACGCTTATCGAAGCGGACGTTCTCGAGAACGAGAACCTTGCCCGGCTCGACGGCAGCGACAGCCTCGGCAGCCTTCTCGCCGTAAGTGTCGGCGACAAAGGCAACGTCGAGACCAGAGAGCTCGGCGAGCTTCTTGGCGACGGGCTCGAGGGACAGCTCGGGCTGGAAGCCGGTGCCCTCGGGACGGCCAAGGTGGCTCATGAGGATGACGCGAGCGTTGTGCTCAACGAGGTAGTTGATGGTGGGCAGGGCAGCCTTGATACGGGTGGTGTCGCCAACGACGCCATCCTTGATAGGCACGTTGAAGTCAACGCGGACGAGAACGCGCTTGCCGTCGACATCGATGTCGCGGACGGTCTTCTTGGTAAAGGCCATGTTTGCTTCTACCTTTCGTACGTGTCTGCCTTCCATTACGGCAGACGATTTCTTATAAAAAGGACGCGACCCTAGGGTGTAAGCCCTATAAGGCCGCGCCCTTCTTTAGACGCTCAACGAGCTATTCGCTAAAAGCTAAATTAAGCAACGAACTTCTCGAAGTACTTGATGGTGCGGACCATCTGAGAGGTGTAGGAGTTCTCGTTGTCGTACCAAGAGGTGACCTGAACGAGGGTCTGGCCGTTGCCGAGGTCAGAGCACATGGTCTGCGTGGCATCGAAGATGGAGCCGTGGGTCTCGCCGACGATGTCGCGGGAGACGATCTGGTCCTCGTTGTAGGCGAAGGTATCGGGGATGGTCTCGGCGTAGGCCTTCATGGCAGCGTTGACCTCGTCGACGGTGACCTTCTTGTCAACGACGGCGTAGAGGTTGGTCAGCGAGCCGGTCGGCGTCGGGACGCGCTGGGCGGCACCGATGAGCTTGCCGTTGAGCTCGGGGAGAACCAGGCCGATGGCCTTGGCAGCGCCCGTGGTGTTCGGGACGATGTTCTCGGAGCAGGCGCGGGAGCGACGGAAGTTGCCCTTGCGCTGCGGGCCGTCGAGCGGCATCTGGTCGCCGGTGAAGGCGTGGATGGTGGTCATGATGCCGGACACGATGGGAGCGAAGTCGTTCAGACCCTTGGCCATCGGGGCAAGGCAGTTGGTGGTGCAGGAAGCAGCGGAGATGATGTTGTCCTCAGCGGTCAGCGTCTCATGGTTGACGTTGTACACGATGGTGGGCAGATCGCTGCCGGCCGGAGCGGAGATGACGACCTTCTTGGCGCCAGCGTTGATGTGGGCCTGAGCCTTAGCCTTGCTGGTGTAGAAGCCGGTGCACTCGAGAACGACGTCGACGTCGAGGTCGCCCCAAGGCAGATTGTTGGCGTCAGCCTCCTTGTAGATCTTGATCTCCTTGCCGTCAACGGTGATGGAATCCTCGCCAGCAACGACCTCGTGATCGCGAGCGTAGTTGCCCTGCGTGGAGTCGTACTTCAGCAGGTAAGCGAGCATATCGGGAGAGGTGAGGTCGTTGATAGCGACGATCTCGGAGCCCTCATGACCGAACATCTGACGGAAGGCCAGACGACCGATGCGACCGAAGCCGTTAATAGCAACCTTTACTGCCATTGTGTCTCCTTTCGTAAGGCCCCCGCAAGCTACAGCGCCCGCCGTTGAGGCCCACAAACTAACCACTCGCCTAATATACCTTTTTTTTGACTTGAATTTCACGAGAATGCCCGAAATTGAAAATCAAATTTGCGTTAAAACGCTTTAATGCATAAAACAGCAGTTCAACCACCATAAAAGCTATTGCGTTAAACTACTTGCTCGCTTCAATGAGCTTTTCAAGGCGCAAAACACGGTGATACAAAGCCGACTTCGACAAAGGAGGGTCGGCCATTTCCCCCAAATCTCGCAGTGAGAGATCGGGGTAACGCTCGCGTAAGTCACAAAAAACTGCCAGAGCGTCCGGCAGCGTTTCGCGCAAACCGCGCCGATCAAGCTCATCGATGAGCGCAAGCTGATGTTGGGCGGCACCGGCACTTCTGGTCTGGTTGGCAAGCTCTGCGTTCACGCGACGATTCACGTCGTTCTTCACCAGCTTAACCGCGCGGGCCTCTTCAATCTCGGCAACGCTGCGCTTGGCGCCAATCAGCTGTAACAGACGTTTAATCTCCTCGGCACTCTTGATGTACACGGCATACGAGCCGCGACGCGCATTGACGCGGGCGCGAACTCCAATCTGCTCCAGAAGGTCACAAAGTCCCTTTGCATACTCCTCGCCCTGGACCGCAATCTCCAAATGAAAATCGCCACGCGGGTCGGCAACAAAGCCTCCGGCAATCAGCGCGCCGCGAATATAGGCGAGCCTGCAGCAAGGACGGGCGACGATGTGGCGCGGCACACCTGCGACGAGCCCTCCCCTACGGTCGAGAATGCCCAGCAGCACCAGAGCCTTATCCAAATCGGGCTGATCGGGCAAGGTGATGAGATAGTTTCGCACCTTGTGCAGGACCGACTTACGAACCGTGAATTCGGTCTTGAGCTTAAGGATACGATGCGTCAGCGCAATCATCGTGCGCGCCACAGCACCCGTCTCGGTCGCGACCGTCAAGCGGTACCGTCCCGAGCCCGCCAGCGAAAGCGTGCCGCTCACACGCGTTAGCGCAGCAAGCGTCGACAAATCGCAGTATTCGCATTCTGGTTCGCAGCGCGCAAGCTCGTCACGCACCTCAGCGGTAAACGACATGTAAACCTATGCCTTTGTGTTGGCACGCGACAAGTCACGGTGGGAGATGCTCACATGATACTGAGCACCCTCCAGGTAGCGGGCCGTGGCCTCGGCAATGGCGACGCTACGGTGCTGTCCGCCCGTGCAGCCGATGGCAATGGAAAGCTGCGGCTTGCCCTCTGCGATATAACCCGGCATGACCGTATCGAGCAGCTGGGTCCAGGCCTTCCAAAACTCCTGGGTCTTGGGGTGGTCCAAGACAAAATCGGAGACCTTCTTATCGAGACCGGTCATGGTGCGCATCTCGGGATCATAAAAAGGATTGGGCAGGAAGCGAACATCGATCATGATGTCCGCCTCGACGGGCATGCCGTGCTTAAAACCAAACGAGAACACGTGGACATCCATAAGCTGCTGGTCGGACAGCTCGGAAAAAGCCATGCGCAGCTTGTTGCGCAGCGCAGAGGTGCGCAGACGGCTCGTGTCGATAATCATATCGGCTCGATCGCGAACGCCCTGCAGCTGAAGGCGCTCGCGCTGAATGGCATCGGCCGTAGTCTCCCCAGGCTTGGCAATGGGATGGCGGCGGCGATTTTCGCTGTAGCGACGAATCAGCACCTCGTCAGAAGCCTCCAGAAACACGATGTCGCAGCTCATCTCGCGCTCTTCGAGCGCGGCGACCGCATCGAGCAACTCGTCAAACAGTCCCTGGCTACGCAAGTCGCAGGTGACGGCGAGATGCCTGCCCACGCCCGTATTGATGCCGACGAGCTCGGCAAGCTGGGCGATGAGACGCGGAGGCAGGTTATCGATGCAAAAATAGCCCATGTCCTCGAACACGTGCATGGCCTGCGTGCGGCCCGATCCGGACATTCCGGTGATGATGACGATATCGGGGATGCGCTCCGAGCGCTCTGCCGCATCCATGGCATCTCCCTTTTGCATGTGCTGCCTCCCGAAAACAAGCGCGGGACCCAGCAACCCGGATCCCGCGCGGTCAATTGCCTCTATTGAGTATACCGCCCCGAGCGGATACGAGGCCTGTCTTACGCCTCAAGCGCAGCCTTGAACCAACTCGTAATACTCGTGGGGTGTGTGATGGCGGTGCCGACGACAACGGCCCAGGCGCCAGCATCGATCGCGGCGCGAGCCTCCTCGGGCGTATGCACGCGGCCCTCGCAAATGATGGGAAGGCCGGGGAATTCCTCGGTCGCCTGGCGCAGGAGCGGCAGGTCGGGGCCATCGGCCATGGTGCAGTCGATGGCGGCGACGCCGTGAGAAAGCGTGGTGGATACCAGGTCAAAGCCCATATCAACAGCACGGCGAATGTCCTCGATGGTGGCACAATCCGCCATCAGGAGCACACCCTCCTCGTGCAGCGGGCGGAAGGTATCCTCGACCGTCTTGCCATCGGGGCGCGGACGATCGGTGGCGTCGATCGCCACGATATCGGCACCGGCAGCAACGCAGGCGCGAGCGTGACGCAGCGTCGGCGTGATGTAAACGCCCTCGTGTCCATCCTTCCACAGGCCGATAACAGGAACCTCACAGCGACCCTTAATGGCGGCAATGTCGGCAAGGCCCTGGCAGCGAATGGCGGCGGCGCCGCCGAGTTCGCAAGCGCGAGACATTTGAGCCATGGTCTCAGGCGTACGAAGCGGCTCGCCCATATACGCCTGAACGCTCACGACGAGCTTGCCCTTCAGGGACTGGATCAAAGGATCAACGGTCATGTTCGACTCAACCTTTCTCAAAACAGCCTTCTGAGACACCGCACCTTGACGTTCAAACCGTCGCTCGCGTACCGAAGTACGCTTCGCTCCTCTTTCACGTCAATCTGCGGCACCTCAGAAGGCGCACTTGGTAGTTATGTTTACTTCAACGATGCAAGAAGGTGTTCGGCAGCACCGATAAGCGGCGCGTCGCCCTCCAGAGAACCGATGAGGATCGGCGTGTCCTGAAGCGGATCGAGCGCCTGGCTGGCATAGCCCTCGTGCACCGAATCCTTCCACGTCTGCGAACGCCAATCGGGACCCTGATGAATTACGCCGCCCGAAAGCACAATGACCTCTGGATCCAGAATGTTGGCGAGCGAGCCTAAGCTGGCACCCAGTGCAAAGCCGGCGTCATGGATGACCTCGGTCGCCTTTGCGTCGCCCGCGCGGCACAGATCGTTCACATCGCGACCGACCGAAGGACGGCTGGGATCGACGCGGCCAAAACGCTCATCATACATACGGCCAATGGAAGTGCCCGAAGCAACCGACTCAAGATGGCCGGAACGCCCGCAGGCGCAGGGAATGCCGGCAGCAGCCGAGCACTCGATGTGGCCCATATGCCCGGCAGCACCGTGGAAGCCCTGCATCACGCGGCCGTTCTCGACATATGCGCCGCCGATGCCCGTACCGATGCCCAGACACAAGACGGAGAACTTGCCCTTGCCGACGCCCCAGTGAGCCTCGCCCAGAGCATGAGCCTGCACGTCGCCCACAACGGCAACGGGAAGACCAAGGTCCTCACGCAAACGCGGCCCCAGCTGAACGCCGGACCAACCGGGCATAATCTCGTTAGCATACGCGATGGCGCCCGTCTTGGGGTCGACGACACCGGCGGCACCGATACCGACACCAAGGACCTCGACATCGGGGTTCGCCTCAATGGCGGCCTTAATAGACGCCTCGATGCGCTGGAAAACTGCCTCGCCGCCCTCTTTGGCCTCAGTGGGGACCTCAGCTTCAAAGACCGGATGGGGCACGCTGCCATCAGCCGGATACTCCATAATGGCAGTCGCGATCTTAGTTCCGCCGATATCGACAGAGCAGACGTACTTGTTCTCCATGTCGTTCTCCTTCGGAGACAAAAACAACTACAGGAAATGAGGGCAGAATTATCGCCACAGTTTGGTAAAGGTTTCCCAGGTGCCCGAGATCGCCGTGAAGCCTCGCGGCCATTGACCTAATGGGTCATGGCCGCAAGGCTGAACGGCGAGGTCGGGTGCCTGGGGAAGCTTTACAGGAGACCGTTGTCCTGGAGGACCTTCCTAATCGCCTCGACGTTCTCGCCGGTCATGGCCTTCACCGGGCGCGGCATGGTCGGGCTGTCGAAGATGCCCATGAGGTTCATAGCGGTCTTGAAGGCGCCGACGCCACCGGCATAGCCCTGGACGCCCGAGGTGACATCCCAGATGTGCGAAATCTCATTGAGGCGATCCTGCTCGGCCTTGACGGTAGCCCAGTCACCAGCCTGAGCGGCCTTCCACTGACGCACGTAGCCCTCGGGCTCAACGTTGGCGAGACCCGGGACGGAACCGTCGGCGCCACCGAGGTAGGCGCCGTCGACAACAACCTCGTGACCGGTGAGAATGCTCATCGGATGACCATTCTTCTCGTTCTCCTGAACGAGGTAGCGGAACGAGATGTCATCGCCCGAGGAATCCTTGACGCCGGCCAGGACGCCCTCGGCGCCGAGCTTGGCAAGGAGCTTCCAGGGGAGCTTGGTGTGAACGCACACGGGAATGTCATAGGCAAAGATGGGCAGATCGAGCTCCTCGTGCAGGATGCGGAAATGCTCCTCAACCTCGGTCATGCCCTGCAGGGCATAGAACGGGCAGGTGGCGACGAGCGCATCGGCGCCCAGCTCCTGGGCGACCTTGCCATGCTCAATCATGCGCTCGGTCTCGGTATCGATGATGCCGACCAAGACGGGCACGCGGTGGTCGACGATGCGGACGGCCTCGGCGATGATCTGGCGACGACGCTCGTCGGTGGAGAAGACGACCTCACCCGAAGAGCCCAAGAAGAACAGGCCATCGACGCCGGCGTCGATCATGCGGTTAATGCTGCGCTCAAAGGAGGCAACGTCGAGCTGGTGGTCTTCGGTATCGGGAACAACGACGGGAGGAATAACGCCGGTGAATTTCTGAGTTGCCACAAGAATCTCCTTAGTTGTCTGGCGGACGGCCCTATGCCATCCACTCTTGTTGGCAGTGTCCAGGCCGCCTAGGCCATAGAACACGGGTAGAACGTTTGGTTCAAGAAGTCGACGACTTCGTTTTCGAACGCATTGATGCGCTCGTGAGCGTATTTGGCATAGATGATATGGCTCCGGTCACACTCAAGACCGTTGAATACGGCGAACTGGCCCTTGGGATCGCTCACGGCATCCATGAGCGATGTGCCCATGAGCACCGATCCGCGCACCCGAGACGACAGAGCCTCGAGACCGCCGGGAAACGGATTGGCAACCGCCGTGCAGGCAAGGCCCCGCTCGTCCAGAGCGGAAACCGCCAGCGCGACGCCGCCGCCAAGGCCCTCGCCCCACGCAAAAATGCGATCGGAGTCCACGCCATCAAGATTGCGCGCGACCTTCGCCATCGCGCAACCCCAACGGACGCGCTCGACAAAAGCGGGTGAAGCAATCCCCCGCTGCAGGTCATCCGCACCAGCAACATCGTCATCCAGCGCGAGGACGGCATACCCCATGGCGGCAAATCTCGTCATGTGATGCCAGCCGCGCACAGGCCGATCGATGTCGTGGAACATCAGGCACAGCGGCACACGCTCAGATACTCGGGCACGACCAACAGGCTCAATCAAACGAGCGTGGACCGCATCGTCACCGAGTTCAAAGGAAACCTCCGAGTAACGAGCGCAGGGGTTAACAAAGTCAATTGCCGTAATGGCCAGGCCTTGAATCTCAAGATTCGAAGCGCATGTCTCTAAATCAGAAACATCTGCTTGGACATCACCGTGCCAGTCCTGATATTCTGCGAGCCTTGACGAAACCGTTCCAGGAATTCCCACGAGCCCGGGGACTATCAGCTCGTCAACATTGCTCTCGCACTTAGACATGAGCCTCCCCTCCCTCACAGAAAAACGGAATGATCAGATCGTCAAAGTCCTGAATCTCCTCGTGGCCAAAGCCTTCAAAGAACTCATGACGCTTGTCGCAGGACAGGTTGTTGTACACCGCAAACTGTGTCGCCGGCGGACAGACGATATCGGCCGTGCCCGTGCCAAACAGCACGGGGCATTTGACCATAGGGGCAAAGTTCTTGGAATCGAAGTACGCCAGCTTGGCATAGGCTTCCTCGATACGAGTCGAGTCCTCGTCAAACCAGCGCGACCAATAGCGCAGGCCCTCATAGGCAATATCGTCGGCGTCCAGATCCCAAACCAGGCGGAAATCCGACAGGAAGGGATAGAGGATGGCGGCGCGATTGATAAGCTCGCTGTTAAGCGCGCAGGTCGCAATGCCCAAACCGCCGCCCTGCGATGCGCCGTTCACATATACGCGGGTAAGATCGATGCCCTCAAGCTCGCGAACGATACGGCACAGAATGCGAATATCCTGATGTAGGCGGACATAGTAGAGGTTGGCCGGGTCGCCGTCGATACCGGCGACGATATGGCCCGCGACCGTCGTGCCCTCAAATCCACCAATGTCCTCGGAGGGGCCTCCTTGGCCAGGACAATCGAGAGCAATGAGCGCCATGCCCATGCCCGCAAACGACGCCTGCTCAAACCAGCTGCGGCTTGCACCCGGATACCCATGGAACTGAAGTACCAATGGCACAGGCTCGTCCGAGACGGGTTTAAGGTACTTGGCATGCAGGCGTGCACCACACATGCCGGTATACCAGAGGTCGAAAAACCGACAGGTCGCGGAATCCGCAACCGAAGCCGCCTCAATCTCGTAGTCGAGCTCGACGGCGTCGGCCTCGGCCATGCGGTCCTTCCAAAAGAGATCGAAATCCGATGGACGGGGCATAGCGCCTCGATATTCACCAAATTGCTGTTGTAGCTCCTGAGCACTTGGCATGGCTCGTGAACCCAGCCTTTCGAAATCGCAACGGAGGTGCGCCCGGCAAGGGAACCGGGCGCACGGGAGGGAAAGCGAGGCTACTCGCCGAGCTTGGGATGCAGCAGCGACGGCGCAGCGCCGAGCAGCATCTTGGTGTAGGGGTCCTGAGGGTGCTGGAAAACCTGCTTGGCCTCGCCCTGCTCAACGATCTTGCCGCCATTCATAACGATGATGTCGTCAGAGATATAGCGGACCGTCTGGATGTCATGGCTGATGAACACCATGGCCAGGCCGAGCTCCTTCTTAAGGTCAGTCAGCAGGTTCAGAATCTGCGCGCGGACCGAAACGTCCAGAGCCGAGGTGGGCTCGTCGGCGATGATGGCATCGGGGTTCAGCGAAAGAGCACGGGCAATTGCGACGCGCTGGCGCTGGCCGCCCGAAAGCTGGCCGGGAAGAACCTCGGCGGCGGAGCTGGGCAGACCGGTAAGCTCCAAGAGCTCCTTGACGCGCTTCTCCTGCTCGGCCTCGGTACCCAAGTTGTGGACGCGCATGGGGTCGAGCAGTTGCTCGCGAACGACCATGCGGGGGTTGAGCGCCGTGGCCGGGTTCTGGAACACGACCGAGATGACGCGGCCCATGTGGCGACGGTCCTCGGCGGTACGCTTGGTAACGTCCTTGCCCTTAAAGTAGACCTTGCCGCTCGTGGGGGCCTGCAGGCCGCACATGACGTTGGCGGTGGTGGACTTTCCGCAACCGGACTCGCCGACGATGCCGATGGTCTGTCCGGGCATGAGCTTAATCGTTACACCCTGGACGGCGTGAACCAGGTTGGGGTGCAGAATCGAGCCGGTACGGGTCCTAAAGGTGACGTGGACGTCATCAAGGAAGATGATCGGCTCGACGCCGTTGACTGCGGTCTCGCTCATCTACATCACCTCCGCGTGAGGGGTCAAACCATTTGCCTTGAGCACCTCGTCGGGGAGCTCGGAATAGAAGTGCTCGGTGCCGGGCACGCGCTTGAAGACCGGACGGGTGTCCAGGCCAATGCGCGGATGGCTCGAGCGGGGCGCGAAGCGATCGCCCTTGGGGAAATCGCGCGGGCTCGGAACGGCGCCGGGCACCTGGTGCAGGCGGCCCGAACCGCTCTCGATGGACAGGACGGAACCCAGAAGGCCGCGGGTGTACTCGTGAATCGGGTTGGTGAGCAGCTCCTTGGTGGGCGCCTGCTCGATAACCTGACCGGCGTACATAACCGTGATGTTATGGGCAACCTCGGCGACCAGCGCCAGGTCATGCGAAACGAAGATCATGGCAAAGCCGAGCTTGGCCTGAAGGTCGTTAAGCAGCTTGATGACCTGCTTCTGGACGGTAACGTCCAGAGCGGTCGTGGGCTCGTCGCAGATGACCAGCTTGGGGTCGCGGGTAAGGGCCATAGCGATCAGAACGCGCTGACGCTGACCACCGGAAAGCTCATGCGGATAGCTCTCGAGCGTACGCTTGGGGTCGAGGCCCACGAGCTCCAGGAGCTCCTCGGCGCTACGGGTGCCGCCACGCTTGGTGAGCTGCTTCATCTGGGCGGAAATGAGCATGGAGGGGTTGAGCGAGGACAGGGCGTCCTGATAGACCATGGCGATATCGGTACCGCGCAGGCCGAACCACTCCTTCTTGCTCATCTTGAGCAGGTCGCGGCCCTCCCAGAGAACCTCACCGGAAAGATGCTCGTCATCGTCGGTCAGGCCCATGATGGCCAGCGTGGTGATGGACTTACCGCAGCCGGACTCGCCTACCAGGCCCATGGTCTGGCCGGGACGGACGTCAAAGTTAACGTGGTCGACGACGTTGATGTCACCGTGGTGCTCAAACTGGATGCAGAAATCGCGGACCGAAAGGATCGGCTCAACGGACTCATCGGGCACATGGCGGTCGTTACGCTTGAGTTCGACATCACGCAGGGCGCCAAGACGGGCGGACAGGGACTGAGCCTGCTCCTTGTAGGCGCGAACGGGGTCGGAGACCAGCAGGTCGGCCTCGCGGCGCTTGGAGGAGTCGGACGGATCCAGGGCGGCGGAGGGAGCAGCGGCCATGGCGTCGGTAATGCCCTCGGAGAGGATGTTGAGTGCCAGGCAGGTGATCATGATGGCCAGGCCCGGGAACAGCGCCTGCCACCAACGGCCAGCGAGCACGCCACCGCGAGCGTCGGCGAGGATGTTGCCCCAGGTAGCGGTGGGCTCCTGGATACCAGCGCCGATGAAGGTCAGCGAGGCCTCGAAGATGATGGCGTCGGCGACCAGGGTAACGGTGAAAACCATGATCGGGGCGATGCAGTTGCGCAGGACGTGCTTGATCAAAATCCACGGAGCCTTGGCGCCGGAAACGATGACCGCGCGGACATAGTCCTCGCCGTACTCGGACACGATGTTGGCGCGCACGATACGGGCAATCTGCGGAGTGTACATAAAGCCGATGGCGAAGATGATCGACGGCACGGAATTGCCCAGGATGGAGACGAAGACGGCAGCGAGGGCAATGCCCGGGATGGACATGATGATGTCCAGGATGCGCATGATCGCCTCGGAAACGGACTTGCGCGAAACCGCCGCGAGGGCGCCCACGACCGAGCCGCAGACCAGAGCCATGGCAGTGGCGCCAAAGCCGATGATCAGCGAGTAACGGCCACCGTAGAGCATACGCGACAGAATGTCGCGGCCCTTATCGTCGGTACCGAAGATAAATCCATTGCCGGGAGCCTGGCGAGCCGTAAAGATCTCGACCGGGCTATAGGGGGCAAGAAGGGGCGCCAGAATCGCGGTCAAGGCGACCAGCACCAGCACGACGGCGGCAATCTTAGAAGACAGCGTCATCTTCTTCCAGCCACCGAGCTTGAGCCCCTTGGAGGCAGCTTTCTCGAGCTGCTCGGTTTGCTTCTCTCGAATCTTTACCATAATCTACACCGTCCTGATGCGCGGGTTGATGAGCAGGTAGAGCATGTCAACCACGATGTTGATGATGATGAAGGCAAGAGCAACGACGATGACGACGCCCTGAACCAGGTTCGCCTCGTTGCCCTGAACGCCCTGCAGGATCGCAGTACCCATGCCGGGGAGGTTGAAGATGACCTCGATGACGACAGCACCGCCCATAAGGTAACCGATCTTAAGACCGAGGGTGGTGACCGGGGTGATCAGCGCGTTGCGCAAGACGTTGATGCCGACGACGACCTTCTCGGGAACGCCGGCGCCGCGAGCCATACGGACATAGTCCTTATCGAGCTCCTCGACCATGGCCGTACGCACGATACGAGTCATCTGACCTGTCAGCGGGAATGCCAGAGCGATAGCGGGCATGATCATACGTCCCAGATAGCCAGCCGGGTTGGTGGTGAAGTGAGGTAGAGCACCGGACGCCGGAAGCACCTTAAGGTAGGAAGAGAACAGCAGAATCAACAGAACGGCAAGCCAGAACGACGGGGTTGCCAAGCCGGCGATGGAGAAGACGCGGATCACTTGGTCCGGCCATTTATCGCGATACAGTGCCGCGATGACGCCGAGCAAAAACGAGACGACCGCGCCGATGGCAAGACCGATGAAGGTCAGCTGCATCGTGACGGGCAGGGCCGTGGAAATGCGCTTGGCAACGGAGTTGCGAGCAGCACCATAGGTGCCCATGTCACCATGGATCAGATCGCCCATGTAGCGCACGTAGCGCACGGGCCAGGGGTCGTCCAGACCATACTTCTCATGGTACTCGGCAACCGCCTCGGGCGAGGCACCGTCACCCAACGCCGTATAGGCGGGGTCGGTCTTGGAGAACGACATAAGGAAGAACACCAGGACGGTGACGCCCAATGCCATGATCGGCAGCGCCACGAGACGCCTTCCAATCAAACGTAGAAAGTTGTTCACGTTCTCTCCCCTTTCTTTTGTCGGTAGGACCAACTGGTATATGAGTATGGATACTCATTACAAGACCCGAGCGACATCGAGGCCGCCCGGGTCTTTGTTTCAACTATGAGGACGTTGCCTTACGACCGACGCCCTACATATGACTCAAGCGAGTCTTAGGCCTTGACGGTCGCGACGCCCCTGAAGGACATGCTCGTCGTGCCGATGCCCTTGAAGCCATCGAGGGCCTCGCCGTTGGGCGCGGTGGACGGATCGTCCCAGGAAGCGGAGACGGTCTTGACGTGGACAACGGGGTACAGAACAGCGTTGTCGGCGATGATGTCGAAGCACTCGTTCCACTTCTTCTGCTGCTCGTCGCCCTCGGCGGCAAGAGCCTCGTCCATGAGACCGTGGAGCTTCTCCCACTCAGCGGACTCCTTCCACGGGCAACGGGTCTGCATCCAGACGTTGTCGCCGTACCACCAGTTGAGCAGCAGGTCGGGGTCAGCGCCGAAGCAGGACGGATCGCCAGGGGCAAGGAGGATATCGTAGGCCTCGCCGCCGTCGATGGCAGCGTAGGTGGCCGGCGAGGTATCGGTCTGGATGGTCACATCGAAGCCGAGAGCGTCGAGGTCGTTCTTGACCTGAGCGGCCATGCCCTTGATCTGCTCGTTGTCGGTAGTGCGCAGGGTGATGGCGCCCGGGGTGATGCCAGACTCCTCAATGAGCTTCTTGGCCTTCTTGGCGTCAGTCTTGTACACCGTGGAAGCCTCATGATAGTTGGTGAAGCTCTTGGGCAGGTAGCAGCTGGCAGCGGTGGCAAGGCCGGCGAAGGTGTTGGTGATCATCTTCTCGGTGTCGAGCGCGTACATGACGGCCTGACGGACCTTGACGTTGTTCCAAGGCTCCTTGGCGACGTTGAACATGATGAAGCGGGTGCCGAAGCCCTGGACGTTATCGATCTTGCAGCCGGCGCTCTCGAGCTGGTCGACGGCGTCAGCGGTGACGAGCTCCATAACGAGCGTGGAGCCCTCCTGCTGAGCGGTAACGCGAGCGGTGGGGTCGGTCAGGATGCTGTACTGGATCTTCTTATCCTCGGCAGCATACTCACCGTTGTACTCGGGGTTGGGAACCAGGGTGATCTCGGTATCGGAGATAGAGTCGTACATCCAGGGGCCCGAACCGATCGGCTGCTTGGCGCGATCCTCCTCGGACTGGGTAGCCGGGGTAACGCGGATGATGGCCAGACGATCCTTGAGCAGGGAGAAGTTGGGGACCTTGGTCTTGACCGTTACGGTGCTGGCGTCCTTGGCCTCGATGGACTCGAAGGGCTGGAAGAACGGAGCATAGGTAGCGGAAGCAGCGCAAGCGGTGTAGGAGGCAACAACGTCGTCAGCAGTGACCTCGGTACCATCGGAGAACTTGGCACCCTTACGGATGGTGACCTCGAAGGTAGTGTCGTCCACGGACTTGGGATCGTCGGTGGCGAGCTCGTTGAAGGTGCTGTAGTCGTGGTAATCGATGCCGTAGAGGCCCTCGACGACGTGCCAGTTAGCACCCAGGCCCACAGCGGAGCCGGTGCTGGCGGGGTCGAAGCTGGACGGAGCGTAAGCGGAACCAGCGGTGATCACGCCGCCGCCACGGTTGGCGGAATCGGTGGAACCGGAAGCGGAACCCTCGTCGCTAGAGCTGCCACCGCAGCCGGTGAGACCAAGCCCTGCGACAGCAGCGACGCTGCCGGTGAGGCCGAGGAACGAACGCCTGGACATACCCTTGTTGATGATGGCCATGTCTTCTCCTATCAATAGAGAATCTTACCCGGGAGCACCTAGACTTGCTCCCGCGCAACTTGCGGACGATATATACCTTACCTACCGATGAACCCAACTGAGGTGCCGCGCTCGGCGACCGATACATACATACGCTTGAACGGTATTTACTACCGTTCACCGAATTCATTGACAAACGATTCGCCAGACAGTATGTATCGACGAGGTGAGATATCAGTCTTCGTCAACCCGCAGGATAGCAGGGTTATTCACCATGGCTAGTCAAACGTTTTAGCGTTAATAAAACTCGAAATCGACAGGTAATCGCCGCGAAATAAATGATTGAAAATCGGCCAATCATGTATATCAGTTGTTTAGGCTCGTGTTTAGCTATCGGAATGGCCAGCCGCCGCCTCGGCGCGCTCGGCATTCCACGCAACGAGCGCCTCGTGGACCGCCTTGGCAACATCGGCAGGTATGCCGCGAACTTCCGCGATCTCTTGCTCGCTCGCCGCGCGCAAACGCTTCATCGAGCCAAAATGGCGCATAAGGGCACGTTTTCTGGTGGGTCCCACGCCTGGAACGTCATCGAGTACCGAAACTGTCATGGCTTTATCACGCAACTCACGATGGAATGTGATTGCAAAACGGTGCGATTCATCGCGCACCTGTTTAATTAGATAGAGCGAAGCAGACCCGGTCGGCAGCACGACGGGAGTCTCGTCCCAAGGCACGAAAACCTCCTCATCGGCCTTTGCCAAGCCACAAACTGGTATATCGAGCCCAAGAGCCTCAAGTTGCTTGATCGCAGCGGTCAATTGCGGCTTACCGCCATCGACAACGAGCAAATCGGGGCGCGAGCCAAAGCGCTCGTCGGCCATGCGCTCGGGAGCATAGCGTCGTCCCAAAACCTCGGACATCGACACGAAGTCGTTTGCCTCGTCCAATTCGGCCTGAATTTTAAAACGACGGTACTGGCTCTTGTCGGCGCGTCCGTTGGTAAACACCACCATCGAGGCGACGGTAAAGGTTCCATGCAGCGTCGAGATATCGAAGCACTCGATACGCATCGGCGGCGCCGGCAGCGCCAGCGCGCTTTCGAGCTCCAGGAGCGCTTGATTGGTGCGGTCGTCAGCGTACCCCGTTCGCATCATGTAGCGCATGAGGGCATGGCGCGCATTTTTGGATGCCATATCGAGCAAACGGTGCTTTTCGCCACGCTGCGGCCTATGGAGATGGCAGGAACGCTCGCGCTTGCCTGCAAGCCACTCCCCCAGCGCCTCCGCATCCTCAAGCTCGACAGAGAGGTTTATCTCAGCTGGAATATCAGCCGTCTCGTCGTAATAGCGCTTAAGAAAGCCCGACTGGAGCTCTTCCTCGTCAACATCAAGACCCTTGTCAAGAATGAACTCGCAGGTGCGAACTGTTCGGCCCTCACGCACGACGAAGACGCAAGCGGCAGAGATGGTCTCCTCGCGATAGAAACCGATGACATCGATATCGACACTGGAGGGAAAAACGACTTGCTGACGGTCGTCCAGACCCCTGATGACCTCCAAACGACGTTTGACGCGTGCCGCGCGCTCAAAATCGAGTGCCTCGGCGGCATCCGCCATCTCGGAAGTCAGCTCGTCGACGACATCCTTGCGATGGCCCGACAAAAAGTGCTCGACACGCTTGACGTTCTTGGCATAGTCTGCCGGGGAAATCGCGCCGACACACGCACCCGGGCCGCGCCCGACATGGTAGTCAAAGCAGGGGCGCCCGTTTTGCGCGCAAATCATATTGACGATGTCTTCCTCGCTCTTGTGGGACTCGACGATACGACGACAACGACGCCACTCCGCACAGGATGCGGAGCAGATGGGGATAACCTTGCGCAGCGTATCTATCGTCTCACGTGCCGCACGGCTATCGGTATAGGGTCCAAAATAGCGCGTTCCCGGCTTATGACGCTCACGCGTGTATTTGATAGCGGGATACAGGTCGCCCTTTGTAATGGCGATAAAGGGGTAGCTCTTGTCATCCTTGAGGTCGACGTTAAAGTACGGATGGTACTGGCCGATCAGGTTGCGCTCGAGTACAAGCGCCTCATGCTCGGTTTCGACAACGATGTAGTCAAAGCTCGCCACCAGCTGCATCATCAGCGGGATCTTTTGACGCTCATCCTGCAGCGTCACGTACTGGCGCATACGGGAACGCAGGTTTTTCGCCTTGCCAACGTAGATGACATCGCCCTTGGCATCCTTCCAAAGGTAGCATCCGGGCTGCGTGGGAACGCGCGAAACCTGCTCGGCGAGTGTTGGAATGTTGTCGTGACCGGCCACACGCACCTACTTGCGACGAAGCAGCGCCGAGACCTCGGGCATCTTAAGGACGACGGCAAGGCCAAAGGTAACAGCAAGCGAGACGACACCGGCAACGCAAACGTAGCCAAGAGTAATCAGAATCGAGCCGCCCGGGACGCCGACAAAGTGCTCAAGCGCCCACATGACGCCGGCGCCTGCGGCAGCACCCAGGCCACCGAGCAAAAGGCCAAAGAAACCGCCATGCAGGATAGATTTGACCTGAAGACCACGCAGACGACGACGCAGCCACCACAGCGAACAACCGACCAAGATCACGTAGTCGACGACATACGAAAGCGCGATTGCCGGCATACCGAAGCCCAGCACAACGCCAAACAGCAGAACCGAGCCGGCCTGGCCGATGGCGGAATACAGGCAATAGCGGCTATAGGGCTTCATGTCGAGCAAGGCAGAGAAGCTCTTCTGCATCAACACGACCACGCCGTAGAGCGGCAGCGAGAACGCCAGGTAGACAAGGAACTCGGACACCAGCGCCACGCCGGACTCATCAAACTTGCCGGCACAGTAAATCATGTTGAGCGGACGCGCGAAGACAATCAGGTACAGCGCGAACGGAATCAGGAAGAACAGCATCTGGGCGACGCCACGCGAAATGCCCGTGCGAACGCTGTCGTAATCCTTCTCCTGTGCGTCGTGAGAGAGCTCGGTATAGAGCGCCGTCGAAAGCGAGGCGGCAATCAGCGCGTAGGGCAGCGTGTACCACAGGCGCGCATAGGCGATGACGGAAGGACCGGTCTCGGGCTGGACCACCAGCGCGGCAGCGTTGGTGATAGAAGTCGAGACAAACATGCACACCGTGGCGAGCAGCGTCGGGATACCGAGCGCAATCGTCTGGCGCAGCGCGGGGTCCTTAAAGTCGATATGGATATGGGGATGCACGCCGTGCTTGCCAAGCGCGGGGATCTGACATGCCATCTGAACAAAGACACCGAGGGTCGTACCGGCCGCAATCAAGATGATGCCGGCACGTTCACCAAACTGTGCGGACACGGGCGCAAAACCCATAAAGCTCGCAATGACGATCACATTGTTGAGGACCGGGGCAAACGTCGACCAGAAGTAGTCGCGGTGTGCGTTGAGAACGCCCGAAAACACCGAGCCCAAACCATAAAACAGAATCTGGATGGCAAAGAAACGGAACATGAACGCAGCGGTATCCATGCTGCCGCCGTCACCCGAAAGGAACGATTGCGTCCAGATAAAACCCGGGGCGAACACGGTCCCCAGCAACGAAATGCCACCCAGCACCAAAAGCAGAATGCCAAGCAGGTTGCCCACGTACTCGTTCGAGGCCTCGCGACCCTGCTCACGCCTCACGCCCATGTACACAGGCAAAAACGCCGTCACGAGCATGCCGCCCATCACGAGTTCGTAGAGCATATTGGGCAGGTTGTTGGCGACCTGATAGGAGGACGAGAGTAGCGACATGCCGATAGCGGCCGCCATTGCCCACGTGCGGATAAAACCGGTAACGCGAGACACGATAGTCAGGATGGTCATAAGCCCGGCGGAACGACCAACCGTGGAGTAGTCCGACGAGCCCATGTCGTCAGTGTCATCTCGCGACGAAGAAACTTCGGATGAGGGTGTCTGAGGCGCAGATTCTTTTGCAAAATGAGCTCCGCACTTCAATTCTTCCTGTGGCATCGCTCAGTCCTCTCTCGTAATCGCGGCAACCGTCGCCCCGCAAAATGCAATTAAATCATCGGGTGCAAGCTCGAGCTGATAACCACGCTTGCCTCCCGAAATAAAAATGGTATCCCAAAGGACGCATGTCTCGTCAATGAGCGTCCGGTAGCGTTTTTTCATACCGACCGGGCTGCAGCCGCCGCGAACGTAGCCAGTCGCCGCAAGCAAATCCTTCACATGCATCATGGCCAAGGACTTCTCCCCCGCGGCACGCGCGGCGGACTTTAGATCGAGCTCGTCGGCAACAGGGATGCAGCACACGACATAGTCGTTGGACGGCGTCACGCAGACCAAAGTCTTAAATCCTTGACCGGGCTCCTCGCCAAGCTGCTCCGAAATCGCGACCCCCAGGCCCACCGACTCATCACCATCGTCTTCGTACGTATGTAGAACATAGGAAATGCCGGCACTTTCCAGCTCGCGCATCGCATTGGTTTTTGGCGTCTTTACAGCCTTTGCCATAACATATCCTTTCCCTCGCATTCGGACGCAAGGATTAAGTATATGTCCAATTCGGCTGCATACGTCACTTCGGCACAGCAAGCGCCATCGAATCACGAGGAGTCGATGGCGCCCATAAACTGAATCGCCTATTTATTGAGCATCAAGTTGAGCCTGACGCTCCCGGTCACGCCTGAGCAACGGCGCCAAAAACTTGCCCGTATAACTCTGCGGACAGTCCGCAACCTGCTCCGGTGTGCCCGAAACCACGACGGTTCCGCCGCCGTTACCGCCCTCGGGACCCATATCGATCAGGCGGTCGGCAACCTTGATGACATCAAGGTTGTGCTCAATCACCAGCACCGTGTTGCCCGCATCGACCAAGCGCTGCAGCACATCGAGCAGCTGGCGGACGTCCTCAAAATGAAGACCGGTCGTCGGCTCGTCCAAAATATAGAACGTCTTGCCCGTCTGGCGTCGATGAAGCTCCTTGGCGAGCTTCACACGCTGCGCCTCGCCGCCCGAGAGCGTCGTGGCGGGCTGGCCCAGGCTCACGTAGCCTAAGCCTACATCGTACAGCGTCTGGAGCTTGCGCTTAATCTGCGGGATATTCCCAAAGAAGGCCAGCGCCTCGGTGACGCTCATGTCGAGCACGTCCGAGATGGTCTTGCCACGGTAAGTGACCTCGAGTGTCTCGCGGTTGTAGCGTTTACCGCCGCAAACTTCGCAGGGAACGTAGATATCGGGAAGGAAGTGCATCTCGATCTTGATCTGCCCGTCGCCCTTGCACGCCTCACAGCGCCCGCCACTCACATTAAAGGAGAAACGACCCGGCGAGTAGCCGCGCGCCTTCGACTCCGGCGTACTCGCAAACAGCGCGCGAAGATCATCCCACAGGCCGATATAGGTAGCAGGGTTGGAACGCGGCGTGCGGCCAATCGGCGACTGGTCGATATCGATAACCTTATCGATACACTCGATGCCCTCGATTTTCTTATACGGACCCACGGGGCGCGTCGAGCGGTGAATGGCATTCGTAAGGGCAGGCGCAATGGTGTCGGTAACCAGGGAGCTCTTACCCGATCCCGACACGCCGGTAACAACCGTAAGCGTACCAAACTCGATCTGGGCAGTAACGTTTTTGAGGTTGTTGGCTCGAGCGCCCGTAATTTTAAGGCAGCCGCGACCGGGCTTGCGCCGTTCATCAGGCACCCGGATCATTCGTTTGCCGGTCAGATAAGCGCCCGTCATCGACTCAGGACACGCCATGATATCGGCAGGCGTT
>CABQJV010000028.1 GCA_902464565.1 uncultured Collinsella sp.
AGTTCCGCACGAGCCGGAGAGCACTTAATGTGCTCTCCGTGCGAGTCAGGACTGTCCGAGCAGGCGACCTTATATATTTGCCCTCCCCGGGGCTCCTCGCCAGTCCCCCTCAGCTAGTTCTTGAGCGAGTTCAGCGGAGCCGGGAAGCGTCCACCGCGGTGGGCAAGCACGGTGCCGGCGTTGGGGTTTACCGGCATGATGGGCGCACGGCCGAACAAGCCACCGTACTCGACGCAGTCGCCCACGCCCTTGCCGATGGCGGGAATCACGCGGACGGCCGTGGTCTTGTTGTTGATGACGCCGATGGCCATCTCGTCGGCGATGATGCCGGCGATGGTCTCGACCGGAGTGTCGCCGGGGATGGCGATCATGTCCAGGCCAACGGAGCACACGCAGGTCATGGCCTCGAGCTTCTCGAGCGAAAGCGCACCGGCCTCGACGGCGGCGATCATGCCGGCGTCCTCGGACACGGGGATAAAGGCGCCGGAGAGACCGCCCACGCTGGAGCTGGCCATGACGCCGCCCTTCTTGACGGCATCGTTGAGCATGGCGAGCGCGCAGGTCGTGCCCGGGCCACCGCAGGTGCCCACGCCGATGATCTCGAGGATGCGCGCGACGGAGTCGCCGATGGCAGGCGTGGGAGCCAGCGACAGGTCGACAATGCCCTTCTCGACACCCAGACGATGGGCGGCCTCGCGGCTCATGAGCTCGCCGGCACGGGTGATCTTAAAGGCGGTCTGCTTAATCTTCTCGGCGACCTCCATCATCGATGCGGAATCGGGCAGCGTCTCCAGGGCTGCGGCCATAACGCCGGGGCCCGAAACGCCTACGTTGATGACGGCGTCGGCCTCGCCACCGCCGTGGACGGCGCCCGCCATAAACGGGGAGTCCTCGACCATGTTGGCAAAGCAGACAAATTTGGAAGCGCCGACGGAGTCCTGGTCGGCCGTGAGCTTGGCGGCATCGATGATGGTCTGGGCGGCCATGAGCACGGCGTCCATGTTGATACCGGCGCGCAGGCTGGCGACGTTGACGCTGGAGCAGACGCGGCTCGTGGTGGCGAGCGCCTGGGGGATGGACTGGATGACGCGGCGGTCGGCGTCGCCGATGCCCTTCTGGACGAGCGCGGAGAAGCCGCCCAGGTAATCGATGCCGAGCGTCTCGGCCGCGCGGTCGAGGGCATGCGCGATGGGGGTGAGGTCCTCATCCTTGCAGCACGCGGCGATCTGCGCCACCGGGGTGACGGAAACGCGCTTGTTGACGATGGGGATACCGTACTCGCGCTCGAGGTTCTCGGCGGTCTCGACCAGGTGCTCAGCCGTGTGCGTCACGTGGTCGTAGATTTTCGTGCACATGCGGTCGAGGTTCTCGTCGCCGCAACCCATGAGCGAAACACCCATGGTGATGGTCCTGATGTCGAGGTTCTGCTCCTCAACCATGCCGCGGGTTTCCGCGATTTCTGCGGGCGTGATCGCCATCCTTGCGCTCCTATCTGCCAAAACGAGCATAGTCTTATCTATTCTAACGTGCCGCACGTGCCAAGTGGCGCATGCGGCACGTTTTGGTGCTCGGTTGTTTCCGTTGTGTTACTGCCCAAAGACCTCTTCGGCGATACGGGCGCTTTCGGCGGCGTCCTTGGCGTAGTAGTCAGCGCCGATCTGCTTGGCGTATTCGGGGGTGAGCACGGCGCCGCCCACGATGATCTTGACGCCCGGCACCTCGGCATGAAGCAGCTTGATGGTCTCCTCCATGGCGACGACCGTGGTAGTCATAAGCGCCGAGAGGCCGACGAGTTTGATATCGCGCTCCTTGACGGTCTTGAGTACCTCCTGCGGATCGACGTCGCGGCCCAGGTCAAAGACGGTGTAGCCGTAGTTATCAAGCAGCATCTTGACGATGTTCTTACCGATGTCGTGGATATCGCCCTTGACGGTGGCCACGCAGATCTTGCCCTTGTCGGCGATCTCACCGGCGGGCATCAGCCGCTTGATGGTGTCGAAGCCCACGCGTGCGGCCTCGGCCGAGGCCATGAGCTGCGGCAGGAAGAACTTGCCCTGGTCAAAGAGGACGCCAACCTCGTCGAGGGCGGGGATAAAGTGGTTGTTGATAAGATCCATAGCGTCGTGGTCGGCCAGCAGGCGCTCAGTCTCGGTCGCGATCTCGCCCTTACGGCCCGAGACGACCATGCGACGAATTGGGTCGTCGTTGCCGTCGGTGCCGGCGGTGCCAGCAGCGGACACGGTGTCGGTCGATGCGGCCTGAGCTGCTGCCGGGTTTGCGGCGATCTTGTACGGATCGGTCCAGCCGGCGTAGCGCTCGATGTATCCGGTCGAGCCCTCGTCCTCAACGCTCAGGACGCGATAGCTGTAGACGGTATCCATAAAGCGCTTGGAGCCCGGGTTCATGATGGGGGCGTCCAGGCCCGCGCCGAAGGCGGCGGCCAAAAAGACCGAACCCAGCAGCGGGCGGGCAGGCAGGCCAAAGCTGATGTTCGACACGCCGAGCGCGCATTTGACGCCCAGACGCTCCTTGCACAGGGACATGGCGCGTAGGATCTGCTCAGCCTGGCGTTGATTAGTCGAGGCGGTCATGACCAGACAGTCGATGAGGATGCGGTCCGGGCCGATGCCGTAGCGGGCGGCCTCGGCCACGATGCGCTCGGCGATGGCGAAGCGGGCCTCGGCGGTATCGGGGATGCCGCCTTCGTCGAGCGTAAGGCCGACAACGTTGGTACCGTAGTGGGCGACCAGCGGAAAGATCTCATCCATGATCTGCTGCTTGCCATTGACCGAGTTGATGATGGGCTTGCCGGCGTAGCGGCGCACGGCGGCCTCGACAGCGGCGGGGTCGGTGGAGTCGATCTGCAGCGGCAGCAACGTGGAGCCCTGGAGCTGTTCGGTCGCCTGTTGGATGATCTTGACCTCGTCGATCTCGGGCAGGCCCACGTTAACGTCCAGGATGTCGGCGCCCTGCTCTTGCTGGCTGATGCCCTGGCTCACGACGTAGTCCAGGTCGCCGTCGCGCAGGGCCTGCTGCAGGCGCTTTTTGCCGGTGGGGTTGATGCGCTCGCCGATGACAGCGATCTTGTGGCCGTCGCAGGGAAGGTCCACGACCGTTTGGGCGCTCGTGACCGACATGCTGGGCTTGCGGCGGCGCGGGCTGGGCGTGTGGTTGTCGATAAGCGTGCACAAGGCCGCCATGTGCGCCGGCGTGGTGCCGCAGCAACCGCCCACGACGCTCACGCCGTCGGCGATCATGCCGGCGACGGCCTCGGCGTATTCGGGGGCCTGGATGTCAAAGACGGTGTTGCCGTCGTCGTCCACGTGGGGGAGTCCCGCGTTGGCCTGCACCATAATGGGCTTATCGGTAACGGTGAGCATACGTGCGGCGAGTCCTCGGAGCTCGGCCGGTCCCTGGCTGCAGTTGATGCCCAAAACGTCGGCGCCGATGGCATCGAGCGTGATGGCGGCGACCTCGGGGCTCGTGCCCAGGAAGGTGCGGCCGTCTTCCTCGAAGGTCATGGTGGCAAAGACGGGCAGGTCGGAGTTCTCGCGGCAGGCGAGGACCGCCGCCTTGATCTCGGCCAGGTCGGTCATAGTCTCGATAATAAAGAGGTCCACACCCGCGGCGACGCCTGCGCGCACTTCCTCGGCAAAGAGGTCATAGGCCTCGTCGAAGCTGAGGGTACCCAAGGGGCGAAGCAACGCGCCGATGGGGCCGATGTCACCGGCGACGTAGCGGGCGCCGGCCGCGCGGGCACAGGTGACGGCCGCGGCAAAGACGTCTGCCACGGTGGCGGCACCGTCGAGCTTGTGGGTGTTGGCGCCAAAGGTGTTGGCGGTAATCACGTCGCAGCCGGCCTCGACGTACTGGCGCTGAATGTCGGTAATGACCTGGGGCTCCTCAAAGTTGAGCAGCTCGGGCAGGGCGCCCGCCTTCATGCCAGCGGCCTGCAGCATGGTGCCCATGCCGCCGTCGAACAGCAAGTGCCCCGTGCCCTCGATGGCGGCGCGCAGGCGATCGTCCTTAATGCGCAGATCGTCGATCGTGCGCGTCTTGTACGTGGCACCGTTGCGACGTGCGGCATCAACGGGTGCCGCCAATGCAGTGCCGTCAGAATCATGAGTGATAAGCGGAGTAAACATCGAGGGCTCCTAATGGCTGGAATAGCAGGTGGTGTGGGCGGCGCGGAAGCGGCAGTGCTCGCGCATGCGGCAGATATTGCAGGTGGGGCGGCTCTGGGCGTCGTGGACTTCGCCGTCGAACAGGCCGATCACCGCGGTCACGCTCTTGGTGGGCATGAGCAGGCTGGTCGGCGTGACGGTAAGCCCGATGAGCCGCGTGGCGTTGAGCGCATTGACGATCGAGCGCTGGGCCGAGAGCGGGCAGTCGCCGTAGCCGGGGCTAAAGCGCCAGTTGCCGGCGAGTCCGTGTGCGGCGGCGTCCGTCTTGACCTGCTGGTCCATTTGCTCAACGGCGGCTTCCACGTAAGCGGAGCACGCGGCGTCGAGCACGGCGCCCTCCAGGGGATGTTGGGCTCCCGTGGTGCGCAGGCGACGCTCGGCGTCCATGCCGAGGGTGCATGCCATGAGCGCGGCAAAGCGGGCATCTTTGAGATGTCGATAGATATCGCGACCTCGCAGCTCAACGTTGGTGCCGACCAAGCGAATGCAAGGCTCACTTTGTTCGTCCACGCCCGTGGCATCGACGGCAAACACGCGGCGCACGCCACGAGGCTCAATGTCCAGTTCCAGACGCTCGACCACAAGCTCAATACGTCGTGACAGCTCGGGCTCAATCTGCTGGCCGCCGTAACCCAGGTACCGCAGCATCTCGGCGCGGTCGACACGGGGATGGTACGCAGCATCGACACGGTAAAGCGCCGGCGACGCAAGGTCGGCCGGCACTTCGACAGCGGTTGTATCGATGTGCGGTTTTTCCATTACCCCAGGCGCTCCATAATGGTCGCGGCGATCGCAGGACGGTTCATAGTGTACAGGTGCAGGCCGTCGGCGCCGTGCTCCTTGAGGTCGCAAAGCTGGCGGGCGGCATAATCTACACCGGCTGCCTGCAGGCTCTCGGGGTCGTTCTCGTACTTGGCGAGAATCTTGATGACGGGGGAGGGCAGCGACGCGCCGCACATAAAGACCATGCGGCTGATCTGCGACTTGCCCATAAACGGCATGATGCCCGCGGTAATGGGCACGGTGGTGCCGGCCTTGTCGGCAAGCTCGCGAAAACGGTAGAAGCACTCGTTATCAAAGAAGAGCTGTGTCACAAAGAAGCTCGCGCCGGCGTCCTGTTTTTGCTTGAGGTGTTCGACCGAGAGGTTGAGATCCTCACAGGCAATGTGGCCCTCGGGGTAGGCTGCGGCGCCCACGCAAAAGCCGGCGTCGACGAGCTCGGGGATGAGGTCGCGGGCGTAGGCGTAGTCGGAGGCGGGCTTGTCGTCCTCGGTCGCGCCGGCAGGGAGATCGCCACGCAGGGCCAGAATGTTTTCAACGCCGGCGGTGCGATACTCGTCGATCTTGGCGGCGATGTCGGCGTGGGTGCGGCCCACGCAGGTGAGGTGTGCCATCGAGGGCGTGTCGAATTCGCTCGAAATCATATGCGCGATGGGGGCGGTGGTGGCACCGTTGCCCGAGCCGCCGGCCGAGCAGGTGACCGAGACAAAGCTCGGCGAAAGCTTGCACAGATTGCCTGCCACTTCGCGAGCCGTGTCGAGGGTGAGCTCGCCCTTGGGCGGGAACATCTCAAACGAAACGGGCGCGGTACCCTGGGATGCTGCCTGCTTAAAAACCTCGTCGACGCGCATATCGTGCTCCTCTAGATACGTAATAGTGTGATGTGTTGTAAGGATTCTACAGCACCACTGTGTCACGGTGGAGTTTCACTCGTTATTCGGGGATACCAATCAAAGATGCCTTGCTATCGGCTTTCTCTATAACAGAGCGGCTAATCTAGGCACGGACTATAAAGACTGGTATCTGATGCAAAATACCAGTTAATAGAGCTCAATCCCAAATTGACTACCCTTAAACCATGGGGAGAGGTCTGCAATTTATGCAGTTGATTGGCTGTTGAGGGTGGCAACGCCGCCTCGATAGGGTAACCTCATTGATTGGTTTCGCGACAGCAACATAACGGTAATGTCGCGGAAACACGGCGAGTCTAAGCTATGACTCGTTCGTTAGTAATCAACACCGCTTCTCACGCGGTGCCGATACGAAGGGAGTTCCGTATGGCCGATCTTACTGACCGCTTCGGGACCATGGTGTTCTCTGAGGAAGTCATGAAGGACTACCTCCCCAAGGACATTTGGAAGCGCCTTGCTGCAACCCTCGAGGGCGGTGAGCCGCTCGACCTGGATGTGGCCAACGCCGTTGCCCATGCCATGAAGGTCTGGGCCATCTCCAAGGGCGCGACGCACTATGCGCACTGGTTCCAGCCGCTTTCGGGCATTACTTCCGAGAAGCACGACAGCTTCCTGGAGCCCAACCACGACGGCACCGCCATTACCAAGTTTACGGGCAAGAACCTCATCCAGGGCGAGCCCGATGCCTCGAGCTTCCCCAACGGCGGCCTGCGTGCTACCTTCGAGGCCCGTGGCTACACCGCTTGGGACCCCACTAGCCCCGCCTTTATCAAGGACGATGTCCTGTGCATCCCCACGGCTTTCTGCTCCTACACGGGCGAGGCCCTGGACAAGAAGACCCCGCTGCTGCGCTCCATGACCGCGCTCTCGCGTGAGTCCAAGCGCGTTTTGGCGCTGTTTGGCAAGACCCCCAAGAAGGTCGTTCCTTCCGTGGGTGACGAGCAGGAGTACTTCCTGATCAAGAAGGACGCTTACCGCAAGCGCAAGGACCTGGTCATCACCGGCCGCACCCTTTTTGGTGCTGCTCCATGCAAGGGCCAGGAGCTCGAGGAGCACTACTTTGGCGCTATCCGCCCCACCGTCTCGGCCTATATGAAGGACCTGGACGATGAACTGTGGGCGCTTGGCATTCCCGCCAAGACCAAGCACAACGAGGTTGCTCCCTGCCAGCATGAGCTCGCACCGGTCTATGGCGAAGTCAACGAGGCCATCGACCAGAATCTGGTCATGATGGAGAAGATGAAGCTCATCGCCTCCCGCCACGACTTGGTCTGCCTGCTGCACGAGAAGCCCTTCGAGGGCATTAACGGTTCGGGCAAGCACAACAACTGGTCGCTTGGCACCGAGTCCGAGAATCTGCTCGATCCGGGCGACACCCCGCTCGACAACCTGCAGTTCATCGTCTTCCTCACCGCGGTGATCGAGGCCGTCGATAACTATCAGGAGCTCCTGCGTGCCTCCGTTGCCTCGGCCGGCAACGACCATCGTCTGGGCGCCAACGAGGCTCCTCCGGCGATTATGTCCATCTTCCTGGGCGACCAGCTTACCGAGGTCGTCGAGAAGATCATCGATGGCAAGGCTTCCGTCCATGCCACGCGCGGCGTGCTCGACCTGGGCGCCGATACCCTGCCCAAGCTGATGCAGGACAACACCGACCGCAACCGTACCTCCCCGTTTGCCTTCACCGGCAATAAGTTCGAGTTCCGTGCCTGCGGCTCCGAGCAGAACGTTTCCGACTCCAACCTGGTGCTCGATGCCGCCGTGGCCAAGTCGCTCAAGTCCTTCGCCGACGCGCTTGAGGGTACGCCCGAGGATGAGTTCCAGGATGCCGCGCTCGAGTACTGCAAGAAGGTGTTGACCGATCACCAGCGCATCCTGTTCTCCGGCGACGGTTACTCCGACGAGTGGCCCATTGAGGCCGAGAAGCGCGGCCTTGCCAACAACAAGACCACGGCCGATGCCCTGCCCGCCTTTGTTTCCGATAAGGCTATCGCGCTCTTCGAGGAGACGGGTGTCCTGACCAAGGCCGAGGCTCAGTGCCGCTACGACTGCAAGCTCGAGAAGTACAACAAGCTCATGAACATCGAGGCTACCACGATGGTTCGCGAGGCGCGTCGTACCTATCGCCCGGTCATTACCGCCTATGCCACCAAGGTCGCTAAGGGCCTTGAGACTATTCGTGCCGCCGGTGCCGAGGCCGCCATGCAGTGCGAGCAGAACACGCTCAACAAGCTCTGCAACGGTATCACCACCATCAACGACTCCATCAAGGCGCTCGACGCCGTGCATCAGAAGGCCGAAGCCCTCGATGGTCAGGAGCAGGCCAATGTGTATGCACACGAGGTCGTTCCCGCTATGGATACGCTGCGCGCCGCCGTGGACGCCATGGAAGAGATCGTGGCAGCCGACTACTGGCCGGTCCCGACCTACGACGACATCCTGTTCTACGTGTAGAGCGTAACTGACATATCGTCACGGCATTGAGCCGGGGTCCGCATCGTGCGGGCCCCGGTTTTTGTTTGCGAAGGACGCTTTGAAGCCCGTTTTGCCGCCGACTTGCCTAGGTATAAAGGGTTGTGGACAAAAAACGTCAAATATGAGTACTGTCACAAGTCCTGTAGCATTATTTATTTGCAAAATATGTAGTGTTACGCAACATATGTACAAGTACTTAGCCGATAAACGTCTGCAATTCTTCCGCCGTAGGACGCCTGACGTCTAAATCGACTTCTAAAGGCATGAAATCGCTGTTACTAAAATGGTAACAGTACTCATATTTGCTATTTTTTGCCCACAGGCCCTTGGACGACAGTGTGATTTAATGCCCTCGGGGTTCGAATCCCGGCGTTGGGGAAGAAAAAAGCCCGTCGCCGCGAGGGCAACGGGCTTCTCGATTTAAATGGTGCCCCCAGCGGGATTCGAACCCGCGATATCCACCTTGAAAGGGTGGCGTCCTTGGCCGCTAGACGATGGGGACAGCGGGAAAGAGTATAGCAGACTTTTTTAGCCGTTCACATATCGTTGGCAAACTGAAAAACCACCACAAAGGAGTAGGCTTCTATTCCGATTTTCAAATATCTCAATCTGTAACATCTGGGCGGGCAAATCGGCTCTATCTGTTACAGATTGAGACAAAAGGCAGGCGTCGGGACGAACATCTCATTCTGTAACAGTAAGACGACTTTTAACGGTCTAGATGTTACAGATTGAGACAAACCGCTGGGATGGGTCAAAACCACCACAAAGGTGCCTGTCCCCTTTGTGGTGGTGGGGTGCTAGGGGAGGAGCTTCATGGCTGCGTCGTGGGCGGCGCGCTCGTAGGTGTCGTCGAGGGGCTTGAGCGGCAGCAGGGCTGTGGCCTGGGCGTCGCCACGGCGCTCGAGGGCGTGGGTAATGAGCCAGTCGGCGAGTTCGGGGTTCTTGGGCAGTGCCGGTCCGTGCAGGTACGTGCCGATGACGCCCTTGTAGATGAGGCCCTCAAGACCATCGTCGCCGTTGTTGCCGGTGCCCGTGACGACGGACGTTCCGAGTGGCGTGGCCTCTGCATCGAGCAGGGTGCGGCCGCCGTGGTTCTCAAATCCCACAAAGGGCTCGGGTGCCAGATCGGTTTTGACGGCTACGTTGCCGATCAGGCGGTCGGAGCCGCGTACGGTTTCGGCGGCAATGACCCCCAGACCCTCAATGCGATCCTCGCCCATATAGTACGAACGGCCGAGCAGCTGATAGCTGCCACAGATGGCGAGCAGCGAGCCGCCATCCTCAACATAGGCCGCGACCTTGTCTTTTTGGGCGAGCAGCTCGTGTGCCACGGCTAGCTGATCGCGGTCGGAGCCACCGCCCATCATGACGATATCGGCATCGGTCAAATCAAGCGTTTCGCCCATACGGACCTCGTCTACACGCACGGGAATGCCACGCCAGACGCAGCGGCGCTCGAGCGCGATAACATTGCCGCCGTCACCGTAGAGGTTAAGGGCATCGGGATACAGGTAGACGATGCGCAGCGGGCGCGAAAGCTCGACTGGTACGATGCCGACAGGAAGAGCGCTGCCGTCGGCACGGGCTACGGCGCGCCCGGCAACAGCGTCGGCGGCAGCGCCTTTCAGCCCGTCGAGCTCCTTGACCAGCGGCGGGAAGGCCGTGTAGTTAGCGACGGCGTAGAAAGTGTCGCCGGCAGCCTCGTCTGCCACGGCGCCAATTGCCTGGGCGACGTCCGAGATTATCGCGGTATCGATGCCGGCGTACTTGAGGCGTACCTGCATGTCGTGCGCACGCGTGCCTCCGGCAAAGGCGACAAGACCCGGTGTGTCGGCGATGCGCTCGAAGTCGACGTCGTAGATCCACGAGACATCGTGGCCGTCGGCATCGTTGTCGTTAAGGAAGAAAGCGCAAAGCCTGCCGCCTGCCGTTTTAATGGACTGGATCTGGCGATCGAAGCCCACGGGATTTTTGGCCAGGTTGGCCTCGACGGTGCGGCCGGCGATATCCCAGCGGCCCATGCGTCCGCCGGCGGGGACGTAGGCATCGAGCGTGGGCTGCAGGTGCGCCGTATCCACGCCTAACTCATGTGCGGCAAAGAATGCAGCGGCAACGTTGTAGACCATGTACAGGCCGTTGTAGCGCGTGGCGATGTGTACGGCAGCCGCGTCGGACGCAGATCCAAAGACCAGGTCAAAGCCGTAGCCGTCGCAGCCGAGCTCCACGCCCGTCACACGGCGGACCAGTGCGGGGCGTGCCCAACCGCACGAGGGGCAATGGTAGGCGCCGAGTTGACCATACTGCACATAGTCGTACTCCAACGGGGCGTTGCACTGCGAGCAAAAGCGCGAGTCGCTAATACGGTCGGACTCGGTGTCGGTGGCGCCGTCGATGCCAAAGGCAATACTCGCGTTGGGAACGCGCGCGGCAATCGAGGCGCACAGCGGATCGTCGGCGTTGTAGATAAGCGTTGTTGCCGGAGAGAGCTCCAACGCATGGGCAATGACGTCTTGGGTATGGTCGATCTCGCCGTAGCGGTCTAGCTGGTCGCGGAACAGGTTGAGCAGCACAAAGTACGTCGGCTTGAGCTTGGGCAGGACGCGCACGGTGTAGAGCTCATCGCACTCAAAAACGCCCACGCGCTTGCCGCTGGCAGTGCGCTTAAGGCCGCCGCGGGCCTCGAGCAGTGCGCCCACCACGCCCGGCTCCATGTTGTTGCCGGCGCGGTTGCACACCACGGTGGCGCCGCTGGCGGCAACGGCGTCGGCGATGAGGTTGGAGGTGGTGGTCTTGCCATTAGTACCGGTGATCACCACGCTGCGGTCGACAAGGCCGGCGAGGTCGCTCAGCAGCTCGGGGTCGATCTTCATGGCGATGCGGCCGGGGAGTACGCCGCCCTGGCGCTTAAGGACGGAGCGCAGCCCCCAGCGGGCGATATCGCTCGAGGTGCAGGCAAGAGATGAGCGGAGATTCATGAAGCCGTTCCTAACGTGAATGACATGGTCGTGGCGTTTGCGCCGTTAAAAGCCGTAGCGGCGCGCAAACTCCTGGGCAAGCTGCGAAACGTCTTCGCAGGCATTGGCCCAGGGGGCAAAGTCGGGGGTATCCGAGATGATGCCGTCGGCTTCCCAAACCGCCTGGTGCGAGAGATCCCAGGGGTCGCGCGGCTCGGGTCGGCAGGGAAGGTACGGCGTCTGGTACATGGGGTTCAGCAAGAAGAACGCGCCGCCCTCGCAGCGGTTGGCAAACTCACGCAGCGCGCGTGTCGCCGGGCGCATCTTGTTCGTTTTGAACAGCAAGATCGTGCGGGCGAGCAGGTACCAGGGGGAGTTCTCGAGGGTATCGGCCCCCATCTGCTCCTCGAGCTGGTGGGCCAGGGCAAAAAAGTCGTCCTCGTCTTCCAAGCGAGCGAGGGCGAGTAGCACGGTGCCTGCAGCTCGGGTGGGATAGCCTTCTGCCTTAAGAACACGGCGGGCGTAGTTGGCAGCAGCGCGGTAGCGGGCGCTCGCCATGCACAGCTGCGAGATGGCCTCGAGCGTGTGAAGCCACCCGATAAGAGCCGGCTCGCTCACGGTAAGGTCTGCTGCAGTGACACCGTCGGCCAAAACATTATTGGCCCAGTAGTGCGGGGCCTCCATATCGAACCCGGGCACGCTTTGCTGCAGGTAATCGGCCGTGGTCGCCTCGAGCTTCATCAGGTCGCCCAGGCAGGCGTCGACGGGCGTGTCCGCCAAAATGATGGCGAGCAGCTGGGCATCGAGGACATACGCATCGACGCGGACAATCTTGAGCAGCTCATCGCGCATGTCGTCGAACAGACGGTTGCGCGTCTGCTCGAACTCCTCGTCGCTGCCCATGTCCTCGATGCGATGGAGCTCGTCGAGCAGGTGGCGATGAACACCGGCATAGGACAGCAGCGCCTGGGCATGCTCGGACTGCGCATACTTTTGGGGATTCGCGCTAATGTCGTTATGGACAAGCTCGCGTGCTGCATCGGTGAGCTCGGGGTGCGACGCCAGATAGGTGCGCTCCAGGTAGGCGGGGATGTAGACGCTCGGATCCATTAGAGGTCTCCTCCCTTAAACGGCAAACCCTGCTCGGCCGCCCGCAGTATGCGCTCATCGATTTGGGAACGCACGATATCGTTGGTGGCGACCCAGGCGGCAAAGCTGGCGTTGTCGGGGGCGCCCAGGCCCTCCTGCAGTACCGGCGTCGCCTCGGACAGCGCGAGGACAAGCTCGTCGGTGGAGCCCACACCCACGTTGACGCGGGCATAGACGCCATCGGGAAACTCGGTTTGGAAGTAGAGCGCCTCGGCCGCGTGCGGGCACGAGCGTGCGAGGATGCGCAAATAGTGTTCGGCGCCCTCGTAGTCCAGCTCGCGCCAGGCAGCGCTCATCAGCGCGATGAGCGTCCACGGGTCCAAGTCACGCTCCGCATCTTTGGGGCGGCGGCGCAGCGGCGTGTTGGCAAGATAGGGCACGGAGTGGGCAGAGCGAAAGCGTTTGAGCTCCTCGGCGGGGTATTCGAGCTTCGCCATGGCGAGCATCGCGGTGTGGCGGACGCCGGCGGGATCGTTGGGGGCAAAGTCCAAGCTGCGATTTGCGGCTTCGAGCGACATGCGGTAGCGTCCGCTAATGAGGGCGCGTGACGCAAGGGCGGCAAGCCAGCGCAGGTAGGGGCGGCGCATAAGGTCGCCTGCGGCCTCGCACTCGTAGGGGTCCTGCGCCGAGGCGATCTTGAGCGCCAGATCGTGCTCCACCTCGTCGCACTTGGACACCAGATACTGCACGTATTCCTCGTTGGATTCGGCGGTGAGTGCCGTCAGCATGCGCTGGGCATCCCAGTTGGCCGGATCGAGTGCGCCCGCTTCGCGGAGCATGTTCTCGGCAGCTGCCTCTTCCTGCTCTGCCTGGGCATCGTCAGGGATAAAGGGAATGCGGTAGTCGACGGCCTCGACTACCTTGGCAATCAGATGCCCGGCGCGGTCGCGGTCGTGCACGATGAGCGGTGCGGGGTTGCGGGTGAATTGCTCCATCAGACGCTCTACGGCGGCACCGTCGGTGAGCGGGATATTGTCGCGGCGCAAGGCCTCAAGAACGAGGCGATGGCAATCCTCTTGAATGGGATCGAATGCCATGGGGCCTCCTTTGCTGCGGTTAGGGTTCAGATGTTTCTATATAAAGTTCTAGTTTACCCGCATGTGGCACACCGGGGGTGCCGCACTTGGACTTGCACCTTTGCACCACGAAGTCGGATGTCGCACAAATGTCGGCACCATGGACGGCCGAGTGGTATCACGGTGCCGCAAACGGTCGATTTTTGGCGGCGAACGGTGCATATTTTGGAGGGGCACCGTCCTGCCCGGGATATGTAGTCAACCTTGATAAAACGTTTGCCCAGCTTGGGAGTATGAATGCCGCACAAGGGTCTTCAGGGATAGAAAAAACGTTTCATCATTGGCGGCTTTAGGTGAATAACTGACCAACCAGAACGGTAAAATAGTGTTTGTCTGAGCGTTGAGACGTTTAGACATCGTGCATTGTCATCGCCGGCAACGCGCAAACCGGTCCTAACGGAGCCAATTGGGTGCTCCGTTATATACGCAAGTCTAAGAGGGGCTTGTTTAGGAGGCACAGTATGGGACGTTTTACCAATCCTCGCGATCTGTACTTTGGTGAGGGCGCTCGCCACGAGGTGAAGAACCTCAAGGGCAAGAAGGCCATCATCGTTTCTGGCGGCAGCTCTATGCGCCGCGGCGGGTTCCTGCAGGACGTTGAGGCCGACCTCAAAGAGGGCGGCTTCGAGGTCAAGCTGTTCGAGGGCGTCGAGTCCGACCCGTCCATCGAGACCGTCATGAAGGGCGCAGCCGCTATGCGCGAGTTCGAGCCCGACTGGATTATCGCCATCGGTGGCGGCTCGCCCATCGATGCCGCTAAGGCCATGTGGGTCTTCTACGAGTATCCCGAGGAGTCCTTCGATAACATCATCCAGCCGTTCAGCTTCCCCGAGCTGCGTCAGAAGGCTCATTTCTGCGCCATCTCCTCTACCTCCGGCACCGCTACCGAGGTCACCGCGTTCTCCGTCATTACCGACTACGCTAAGGGCATCAAGTACCCGCTGGCTGACTTCAACATCACCCCTGATGTCGCCATCGTCGACCCCGAGCTCACCTACACCATGCCCGCCAAGCTGTGCGCTCACACCGGCATGGATGCTCTGACCCACTGCATGGAGGCCTACGTTTCCACCTGCGCCTCTATGTTCACCGACGCCAACGCTCTGCACGGCATCCGCGAGATCGTCGAGTGGCTGCCCAAGTCCTATGCTGGCGACCATGAGGCCCGTCAGCACATGCACGAGGCTCAGTGCATCGCCGGTATCGCCTTCTCCTCGGGCCTGCTCGGCATCGTTCACTCCATGGCTCACAAGACCGGTGCTGCCTTCGAGAACGGCCACATCATCCACGGTGCCGCTAACGCCATGTACCTGGGCAAGGTTATCCAGTGGAACTCCAAGGATCCCCGTGCTGCCGAGCGTTACGCTTACGTGGCCAAGGAGATCCTGCACCTTCCCGGCGAGACCAACGAGGAGCTCATCGCTGCACTCGTCCAGAAGATTCGCGATCTCAACGACCAGCTCAACATTCCGCAGTCCATCAAGGATTACGCGAATGGTGGCGTGAAGGTCGACGCCGAGAACCCGCAGATGGTTTCCGAGGAGGAGTTCCTCGCCAAGCTGCCCGAGATCGCCGCGAACGCCGAGCAGGACGCCTGCACGCCCGAGAACCCGCGTGAGACCAAGGCTGCCGACTTTGAGAAGATCCTCAAGGCCTGCTACTACGACACCGATATCGATTTCTAATCGACTCTTGTTATCGTAAGGAGGGGCTCCGCACGTATCTGTACGGAGTCCCTTTCTTTTTTAGAGAATGGGATAGTTATGGCTGCAATTTTCAATAGCCCCAGCAAGTACATCCAGGGCCCGGACGAGCTCGCCAAGCTCGGCTCCTATGTCGAGCCGCTCGGCGCTAAGGCCCTCGTCATCGTGACGCCTTCGGGCAAGAAGCGCGTCGGCGCCAAGATCGAGGGCGGTTTTGCCGAGGCTAAGGCCGAGCTGCTGTTTGAGGACTTTAACGGCGAGTGCTCCAAGGGCGAGGTCGATCGCCTGGTTGCGCTCGCTCGCGACAACGGTTGCGACATCATCGTCGGCGTCGGTGGCGGCAAGATCCTCGACACCGCGAAGGCCGTTGCCTACTACCTGGAGTCTCCGGTTATTATTTGCCCCACCATCGCCTCGACCGATGCCCCGTGCTCGGCACTTTCGGTGCTTTATACCGATGACGGCCAGTTCGACAAGTACCTCTTCCTTAAGGCAAACCCCAATATCGTCCTGATGGATACGACGGTCATCGCGGCGAGCCCGGTGCGCCTGACGGTTTCCGGTATGGGCGATGCGCTCGCAACCTATTTCGAGGCTCAGGCGACGCACGATGCCGACGGCGGCACCTGCGCCGGCGGCAAGGGCGGAATGGCCGGCCTGGCGCTCGCCAAGCTCTGCTACGAGACGCTTATGGCCGATAGCGTCAAGGCCAAGGTCGCGCTGGAGAAGGGTGCGCTCACGCCTGCCGTCGAGCACATCATCGAGGCCAATACGCTGCTTTCGGGCATTGGCTTTGAGAGCTCGGGCCTTGCTGCTGCTCATGCCATCCACAATGGCCTGACGATGCTGCCCGAGTGCCACGGCATGTATCACGGCGAGAAGGTCGCCTTCGGCACCATCGTCCAGCTGGTACTCGAGGATGCCCCGACTGAGAAACTCGAGGAAGTCTTGGGCTTCTGCATTGAGCTGGGTCTGCCGGTCACGATGAAGGAACTTGGCGTTGCCGAGCTTACGCGCGAGAAGGCCATGATTGTTGCCGAGGCCGCCTGCGCGCCCGAGGACACCATGTGCAACATGCCGTTTGAGGTGACGCCCGAGATGGTCGCAAACGCCATTCTGGGTGCAGACGCACTGGGCCACTACTATCTCATGGATGAGTAAATCAAGCTAAGGAAGGAGCAAAGCCAGCAGATGGCTTTGCCCCTTTTTGCTATGGTGCAAAGGGGCAAGGTTACTTTGCACCAATCGTTGTTTGATGAAGGGCGGATTCTCGTATGGCGCTTCCCATGGTTTATGGCGGTCCCGGCCGGTATGTTCAGGGGCCGGGCGAACTGTCGCGTCAAGGCAAGTATTTGTCATGGTTGGGCTGCGCTGCCTATGTCTTGTTTGACCAGGGCACCGAGGATCGGCTGTGCAAGCAGATCGTCGATGGATTTCTGGACGAAGATCTAAGCGAGCCGTTCTTTAAGATTTATGACGGTCCGTGTACGGAAGAGGCCGTTGTCGAAATGGCTAAGGAAGCCCAGGCCGTGTATTGCGACATGGTAGTGGGTATTGGCGTCGGCAAGATGCTCGATATCGCCAAGGCCGTTGCGTTTTATGCCGAGTTGCCGTTGTGCGTATGCCCCACGGCGGCTTCGATGGACGGTCCGTGCAGCGAGATTTCCGATGCCGACCTGCAGGGTGTTGCAAATGCGGTCTTTAGAAACGAGCGCAATATGGCTAACGAACAGGCCAAGGTGACCAAACAAAAGCTCGTGCAGCTCATGTGCGAGGCATAGCTTGGCGCTTGATTGACCTTGTGCAATCGAGGCGGAGATAAGCCATAGACTATTTGCCTCAAAGGTGCTCCGCGTGTAATTTGCCCGAGGCACGGGCCGATAGCGTATCATTATCTCTTGCTTGTTTGCACTGCTCAGGGAGGGGCCGCGCATGGCGCAGGAACACGATCTGTTTGATGACATTATCGAGATCAGCAAGGGTTTCGACTTTCTTAAAAACCCGCTTGGCGGCGTGACCGATGCACTCGATCCGTCGGCGCCGCAGTGGAATCCTGCCGACTACAAGGAGCGCCCGCGCGGCAATACCATTCCGTGCCTGACCTGCAAAAACGAAAAGAGCGGCTGCACCGCGTGCATGGACGTGTGCCCGGTCAACGCTATCGAGGTCGAGGAAGACGCCATTGAGATCCTCGACTCCTGCCGCAAGTGCGGTCTGTGCGCCGCTGCCTGCCCGACCGAGGCGATCATCTCGCCGCGCCTGGCGCCTAAAAACCTGTATGACGATATCGTCTCTGCCGCTACGAGCCACGAGACCGCCTACGTCACCTGCACGCGCGCCCTCAAGCGCATGCCGCGCGAAAACGAGGTCGTCGTTGCCTGCGTGGGCGATATTACGGCCGAGACTTGGTTCTCGGTACTGGCGGACTATCCCAACGTGAGTGTGTACCTGCCGCTGGGCGTGTGCGATAAATGCCGCAACACCGGCGGTGAGGATATTCTGGGCGAGGCGATTGCGAAGGCCGAGGAGTGGTCCGGCACGGGTATGGGCTTGGAGGTCGACCCCAAGAGCCTCAAGTGCCATAAGCTTCGCGAGTACGAACGCAAGGAGTACATGGAAAAGATTGCCCGCACCACGGGCCTGACGGTGACCAAGCTTAATCCGGCGACGGCGGCGCTGGCCTCGGTGACGCAAAAGCTCAAGGCCCATCGCCATCAGATTACCCAGCTGGAGCGCACGCTCAACACCATGTGCGGCACCACGACGACCAAGCGTCGCCGTTCGCTCACGCACGGGCGGCAGCTGGTGCTCTCGACGCTGCAAAACCACCCCGAGCTTGCCCAGAACATGCAGGTGAGCACGCCGGAATGCGATTTTGACAAGTGCACGTCGTGCGGCGAGTGCGTCAATGTATGCCCCACGTTTGCCTGCGATTTGGTGGGAAGCGGCCGCTTTGCGTTGGAGTCCACGTATTGCTTGGGCTGCGGCGCCTGTGTCAAGGTTTGTTCCGAACATGCGCTCAGGCTTGTTGAGCACGATGCATCCAACTTGGTTGTCGTCGACTCCGAAGCCGAGGAAAAGGCTGCCCAGAAGGCGAAGGCTCACGAAGAAGCCGAGAAGGTCAAGGCCGAGGCAAAGGCCAAGCTGGACAAGATGCTCGACCAGGTGGAAAAGCTCGCGGACTAGCTGAAAGAGCGTAAATGATGGCCGGTGGGACAGATGCTGCCCCGCCGGCCAAAAAAGTTGCGGTGGAATAGTTCCTGTTTTGCCCTTAAGCTGGCCATTCTAGGAACTATTCCACCGCAACTAATAAATGGTTAGTTCATGCTGCTTTGGTGGCCGGTTCGACCGGTACCGTTGCGCGTCACGGTTTCATGGAGCAAAAAGAACCCTGGGACCTGTTTGGTCTCGGTGTATTCCATAAGGATGCCGTCGGCGTTGTAGGTCTGCCCGCGTATAACGGCGAGTGCGTTAAAGTCGTCGAGATCGAGCACGCGCGCATCCTCGGGCGTGGGATGCTCAATCGTTACATCGCGTTTGCCCGTGGCAATCTTAACGCCAAGATCTTCTTCGAGGTAACGATAAATCGAATCGTTGACAATCTCGGCTGTCAGTCCCGGTACCTGTGAGCTTAGGTAATAGGAGTCGTCGGAGCACACGGCTTGTCCGTCTGCATAACGGATGCGTTTGGCGCGTGTGAGCTCACAGCCTTCGGGAAACCCGGTAATCTTGGAGAGCGCCTTGCTGCAGATGAGGAGCTCAAAGACGGTGGTGACAGTCTTGAGCTCAAAGCCTCGGTTGACCGCGATTTCCTTAAAGGTCTCGAGTCCGCCGCCACCACGACACTTCTCGTCACTGATGTTGCGAATGACGCGCATGCCTTTGCCTTGCTGGGGGAGCACGTAACCATCTGCCGCAAGCATCGAGATGGCGCGACGGACCGTCATGCGCGAACAGTCAAACAGCTGCGTGAGCTCAGTCTCCGAAGGCAGATAACTCTGATAGGCGTATGTACCGTCGTCAATCGACTGCTTCACGGTGTCATAAATGGTTTGGAAGATGGCTCGCGCCATGACGGTCTCCTAGAGCTGGTTGCGTGAACGACGGATGAGGGCCGTCCGCGCAGATGTCAATCGATTTACTTGCTGGGGTCGATTATATATTTACCCATGGCACGCAGGGCCGGGTCTGACAGGATGGCGCCGAGTTCGTCGAGGGAAGCCACCTTGGCGACCATCGAGGATACGTTGACCCTGCCCGAGTCGATGAGCTCGAGTGCGCGACGCTGCGTATAAGGGTTGATGAAGGATGAGGTGAGCACGAGCTCCTTCTGGAAGACCTCGAAGGGCTTGACGGTGATTGTCTCATCGGGCTTGGTAAGTCCGAACATCATAACGGTGGCCTTATGGCCGGCGATTCTTATGGCCTGCTCAATGGTGACGGGCTTACCGACACATTCGATTACAACGTCGACGTTGCCGACGCCCTCCTGCTTCAGGCGGGCCGGGACGTCCTCGTGGATGGAATCAATTGCAAGGTCGGCGCCGAGTTTGAGCGCAACCTCACGCTTGCCTTCGACGGGTTCGAGCAAGACGACCTTGGTGGCGCCGGCGTTTTTGGCGAGCTGCATTATGAGCAGGCCGATCATGCCGCCGCCGATGACGACAACCGTGCTGCCGGGTTTGATGTCGCACATATCGATACCGTGCAGGCAACATGCGACAGGTTCGGTCATAGCACCCTGCTCAAAGCTGGTGTGATCCCCTAGTTTGTAGACTTGCTGCATATCGACGGAGCAGTACTCGGCAAAGCCGCCGTTAACGGTGGTGCCGTAACCTGTCATATGCTCGCAGTAGTGGTTGATGCCGTCGCGGCAGGGTTCGCAGCAACCGCAAGGGTGGTTGGGATCTATGCACACGCGATCGCCCGGCTTAAAGCCGGTGACATCGCAGCCCACGGCCTCGATAACGCCAGCGAACTCATGGCCAAGGATTGTGGGTGGGGTAACGTCGGCTGCGCCCTTGTCGCCTTCGTAGATATGCACGTCGGTGCCGCAGACACCGCAAGCTTTGACGTTGATCAGAACGTCGCGCTTGCCCACGGCCGGCTTTGCCGATTCCTCGACTCTGAGGTCGTGCTTTCCATAGAAGACCGCGCTTTTCATGGTGACTCCTTAACGTAGCGGTGAATGTTGTAATGAAGTATAGGTATGTCTATAGATATAGACAAGCACATCTAGACAAGTAGAAAAGAAATTTATAATGCAGCCATCAGCTATGTCAGATTTAACAGGCGAAATACTGGACATATACCGTTTACGGCCAATAATCAACCGTTTACCGACCGTAGTATTTATGCTAACTTGTCTAGATAAGTGATATGATAAAAATAGAGACGCAAGAAGTCAGGGAAGCGGGCCCACCCGTCCTATTGCACGAGGTACACGCAAACGGCGCGTCTGCGGTCTCGAGTGAAGCCAAAACCGCAGTCGCTCCGAATGAAGAGAGGGGGATTCCCCGTCATGATGCAAAAGATACAACGTTTCGGCGGTGCAATGTACACGCCTGCAATTCTTTTCGCATTTTCCGGAATCGTCGTCGGCCTGGGTACGTTGTTTACCACCGAGGCGATCTTTGGCGAGATGGCCACTGCGGGCCATCTTTGGTTTGATTGCTGGAATGTGCTGCTCCAGGGTGGTTGGACGCTCTTTAACCAGATGCCGTTGCTGTTTTGCGTAGCGTTGCCAATCTCGCTCGCGAACAAGCAGAACGCTCGCTGCTGCATGGAGGCTTTGGCCATCTACCTTACCTTCAACTACTTTGTAAGCACAATCTTGGGGCAGTGGGGCCCTGTCTTTGGGGTCGACTACTCTGTCGAGGCGGGCAGCGGTACTGGTCTTGCCACTATCGCAAGCATCAAAACGCTTGATATGGGCATCATGGGCGCGCTCATTATCTCTGGTATCGCCACGATGCTGCATAACAAGTTCTTCGACACCGAGCTCCCCGAGTGGTTGGGCGTGTTCTCGGGCTCCGTGTTCATCTATATGATCGGTTTCTTCGTTATGGTTCCGGTCGCTCTTATCGCCTGCCTGGTGTGGCCGCATGTTCAGGCTGCTATCTCCGCCTTCCAGGGATTCATCCTTTCCGCCGGTACGTTTGGCGTGGGTGTCTTTGCTTTCTTCGAGCGCGTGCTGATCCCTACAGGCCTGCACCACTTTATCTATACGCCGTTCTATTACGACAACGCGGCGGTCAACGGCGGCATCTTTGCTGCTTGGGCCAACATCCTGCCCCAACTGGCTGCCGATCCGAGCATTGCTCTTAAGGATGCCGCACCCTGGGCTGCCTATACCTGCCCTGGTTGGACTAAGGTCTTCGGCTCGCTTGGCGTCGCCATTGCGTTTTATATGACCGCCAAACCCGAGCGCAAGCAGCGCGTCAAGGCTCTGCTGATTCCGGTCACCCTTACCGCTATGCTTTGCGGTATCACCGAGCCGCTTGACTTCACCTTCCTGTTCATCGCGCCCGGCCTGTTCGTCGTCCACTGCGTGCTCGGAGCGCTCGGCTGCATGGCTCAAAACCTCCTTGGCGTCGTGGGCATCTTCGACGGCGGCATCATCTCGATGCTCTCGTGGGACTGGCTGCCCCTTTGGGCCGCACACGGTCTGCAGTACGCCATCTCCATCCTTGTCGGTCTGTGCTTTACCGCCCTTTGGGTCGTGGTCTTCCGTTTCCTGATCGTCAAGTTCGACTTTAAGACCCCCGGTCGCGAGGATGACGATGTTGAGGTCGAGCTCAAGTCCAAGGCTGACTACAAGCAAAAGCAGGGCGGTGCTGCTGCTGGCAAATCGGTCGCCCAGAGTAAAGATGATGAGCGCTTGGTGCTTGCCGAGAACATCCTCGATCTGCTCGGTGGCACGGATAACATCATCGATGTAACTAACTGCGCTACCCGTCTGCGCGTCAACGTCAAGGACAAGAGCGTCGTTGCACCCGAGGCTTCCTTCAAGGCGATCGGTACGCATGGCTTGGTGGTCCAAGGTCAGTCAATCCAGGTCATCATCGGCCTTACCGTCCCGCAGGTTCGCGAGAAGTTCGAGAGTCTTCTGAAGTTCGAGAGTCTTCTGTAAACCATCGTCCATCGAAACAATCGGCCTTGCAGAGCCGGTATGCACCGCAAGGCCGATTCTAGAGATAAAAAACTCCACTTCTAGGTAACAATTCCAAACCGTACAGGCCGCGTGCGGGGATGGATTGAGCAAGCGGCCAGAATGAGGAGGACATCATGTCCAAGAAAAACTATGCCGTGACCATTGCCGGCGGTGGCTCTACCTTCACTCCGGGCATTGCCCTGATGCTGCTTGAGGAGCGCGACCGCTTCCCGGTCAACAAGGTGACCTTCTACGACAACAACGCCGAGCGCCAGGAGACCGTGGCCAAGGCCTGCGAGATCTACTTCCACGAGAACGCTCCCGAGGTTGAGTTCAACTACACCACCGACCCCGAGACCGCATTCACCGGGACCGACTTCGTGCTTGCTCACATCCGCGTGGGCCTCTACGCTATGCGTGAGCTCGACGAGAAGATTCCTCTCAAGTACGGCTGCGTTGGCCAAGAGACCTGCGGCGCCGGCGGTATCGCCTACGGCATGCGCTCCATCGGTGGCGTCATCGAGATCCTCGACTACATGGAGAAGTACAGCCCCAACGCTTGGATGCTCAACTACTCCAACCCCGCGGCCATCGTCGCCGAGGCCTGCCGCGTGCTGCGCCCCAACAGCCGCATCATCAACATCTGCGACATGCCGATCGACCTCATGGATAAGATGAGCCGTATGTGCGGCATCAAGGATCGTCGCGAGCTGCAGTATAGCTACTACGGCCTCAACCACTTTGGTTGGTGGAGCAAAATCTACGACAAGGATGGCAACGACCTCATGCCGCAGATTAAGGAGCACATGGCTAAGAACGGCTACCTGGACGGCATCGAGCACGAGGCCGGTAAGGAGCAGCATGTCGAGGAGAGCTGGATTCACACCTTCGGCAAGGCCAAGGATGTCTATGCTGTCGATCCCGAGACGATTCCCAATACCTACCTCAAGTATTACCTGTACCCGGACTATGTCGTCGAGACGTCTGACCCCAACTACACTCGCGCCAATGAGGTTATGGACGGCCGCGAGAAGAAGGTCTTTGGCGCTTGCCGCGACATCATCGCCAAGGGTACTGCCAAGGACGGCGGCTTTGAGCCGGATGTGCATGCCAACTACATCGTCGACCTTGCCTGCGCACTGGCCGAGAATACGCTCGAGCGCTTCCTGCTGATCGTCCCCAACGATGGCGCTGTGCCCAACTTCGACCCGACGGCCATGGTCGAGGTGCCTTGCATCGTCGGTTCCAACGGCTTTGAGAAGATCTGCCAGGGCCCGATTCCGCAGTTCCAGAAGGGCCTGATGGAGCAGCAGGTTTCCGTCGAGAAGCTCGTTGTCCAGGCTTGGGTCGAGGGCAGCTACCAGAAGCTCTGGCAGGCGCTCACGCTCTCCAAGACCATTCCTTCGGCGAGCGTTGCCAAGCAGATCCTGGACGAGCTCATCGAGGCCAACAAGGATTTCTGGCCCGAGCTTAAGTAAGGACTACTGTCTCGAACCTCACGCATCTCTGCTTCATTTGCGCCGCCGCGGTGTCCGGATTCGCCCGGATGCTGCGGCGGCGCTATACTTATACGGTTTGAAATACCTGTACCAAAAGGAGCTGTCGTGTCCCTTTCCATCGGTATCGTGGGCCTGCCCAACGTGGGCAAGTCGACGCTGTTCACCGCGCTTACCAAAAAGACCGGCCTTGCCGCCAACTACCCGTTTGCCACGATCGACCCCAACGTGGGTATCGTCGACGTGCCCGATAGCCGCTTGCAAAAGCTTGCCGACATCGTTAACCCGGGCCGCATTGTGCCGGCGACGGTCGAGTTCGTCGACATCGCAGGTCTGGTGAAGGGCGCCAACGAGGGCGAGGGCCTGGGCAACCAGTTCTTGGCCAACATTCGCGAGACCGATGCCATCTGCGAGGTCGTGCGCTACTTTAAGGACCCCAACGTCATGCGTGAGGTGGGCCGCACGGGCGAGTTCGTCGATCCCGCCGGCGATGCCGACACCATCATGACCGAGCTCGTCCTGGCCGACATGGGCACGCTCGAGAAGCAGCTGCCTAAGCTCGAGAAGGAGGCCAAGCGCGACAAGGAGCTCATGCCCAAGTTCGAGGTCGCCAAGCGCCTGCTTGCCTGGCTCAACGAGGGCAAGCGCGCCGCATCCATGGAGATGACCGACGAGGAGCGTGCCGCCGCCAAGGGGCTGTTCCTGCTCACCATGAAGCCCATCCTGTATGTGGCCAACGTGGACGAGGATATGCTCAACGACGACCTGGCGCCCATCGATGGCGTCAAGCCGTTGCCCATCTGCGCCAAGATTGAGGCCGAGCTTTCCGAGCTCGATCCCGAGGACGCCGCCGACTACCTGGAGAGCCTGGGCCTGGAGCAGCCCGGTCTGGACGTGCTCGCGCAGGCGGCCTATAAGCTGCTCGGCCTGCAGTCGTTCTTTACGGCTGGCGAGATGGAGGTCAAGGCCTGGACGGTTCGTCAGGGCGCGACCGCCCCGCAGGCCGCCGGCGTCATCCACACCGACTTTGAGCGCGGCTTTATTAAGGCCGAGGTTATTGGCTACGACGACTACATCGAGCTCGGCGGCGAGCAGGGCGCCAAGGCCGCCGGCAAGCTGCGTATTGAGGGCAAGGACTATGTCATGGCCGATGGTGACGTCGTGCACTTCCGCTTTAACGTGTAAGGACGACGCATATGTTTAAATATGGCAAAAAAGCCGGCTACATGGGCATCGCGCTGCTCGTACTTGCGGTGATTCCGCTGGTGGTTGCAGCGTGTGTTATCCCCAACATTGGCCCCGAGGTGGCAACGAAGTTTAACGCCGCCGGCGAGGTGACGCGCTGGGGTAAGAGCTACGAGCTGCTGGCACTGCCGGTGCTCAACCTGCTGCTGAGCGTGGCGACGTACTTTACGGCGGGACGCCAGGCAAAGAACAACGAGGACTCCGCTGTGATGGCACGTCTTGCGTGCGAGCGCTACCTGCGCAACGGCTGCATCACGGGCGTGTTCCTCAACGTAATCAACGTCTACTTTATGTATTCGGCGATTACTGGAACGGGCTTTGGCTTTGGTTTCTAGCTTGTCCTTTTAGGCAACGAGCCTGCACGCATATTCAATGGCTGCTGCGAGGCCGCCGCTCGATCGTGGTTTAAATACCATGTCGGCGGCGGCCTCGTTTTCGTATCCGGCGCCGCGAAGGGCAAGTGCGATACCGGCTTCCAGGAGAAGGGGCAGACCTCGTTGGCTGGTTGCGATTACGGCAGCCTGCTTGAGCGAGCAGCTGTGCGCTTGGCATTGGATGGCAAGTTCACCTTGCGCCGGGCAAGGGACCAGAACGGCGGCGACGCGACTTGATAGCAATGCAAATGCTGTGCGCTCATCGGGCGAAAGGCATTCAGCTTCAACGACGACGAGCTTGGGCGGTTCGCTGCTTGTGCGAAGTGTGGCTCGGTGCATGCGGACCGAAGAACCCGACATAGAAAACTCCTGTGTATTCGGCAAAACGTAAACTATAGTTTACGTTTATGTTCGGCTCCATTTCAAACTCGGCTGCATGGACGAACGTGCGAAACAGATTCTTGGCAGGCGGGTCGAAGAGACACGCAGGAACCTTGGTATCTCCAAGGTTGATTTTTGTGTGGCGACAGGAATCAGCCGACCCTACCTCGACCGAATCGAAGATGGGACGGCAAATTTCACGCTCAAGGTTCTATTTAAGATCGCACCCGCACTCGGCATGACGGTGTCAGAACTTCTCGAGGGTATCGAATAGGGCGTTCCCCGCTGCTAATTGACGCTCTTTGGGCGGGTCCCCCTGGTTGCGATGTGCAAAATCGCGAGTATTCAGCACCTGTTCAGCCGTAGATGGTAGCTCGGGCGGCTGGCTTTGCTTTTTTGACAGTAGTTAATCCACACGCTAAATAAAAATGTGGAATAAATATTTACCAGACGCCTCTTTCGTCCTAAAAGTTCGTCTAATAATCGGCCGATTCTATGCCTCCGGCGGAGAAATTGCAGAATACCCCGATTTTTGCACGCCCCGAGGGGGACCACCTGTCGTTTGAGGCTGCGATAAGTGGAACTGCCTTAGGGATTACGCCATTGGGATGCGGTCGTGGTTGACTTGGCTGTAGAACAGGCGCTGGATCTCGGCCGCATCGCGTGACTGGCCGAGTGCCCACATGGTCTTGGCCACGAGCGTCTCGGTGGTCATATCGTCGCCGCGCAAAATACCCGGATGATCGACGTAGGCACGGCCGACCTCATAAACACCCAGGTCAAGGCCCTCCTCGGGGACCTGCGTGGTCATAACGACAGTACGACCCGAATCAACCCAGCGGAAAATCGCCTCCTGGAACGACTCGCCCGACTCACCAAACTCGGGGATACCGCCAATGCCAAAGGTCTCCAGAATCACGGCGTCGTAGCTATCGGCAAGGGCGTCGAGGATGCCCGGGTTTACGCCGGGCGTAAGCTTGAGTACAAATACGCGCGGATCGATGCTGTCGTAGAAACGCACCGGGTTTTCGCCCTGATGCGTGCCGTGAAGCCCATTGCGCACGATGCGGTCATTGCGGATGTAGGCAATGGGCGGATAGTTGACGCTAATGAACGCGTTAAAGCTCATGGTGCGCTGCTTGCGGGCGCGCGTGCCGGCAATGGCGACGCCGCCAAACACGATCGACACATCGTGCGAATGCTCGTCGAGCGCATAGAGCAGGCTCTGATATAGATTGAGCTTGGCATCGGTAAAGGGGTTGCCCATGGGCTTTTGCGAGCCGGTGAGCACGATGGGCTTGGGGCTGTCTTGAATCAGGTAGGAAAGCGCTGCTGCGGTGTAGCTCATGGTGTCGGTGCCGTGCAGAATCACGAAGCCGTCGTGGTCGGCATAACCCTCGACGATGACATCGCGGATGCGCATCCAATCGCTCGGGCGCATATTGGTGCTGTCGATATTCATGGGCTGCACCACGTCGAGCTCGCAGAGGCCCGAGATCTCGGGGACGCTCTGGGCGAGCTCCTCACCGGTCAGGGCGGGGGAGAGGCCGTTGCCGTCCTCGGCCGATGCGATGGTGCCGCCCGTGGCGATGAGAAGGATGCGCTTCATGCTGGTATTCCTATCGTATTTGCCGCCGCAGAGGCGGAGTCGTTCGGCAGTATTGTGGCACAGAGCGTTCAATGTTCAAACGTATTACACCATCTGTAACGTCTGGTAACACTTCAATTGCCGTCAAATAGGGGCCCAGGTCGTGCGTTTGCCGTGCGCTGATGGCTGCGAGGGACGAGAAACCCCATATAACGTGTACACTATGGAAGTTATTTTCGTTCATTCATGCGGGTGGGCACCGGCTCCCCGCCAACAAGAGGGGGAACCATGGATCAAAAGGCTTCCGCAAAGGTCCTCGTACTCGACTTTGGTGCGCAGTACGGTCAGCTCATTGCCCGTCGCGTCCGCGACCTCAACGTGTATTCCGAGATTGTCCCCTGTGACATCTCGGCCGACGAGATTCGTGAGATGAACGCCTCTGCGCTCATCCTTTCCGGCGGTCCGGCTTCCGTGTATGCCGAGGACGCTCCGTCTATCGATCCCGCCATCTTTGACCTGGGCCTTCCCGTCCTGGGCTTCTGCTACGGCCATCAGATCACGGCCGTGACGCTCGGCGGCAAGGTCGGCCACTCCGAGGTGGGCGAGTACGGCCGCGCCACCATCACGCGCACGGCCGGCGCCAAGCTCTTTAACTCCACGCCCATGGAGCAGACCGTGTGGATGAGCCACCGCGACGCCGTTTCCGAGGTGCCCGAGGGCTTTACCGTTACCGCCAGCACTGACGTGTGCCCGGTCGCTGCCATGGAGTGCGTCGAGCGCAAGATTTTCACCACGCAGTTCCACCCCGAGGTCAAGCACTCCGAGTACGGTCAGCAGCTGCTGAGCAACTTCCTGTTTGAGATCTGCGGCCTGGAGCCCAACTGGAGCATGGACAACCTGGTCGAGACCATGACGGCCGAGTTCCGCGAGAAGGTCGGTAACGACCGCGTGATTCTTGCCCTGTCCGGTGGTGTCGACTCTTCCGTCGTGGCTGCGCTGGGCGCCCGCGCCGTGGGCAAGCAGATGACCTGCGTGTTCATCAACCACGGTCTGCTGCGCAAGGGCGAGCCCGAGCAGGTGGAGGAGGTCTTCACCAAGCAGTTTGACGTCGACTTTATCCACGTTCACGCCGAGGACCGCTATGCCGAGCTTCTGGCCGGCGTGACCGAGCCCGAGGAGAAGCGCCGCATCATCGGTACGCAGTTCTGGAAAGAGTTCTTCGCGGTTGCTCAGCAGCTCGAGACCGATGGCAAGCCGGTCAAGTACCTGGCTCAGGGCACCATCTACCCCGACATCATCGAGTCCGGCGCTCGCAAGACGGGCGGCAAGACGGCCACCATCAAGAGCCATCACAACCTGATCCCGTTCCCCGAGGGCGTGCACTTCGACCTTATTGAGCCGCTCGACCACTTCTTTAAGGACGAGGTCCGCGCGCTTGGTTTGGCGCTCGGCCTGCCGGCTCACATCGTGTTCCGTCAGCCCTTCCCGGGCCCGGGTCTGGCCATCCGCATCATCGGTGCGGTCGACAAGGAGAAGCTCGAGATCCTCAAGAACGCCGACGCTATCGTGCGCGAGGAGCTCGATGCCTACAACCAGCGCCTGTTTGAACAGACCGGCGAGCGCAACTCCGAGCACAGCTGCTGGCAGTATTTCGCGGTTCTGCCTGACATCAAGTCCGTCGGCGTTATGGGTGACGAGCGCACCTATCAGCGCCCGATCATCCTGCGCGCCGTCGAGTCCAGCGATGCCATGACCGCCGACTGGGCCAAACTGCCTTACGACGTCCTGGCCCGCATCTCCGGCCGCATCGTTGCTGAGGTCCCCGGCGCCAACCGCGTGTGCTACGACATCACGTCTAAGCCGCCCGCGACGATCGAATGGGAGTAGGCTGATAGGGTTCTGACCTGCATTTTTGAGTGCCGCACTGTGCCGCTGAGTTTCGTTTCGTACGACAGTCATGGCAAAGCCACCAGCGACGGCGGTGAGTAAAAACGATTTCCCAGCCTCCGTTCCCGCGTTGGGACGGAGGCTTTTTCTTTGCCTTTTTACTCCCTTTCACCTGCGATTTCGCCATTTACTCCCCGTATTTCA
>CABQJV010000029.1 GCA_902464565.1 uncultured Collinsella sp.
CCCCTGGCTCGCCCGCTTTCAATCATGTAAATCGCCGTATCTACTCTGCAGACGAAGATCCACCATCAACGATTGCTTGCTCGGACTCAGGAATCCCATCGGCACCCGTGCTCTGTTCTTGCTCCACCTCTTCGCTGATTGCGGAGGCGGGGGTCGAGCCCTTCGCACCCACGATGTAGGCGGCCCCAAATCCTAACGCAATGGCAATCAAGGTCAAAATCACGTAGACAGGCCAATGGCGCTTAATATACGAAAACACGTTGACTCCTTAGAGCTCCGCCTACGAACGGCGGATAACCTCGGTAACGACCTCGGATACCGTGGCAATGTTCGTCGGGTTGACATTGTGGGGCAGGTCGTCCTCGGTACGAGCGCAAGCCAGACGTGTGCCGTCCACACCGGCGATGGTGAGGGCTCGGCGGCTCGCCTCGAGCGCGGCGTAGGCATCGGTCTTGGCATAGGGCATCTCGAGCGCGCCACAATCGACATGGAACGACTTGCAGACCTTGCTGACCAGGTTCATGATGCGGCGATCGCCCTTGAGCAGCTGTTGTTCGCCCTCGACCGTCACAACCGAAAGCCTACCGGCGCCGACGGATTCAAGATTGATAAAGAATACGCCTCGGAGCTTATCGCGATGCGAAGCCAAGAAGGCCTTCATGCCGGCGCCATCACAATCCGAGGCACCCGTTGCCACAAACCAGATATCGTGACCGAGCAGCTCATCATCGCCCATAGAGGCGACAGCCGAGAGCATATCTTCGGAAGAAGCGCCATCTGAAGACGTAGCGCCGCCCTTCCAGCCATCGTTATCGTCCTCGAAGTTATCCCACGAACCGATACCGCGACCGGATTTCTTGGCATCGTAATCGTCTTCGACGCCCAGCCAGTCACTCATGCTGTCCTGCTCGTTTTTCTTTTTACGACCGAACAGGCCACCCAGGCCGCGCTTACGAGACTTGGGTGCCGCCGGGGCGGGAGCCGAAATGGTCTCGATCGGCTGCGCGCCCGACGCAACGGGCATAGGAGGCGCAACGGGTGCCGATGTGGGTTCGGGACCTTGGGCGGTAGCAAAGGGGTCGTTGACCTGGGCAGAGGGATCGGGAAGGTCGAACAGCGACGTGCGAGACGCAACGTTTGCCTGCTTCATGGACGGCAGCGACGGATCGGGGACCGAAGCCAGCGGAGACGAGGAAGGTGCAGGCGACGGTGCCGACGCCGGATCGGGAACATTCATCTGCGGACGCGGCGATGCCTGGGAGGAAATCTGGGCCATAAGGGAATCGACCGTTTCGTCCTGGGTGGGAGCGACATTGGCAACCGTGGCACCGGAACCACTCGGGGTCGGCATGGTGAAAATCTGCGTGGAATAAGGCCTCGACTCATCCGTCTCGGGAGTCTCGGAAACCGCAGGCACTTCCTCCTGCTCGACCTCGGTCGAATCACCTTGATCGGCTGCCGCGTATTGCTCTTCGTCAGAGTTGACCTCGACGGACTCGTCCTCGGCGGCATCCTGAATTTCGGCAGCATCAATAGGCTCGTCATCGTCTGCCGCGTCGCCCTGCTCATCGGAAACAGGAAGGGGCTCGGCAATCGCGGTGCCTTGCTTTTCAAACGTTATCGTGGAATCGAACTGCGCGGCATCAAACGACATAGTGCTATCGACGTGCTGCTGAGCCTCGAAAGACGTCGTCGCCTCAACAACATCCGTGGACGCCGGTTGCTGGGACTCAAAGGACGTTGTAGCTTCGGCGGCGTCGACGGGCGCGGACTGCATAGCCTCGTTCTGCTCGAACTCTTGCGCCGCGTGCTCACGTGCCGCCTCGGCTGCCTGCTGCTGAGCGATAGCCTCCTGCTCGACAGCCTCGCGTGCGGCAGCGCGCTTCTCCTCGAAATCGTCGACAAATTTCTTGCCCTTTGCAAGCGCACCCTTAAAGAAGTTGGAAGCGCTGGCGCCAATCGACGAGAACGCGGATGCAATGTCGGCATGGGGCGTTGCCGCGGGAATCTCGGCCGAGAAATCAGTATCGCTCTCGTAAGACACGCGCCTCGGCTGTTCAACGTAATCGTCGTCAGACTCGTCCGCAACGTCTTGCGCCGGCGCGGCGGGAGCCAAAACGTCCAGTCCTGCCGCGGGATCGATCGCGGACACCGCCTCGGGCTCGGCAACGGCAGCGGCAACCGCGGCAGACTCATCATCCGCAGCGACAACGGGCGCAGGCTCGGGCCCAAACGTCGGCTCCTCGCCCTCCTCGTAATCGAGCGTGCAGGACTCGGGAAGCATTCCGAGCGCACGGATGGCATCCGAACCAAAGCGGATGTTGCCGGCGGCATTGCGATAGAGCTTGGGCTCGGGCTCGGCCGCGACAGGCTCCTCCACCGGCTCGGCAGCGGAAACCTCGTTATTGAACTCTTCAGCCTGGACAGCCTGATTCTGATCCTCGGGCACGATGGCGCCGATCAGCGTCTCGTCGGCAGACGCACCCTCAAAGCCCTCGATCTGCTCGTCGAAAGCCTCACCCTGTTCGGGCTCGATCTGAGTGTCGGGAGCAATCGGCTGACCGAACTCGTCCTCGGCGTAGGTAGGCTCTTCGTACTCGATGGTGTTGCCGTAGTCGTTTTGCTGCTGGGCCGCGGCATACTCCGCCGCTGCACGCGCCATTTCCTCGGCACGACGCTTCTGCTCCCCAAAATAGGTATCGAACGGAACATCGTCGGGAAACTCGTTTTCGCCCTGGAAGGGAGCAACGTTGTCCATAACGCCGAGCATAGCGGCGACAGAAGACTTGTTGCACACCGCGCCGGACGTATAGGGAAGAATGTGGCGGTTAGAGATGATGTTTGCCGCGTTGGCAAGTGCAACGAGGGAAGCGAGGATCGCGACAATCCACAGCAGAACCTTGAGCGCGCCGGGGAGCGGCAGGATGCGCAGGATGGCAACGGCAGCAGGGGCAACCGTGGCAACGGGCAACAGCTTGGCGATGAGCGCACGATACGAAGCATAGGGCTCGCGGGCGAGTAGCTCAGCACGGGGAGAGTCGTAGTGTGCGACAACGACCACTGGGCGGTTACGCGGGGACGCGAGCGGGCCCGAGGCCTTGTGGTAGGCGATGACATTTTGGCTCACGCCCGTCTTGCCCAGGCGCGAAACCACGGGGTGCCCTGTGCGTTCGAGCACGTAAAGAACGGCGCCGACAATGGCCAGCAAGGTGCCGACCAAGCCGATACCGCCACCGATGCCCATCAGCAGGGCACCGGCAAACGCAAGAATACCGGTAACGGCAAATGCCAACCTACTGGGCGCCGGGGCATTGAACTCCTGAACCTCGGGATCAAAGCCGTGGTTGCGGAAGATCTGAGCGATATCCTCGGCAGCCAAGCGCTCTTCTTCGCTGCATGCCGGCGTAATGCCGGTGTTCTGCAGCAGGTGGTTAATATAGTTCTGGGTGTTCGCCATGTGCGCTCCACATCCATAATCCGACAAATAGGCCCAATGCATGCACATTAGAACCGTATATAGTCGAAAGTATACCCCGAGCGAGCGCAAACGACCGAATTCGGGCCATCTTAACGCCCCGAGCGGACAAGGATATAGCCTAATCTCCATATCGGACTAAAATCATGGCAGCAAACTACCTTCTCATGCGAGGATTCTATGACGGCAAGCGACGCGACCGCGACAATTAAAAAGGGAAGTTCGGAGCCCGGTTTCGATAAAACGGCTCAGCGCATCCTCAATCTTTTCTTTGTGCTCAACAGCTCCCCCGAACCGCTGACGACCGAGCAGATCGTCTTGGATTCTGACCTGGGATATGGCTCGGGCAGTATCGACTCGGATAAGCGCAAGTTTCGGCGCGATCGTGACAAACTGCTCGAGCGTGGCATCTTAATCAAGGAGGTTCGCCCCGCCGGTGCGCAGGAGACCGAGGAAAGCTCGTGGACAATCGACCGCGAGCACACGTTTGCTGCAGGCGGCCTCATCACCGCAGACGACGCCGATATCCTACTCAACGCCATCGACCAGACGCTAGCGGCCGGCTCTTCCACCTTTGCCGCGCCGCTTGCCGATATTCGCTCCAAAATTGCCTACCTCACCGGCATGTCGGCGGTGGACGAAGTACCGATCCGCCGCTCTCCCACCGTCGATGCGGTATGGAGCGCCTTTGCCGAGCGATGCGCGCTGCGATTTTTATATCAGAACGGACGCGGCGAGCAGAAAGAACGTACCGTCTGTGTCTACGGCATGTTCGAACGCGAGGGCGTGGCGTACTTCTGCGGCCTCGACAATGTCACCGACGACATCAGGACATTCCGCTGCGACCGTATCGTTCGCGCATGGCGTCCTTCGAAGGCCTACGCCATCCCTGCGGACTTCAATCTCAACGACTATCTGTTCTTTGAATTCGATTTCGCCGACCGACCGCCCGTTGCAGCCACGTTCTCGTTCGCCCCTCAGACGCAGATCGATATGATCAACGGCCTCACGCGCGGGCGAGGTGAGTTCACACACACCGATGCGGGATGGATCTGGACCGTTGACGTGCGCGACCTTGAAGCCGCCGCCTCATTTTGCATGGCCCACGCCATGGACGGCATGAGGCCCATGGCCCCCAAATCGCTCAAGCAGGCGTGGAACCACCTCATAGAAAGGACGGTGCACGAGCATGCCCGTGCGTAAACTCACCAGCGAGCAGAGACTCTCGCGCGCCATCGACATCATGGAGGCCCTCTACGCCGCCGGCGATGGCGGCATGACACGAACCGAGATTTGCAGCCGCTTTGACATCACGGGGGCGTCGCTCGACGAGATTCTCGAGATCGTCTCGACGCTCGCGGACCGAGAATCGGGCGCGCGCATCATCTGCGAATGCCGCGGCGAGCGCGTGGCCCTCACTGGTGACGCCGGGCGCGTGCTACCGTTGCGCCTGAGTGCCGCCGAGGGCGCCGTGCTCAACCATGAACTTGAATCGTTGGGGATCGAGCCGCAGACGGCAGCTCGGATTCGACATGCCCTTCTACCCGAAGAGCTCGGCTATAACCAGCGCGTCTTTGACACCGTCAACCACGGGTCGCACTGGCAGCAGCTGAGCTGCGCCATTCAGGACGGTGTTCGCTGCCGCATCTCGTATCGCTCGATGGACGATGCGCGGCCACGCGAGCGTCTGGTCGACCCCTTGCGCATTACGGCAAACGGCGACCAAACATACCTGATTGCCTGGGACATCGCGATCGATGAGCAGCGCACCTATCGCATGGATAAAATCGAGGGACTCACCTTGACGGAAGACTCCGTCGTGCCTCACACACCGGGCGTCGCATCCCTCCACGATTCCCTTGCCCGGACGCAGCGTAGCGCAAAGCTCTTGATGCCATTCGATATGGCGGAGCATCTGGACTGGGCCGGCATCACCCTAATCGAGCGCAGCGGGGCAGACATGGCAACGGTAACCGTGCATTACGGCTCCGAGCGTTGGCTACTGAGCCAGGTAATCGCAGCGGGCGGAGCCATCCGCATCTTGGATGACCCCGCCCTGTCAAAGCGTCTGTGCGATATGACAAAAACCCTCGTCTGTCCGCTTTAGCGCCGCCGCTCGTGACGTGCGCGCCACAGTTGCAGATAGTGACCGATCTGCGCCGATTCGATGCGCTGGTAGGAGCTCGTGGGCAGCGACGTTAAGAACTTCTTTCCGTAGCCCTTCGTCACCAGGCGCGGGTCGGCCAGAATCAGCACGCCGCAATCGGTCGACGAGCGGATAAGGCGGCCGGCCGCCTGCTTAACCTCGAGCACCGCCTCGGGCAGCGAATAGCGCGCCCAAGCGCGGTCTTCGCGCAGGTTGCGCTCGCACGAGAGCGGGTCCGTGGGGCTCGAGAACGGCAGCTTGGGAATGATGACGCAACGCAGCGTCTCGCCGCTGGCGTCAAACCCCTCCCAGAAGGCCTTAAGCGCAAAAAGCGACGAGGTCGGCTCGTTGATAAACCGGTCGCGCAGGCGACGAGGAGATGAGTTGCGCTGCTGGCAGTCGAGCTCCAGACCCGCACGGGCCATCTTGGGCTCAACGCGGGCGTACAGGTCTTCCATGTCGCGCCGATTGGTGAACAGTGTGAGCACCGATCCGCCCATGGCAAGATGGGCGTCGACCAGCACGCGCTCGAGCGCCGTAAGATAGCTCTCGCGATCGCGCGGATCGGGGATATCGCCCGCAACGACTACAGCCATGTTCGAATCGAAGTCGTAGCTCGAGTCCAAGTGCAGCGATGAGGATGTTGAAGCACCGATGCGATCGAGGCCGACCGCATGGTTAAAGTGTTCAAAGCTTTTGGCCACCGTCATAGTCGCCGAGGCAAAGATAGCCGTGTGAACCTCGGGCAGCCACTCGGTTGCCAAGGCCTCGCCAATGTCGATGCGCTCTGCGGTCATCGACTCTCCGCCGGCACGCAGCCTGCGATTGACCTGCAGCGAATACACGTAGTGTTCATCGGTGCCATCAATGATGAGTTTGAGGTTCTCGACCAGCTCGTGCAGGCGACGCGAGATATCACCCAGGTCAACAACAACCTCGGGCTTGTCGGCGGCGACGGCTTGCACCAGCGCGTCGACGCTCTTGTCAGCCTGTTCCAATGCGTCGATGCCAGTGTAGGCCGACTGTAAGAAATCATGCCAGTCGTCAGATTCGCGCAGCTCGGGGCCAATCCATAGATTGGCATTGTCATAACCCCCACGCGCACGGCGGCCGAGCTCGCGAACGCCATCGAACACGTCGGCGATTGCCATGCTCGCGCGCGCAACCGTCGACGTCGCCTTGGCAGTAAGGCCCAGATAGAGCGTAGAGCCCTCGGAGGTTGCCAAATCACGGGAAACCTGGCTTAGCGCGCCGGTGCTCGAGCCACCCAGGCGCTCAAACAGAACGCGTGATTCGTCCGCCGACACCACGCGCGCCCACTGGCGGCGCGCCTCGCGCTCGATGGAATGGGCCTCGTCGATTACCCAATGACGAATCGGAGGTAAAATCCTGCCCTCGGCCGCGACATTGCGGAACAGCAGGGAATGGTTGGTGACCACCACATCGGCATGCGCCGCACGACGGCGAGCGCCGTGGACCAAACATTTATCAGGGAAAAACGGGCAGAGGCGACGAGCACACTCGCGCGAGGCCGTCGTAAAGTCGGGGCGGTTGACGCTGCGCCACCGAATGCCAAGCGAGTCGAGGTCGCCATCGGCTGATTGGCAGACGTACGCCATAATGACCGCGACCGCCGTGAGCGTGTCCGCCGGATCGCGCTTGGTGGTAATCTCGACTTGCCCGCGGCTCATGCGCTCAAGCTTGCGCAAGCATGGATAGTGGTCATAGCCCTTGAGGGCGCAAAACGATAGGCCTCCGTCCAGCTGCTCGGCAAGTTTGGGCAGCTCATGATACATGAGCTGGTCGGCAAGATTATTCGATTTAGTCGCGATACCAACCGTGATGTTGTTGCGGCGCGCGGCCTCGGCAAAAGGCACCAGGTAAGCCATCGATTTGCCGACGCCCGTGCCCGCCTCAATCACGCGATGCGTTCCCGTAACGAGTGCATCACGGACCTCGAGCGCCATCGCGATCTGCTCATCGCGCGGCTCGTACGTGGGATACATGCGATTAACCAGGCCGCCCGGGGCATAGTCCGCCTCGATTTCCTCGCGGCTCGGCATCTTAAGGACCGGTAGCTCGTCCGCATCAACGCGATCATCGGCCCGATCGGCCTTGAGTACGTCGGCGCGGGCGGCGCTGAGAGAGAAGATGGAACCGGGGTTCTGCCCCGCCAAGAACGAGAAGATAGGACGATAGGACCAGGGTACGTCGGGGTGCATGTCGGCCAGGCGCGCCATTAAGCCCTGGGGCAAGTCGGTGAGCGCCACGAGTAACACGCGCCATACGCCACACAGGGCGTCGACATCGGCATTGGCGCGGTGCGACACCGAGTCGCAGCCAAACAGGTCGGCCATGAAAGACAGCTTATGCGATGCCAGACGCGGAAGCGCGATGCGCGACAGTGCCAGCGAATCAATCCAGATGTCGCTGACGTTGACACCGCCCTTGACCGACTCGATAAACGAGCGGTCGAAGGTGGCGTTATGTGCGATCACCGGGCAGCCGCCGACAAAATCGGCGAGAGCGGCCACGGCATCGACGGCCGATGGGGCATCTGCCACATCGGCGTTTGTAATGCTCGTGAGCTCGGTAATCTCGGCGGGAATCAGCTGCTTGGGATGCACGAAGGTATCGAAGCGGTCGACGATCTCGCGGCCCGAAAGGCGGGCCGCCGATATCTCAATAAGCTCGTTGTCCTGCACCGAAAGACCCGTGGTCTCGGTATCGAGGACGATAACATCTTCCTCGATGAGACCAAACGATTGGGTTTTGGCGCGCTCGGCAAGCGTGGCATAGGAGTCGATGACAAACTGCGGCGTTCCTGATGAAACCGCGTCCTCGATTAGCATGCAATGCCCGCTCGACGAAGACCCATACGGATCAGGCTGTCACAGACCTGCGGGAACGTCATGTCGTCGGTGTGGCGGATCTCATCCGGATACAGCGACGTATCGGTCATGCCGGGAATGGTATTGGTCTCGAGGATAACGGGGCCGTCCTCGCTCACGATAAAATCGCTGCGCGAGATGCCCAAGCAACCGAGCGCCCTATGGGCGGCACAGGCTAGCTCCTGGGCACGAGCGTAGTTCTCGGGCGAAATCTGCGCCGGAATGCGATGAATGTCTGTAGGGTCGACATACTTCACGTCCAGATCGTAGAACTCGCAGTCCTCGGGCTTACGGATCTCAACGATCGGCAGGGCGCGCACGTCATCCTCGTCGTATACGCCGACGGTGATCTCGGTACCCTCGATACACTTCTCGACCAGCACTTTGTCGCCGTACTCAAACGCCTTGGCGATTGCCGCGGGAAGCTCGGAGGGCTCATGGACCAGGGAAATGCCATAGCTGGAACCGTTTACGGCCGGCTTCACAAAGCAGCACTCGCCACAAACCTCGACGATATGATCGATATCGACTTCATCGCCCACTTCGAGCGCCAGGCCGGGGGCAATGGGAATGCCCGCCTTGGCGTATAGGAGCTTCGAGACCTCCTTGTCGGCACCGCAGGCGCTCGCCAGCACACCCGACGCCGTGTAGGGGATACCCAGGGTCTCCATGGCACCCTGCATGGCACCATCCTCGCCGCCGGCACCGTGCATGGCGATAAACGCCACGTCAAAGCCGCCGGTCGCCATGGTTACCATAAAATCATCAGCGGCCGTGTCGAGCAGCTCCACCGAGGTGTAGCCGGCCTCCTTCAGTGCCACCACAACGTTCTTTCCCGAATTGAGCGAGATCTCGCGCTCGGCGGAATGACCGCCCGCCAAGACCGCTACGTGCATGTTCTCTAGGCTTTTACCCGGCATGGGCAGACTCCTCCTCTATAATTTCTGCAGCTGATACCATATTGTAGCGATACCCTCTACGTTTCCCCAAAATCGAAAGGCTTCCATGAATCCCAGGACTAAATCTCAGGACATTCGCGACTTGAGCCAAAACGATATTCGCGACCTTGTGGCCGAACTTGGCCAGCCCGCCTTCCGCGCGAAGCAGCTCATCGAATGGGTCTTCGAGAAGAACGTTTGTTCGTTTGACGATATGACCAACCTTCCCAAGGCTTTCCGCGAGCAGCTTAAAGAGGCTTTTGCCTTTGACACGCCGACTGAACTAACCAAGCAGGTTTCCAAAGATGGCTCTCGCAAGTATCTGCTCGAGTACCACGACGGCGTTTCCGTCGAGACTGTCGGTATGCCCCGTCGTAACAAGCTTTCCGGCTGCGTTTCCACCCAGGCTGGCTGTGGCATGGGCTGTGCCTTTTGCGCTACCGGTCTCAACGGCCTCAAGCGCTCTCTGACCGCTCAAGAGATCGTCGACCAGGTACTTCATGTATCCAACGACTTTGGCGAGCGCTCCACGAGCGTTGTCTTCATGGGCCAGGGCGAGCCGTTTGCCAACTACGACGAGGTTCTCAAGGCGCTGCGAATCCTCAACGACCCCGACGGCATCGGTATCGGTGCTCGTCACCTCACCGTCTCTACCAGTGGCGTTATTCCCGGTATTCGCAAATTTGCCGACATCCCCGAGCAGTTCACGCTTGCCGTTTCCCTGCATTCCGCCATCCAGTCGACGCGCAATAAGCTCATGCCCGGTGTTAAGAAGTACACGCTGCTTCGCCTTCACGAGGCGCTTCAGCTCTACACCGAGAAGACTGGCCGCCGCCCGACCTATGAGTATGCCATGATCGAAGGCGTCAACGATACGAATCCCGAGATGCAGGCGCTCTGCGACTTCTGCGAGGGAACGTTGTGCCACGTTAACCTGATTCAGCTTAACGACATCGAGGGCAGCCCGCTCAAGCCATCGCCGATTCATAAGGTTGAGGATCTTCAGCGTCGCCTTGAGTCTCGTGGCATCGAGACCACGATTCGTAACTCCCGTGGTAACGATATTGACGCCGCTTGCGGACAGCTGAAGCAGCGCTTCAAAGTTCAGAAGAACGCATAGGGGAGTCGCACCCCAAAACGTTTCATGTGAAACATCGAACGGCCCCGGTTGCAGGATATGCAACCGGGGCCGTTTCATTTATTGACCTTAATTTTGAATCAGCTGCTACCTGTCCCATTTTTTTACGGCCAAAATAAGGGGTCCTTGCCTCGTGAATCAGACAAGAACCCCTCAAAATATGCTAAGTAATTGTTAGGTACCTAATAGCCTACATTTTCCCATTGGTTGCTAACCCAACCTTGATTAATCTTGGGATTCTTCGTTACCTGAGCAGTGCGCATGGCAACATCCTCTGTCATAACATCCATTTTCTTCTTGGATGTATCGACAATATCTTGCGCGCTACGAAGCAAACGACCTCGAAGCTCATCGTCTGTCGCGATCCTATAGCCAGCAAAGGCACTAGCCGCGACAGTCGTCGCCAATGCAATCGCAGTAAAAATCTTATTCCTCATCTTGGCCTCCTTGATCAAACTGAATCATTTCGCCAAGAATACGAGAGAGCTCTTCCTCGTCTTTAAACTCAATCTCAATCTTATTCTTTCCACGCGAGCTCTTAACACGCACGTTGGTATTAAAAACCTGACGAAGCACGCGGGCAGCCTTTTTAAAAGACTGAGGCGTTGCAGGCCTCGGCGTCTTAGGTGTCTCTCCGGCAGAAAACAACGGAGCAAGATTTTCTGTCGCTCTTACGGAAAGGCCCTCTGCAACAACCTTCTCTGCAAGTCGAATTCGAGCGTCCTCATAGGGAACTGCAAGAATCGCACGTGCATGACCAGCAGTAAGTTTGCCCTCAAAAATCATCTGCTGAACAACTTCAGGGAGATCGAGAAGGCGCAGCGAGTTTGTAATTGCAGAGCGTGACTTGCTGACCGCCTTCGACAATGCCTCCTGGGTCATACCGCTGGCATCGATAAGCTGGCGATAGCCCTTAGCCTCTTCGACGGGATTCAGATCAGAACGCTGAAGGTTTTCGATCAGAGCAAGAGCCAGCATCTCTTCATCATTAACATCTTTAATGATGACAGGCAGCTCCTCAAGACCAGCAAGCTTTGACGCTTGGTAACGACGCTCACCAGCGATGATCTCATAGCCGTTTCCATGCTTGCGTACCAAAAGCGGCTGCAAGACGCCATGTTCTTGGATTGATTCGCTCAACTCACGAAGTTCAGTTTCGTTAAAGTGAATTCGCGGCTGATTAGGGTTGGGAACGATATCCTCAATAGGTAGTTTTGTTTCAGATGAGGCATTCGAAGCCGATGCAGCCGAACCACCGGTCTCATACTCGGCCTCTGAGACCAAAGCATTGAGTCCACGTCCCAATCCGCCACGTTTCTTTACACTAGGCACGCTTGATCACCTCTTTTGCAAGGTTCATATATGCTTTTGCACCCTTATTTTGAGGTGCATAGGTAATTACCGGTTCTCCAAAAGACGGAGCTTCAGAGATTTTAACCGTACGGGGGATCAACGTCTTAAACGCCTTATCACCAAAGTACGATTGAACCTCCTCAACAACCTGATTCGATAGAGAAGTACGCGAGTCATACATGGTCATAAGCACACCGTAGGTGTCTAAGCCCTTGTTCAGACGAGATTTGACCATCTTCATTGACTCAAGCAGCTTCGTAACGCCCTCGAGTGCGTAATACTCGCACTGGATCGGAATCAAAACGCTGTCTGCTGCGGTCAAAGCGTTGATAGTAAGCAGGCCGAGCGAAGGAGGGCAGTCAATGAAAATAAAATCAAACTCGTCCTGAATCGGCTCAAGCAAATCTTTGAGACGGGTTTCACGAGCAATTGCGCTTACGAGTTCAATTTCCGCGCCTGCAAGCTGAATTGTAGCCGGAATTACGAATACCTTTTTGCAATTTGTATCAAGAACAAGCGATTCTGCCGGCACATCATTCAACAATGCATCATAGATGCAGTGATCAAGGTCTTCTTTTTCAATTCCGAATCCACTGGTGCTGTTTCCCTGCGGATCAAAATCGACAATCAGTGTCTTACGACCCTGCTCACCCAGTGCTGCTGCAAGGTTTACAGCCGTCGTTGACTTACCGACGCCGCCTTTTTGATTGATGATTGCAATGATACGCGTGTCTTTTGCGCTCTTAGAACGCTTAACGTCGCGAAATCCCACGGTCCCTCCTGGTGTGTATTAAAGCTGTCAAACGGAGGATGTTTCACGTGAAACATTCCGAATCGATAGCAACCGCCATGTTTCACGTGAAACACTGCAAGTTGTTAGTATCCATTATGTTTCACGTGAAACATCTAGGCAAGCGGATTCTTCTTTGCCACGCCATTTGCACGAGGCAATGAAACGGATGCTGAATGACTCTTCTTAAGAACAATGAACTCCCTGTGACCCAAGCCTTCAGGCAAATCAATTGCGTCATTCAGAAGCAAAGTGAAGCCGCAAATCTTAGCTGCTGACATGCCGGAAGCAAGCTCCTCATCCGAAGGATTGCCCTTGGTGATAACAAATAGCCCTCCATCCTTCAGGTACGGAGCCGCATACTCAACAAGAATCGGTAGAGGGGCCAGTGCGCGGGCGGTTACAACGGAGAACTGCTTCTTATGGCTTCGAGCATATTCTTCAAGACGATCATGAACCGCATGAGCATGTTTCAATCCAAGAGCATGGACAAAGGAATTAACCGCATCAACCTTCTTGCCAACAGAGTCAATATAAGTAGCTTTACGATGAGTGGTTATGGTTAATGGAATACCAGGGAAGCCCGCACCTGTTCCCATATCGAGCAAAGCTCCCTCAGGAGCCTTATTGATATAGGGGAGCAAAACAAGTGAGTCGAGGATATGAAGTACGGCAGCATCTTCTACGTTAAGAATACGGGTGAGATTGGTTGTCTTATTTGTTTCTAGAACCAAATCCAAATGCTGGATACATTTCCTCAGCTCAATATCAGTTACGCTCAAGGAATATTCTTTGCAATAGGAAGTTAGGCGACTCAACATCTCGTCAGCCTGCTGATCGGTAAGTACTAACAACGAAAGCTCCTTTCTGACAAAAATCAGCGTATCGAGAACTTTTGACAAAAAAAAGGGGACGTGGAAACCACGTCCCCCTAGCATAAGCTCGAGTAGATTATCGAGCAACAATCACCACATGGCGATCAGGGTCAGAACCCTCAGAATGAGTATCGACTGCATCGTTGCCACGAAGTGCAATGTGAACCAGTCGGCGCTCGTAGGCATTCATGGGCGGAAGCGAAACACTCTTATGAGTGCGGATGGCACGCTCGGCAGCAGACTGAGCCATGGAGGCGACCTTATCCTGACGGCGACTCTTGTATCCCTCGACGTCCACTACAACCGGATACCTAAAGCCAAGCTTGCGGCTCACCAGCAAAGAGAACATAACCTGAAGAGCATCAAGAGTGCGACCATGACGGCCAATGAGAACAGCAAGGTCGGGAGCCGTTATATCCAAAATCAGCTCACCCTCGTCGCCCTCATACTCATCGATAGGAGAGTTGGCGGCATCGAAGTGCGAAAGGATGGAACGCAGGATGGAAATCGCAACATCGGCAATGGTGTCGAGCTCCTCATCGGTCAGCTCTTCACCAGCCTTGTAGCGCTGTGCAATCTCGGGATAATCGCCCGCGACCTGCGGGGCAACCTCCTCAAGCATATCCTCGATGATCTCTTCAGACATAACGTACTCCAAAAGTTAGGTACCTAAATAAGATTGATATCCCACTACTTCTTCTTGTGCGGGCGCGGCTTCTTCTCGCGACGAGTGACCTCAACCTGCAGCGGAGCGTTCTTAAGACGCTCCTCCTCATCGGCCTTCGCCTTGTCGATGACCTTCTGCGTCACAAAAATCTGCTGGATAACCTGCCAAGCAGACGAGACGTCGTAGTACAGCAGAACACCAACGGGAAGGCTCCAGCCCATCCAAAGCATCATGACCGTCATGACAACGGCCATCATACGCATGCTCTGAGCCTGCTGGCCGGTCTGGTTGCGCGACATATAGAGCTGCGGAATCAGGGTCAGGACGGCAAACAGGATCAGGCAAACCAGCGCAGGCAGTGCAACCATAAAGCCATCGGCAAAGGAAGCGCTCGGCGTGGTGGTCAGGTCGGGCAGGATGTTGAAGAACGAGAACGTGCCGTCGTTAAAGTACTGCGGCAGGTTGCGCAGCAATGTAAACAGGGCGAACAGGATAGGCATCTGAATCAGCAGCGGCAGACAGCCAGCCATGGGGTTGAACTTGTTCTCGCTGTAGAACTTCTGCATCTCCTCGGCCTGACGCTGGGGATCGTCGGCATAGCGCTCCTGGATCTCGAGCATCTTGGGCTGCAGCACCTGCATGCGAGCCGTCGACTTGGTCGACTTGAGCATAAGCGGCGTCAGCAGCAGACGGATGATGACCACCAGAATGATGATGGACAGGCCCCAGTCGACCGCAAAGGTCTGGATGAGCTTGAGCAGCTCGAAAAGGATGTTAACGATCCAATCCCACATGTAAGTTTTCCTCCGATAGCGAGTGCCCGCTAGGGCACAGGGTCATAACCGCCGACGTGCAGGGGATTGCAGCGAGCGATGCGCCTCACGGCAAGCCAGCAGCCTCTCAAAACACCGTGCTTCTCAATCGCCTGGATGGCGTATTGCGAGCACGTTGGGTAATAAATGCAGGCGTCAGGCAATAAGGGCGAAATAACCTGTTGATATATGCGAATAGGAGCGATGGCAACACGTCGCAAAACGTGATTGCTCATCGCTCCTCCCCGGCAACGCCGGCGCGCTTCATAAGCGAACGCAACGCCTTGTCCATCTCCTGCGGCGAGGAAACCCTCGTCTTGGGAGTTGCAAACAAGATGATGTCATAACCCGCAACGGGAAATCCGCAGCTGCGGGCGGCCTCGCGCATCACACGCTTAGATCGGTTGCGCACGACGGCACAACCGAGTCGCTTAGCACCAACGAAGGCGACCCTTCCGGAGTCGCCTTCGCCAACCGATTCACATATGGTCATTCGAATCAGAGGGTGATTGAAACGACGCCCCTGACTGAACACATGCTCGAAATCTTGCCGAGACTTAATAGTCTTCATGCGAGATGTGTGTATCGCTGCTAGACAGTGAGACGCTTGCGGCCCTTGGCGCGACGACGGGCGAGCACGGCACGACCACCCTTAGTGGCCATACGGGCACGGAAGCCATGGGTCTTGGCACGCTTACGCTTATTAGGCTGATACGTACGCTTCATCTTAAGTTCCTCCTGCTGCATTTCGAGTGTCCGCGGGAGCGCGGACGCAGATATAGACACGTGAGCTTGAAGATTGTAGGGAAATCAATGTTCAAATGTCAAGAAATCAAAGGTAAAAGGTCGCGCAGTTCACACGGTTCCCCCATAAGCCGAGTTCGATTTAGCGGTGCATGGCAACTTTTCACGATATTTCATCGAGTTTTCAACAGGTCATGTTGGCAATGTTGAGAACTTTTCGCCCGTTTTCCAGAGTTTTCAACAGGTTTTGAAAAGTTGTCGAAAGATGAGAAACATTGCACAGTGAGCTACTATTTGTTCGAAACCTTTTGGAAGATTGCGAGCGGCATGTCTGACGACTTTTACACCATGGTCGATTCCGGAGACCCGGCACCCGATAACGAGCACATCACCGGCGTGCGCGAAGAGCGTGCGGAAGGCGAGCAGACGACCACGCAGACGCCAAAAGCCATGTACGCCGCGCGCATCGCCGTCTATGACGACATGCTGTCGACACCGCGTGTGATCGTCATTGATCCGCAAGATGTCCGCACGTATTTGGAAGAGACTACCAACACCGTCTACCAGTGCATGAAAGAACAAGGTGGCCATATCTCGCTCATGGTCATCCGCGAGATTGTCGAAAACTTTATCCACGCACACTTTGCCGAGCCCATCATCTCGATTCTGGACGGCGGAGACACCATCCGCTTTGCTGATCAAGGACCCGGCATCGACGACAAGGAACGCGCTTTCGACTTTGGCGTTACCAGCGCAAACAGCAAGATGAAGCGCTATATCCGTGGAACCGGAGCAGGGTTTCCCATGGTGCAGGAGTATTTGGAAAACGCCGGCGGTGCCGTATCCATCGAGGACAACATGGGTAGCGGTACCGTGGTTACGGTAAGCCTGGACCCTAAACGCGTGCAGGAAATCGAGCGCGCCGGTGGACGAGGTGCTGCCGTGCGGCCCGAGACGGAGCAGCCCACATATCCCCTGCCGGGAGCTTTTGCGCAGCAGCCCATGGCAACGCAGCAGATGCAGCCCCCCGTGGGGCAGATACAGCAGCCCGGAATGCTTCCTACACAAGAGCCCCAGGCGACATCGATGTCGATGCCGCCAAACATGCCAGAGGCCGTGCCGCTGGCGGATCAGGATGCAGCAGCAATGCAGCAGGCGACGGGCGCACCGGGTGGCCAGCAAATGGGCTATCAGCCGTACCAACAGGGATATCCATATCAGCAGATGCCGCCGCTGGGGTACGGCCAGCAGTTCCCGCAGCAGTACCAGCAGGGATATCAGCAGCCGTACCAGCAGATGCCGCAGCAGCAGTACAACCCCTGGGCCCAGCAGATGCCTCCACAGCCTTACCAACAGTGGCCTCAAAGTTTTCAACAGCAAATGCCGCCGATGCAGAGTTCTCAACAACCAGCAGCTCAAATGATGTATCCTAATGCAGCAAATCAGTATGCGCAGCCACAACCGGACGTGTTCGTAAGCGATCGCGGCAACGCCGCGCTGGGCTATCTGGCGCAAAATCAAGCGTGCGGTGCAACCGATCTGGCGAGGGCGTTTGGAAACTCGGCCCCCACTTGGTCACGCACGCTCAATGACTTGGCGCAGGCCGGCTTGGTCATCAAGCATGGCCAGAAATACCATCTGACCGAACTCGGCGCCGCTCGCGTGCGAGCTCAGAGCTAAAGAACGGGAGAGACAGTGGACGAAGAAGCAAGCATCATCCTGGGGGATGCCATCGCCTTTTGCCAGCGCGACGGCCAAGATGCACGCCTCATCAACATGCTGGGGCAATCGCGCGCCATAAGCCTGACCGAAGATACGCTCACGATCGAGGCTCCCTCGCGCTTTGCCATCGCGCAGCTCAAAAAGCATCAGCCGACTATTGAGGCCTATCTGGAAGAAATCGCCTTTGCACCGATTGCGCTCGACATCGTGGCACCGCAAGGCGCCGCGACGGAATCCGCTGCCGCGACGGCGACCGCCACGGCTCCCGCTGCTTCCCCGGCGGTGCCGGCCTCCGCAGGCGACGTGCCGACAATCGAGCACCAGCACAGCAATGTTTCCCGTGAAACCATGTTACCGGTGCCGACCGCGGCAGCGACGTCAACGAATGCACCCGTCACGCACATGCCCATCGCTCACGACGCAGCGGCGGGCGCGGATTCGGGCATTGCAATCAAGAACACGCTCTCGGCCGACGATTTTCGTCGCATGATGAACCAGATGAAGGGCGGAGCGCCGACTAAATCCACGCAAGCTGCGGCCCCCGCTTCACCCATGTCAGCACCGACCGTGCCGGCCGAGCAGAATACGAATGGAGCCCCGCTCGCCGCGAACTCAAAATTTACCTTTGAGAACTTTGTCTACGGCCCCGAGAACAGCCATGCCTATCGCTCGGCACTCAAGTTTGCCGCCCTCGCGGACGAGCGCGGCACATGCACATCACTGTTCATATACGGCAAATCGGGCCTGGGCAAGACGCACCTGCTGCTTGCTATCAAAAACGAGCTCGCCGAGAAGTCGCCCGAGATCAAGGTCAAGTATGCAAACTCCCAGGCATATCTGGACGACCTGATGACCGAGTTCGACCGTCAAAAGAAGAGCAACGCCCCCATCATGCAGGCATACCACGGCGTGGACGTGCTCATCATCGATGACATCCAAAACATCATCGGCAAGCGCGCGAGCGTGGACTACTTTTTCCAGCTCATGGACGAGTTCATCCGCAACAACAAGAAGGTCGTCATCGCGGCAGACCGCGCCCCCAAGGACCTAAGCATGGACGAGCGTCTGACCAGCCGCTTCAACGCCGGAATGCTCTGCCTGGTCGCAGAGCCCAGCTACGAGATGAAATACAAGATCTTGCAGCGCTATTACGAGAACACCATCGTCGCCGCTCCCGAGGCGGGTGACGACTCACTGCTGGCGGCCTATGGGGGCGACGGCGGGCACCTGACCGACGAGCACTTTAAACACATGGCCGAAGTCTCGGGCACCAACATCCGCGAACTCGAGAGCTTTTGCGAGCGCTGCGCCGGCGAGGCGGGCGACCGCGAGCGCGAGGGCGGAGAGCTCACCTTTGACGATATCGACGCCATCGCCAGCCAGTACTTCGACACATCGGCCAAAAAGATCAACGTCCAGACGGTTCAGTCCGTCATCGAAGAGCAGTACGGCGTGACACACGAGGAGCTCATCGGCCCGCGTCGCAACGCCAATATCGCCAAAGCACGCCATATCGCTATCTACCTGGCCATCGAGATGTGCGAAATGACGACCACGGCGGTGGGCGCCGAATTTGGCAACCGCAACCACTCGACCGTCAGCACGAGCTACAAAAAGGTCCAGAAGATGATCCAGGAAGACCGCACCGTCACCGAAGACCTCAAGTCGCTGCGCGATAAAATTACACTGCGCTCGTAGGGAAATAGAGACACCTGTTGAAAACTTGTCGAAACCACGGGCATAAGGTGTCTAAAACCCAACCCGCGGTGATGAAAAGTTTTGCGCAGGTTTTGAACGTGGAAAACCACCCCTGTTGCACACAGGTTGCTGTCGATTCTCTTTCTGGGTCTGACCTGCGTCTTTGGGAGTAATCAACAGTTTCGTCAGTGCTATTACTATTATTAAGATATTTATATCTATAGAAAGGTATTAAAAGATGAAGTTCACCGTCAGCCAGAGCTCGCTTACACAAGCCATCGGCGTCGTTATGAAGGGTGTCGCTTCGGCATCCACCCTTCCCATCCTGTCGGGCGTGCTCGTCAAGGCGCAAGACGGCATCTTGGAATTCCAGACCTCTAACTACACCATCTCGATCCGTCATCGCATCGCGGCGCATGTCGAAGAAGAGGGCGAGATGGTTATCCCCTGTAAGATGCTCTCCAATATCACCAAGACTCTCCCCGATGCCCCGGTCACCTTTGAGCTGTCCGAGCGCCAGGTGCTGATTGGTTGCGAGAAGAGCTCTTTCCGCCTGAACACGCTCGATGCCAATGACTTCCCCGAGTTTCCGGCCTATGCCATCGAGAGTGCCGTGGAGCTGCCGACCGATATCTTGTCCGAGATGGTCGGCCGCGTGTGGCGCGTTACCTCGACCGACAAGGCCCGCCCCATCCTGGGCGGCGTGCACATGAAGGTCGAGAACAACACCGTGCGCCTGGTGGCGACCGATTCTTTCCGCTTGGCCGTGTGCGATACGCAGGTCGAGACCTCGACCCTCGAGGGTTCCTTTGAGCTCAACGTTCCGGCCGACGCCTTTAACGACGCGCTGAACATCATGGCCAGCCAGGCGACCATCATGATCGGAGCTACCGACACCCAGGTCGTCTTTGAGGCCGGCAACACCACCTACGTGTCGCGCCGCATCGAGGGCGTGTACCCCAACTACAAGCAGCTCATCCCCGATTCGTGCGTGACGAGCGTCAAGATCGACGTCGCCGCCTTTAACGCCGCCCTCAAGCGCGTGGCCGTTATCGCGAGCGCCAACCCCGCCGTCAAGTTCGAGATCGATGTCGAGAACGGGCAGATGGGACTGTCCTCCATTTCCAATGACCAGGACCTTGCGCAGGAGACAATCGATGTCGAGGCCGAGGGCGAGTCGGGCACCATCGCCTTCAACTACCACTACATCTTCGGGTGCCTCAATGCCCTGTCCAAGGAGAAGGAGATCACGCTGGAGCTCAAGAGCTACTCGCAGGCGGGCATCTTCAAGTCCTACGACAAGATCAACTACCTGTACCTGGTCATGCCGGTCCGCATCTAGCGCTGCGCCATGACCATGTTCGCCCGCGGTCTTTCCGTCGCGCACTACCGCAGCTTCGATAGCTATCGCCTTGCCCTAGACGAGGGCGTGACGATACTTGCGGGACCCAACGCGGCGGGAAAGACCAATCTCATAGAGGCGCTGCAGCTGCTGACGAGCGGCGCCTCGTTTAGGCATCCGACCGCAGCCGAGCTCGTCCATGACGGCGTGGGCTCGTGCAAGGTCGAGCTGAGGCTCGAGGGCGACGGCCGCGTGCTTGATATGGGGTTGAGCGCGGAGGACGGTAAGCGCTCGTTTAGCCGCAACGGCAAGAGATGTTCTGCCGCCGGTGTGCGCGGGGTTCTGCCGAGCGTGCTGTTTTGCCCCGACCATCTGGACATGGTTAAGCGAGGCGCCAGTGTGCGCCGCGCCGCCCTCGATGACTTTGGCATGCAACTGAGCGCACGCTATGCCGATCTTGCGAGCACCTATGGGCGCTGCGTGACCCAGCGTAACGCCTTGCTCAAGGAGACCTGGTGCTGCCGCGAGATGCTCGGCGCGTGGAACGATTCGATTGCCCGCGCGGGCTCGGCCCTGCTCGTGCACCGGTTGGCCCTACTCGACCGGCTGGCGGGCCATGTGCACACTGCCTACGGTCAAGTGGCGTCCGGCGAGGCTGCCAGCGTGACCTATACGTCCACGCTGGGGGATTTGCCCCAGGTCGAGGATCGCGAAGAGCTGAAGGGCTGGGCGTACGAGCGCATGCTGGCTGCCCTTGATGAGCGCGCCGACGAGGAAATTCGCCGCGGCGTGACGTTGGTGGGACCGCATCGCGATGAGATTGAGTTTACCGTGGCGGGTCGCTCCGCCCGTTCATTTGCCAGCCAAGGTCAACAGCGAACGTTGGTTCTGGCCTGGAAGGTGGCGGAGGTGGCCGTGGCTCGCGATGTCCTGGGCACCGCCCCACTGCTGCTTTTAGACGACGTGATGAGCGAGCTCGACGGCGAGCGTCGCGGCGCTTTTCTGCGGCTGATCGGCGATGATATCCAGACGGTCATAACCACGACCAACCTGGGGTACTTTACCGATGACCTGCTTGATCGAGCCAAGGTGGTGAGCATGGGTGAGACGTGCTAATTACGAGCGCGAGAGCGAGACAGTCGCCTTCAGTGGGTTTTTGAACGCAGAGCGCCAGCGCATCCTGGCGGCTGCAACACCTGAGCGCCGTGCGCAGATGGAGGCTGCCGAGGAGTCGCGCGCGATCTATCGCGCGTGGAACGCGGTGTGCTCGGGCACGCGCGAGGGGCGGCATGTGACGGGTCTGCGCTACCTGCCCGAGTCCAATGAGCTGCTGGTATATCTCGACTCGCCCTCGTGGACGCAGGAAATGACGCTGTTGCGCGAGATCATCCGCGCGCGTATGGAGCGCGCCGGTGCGCATGTGGACGGCCTGGTGTTCAAAACCACCGCGCCCGGTCACACGCCACCCGCCGCCAAGGAGCGCCTGCGCCCGGCGACGACCGAGCGCCCGCCGGCCCCGCACGCCGACCTCAGTGAGGCCGAGCGCACCGAGATCGAGCGCCAAGTGGCACCCATCGAGGACCAAAAACTGCGCGAGGCCCTCGAGAACGCCATGAGAGCCAGTGCCGAGTGGGCCAAGGGCGTGCAAAGCAAAAAAGAGCCTTAAATCGCATCTGGTGGCCTTGTAGAGCCAAATACCCTCGTTCCCGAGGGTATTTTTTTACGATAAACTAGTAAGGCTGTACACATTTTCTTGACTGAAGGAGGACGTGTGGCAAACGAAAACGATTACGATGGCGGCGAGATTAAGATTCTCGAAGGTCTCGAGGCCGTTCGTAAGCGCCCGGGCATGTATATCGGCTCGACGAGCGCCAGCGGTCTGCATCACCTGGTGTGGGAGATCGTTGACAACTCCGTCGACGAGGCCATGGCCGGTTTCTGCACCGAGATCCAGGTGACGGTCCACGCCGACAACTCCATCACGGTCGTCGACAACGGGCGCGGCATCCCCGTCGACGAGCACCCTGTTAAAAAGATCCCGACGCTCGAGGTCGTCATGACGATCTTGCACGCCGGCGGTAAGTTCGATAACTCGGCCTATAAGGTCTCGGGCGGCCTGCACGGCGTGGGCATCTCCGTCGTCAACGCACTGTCCAAGCGCGTGGTCGTTCAGGTTCGTCGCGATGGCAACACCTACGAGATGGAGTTCTCGCGCGGCAAGACCGTCAAGAAGATGGAGGTCGTGGGCACCTCGGATTCGACGGGCACCACCGTCACCTTCTGGCCCGACGATGAGATCTTCGAGACCTGCATCTACGATTTCGATACGCTGCATAACCGTCTGCAGGAGACGGCGTTCCTCAATAAGAACCTCAAAATCGTGCTGACCGACGAGCGCGAAGCGACTCCCCACGTGGAGGAGTTTTGCTACGAGGGCGGCATCATCGACTTCGTCAAGTTTCTCAACGAGGGCAAGGACGTCCCCGAGGCCTTTAAGGAGCCCATCTACATCGAGGGCAAATCGGACCCGGACGCGCCTGTGGCCAAGATGGGCGAGGTCGAGGTTTCCCTGCAGTGGAATAGCGGCTACGGCGAGAACGTCATGTCGTTTGCCAACGACATCTACACCCCCGAGGGCGGCATGCACCTTGAGGGCTTCCGTACCGCGCTCACCCGCGTGATCAACGATTACGCGCGCAAGCAGAACCTGCTCAAGGAAAAAGACGCCAACCTGACCGGCGACGATGTGCGCGAGGGCCTTTCGGCCGTTATCTCGGTCAAGCTGCCCGATCCGCAGTTTGAGGGCCAGACCAAGGCAAAGCTCGGCAGCTCCTATATGCGAGCGCTCACGCTCAAGATTGTGACCGACGGCCTTGTCGATTACCTCGAGGAGCATCCCAAGCCCGCTCGCGAGATCGTCAAGAAGGCGCAACAGGCCTGCAAGGCGCGCAATGCCGCCCGCAAGGCGCGCGAGGCGACCCGCCGCAAGAGCCTGCTCGAGACGGCGTCCCTGCCCGGTAAGCTCGCTGACTGCTCGGTGCGCGATGCCGAGCTGACCGAGCTCTTCATCGTAGAGGGCGACTCGGCAGGCGGTTCGGCCAAGGACGGCCGTCGCCGAGACATCCAGGCGATTCTGCCCCTGCGCGGCAAGATTTTGAACGTCGAACGCGTTGGTGACCATCGCGCGTTCTCGAGTGACACCATCCAGTCGCTGATTACCGCGATCGGCTGCGGCGTTACGACGAGTGCCGGCGACGGCGGCGACTTTGATATCACCAAGGCGCGCTACCACAAGATCATCATCATGACCGATGCAGACGTCGACGGTGCGCATATCCGCATTCTGCTGCTGACGTTCTTCTACAAGTACATGCGTCCGCTGATCGATGCCGGCTACGTCTATGTTGCCTGCCCGCCCATCTTTGGCATTAAGGTGCGCAACAAGATCCACTACGTGTATCCCAACGGTCGCCAGCCCGAAGACGAGATCCTGCGCGACACCATCCAGAGCCTGGGCCTGAACCCCGACGATAACGACGAGGACGGCAAGGCCAAGGACGGCAAGATCACCAAAAAGCGCAAGGGCTATACCGTCCAGCGCTACAAGGGCCTGGGCGAGATGGACCCCAAGCAGCTCGCCTCGACGACGATGGACCCCAAGACCCGCATCCTGCAGCGTGTGTCGATCGAAGACGCCGTGGTGGCGGACCGCGCCGTGCGCGAGCTGATGGGTTCCGAGGTCGGCTATCGCCGCGAGTACATTGAAAAACACGCACATGATGCACGATTCCTTGATGCTTAAGAGGAGGTAACGTGGCAGACGATATCAACAATAACGAGGGTATGGACGAGGCCGGCGATGCCGGTATGCCCGATGATTTGAAGCGCCTGCTTGCCCGTGCTGAGCAGGGCGAGGACGGCGACCCGGACGCCTATAACCCCGATGCCGATGATGATGAGGAAGAAGACGACGACGCCGAGCTCGAGGAGAGCTTTGGCGAAGTCGATCGCGGCGCCTCGGCCGGCGAGGATATCAACGGCGGCCAGCTCCAGATTTCGGAGTTTGGCCGCGAGATGAAGCAGTCGTTCATCGAGTATTCGATGTCGGTCATCACGGCGCGCGCCCTGCCGGACGTGCGCGACGGCTTAAAGCCGGTGCACCGCCGCATCCTGTACGCGATGAACGAGAGCGGCATCTATCCCAACCGCCCACACAAGAAGTCGGCCTGGACGGTCGGCGAAGTTATCGGTAAGTACCACCCGCATGGCGATTTTGCGGTCTATGAGGCTATGGTCCGCCTGGCGCAGTGGTTCTCCATGCGCACGCCGCTCATCGACGGTCACGGCAACTTCGGCAACATCGACGGCGACGGCGCGGCGGCCATGCGTTACACCGAGAGCCGCCTGGCCAAGCCCGCCATGGAACTGCTGCGTGACTTGCAGAAGGATACCGTCGACTGGCAGCCCAACTACGACGAATCACTCGCCGAGCCCGTGGCGCTGCCCGCGCGCTTCCCCAACCTGCTGGTCAACGGCAGCCAGGGCATCGCCGTCGGCATGGCCACCAACATCGCCCCGCATAACCTCACCGAGGCGATTGAGGCCACCTGCTACCTGATCGACAACCCCGACGCCACCGTCGACGAGCTCATACAGATCATGCCCGGTCCGGACTTCCCCACCGGCGCCATCATCATGGGCAGCGCCGGCATTAAGCAGAGCTACGAGACCGGCCGCGGCTCCATTACCGTGCGTGCCAAGGCACACGTGGAGTCCACCAAGACCGGCCGCAGCCGCCTGGTCTTTACCGAGATTCCCTACATGGTCAACAAGGGCACCCTGCAGGAGAAGATCGCCCAGCTTGTCAACGACAAGCGCATCGAGGGCATCTCGGATATGCGCGATGAATCCAACCAGAAGGGCATCCGTCTGGTCATCGAGCTCAAGAAGGGCGTCATTCCGCAGGTCGTGCTCAACAACCTGTATAAGTACACCTCGCTGCAGACGACCTTTGGCGCCAACAACCTGGCGCTCGTCAACGGCGTTCCCAAATGCCTGAGCCTGCGCGAGATGCTGCAGCACTACATCGACCACCAGGTCGACGTCGTCACCCGCCGCACCCGCTTCGACCTTAAGAAGGCCCAGGCGCGTGCCCATATCCTCGAGGGTTACCTGATGGCCCTTGATCATATCGACGAGGTCATTAGCATCATCCGTTCCTCGCAGACCGACTCCGAGGCCAGCAGCCGCCTGATCGAGCGCTTTGGCTTTACGCCCGAGCAGACCACGGCCATCCTCGAGATGAAGTTGCGCCGCCTGACCGGCCTGGAGCGCGACAAGATTCAGGAAGAGCTGGACGGTCTGCGCCGCGCCATCGCCTACTACGAGGACCTGTTAGCGCATGAGGAGAAGATCCTGGGCGTCATCAAGGAAGAGATGCGCGAGATCTCCAAGAAGTTTGGCGACAAACGCCGCACCGAGATCAGCCAGGTTGAGAAGGACCTGGATGTCGAGGACCTCATCGCCGACGAGGATATGGTCGTGACCATCACCCACACCGGCTACGTTAAACGTATCCCGGTGGCTGCCTACCGTGCCCAGAAGCGCGGTGGCAAGGGCGTGTCGGGCGTCAACCTCAAAGAGGACGACGTTATCGATGAGATGTTCATCGCGTCCACGCACGAGTACGTGCTGTTCTTCTCGAGCAAGGGCAAGGTCTATCGTCTGAAGGTGCACGAGCTGCCGGTGGGTACGCGCCAGGCGCGCGGTACCGCGATCGTCAACCTGCTGCCCTTTGAGGACGGCGAGAAGATCGCGAGCGTCATCAGTTGCCGCGAGTTCCCGGCCGACGAGTACCTGATGTTTGCCACCAAGAGCGGCATGGTCAAGAAGACCGTGATGAGCGCATATGACCGCAGCCGTCGCGACGGCCTGATCGCTATCAACCTGCGTGACGACGACGCGCTGCTGAACGTGCGCCGCGTGCGCGAGGGCGACAAGATTATCCTGGCCACCACCGCGGGCAAGGCGATCATGTTCTCCGAGGAGCAGGTACGCGCTACCGGCCGCGATACCAGCGGCGTTCGCGGTATCGGTATGAAGGACGGCGTGAGCGTTTTGGGGATGGAAGTCACTAACGGCAACGGCGATCTGTTCGTCATCACCGAGCGCGGCTACGGCAAGCGCACGCCGGTCGCGGACTACCCAGAGCAGAACCGCGGCGGCCAGGGCGTCTACACCATCCAAATGACCGAGCGTAAGGGTAACCTCGCGGCCATGAAGACGGTGGGCCCGCAGCACGAGCTGTTCATCGTGACGGAGGGCGCGACGGTCATTCGCGTCAAGACCGACGAAATCAGCCAGACTGGCCGCGCCACCCAGGGCGTCAAGATGATGACCGTCGACGACAACGACCGCATTTGCGCCGTGGCCCGCATGACAGCCGCCAAAGAGAAGCCCGAAGGCGAAGCCACAGAAAACGGCTCTGCTTCCGAAGAAACCCCTGTCGATCTAGGCGACGGCAACGACATGCCAGAAGATCTCCTAGACGAGTAAGAGGCTCTAGCTGGTAGAAAATATCAGACACCATATATCGGCGG
>CABQJV010000030.1 GCA_902464565.1 uncultured Collinsella sp.
TCCGTCCTGCGGAATGTTCTGAGAGATAGGCCCTTTTCCGTTTCCGGACGGCCCTGCTCGATCGCCCTTGTGGCGTTGGGGCTGATGGGATGGGGCGTCAGGGCTTCTTTGTTGATGAGGGGTTAGTATGCCCGGGCTTGGTTGGGGAATGCCTTGTTTAGGGATGCTTGGAGCTTTTCGAACGATGCTCGCAAGTTGAGGCTCTGGTCGGTTGAGCGTTTGGCTTTTGTGGTGGGGGAGTCGAGGAGGCCGTTTCTCTGTGTCGGGGGGAAGGAGAAAAGGTTTGCATGTGTTAGGGATGGCTGCTGTGCTGCGTTATTGGAAGAATGCATGCTTATGCGGCCTCCTCGATGTCCACCAAAAGATTGCGCTCGGGGTGTGCTGCTAGGTCCCGTGCGCTGGCAGTATTATGCCGCGAGTGCAGATAAGAAAGCGCTAAAGAAAGGCTTAATCGGGTTTGATGTAACCATGAAACCGCAGGTCAAAGCCATTGCATAACACTCTTGAAAGGTTGGGGGCTTAAGGGCTTTCTAAGGTTTGTGGCGCGGATGTGGCTCGCCTGTGTGGGGCGTGTGGACGGCTCGTTCCTAGCGCTGCGGCTCTGCGGCCCGCACCTGCTCGATGACCTTTTCCATCGTGGCGTCGATGCGGTCTTTTTTGAGCTCGCATTCCCAGATGGTTATGGGCGTCCAGCCCATTTGAGTGAGTGCTGCCACGGCAGCGCGGTCGCGCTCGACGTTGCGACGGAACTTTGCCTCCCAAAACTCAACGTTGCGCTTGGGCTGGCTCGGGTTGCACTTGGGGCAGCGGTGCCAAAAGCAGCCGTTGACGAAGATGGCGATCTTGCGCCCGGGAAAGGCGATGTCGGGCTTGCCGGGAACCTTCCATTCCAAGCGATAACCCGTAAGGCCTGCTGCGCGCAGGCGCTGACGTACGAGTAGCTCGGGCTTGGTGTTGGCGCGCTTGTTGCCCTTCATGGACTTTTTTATAGCAGCGCGGCGGCGCACCAGTTCGCGCTCGTCGGCGGAAAGGTCCGAGGTATCGATGCCGTCGAGCAAGCCGGGCTTGGGACGCTTTTTTCTGCGGCGCTTAGGTTTACGTTTGGGCTTGGTAGCAGATTCGTCTGCCGCGGTGGCCTCGGCGCCGTTGGCCTCGAGCCGGTCTTCCTTCAACTCAATCAGAGCATCAATGAGCCCCTTGTCGGCGGGCATCCACTCAACCGTGGCAAGCGAGGTGCGCGGAATCCAGCGGATATCGAGCTGGCGGTCGTGCTTCTGGGGCTCATCGGATTCTTTAGCCAGCGAGCAGTAGTAACACTCCATTGAGAGATGAAAATCGGGGTAGTCATACTCAACGGTATAGAAATCGCGCAGGTTGGTGACTTTGACCTGCAGCTCTTCCATGAGCTCGCGGCGCACGGCGTCCTCGGGCGACTCGCCGCGCATGAGCTTGCCGCCGGGGAACTCCCAAAGTCCCTGCATGTCGCCGTAGCCGCGCTGCACGGCCAGTAGCTCGTCGGATCCTTCCTTGCGAATGATCCCAGCGGCAACATGAACAGTCTTCAACAGGAGTCCTCTCTCAATATCAGCACGTGACAGGGTGGCTACTCGTACCTTACACAACGGTAAGGCAAGCGTAAGCCATATCGATGGTAGCCGACTCGTCTTCTTGCGACTATAGATGCCGTAGACTAATCGCAAGAAAGGACTCGGTATGCAAACCACGCACATGGCGACCCCGGTACTGGAGGTCGCGCATCTCGAAAAGGTATATGGAGCGCTGGGCAACGTGACTCGCGCGCTCAACGACGTCAGCTTTACCGTCAACCGCGGTGAGTTCGTGGGCATCATGGGCGCTTCGGGCTCGGGCAAGTCGACGTTGCTCAACTGCGTGTCGACCATCGATAGCGCCACGAGCGGCACCATCCGCATCAACGGGCAGGACGTGACGCGCATGAAGCAGGCTAAGCTTTCGCAGTTCCGCCGCGAGGAGCTCGGCTTTATCTTCCAGGACTCCAACCTGCTCGATACGCTCACGGCACGCGAGAACATCGCCCTGCCGCTCACCATCGCCCGCACAAACTCGGCAGAGATCTCGACCCGCGTGCAGGATGTGGCCGCGCGCCTGTCCATCAGTCAGGTGCTCGACAAGTATCCCTACCAGATGTCCGGCGGTCAGCAGCAGCGCGTTGCCGCGGCTCGCGCGCTCGTCACCGACCCCACCATGATCATGGCCGACGAGCCCACCGGCGCCCTCGATTCCAAGAGCGCTCGCCTGCTGCTCGAGAGCCTGGAGGCCCTCAATCGCCGCCTACGCGCCACGGTGCTCATGGTCACGCACGACAGCTTTGCCGCCAGCTACACGAGCCGTGTGCTGTTTATTCGCGACGGCAAGATTTTCACCGAGCTGCGCCGCGGCGACACCGACCGCCGAGAGTTCTTCGACCGCATTATGGAGGTCGTTGCCATGATGGGCGGTGAGGGCTCCGATGCTCTGTAAACTCGCTTGGGGTAACGTCCGCCGCGCCGGCCGCGACTACCTCGTCTACCTTTTGACGCTCACCCTGGGCGTCACGGTCTTCTATGCCTTTAACACCATCTCGATGCAGGTCGACATCGCCGGAATCGATGAAAAGGGCTTGGCGCAGGTTATGGGCAGCATGCTCGGCAACCTGACGTACTTTTTGGCCGGTGTCATGGCCTTTTTAATGGTGTATGCCAATAACTTCATCATGAAACGCCGCAAGAAGGAGTTTGGCCTGTACCAAGTGCTCGGCATGGGGCGCGGGCGCGTCGCCACGATCATGGCGCTCGAGACGGTGATTGTCTCGGTCGGCGCCTTTGTCGCCGGCATTGTGCTGGGTGTGGGACTCTCCCAGCTCATGACGTTCTTTACGGCCTCGCTCTTTAAGACACAGATCGCCAATTTCCACTTCTTTTTCTCGGTGCATGCGTTCAATCTGACCCTTGCCTGCATGCTCGTAATGTTTGTGCTCACGCTACTGCTGAACCTTCGCGCCGTGCGTCGTACCAAACTCATCGAGCTTATGGGTGCCGAGCGTCGCAACGAGAGCATCAAGACGCGCAACCCCTGGATTGCGATTGCCATCTTTGCCGTGGGCGTGGTGCTTGTGGGCGTGGCCTATTACCGTCTGCTACGTGATGGGTTCCCGCTAACCGCGACGGACAGCAAGCTGCAAGAGGCCATGAACCAGTTTGGCATTACGACCGCTATGGTTACCGTGGGCACCTTTGCCCTGTTCTGGGGACTCTCGGGCATGCTCATCAAGCTGCTGCAGAGCCTGCGCGGCGTGTATTGGCGCGGCCTCAACATGTTTACCGTGCGCCAGCTTGCGGCCAAGGTCAACACGGTGTGCTTTTCGATGGGCGTCATCGCGATGCTCCTGTTTTTGGCCATCACCTCGGTGACGTGCGGTATGTCGATTGCCAATGTGATGAACGAAAACCTGGAGCGCTATAACCCTGTTGACGTGTCACAGACGTATGTCTATTACACGCCCGATACGCTCGACTACTACAAAGAGTACATCAATCCGTCTGAAGCCGATCGCATGGTGCTGGCCGATAGTACGGTCGATTTGTACTCCGCATGGCACGGCGAGGGCAAGTCGGCGGACAGCAACGAAGAGACCAGCAAGAAGGTCAATATCGCCGATGTTGCCGGTGAGCATGTGCAGATCGATTCGTATCTGAGTTACCCGCTTGGCGGTTCGGATCCTTCGGTGACCCCAAGTGAGATGTGCAAGATCATGGGCGAAAAGCTTCCCAAGGCGTTCGGGGGTAGCAATGCCGATGCGATGGGTCTGTTTGTGACGCCGGCGAGCCAGTACAACAAACTGCGTCAGATGATGGGCGAGGAGCCGGTGCACTTCGGTCACGACCAGTATCTGCTCACGTGTGATATGGGCGGCGAGCTGGTCGACATGTACACCAAGTATATGGCTGGCGGCCATGCCCTTACCTTGGGCGGGCATACGCTCAAGCCCGCAACCGATAAGTCGGACGAAGATACGGCGGCCATCGCCAACTCGTCGATGGGCAGTAATCCGGGTACCGTCGTCGTTGCCGACGAGCTGTTGTCCCAACTTAATCTGCAGCCGTATTCCAGTAGCCTGCTCGTTAACTACAAACAGGGGATGGATACAACCGAGGCAGACGAGAGCATTAAATACACTGTGCTCGACAATCTGCTCGTTGACGGCAAGGAGTCGGGGTCGTGGGGAACCTTCATCACACGCTCCGAGATGTACACGCAAGCAGCGCAAATGAACGGTCTTATTAGCTACCTAGCCATCTACATCGGCTTTGTATTGGTCGTTGCATGCGCGGCGATTCTGTCGATCCAGCAACTCTCCAACGTGGCCGACGGCAGCCGCAGCTATCGTGTGCTGGCACAGATCGGCTGTGAGGACCGCCAGATTCGTCATTCGGTGATGGCGCAGCAAGCGGTATTCTTCCTGTTCTCGCTGGCAGTGGGCCTGGCGCACTCCTTTGTGGCACTTAAGGTGATCATCGAGCTGGTGAGCATATTCGGAAATATGAGCATCGGTGGCACCGTGGGCCTCACCTGTGCAATCTTCCTGGCAGCCTATGGCGGATACTTCCTGGTGACCTACCTCATGAGCACCGGAATGGTGCGAGCTGCCATAGCCACCCGTTACAGCGAGTAACTCGTTCAGCTCGGAATTATCGCAGGTTGAGCATAAGTCAGCGAAAACGCCCCTAAGCGAGCAAGGTGACGTGAAAGAGGAGGGAAGCGTACTTCGGTACGCGACCGACGATTGAACGTCAGGTTGCCGCTTAGGGGCGTTTGCAGCGTCGAGCCGTTACGCGGTTTGGTAAACCGCGTAACTTCATCCTTTCCAAAAGTGGAGGATGAGCGTGGTACGGTTTTGCTGCTCGGTTTTGACCAGGATGTTGTGGATGTGGGTCTTGACGGTGCCCACAGCAAGGAATAGCTCGTCAGCAATCTCTTGGTTCGACTTGCCCAACACAACCAGACGCAAAACCTCGGCCTCGCGGTTGGAGAGCCTATAGGCATTGCGATAGAAGGGCATCTGCTCTTCTATGTGCCGATCAAGATCGCTGACGTTCTTTTCCTCGGGCGCCTCCTGCATGCGGATTGAAAGCACGTGGTAGGCGTAGATGATCAGCAGAATCGCAAAGTAGCACGCAAAGACGTTCTCGCTGAAGTTGCGCTCGGATAGATACAGCTGCAGCCAAGAGGGTGCCAGACTCATGGGGATGACAAGGATGTTGTAGAAATCCTCGGCAACGATGCAACCGACCAGAATAGCGCCGATAATCAGGTGCTTTCGCTGGTTGTTAACGCGTGCCTTCAGCTCAACCTCTGTACTCTTATGAGCCGTCCAGAAGATATACAGTCCCACAAAGACAAGGAATACCTGACGCATCGTGTAGTAGATCCACTGACGCATGGGGCCGGAGGGGACTGCGACGATAGTCAGCGACTCGCACAGCAAAAACGTTAGGACAGGGATGGCGAACAACTTCTTAGAATGCTTATCGAGCAAGTCCATGGCAATCAGCCAAATACAAGCCTGTGAAGCAGTCGCCACAAGGGTCCGCAATACAGGCATGGTAATTGAGTAATAGTCGCTGGCCGGAAAGCTCTCGTTTTGCAACGTGTATTCAAAAAGGAAGATCTCGGTCATCTCGATGGCGTAGCAAATAAAAACGCCACTGCCATAGATAAAGAAGCGTCGACGGGACGAGGCATAGGCGGCAAGCGAAAGCACTGCCGTCACAATACAGATTACGAGTATCGCTTGGGTATAGAAGAACATGAGCGTGTCCATCTGTCACCGTCCTGTCTCATTTGATCTCTTATGGAGTCCGCTATATCTCCCGGGGTATATATGTCTCAGCCGGTCGTTCCATTGCGGATTAGACGCCAAGATACAGCATAGCCGTATACCGTTCGCGGTTCCAGACGGTAAACCCCCTGTAAACTCTTGACCTGCGGGTTTATATTGGATTAGAGAGGGTGTAACTCCATGAACGGTCTTTAATCCCGAATAAACTAGGTAAAAATTGCATACGGGTGAATGATGGTCTTGTCAACACGAGGCGTGATGTTCGAGCGCCTCATAGTAATAGTCGGCAAGACCGGCGGAAAGGAAATCGACATGGCGCTGCCTAAGGATTTCATCGACACCAACGACTTCACCAAAGAGCAGATCCTGGCTATCGAGGATCTTGGCCTGGCAATGAAGAAGGCCATCAAGGTTGACGGTTATTATCCGCACCTGCTCCGCAACAAGAGCCTTGGCATGATCTTCCAGCAGGTCTCCACCCGCACTCGTCTTTCCTTCGAGACCGCTATGACCGACCTCGGCGGCCATGCTCAGTTCTATGGCCCTGGCACCATCCAGCTCGGCGGTCACGAGTCCCTGGGCGACACCGCTCGCGTTATGGGCTCGCTGCTCGACATCATGATGGCTCGCGTTGACCGTCACAAGGACGTCGTCGGCCTCGCCGAGGGCTCTGCTGTGCCCGTCATCAACGGCATGTCCGAGTTCAACCATCCCACGCAGGAGATGGGCGACCTCATGACCATGCTCGAGAACCTCCCCGAGGGCAAGAAGATCGAGGACTGCACCCTGGCCTTCATCGGCGACGCCACCCAGGTCTGCGTCTCCCTCATGTTCATCGCCTCCAAGGTCGGCATGAAGTTTGTCCAGTTTGGACCTAAGGGCCACCAGATCCCCGACGGCGGCCTGCACGTTGGCACCGTCGAGGAGCGCGCCGAGTTCGGTAAGCAGATGATGGCCATCGCCGAGGAGAACTGCAAGGTCTCCGGCGGCTCGGTTGTCATCTCCGACGACATCGAGTGCATCAAGGGCGCCGACTTCATCTACACCGACGTGTGGTATGGCCTGTATGACGAGGAGGTCTCGGGCGAGAACTACATGGACGTGTTCTATCCCAAGTATCAGGTCACCATGGACATGATGAACTTCGCCGGCCCCAACTCCAAGTTCATGCACTGCCTGCCGGCCACCCGCAACGAGGAAGTCGTCGACGAGGTCATGGACGATCCCGAGCGCTCCCTGTGCTGGGTCGAGGCCGAGAACCGCAAGCACTCCATCCGTGCTCTCCTTGCCGCCCTGGGCAAGCGCACTCCGCTCAACGACGAGGGTGTCGAGTACTCCGCCAAGGCTGAGCTCCACGCCGCTCTCGAGGCTCTCGAGCAGCTCTAAGCCTCAAGGCTTCTAAAAGCACGTTTGCGGGCGGTGGATGCTCGTCTCCTGCCGCCCGCTCACCGAGGCCCAAGCAATTGCCTTAATGCCTTAGGGCCTCGGATCTGTCCAAGACTGAGCGAAGGAGCTCATCATGAGCGACGGAAAGAAAAAGCTTTCCTTCTTTACGGTCATTTCGACCATCATCTGCGTCGTCTTCGTTTGCGAGGCCGCCGCACCTGCTGCCGCCATCGGCAACCAGCAGTTCTTCTGGTGGATCTTCCTGATCCTGACCTTCCTGATCCCTTACGGCATGGTCGTCGCCGAGCTCGGCACCACCTATGACGGCGAGGGCGGCATTTACGACTGGGTACGCGATGGCCTGGGCGACAAGTGGGGCGCCCGCATCTCGTACTACTACTGGATTAACTACCCCCTGTGGATCGCCTCGCTGGCAACCATGTTCCCCGACATCCTGGGCATGGTCTTTGGCGTCGAGTTCAACCTGATCGCCAAGATGGTTATCGAGCTTGCCTTCGTGTGGATCGTCTACCTCATGGGTCGCTCCAAGGCGGCCGACTCCGAGTGGGTCCTCAACGGCGGCGCCCTGATCAAGGTCGCCGTAGCCGTTATCGTCGGCGCCCTGGGCATCTGGTTTGCCATGGAGAGCGGTTTTGCGAACGATATGTCCGCCGCCACCTTCCTGCCCGAGCTCACCAACACCAACGCTCTCGGCTACCTGTCCATCATCATCTTTAACTTCATGGGCTTCGAGGTCATCTGCACCATGACCGACGACATGGCCGATCCCGCTCGCGATATCCCCAAGGCTATCATTGTCGGTGGCGTGGCTATTGCCGTCATCTACCTGTTCGCCGGCTTCGGCATCGGCGCCGCCATTCCGGCCGACTCCATCGACCCCGACTACGGCATGATCGTCGCGGTCCAGACCATGGTGGGCGACTCCATGCTCTTCAAGGTCATCTGCATCGCCTTCCTGATCACCCTGTTCGCCAACATGGCCGCCTGGTCCTTCGGCGTCAACTCCGTCGCCCGCTACGCCGCCGAGCACGGCAACATGCCCAAGGTCTTCGCCTCGATGATCTCCGAGGACGACATGCCCAACGGCGCCAACCTGGTCAACGCCGTCGTCGCCTCCCTGGTGCTGTGCCTGCAGCTGGTGCCCATCGACGCCATCTCCAACGGCGTCTTCTGGATGCTCTTCGGCACCTCCGTCGTCTTCCTGCTGCTCACCTACATCCCGATGTTCCCGGCGTTCCTCAACCTTCGCAAGAACGACCCGAACCGCGAGCGCATCTTCACGTTCCCGTTCAAGGGCGCGATGATGAAGGTCATGCTGGCCATCCCCTGCATCGAGCTGGTCCTGGCCATCGTCGCGACGCTGGTGCCGTTCTCCGCAGCCGAAATCGGCGACAAGGTCCCGATGATCGTCATCTTCATCGTGCTCGTGCTCATCGGCGAGGTCGTCCGCGTCGTCAGCGCCAGGGGCCGCGAGACCGAGTACAAGGGCCTCACCCCCGAGCTGGCCGTCCAGCGTCTCGCCGAGGAGGCCGCCGAGGCCGAGGAGAACTAGAGCGCCCGGGTTCGGGGCCCCGACCCTCCTCGTCACTCAACCATTCCCCGGGGTGGGTGCGAGCGATAGCTCCGGTAACCACCGCCCACCCCAACCTCTCTTCCGTATCCTTCGTGCGTTTTGTCTCCGCGCACTTGGCTACGTCGTCGCTCGCCGGTGCGACTCCGTGAAAACCGGCGCCGGGCGCCCCGACCTCTGCCGGGGAACGGGCGCCTACCATCTCTTGGTTTTAGGCTGCGGGCAGCCCGCCCGCGGCAAACGATCGTTCGATTTGGAGGAAATCTTATGCGTACGATCACCGAGTCCGAGTCCACCCCCAGGGCCGACGGCTTCTTCATGCCCGCCGAGTTCGCCCCGCAGGACCGCGTGTGGATGGGCTGGCCCCACCGCACCGACACCTGGGCCCACGGCGCCAAGCCCGCCCAGAGGCAGTATGCCGCCGTCGCCCGCGCCATCGCCGAGTTCACCCCGGTCTACATGTGCGCCAACCAGGTCGACTACGCCAACTGCAAGGCCGTCTTCGAGAACGACGAGAACGTCACCGTCATCGAGATGACCACCGACGACGCCTGGTTCCGCGACACCGCCGCCACCTACGTCATCAACGGCAAGGGCGAGAAGCGCGCCAACCACTGGCACTTCAACGCCTACGGCGGCCTCGTCGACGGCCTCTATTTCCCGTGGGACAAGGACGAGCAGATCGCCCTCAAGATGGCCGAGCTCTCCGGCTGCCGTCGCTATCGTCCCGATGACATGATCCTCGAGGGCGGCTCCATCACCGTCGACGGCGAGGGCACCCTCGTCGTGACCGACCAGTGCCTGCTTTCCCCGGGCCGCACCTGCTCTGCGGTTCTGGAGGAGGAAGAGGATCCCGAGTCCATCTGGCCCAAGTACCACAAGAAGTTCGAGCCCTGGAGCGAGGAGCTTCGCGAGTACATGAACGAGCACCTCAAGGATTACCTGGGCGTCGAGAAGGTCATCTGGGTCAAGGAGGGCATCGACCCCGAGGAGACCAACGGCCACATCGACGACGTCGCCACGTTCATCGCCCCGGGCGTCATGGCCTGCATCTGGACCGACGATCCCGAGTACCCGTTCTATGATCAGTGCCACGCTGCCTACGAGACCCTCTCCAACGCCGTTGACGCCAAGGGCCGCAAGATTAAGGTCTACAAGCTCTGCATGCCCGTGAACCCGCTGTACATGGACCAGGCCTCCTGCGACACCATCGACGCCGACGAGAACGCCGAGCCGCGCGTCCCCGACGAGCCGCTGATCGCCTCCTACATGAACTACCTGGTCACCAACCACGGCGTCATCGTCCCGCAGTACGGCGACGAGAACGACAAGCTGGCCGTCGACACGCTCCAGAAGATCTACGACGAGGTCTGGGGCGAGGGCGTCTACAAGTGCGTCGGCGTCCAGTCCGATCAGGTCGTCTACGGCGGCGGCAACATCCACTGCATCACGCAGCAGGAGCCCTCGGCGTAACTCAAGCACGCCACCTTGGCGTTCACTCGTCGCTTACGTAGCGTCAGTACGCTACGCTCCTCGTTCGCGCCAATCTGGCGCACCTGAGCACGCCGAGTAAACGTCTGGCTTTTCTTCGGGCACTCCGTTGCCTCCACACCGGAGTGCCCTTTTTCTTTGATCGAATACGCGTCTGGCCTGGGATTTATTGCGGGTTAGGCCAATTGTTCGCTTGGATATCCCAGGTCAGACGCGTATTCAATTGTTGATAGTTTCCGGTCGTATACGCGGCCGTTTTGATCGGAGTATCTTTGTACCAGCGTATCGTCATCTTCACCCGCCTGTTCCGCGAGCGTTGGTCCAACAATTGCATCCTCTCTTCTCTATGGGATGGCACCTGCACCGGTGACGCGGCCTGTAACCCTACCTTGGGCTGCGCCTTCGGTACAGATGCCATCCTTTTTGCTGTAGGGGGAGTGTGCCATGGCAGGTAAAAAGTTCTCCCTGTTCGAGGTCATCCTCTCGGTTATCTGCGTCGTATTTACCATCGAGGCGGCTGCTCCGGCATCTGCCATGGGTAACGTGCAGTTCTTCTGGTGGATCTTCCTCATCATTACGTTTTTGCTTCCCTATGGCCTGGTGGTGGCCGAGCTGGGTACGGCGTTCGATTCCGAGGGCGGTCTGTACGATTGGGTTCGCTTGGGCCTGGGTGACCGTTGGGGAGCCCGTTGTTCCTGGTGCTACTGGGTTAACTTTCCGCTGTGGGTGGCAAGTATCGCCTGCATGTTTCCCAGTGTTATCAATGCGGTATGGGGCATCGAGTTTTCGCTTGGGGTCCGAATTGCCATCGAGCTTGCCTTTGTGTGGGGTGTCACCGTCATGGCGATGCAGCCGGTTGCCGAGGCCGATTGGGTCATGGATGGCGGCGCTGTCATCAAAGTACTCATTACAGCTGTGGTAGGAATCGTCGGCATCTGGTTTGCCTGCAATAACGGCTTTGCCAACGATATGTCGTTTAAGACCTTCATTCCAGACTTGGGCGACACCAATTCGTTGACGTACCTATCGATCATCCTATTCAACTTTATGGGCTTCGAAGTGGTCGCGACCTTTGCCAGTACGATGAAAAACCCATCGCGCGATATCCCCAAGGCGGTTATCGCTGGTGGCGTTGCCATTGCGGCAATCTACATTATCTGCGGCATCGGCATTGGAGCCGCGGTTCCCACCGAGCAGCTTTCGCTCGATTCGGGCATTGTGGACGCGGTCGCCGCCATGTTGGGGCGCAGCCATCCGCTGACGATGGTCGTGGGCGTGGCCTTTTTGGTGACGCTGTTCGCCAACATGATCTGCTGGAGCTTTGGCGTTAACAACGTGGCGAGCTATGCCGCGCGTCATGGCAATATGCCGCGTCCTTTTGCGCTGGTGTCCAAGAAGACCGGCATGCCCAATGGCTCGGCAATCATTAACGGTTGTTTTGCCAGCCTGGTACTACTGCTTCAGATTCCGCTGGGCGAGGGCTCCGACGTCTTTTGGGTTTTCTTCTCGATGAACGTCGTCTTCCTGCTTATGAGCTATATCCCGATGTTCCCAGCGTTTTGGCGCCTGCGCAAATATGACGATCGCCCGCGTGTGTTCCGCGCGCCCTTCGAGGGCAAGGTGCTTGCGGTGGCACTTGTGATTCCCGTGGTGGAGCTTGTGCTTTCGATTGTCGCTACGATTGTGCCGCTCAACGGCTCGTCCGCCGAAATGACAAAGTTGCCCATTCTCATGGGTGTAGTGATCGCCGTGTTGCTGGGCGAGGTTTCGCGCCTCATATCGCGCCGCGGCCGCAGCGTCGACAATCCCGGCGTTGGCGTGTATAGAAAACGCTGACCGTGAGGGGCTTGGCCCACCGGCACGGGGCTAAAACCGGGGTTGCTTCCAAGTTAATAAATTGCTGCGAGGATTACTGCGGCAATCGTGGAGGTTATGCTAACAGTTGCACTGGTCGAGTGAAGAGGAAAGCTTAGGCGCAAAGAAGGGGACGTGTCCCAGGTAAGGGCAGCTGTCGTTGCGCTCATCAACGATGCAAGGAACGTCATCGTAGGTCATGGTCGAACCGATCTTGGCGATGGCCTTGGCGGCAGGCGCGACAATAATCTTGAGCGGTGTAATCGGCGCCATGGCATCTCCTTTCGATCTTGGTATTCGTCGATGTTTCTACCATAACCGTAATGCGGAATCAAGCTGGTTGTGCGCGGAATGAGGGTAGTATGAGCTTCGCATTCTTTATCTACACGATTCTTGTCATGGGCATTGGATTGGTAACGGCATCAACTGCACTCGTAATATGGCTCATGACTCGTCGACGCGATTGTTTGGTGGCGGCCGCGGGCTTCCTTCTCTATGTCTTCGATATGTCGGTGATCTTCTTTGATGAGTACAACCGGCTCAAATATGACTATGTGGTGACGTTTAATGAGCCGCTTCAACATCCGTTACTGCGCTGCGCGCTGGGCGTGGCGATTCTTGCGTGCGTATGGCTTTGGGTAACGTTTCGCTTACACGATGAGGCAACCGTTAAGCGTGTTGCCGCATATGTCGTACCGATCGCCGTGCTTCAGCTTGCTCTGGTACCTCGTACTGGCTTTGCGAGCCAGATTCAGCAATATCTTTTTTGGCTTGCGCGCGATTTGGGAATGGCATTCTGCTTGGTATATGCTTACGCCCGCTATCGCAAGACGGAGAATAGGGCTGAGCGGCTCGATCTTGAGCGCTCTCGGACGTTCTTTCGCATAGCCTGCGTGCTTACCGTGATGGTGGTTATCGAGGATACCTATATGATCCTATTCTGCACGCCTGACGTTGACAACGTGATAGTGAGCGCCTTTTTATGGTATCTGGGCGAGCGGAATATCTCAGAGAATTTATTGTTTGTGGCTGCAGCCGTTCAGCTATTTAAACAGTTCAGCCATATCATACGTGTGTTCTCGCGTCACCCTCGTGCCGATGAAGAGGTAGCGACAGAGCGCCGTGATGCACGGGAGGACCTTGTCTCGCGTGTTGTGATTTTCTCGGACGAGCATGGGCTTTCAAAGCGCGAACAGGAAGTGCTTACACTCGTATTGCGTGGACTCGATGTCCAAAATATTGCTAATGAACTTGTGATTAGTCCGGGTACCGTCAAGGCTCACCTGCATCGCATCTATGTAAAGAGCGAAGTCAAGGCGCGTGACGACTTGATTGAGGCATTCTGACGCTCGTGAGGCTGGAGTGGTCCGGCTGACGGTGTATCGCAGACTGCTCGGCGTAAAGAAGCGACAATAAACTTAGACAATAAAATACCTGTTCAGACGTGTAAACCTGCTTAATCCGTCCGTTCGCTCGGTTCCATCTTGGCAGCTTGTGCTGGAGGTGCGTCAATGGGTGTTGACACGGGGCGTAGGGCGCTGGACAGACGCCCAATTGCCTGTAGGCACGTGTCACGAGGGGGCGGCAAATGCTCCCTCACCGATTGGGCGCGCCGTATCGTGGCGCTTATCCATTGTCCTGTAACGTCTGAGGAGGCTCATATGGACAAAGCGGATTTAGTCATCAAAAGTAATGCTGTGTTCACTGGTGACGGGCTGGCACCGTTCAAGGGCGGCGTTGCCATCGCGGATGACAGAATTGTTGCGTGCGGCGAAGATAAGTACCTCGACGCTTTTATCGGGTCCGATACCGAGGTGCGCGACTATGGCGATAAGCTCGTCATGCCTGGCATTATCGATTCACACACTCACTATGCCCAGGGCGCCTTTTTGACCGATCCCGATTTCGCCGTCAATCTCATCGATTGCACAAGCTTCGAGCAGTGTATGGAACGCGTGCAGGCGTTTGCCAAAGACCACCCGAACAACGAGTGGATCGTGGGCTGTCAGGTTATCCAGTTCCAGTGGGACGTGCCCGAGATGCCTACGGCGACAATGATCGATGAGTACATTTCGGACCGTCCGGTCTTTTTGCAGCAGGTTGACATGCACACGTTTAGTGCCAACACCTGTGCAATCGAGAAAATCGGCGTTACTGCTGAAACGCCAGACCCATCAGGCGGCAAGATTCTTAAGGATGAAGCTGGCAACCCCACTGGGGTCTTCTCGAACAACGCGGGAGCCCTTTTCATGGATGAGGTATACAATCCTGCCCCCGAGGTGGCTAGTGCTTCCTTTGCCAAGACTGCGCATCGCGCCAACGCTCTCGGCATTACAACAGTCGGCATGGTTAACCCCACTTTTGTGAGCATGGATAACCCCTATAAATTCCTTGCGGAACTCAACCGCAAGGGTGAGCATCCGTTGCGCGTGTTCATGTACACAGACCTTTTTGAGAACGAGGCCATGACGCTCGAGGAGATTCGGGCGAAATACGACTTCCCGGGCACGCAAGTCGAGTGGCATGGCTTTAAGCAGTTCATTGACGGCGTGTGTTCCGATCATACTGCTTGGATGCTCGAGCCCTATGCTAATGCTCCCGAGACCTGTGGCGAGCCGGCTGAGGATCCAGAGCGCGTGCGCAAAGCCATCCTTAAAGCGCTTGAGTGGGGTGTCGACACGCGCATCCATGCCATAGGCGATCGTTCCGTACGCTTTATCCTGGACTGCTTCGAGGAGGGTGAGAAGCGTTACGGTCTTATGGGCTGTCGTCACTCCATGGAGCACAACGAGACTGTTCAACCTGAGGATTTGCCGCGCTATGCGGAACTCGGCGTCTGTCCGGCCATGCAGCCGTGGCATATGCTGCTCGATATGGCCGACTTGGCAAAGGACGACGCCGTTGGCCCCGAGCGCGCGGCGCTCTCGTGGCCAATTCATAGCCTGCTTGCGAGCGGTGCCTGCGTGCATTTGGGCTCCGACTTCCCGGTTGTGGGGCTTGAGCCTATGGAGGAAGTCTATGGCGCGGTCTATCGCATGCTCGAGGACGGATCTAATCCTGAGGGTTGGTTCCCCGAGGAGCGAATCACCATGGCCGAGGCCCTGCGCGCATACACCTACGGCGCTGCCTACGCTATGCATGCTGAGGACCGCATCGGCACACTCGCCTGCGGCAAGCAAGCCGACATCTGCGTACTCGACCGCAATCTCTTTACCTGCGAGCCGGCAGAGGTTCTCGGCGCCACGGCTGAGCTTACGGTAATCGCCGGTAAGGTCGTCTACGAGAAGTAGCCCCACAGTCTTTCAATCTCTCAAGGAAAGGGGAGAACCATGGCAGAAGAAACAACCGCTGTCGTTGGGGAGGAGCATGAGCTCGCCTCAAAGCCGATTCCAGAACTCGTGCGCCGCTACACAATTGTGACCGGTCAGGGCATGCTCGCGCAGATCATTATGGTCGTGCTCGAGGGTCTCGTGATGGGCTGGGGCCTGGGCGCTCACGGTCTTGCTTGCGTCTCGATCATCATGTCTGTCGAGTACATCAATCTGGCCTTCGGCAATCTCTTCGGTACGGGCGTGCCGGCCGTCGTGGGCAATCTGCTCGGCGCCGGCGACATCAAGGGGGCGAGTAAGGCATTTAGCCAGGGTTTCTGGCTCACGGCGATTGTTTCGGTCCTGCTCGCCGTCGTGATGGCAGTCTTCACCGAGCCCATCTGTGCATTCTTTGGTGCAACGCCCGATATCATGGCTGACACGGTCGCCGGCGTGCGCACGTTCGCCGTTCTATTGCCGCTCACGGTCATCGGCCAGATGGTTACCGCTGTTATGCGCGTCGATGAGAAGGTCCAGGTCCAGGCAAATCTCATGACCGTATCTGCCATCGTTGCCATCTGCTGGCTCGCGCTCTCGACCTTCGTGCTCAAGCTTGGCGTCATGGGTGCTGGCGTGTACTATGGCCTGTCCATTGGCATCTGGGCCATCGGCATCTTCTGGTATGTTGGCGGCAAGAAGTCTCAGCTCAAGATTAACCTGGTCGACCTCAAACTCGACATGGGTATCTGCGGGCAGATCGTTAAGATTGGCTTCCCGTTCTTCCTGGTCCAGGGTGCGACATTCGTCTTCAATACCGTTGCCAACTCGCTGCTCGGCACGCTTGGCGGTGACATGGGTTCGCTCTACATCGCTGCATTCGGCGTAATCAACGGCTACATTCTCTACATCACCATGATGGTCGCCCAGTGCTTCTCCTATGGTCTGCAGCCCATCGCTGCCTTCAATGCCGGTGCCAAGGCCTGGGCGCGTCTTAAGGAGACGCTCTCCTGCACGCTTAAGTACCAGGTTGTGACGCTGGCGTTGGTCACCGTTGTACTCTGGCTTGCCGCCACGCCGGTGTGTGCCTTCTTTGCCGGCAGCGATCCCGCGCTCGTTGAGGTTGCCGCCAACGCCACGCGTACCGTCATCCTGGCTGTTGCCCTGGGCTATCTTGCCATGACCATGTCGATGTACTTCCAGGCGAACGAGAAGGTGGGTATCGCCACGTTCTGCGGCCTGCTCCGTTACGTGATCTGTTCCGTACCGCTCATGTACTTGCTTGGCAGCATGATGGGCGCGCAGGGTGTTTGGATTGCCTTGGTTGCAGCCGATGCCATTACCGGCCTGGTTTCCATTGCACTTGCTGCAAAGGAACAAAAGCGCCTGAATGGGCTCATTGCATAGCGTAGGGCCGCTTCTCATTCAACGGCGAAATCAAAGGGCGTTCTCCGCATGGAGGGCGCCCTTTTTTATCGCGGGATGTTTTGCATGGCAGTCATGAGGCCCAGGCGGTTGCTGACGCCGAGCTTGCGATAGATGGCGTTGACATGCTTCTTGACGGTTGACTCGCTTATGAATAGCTCGTTTGCCATCTGTTTGTTTGTTTTGCCGTCGAGCATGAGCCGCATGACTTCGGCTTCGCGCGGTTGGATATTGTGTTCTGCAATGAAAACATTCAGCTGGTTTGTGTCTTCGGTCTGGGTGAGTTTAATGCCCCGAGGATAGAGGTTGGCGAGCGCGAGGCTCGCGTGCCGAGCGACTTCGAGCAGGATTGCGAGCTCGGTGTCGGTGAAGTCTCCGGCCGTGCGTTCGCGAAACAGGGTGATGCTTCCCAGCGGGCTGTCGTTGTGCGCGAGCGTGGCCGTACAGCCAAAGTAGACGCCCTGGGGTTCCATCCATTTGCGATAGATGGGCGTGGCATCGCGTCGCTCGACGTCGACGAGGTCGAGGTCGCGGTAGACACCGACCTTATGTAGGTCAAAACACCATGTTGTATAGTCCATCGCGGCGTAGCGGTTGTAGTAGTCGCTCAGTGCGCGGTCGTCCATTCCGCTGCTTACGGGGTGGACGTAGCGTGGGACATCGCTGCCCGCCGCCTCGATCAGGTCGAACATGGCGATCCGATGGGGCACGAGTCCTATCGTTCCCTCGAGTGTCTCCTTTTGCAGCTTATCAACACCGTGTGATGCGTGGATTGCAAGCGCGAGCTCGTTGAGAGCGGTCCAGGTCGTACTGTCCAGCTCAATAGTCTGCTGTTTATTGCATGGGGGCATAGGGCGTCCTTTCCATTGTGGAACCCAGTATGTCATGTTCTCGGCCTGAATAGAACTTTAGGTCAGCGAATGGTATACCGGCGGTCGCTGAAAGGGGCTCGAGGGACCATTGAGGACATCTCGGTGCGGCTGCATTATGGTCTCGTCAAGCAAAAGCACCGAGATCAAGGAGCTTGAAATGAAGACTATCTACGAGAGTGAGTCCACGCCTAAGAAGGACGGGTTCTATATGCCCGGCGAGTATGAGGAGCAGGAGCGCACCTGGATTCTGTGGCCGCACCGCTCCGACGTGTGGCGCTGCGGCGCCAAGCCGGCGCAGAAGGTCTTCACCGAGATCATCAAGACCGTTGCACGCTTTCAGCCCATCACTGTGGGCGTCAACACCGAAGACTTCCCCGCGGTGTGCGAGATCTTCGACGGCGTTGAGAACGTGCGCGTTATCCACATGGAGTACAACGACAGCTGGATTCGCGACCCTGGCCCGGCGTTCCTCGTTAATGACAATGGTGAGGTTGCCCTTTCGCACTTCCACTTTAATGCTTACGGCGGTTTCATTGACGGCCTGTACTTCCCGTGGGACAAGGACGCTTCCATTGGCCTGCAGGTGGCACAGCTTGAGCAGGTTAACCGTTATCGTCCCGAGGATTACATCCTCGAGGGCGGCTCGTTCAACTGTGATGGTCAAGGCACCGTCGTGACCACTGAGATGTGTCTGCTTAACGAGGACCGCAACCCGCAGTACACCAAGGAGCAGATTGAGGAGAAGCTCTCTGAGTATCTCGGTATCGAGAAGGTTATCTGGATCAAGGACGGAATCGATCCGTACGAAACGAACGGTCATGTGGACGACGTCGCATGCTTTAGTGCGCCCGGCGAAGTCTGCTGCATGTGGACCGACGATCCCAACCACAAGTTCTACAAGGAGTGCCAGGAGGCGTATAAGACGCTTTCCGAGACGACGGATGCTCGTGGCCGCAAACTCAAGGTCCACAAGGTAATCATGCCTGCGACCTCGGTATATATGACCGAAGAGGAGGCCAGCACGATCGATCCCGTCGAGGGCGTGCTGCCACGTACCCCCGAGGACGCCTTCGAGCCGAGTTATCTCAACTTCCTGCCCATCAACGGTGCGGTGCTCGTACCGCAGTTCGGCGATCCCAACGACGCCCAGGCGCTCAAGGATATCCAAGCTGCTTATCCGGACCGCGAAGTCATCGGCATCATGACCCGTGAAGTCATCTACGGCGGCGGCAACATCCACTGCATCACCCAGCAGCAGCCCAAGGCGCGCTGTAAATAGTAGTTCCATGGTGAACAGGGCTTGATTGTCCGCACACGAAAGTCCGCCGACTTCAATGGTCGGCGGACTTTTTGTGTGGCGGCTTCAGCTGAACGGCGGGCCGTGCGGCTTGGGTGTGCGGGCTCACAATCTGGGAAAACCAAACAGATTGGGGGCTTGTATGATCGACTCGAAGAGAAACGTGCGACCCGGGGGCATGTTTAACAGGGCACACCTGGCCCCCCGAAGCCCAGCGCGCATACGATACGCTACTCGAGTGCGTACTCAACGGGCAGAAGGGCTGCGAGGTTTCGGCGCGTGCGGGCATGGATACCATCAAGGCGCTCGTGGAGCTCCTACGTTGTGACTGCCCCGAACTCATCCACCTCCTAGGCGGTGTGCACTACTGCCGTCATGGTGACAAAGTCCTGCTGGTGCCAAATTATGCCAAGGGATACAAACAGTCGGTCACCCGACTCTATACAAATCTCGCCAAGATGGAGCACGCTGCCGCGCCGATTCTGAGCGCGGCACCGGTGGGGGCATTGGCGCTCGATTGGGTCTTGGCGATCTGTGCAAGCTTACCTCGGGGCTCCATGACATCGGCATCACCGTGGATGACTGGAATCCTCGCAACATCCTTGTGGGGGAGAGGGGCAGCCTGATGCTACTTGACACCGATTCGTATGTTTTCACACTTTCAGATGTGAGCTACCAAACCACCTGTGCAGCACCAGGATATATCGCACCGGAGGTGCTCAAGCTCATGGAGACAACTGGCGTCAGCGATTTCGAGAGCCTGGCAGCCGCCACGAATGCCCCGGTGTTTACGCCTCAGACGGACGACTTTGGACTCGCGGTCCATATCTTCAAGATGCTCAATCGCGGAATTCATCCGTACAGTTCTGGCGAGCTGGACCTAGACATCTTTGACCTAGACGACGCTCCGCCCGCTCCATCACTCAATAGCTGCGTGTGCAACGCGCGCAGTCCTTTCGTGGGGACGTTGATTGGATATGTTGTCCCTAGCTACGCTCTTGCGATCAATGACTTTGGCCAGCTTATGGGCGAGGCTTTCCGCCGGTCGCTTTTTGGCAAAGCGCATGAGCGCCTTGACGCACGCACATGGGCGCACCTACTCGACCTGTACCTATCCGAGACGGTTGAGTGTCCGCGGCGCGGTCATCTATACCACGCTTCGCAGGACGAATGTCCCTATTGCAGAGGGGAGCGCGCCCTTTAACTCGTCTTTGATTGCTTTGGGCTGTCTTGGAGAAAGCTCGTGAGGCGGCACACAGGCTAATCCTGCGTGTCGCCTCCGTACATGTAGACGATAAAGCCGTCGCCGCTGTCTTGGCTGTGATCCTCTAGGATGCGCTTCATGTTGAGGTGCTCGTAGAACTGCCAATCGGAGTTGCAGTCGCTCATCAGGAAGAACTTGGTGCAGCCTGCCTTGGCGAGCTCGTCGCGCGAAAGGTCGATGAGTGCGCGGCCGAGTCCCTTGCCCTGCCACTCGGGAACAATGATGATCAGGTTGAGCTGGCCCTGGGCATACTCGTTGCCCGTGGCGGCAAAGCGGTCGGCCGTGGCCTTTTCACGACTATCGCCGAAGAGCGAGCCCTCGAGCTTGGCATCGGCGGTCTTTGCCATCTCGGTTGCCTGGACGAACATCTCGTCGTAGCAAGGCACCCATGCGGGATTGGTGCGCGGCTTGCCGTCCTCGAAGATGCCGATGCAGCAGGCAGCGATAATGCGGCCCTCGGCTTCGGCGACGAGTGCGATGGGGGAGCGCTGCAGCTGCATGGCGATGTTAAAGCGCGCGCAGAAATCGGCGGCTTCGACGTCACCGCGGTTGCGCAGCGTGTTGCACCATAGCTGGTTGTAGATGGCTGCAATGCCGGCAAGGTCGTCGATGGTCGCGGTGCGCAGGGTTACGTTGTCAAGGCTCATGGAGGCTCCTTCCAAGTTGGGTCAGGCCATCTATGAGTGTGACATGGACGCAGGACTGCCGCATCGACCATTCGGCAGACGAGCCTCGATCCCTCGGGGACGGAGGAAAAGAGGTCACGAGTGAGGATTTTCGGACGCTTACTCGATGAGAGTGGATAATCTTCCACTTTTAGTGCTGGTATAGGCCAAAAACGGGAGATTATCCACTCTCATTCTGGCTAGTTTCGCCCATGCGCTGGGGTGGGGGATATGCGTCTTCCACCCTCCTTTCTTTGGTTGGATTTTGCACTGAAGGCAGCGACCTGCATGTCTTTGGCGTAAAGTTTATCCGCAGCACATATCAATAAGCGAAAGGCCCGGTAGTGAGTGCGTTCTACTTCTTCTACGGAATCACGTTCGTCTTGGTTTGCATGGTGGCGGTGTGCGTATCGGTATGCACGTACCTCGTCTCACATCGAACAAGCTACTTGACGGTCTCGGCCTTCTTTTTCTTCGACATGCTCGAAAGCGCCATCGTATTCCTCGATGAGTATCAGGACCGTAAGATGATGGCAGATATCCTCAGCAGCCAATTTCCCATGACTCACCCCATAACGAAACTCGTCCTATCGATTGGAATCATGGCGAGTATGTGGGCATTTGCATTGGCGATCGTAAACAAGACGAGCCGGCTTCACATGCTCGTACCCTGCATCGCCTTTTCTGCTTTCGAGGCCATGTCGCTTGTGTTGCAGCCCGATTCAATCAAACAACTCGCCTTTTATGCGTTGCGCTCCTTGTTCATGTTCGTGGCGTTTGGCATGATTTTCGTCTGCTACCGCAAAAGCAAGCCGTTGGCGCGAAAGAGCTTCTATGCACGCTACGGCAGGTTTCTTATTGTGATGGCTGTGTTGACGGCGTTTGTTCTGATCGAGGATGTACGCGTTCTCGGGCTGAATATTGGGCGGATCGAAGTCATCGATTACCTGTATTTTGCCTACGGCAGAAACATCCCAGAGAACATCATGAGCGTGGTGGCCGCGATATATACCATTCGTGCGGCGTCGCGGATCTTGTCGTTGCGCTTTTCTGCTCCGCCCACAACGTCTGGCACCTCTGCCAAGCTGATTGCGGAGGTCCGCTTCTCGGCATTCTGCGACCAGCACGATATCTCCGCGCGTGAACGCGAAGTGCTCGACCTTCTGCTCGATGGCCAGGATAACCGCGCCATAGCGAATGATTTATTTATCTCTGTCGGCACGGTCAAATCGCATGTTCACACGATATTCCGTAAATGCGGTGTCTCATCGCGATCCGAGCTTCTTCAGAGCTTTTGGGCAGGTTAAAGGCAGGGTTATAGGGGATATAAGCCTCCGCTTACGGCAATAACCCCGTTTGTGCAGGCAAGTTTATACCCGGGGGTGCTATTCAGGTGATAGCAAGCGTCGCGAAAGCGCGGCGATGTCAACAGAAAGGTGGGTTATATGAAGACCTCTATCCCCCCCGTTTCCCGTAGAAGCTTTCTCGGCCTGAGCACGTTGGGCGCCGCGGCTGTTGCGGTGGGTGCCGCCGGTTGCGCCAACAATTCTTCAAATGCCGGAAGCACCGGCAGCGCGAGTTCCGATAAGGCATCCATCGTCTTTCGTAACGGCACGATTCAGACGATGGTCAAAGAGGGCGACACTGCGGCCGCTCTGGCTGTCTCGGGCAACAAGATCGTATATGTAGGCGAAGACTCCGGTGTTGACGAGTACATCGATGACAACACGCGCGTCATCGATCTTGATGGCGGTATGGTGACCCCCGGCTTTATGGACGGCCATATCCACGCTCCGGGCAACTGGGTGACCGCGCTGTACGAGATCGATCTTACCAAGAGCACCACGATCGATGAGTATAAGAAGGTGATCAGTGATTTTGTAACCAAGCATCCCGATGATAAGGCTTACGTTGGCGGCTCGTTCATGATCAACGCCTTCGAGCAAGAGGATGGCACCAATCCCGGCCCCAACAAGTCCATCCTCGATGAGATCTGCTCCGATAAGCCCATCTTGCTGACCGATGTTTCCCATCATTCGGTGTGGGTCAACAGCCGTGCGCTCGAGCTTGCGGGCATCGATAACGATACCCCCAATCCCACGGGCGGCATCATCACCCGCGATGCAAACGGCGAGGCGACTGGCTACTTGATTGATTCTGCTGCCACTATGGTGAGGGAGGTTGTCTCCGTCAAGCATACGGACAAGGAGCTTGAGAACGCTATCGACAAGTACCAGCAGGTGGCTACGAAATACGGCATCACCGGCATTACCAACATAAGCGTCGTGGGAGAGTCTACGGCGCAGGATTGCCAGTTCTATACTGACCTTGAGAAAGAGGGCAAGCTTAACCTGCGCATGCGAGTACTTCCTACCATTGTGCCCGGCATGACGGCTAAAAAGGCTCTTAAAACCGTGAAGGACCTCAAGAAGTTCGATAGCAACATGATCTCTACCGGTACGGTCAAGATCTACTCCGATGGCGTTACCGAGGGCGGCAGCGCCGTGATGCTCGAGCCATATACCTCCGCCGCCGGTAAGGGCGATAACTGGCACGGCGAGTCCGTCTGGGACCAGCAGGAGTTCAGCGACATGGTGGCCGCCCTCGACAAAGAGGGTGTTCAGATTCATGTTCACGCGATCGGCGACGGCGCCGTCCACAATACACTCGATGCCTACGAGCGCTGCGTCAAGGAGAACGGCGAGCGCGATGATCGCCGCAACACCATGACGCATGTGTGCGCAATCACCGACGAGGACATTAAGCGCGTCGCCGATCTCGACATCGTGTGCGCGCTGCAGTTCCTGTGGATGTATCACGATTCTTTGTGCGACCTCGAGATCGCCATGGTGGGCGAGGATCGCGCCATGAAGTTCTACCCCGTCAAGAACATGCTCGAGGCCGGCTGCTTTATCTCCGGTGCGAGCGATGGCCCGGTCACCGGCTATGCGCCGCTCGAGGAGATCGAGGTGGCCGTTACGCGCAACAGCCCGTTTCCCGAGGAGGAGGACACTGATATGTACCGTTGGCCCGAGCAAGCCATCACGGCATATCAGGCGCTCGAGGCATATACCAAAAACGTTGCCTTCGAGAACTACATGGAGGATAAAGTCGGTACGCTCGAGGTGGGCAAGCTCGCCGATCTCACGGTGCTCGACCAAGACATCCTTCATTGCGATCCCAAGAAGATCTCCGATACCAAGGTTCTGTTCACTGTCTCCGATGGCCGTATCGTATACGAGGGATAATCGGTCGATTGAGGTGAACAACGGACGATTTGCTCGGCAGAACGCTTGGTTGCCAGCTGTCGTCGCGATTTAGCACAGACCGCCGCGGA
>CABQJV010000031.1 GCA_902464565.1 uncultured Collinsella sp.
GCGGCACGCCATCTTTTATCAGCCAACTCGTTGAAGTACGGTGACGAAGGCGCAAGGCCGGGAGGGGTTATCTAAGCCGACATCCCGCAGCCGCGAAGCGGCGAGGACGTCGGCGTGATAACCCCGCAGGCCCTGCGCCGGCGGGAAGGAACCTACTTCACGACCAAGATGTCGCAGTCCGTGTTGCGCAGCAGGAACGTCGAAATCGAACCCAGGAGCGCATACTTGATCGAGGACAGGCCGCGGGCGCCGCAGAGCACCAGGTCGGGCTTAACCACGTCGAGCATCTCGTCCTTGAGCGTCTCGCGAATGCGGCCGGCGCGAATCATGACCTCGACCTCGGGAATATCGGGATTGGCCTTGGCCTCTTCGAGCTGCTTGGCGATGGAGTTCTTAAATGCCTCCTCTAGGCCGTTGACCAGATCGACCGGATAGGAACCGGCGCTCTCGAGCGCCGTGGAATCGATGACGTGGCCGATGATTAGCTTGGCGCCGTTGTTCGCGGCGACCTTGATGGCGCGTGCGAGCACAAAATCCTGCTGCTCAGTACCGTCGAGTGAAACAAATACCTTGGTGTAGCCCTCGTTCATGGTTTCCTCCTTGGTCTATCGCACGGGCGCGGGGCTCGTGCATCGGGCGGGCGCGGGCGCGTTGGCCGCCGGACACTTTATCTTGTTGCAGTTATACCCAAGGATTTGGGTTTGACCGCTCGCAATTCTGTGAACGGGCGAGTTTTTTGGTAAGGGTAGGCGTAGACGCGCCCGAACGGTTGATAATGGGACATCGCCCGCACCGTCCGCAGAACAATATCGGCGGGTGTCTAACGAGGGGGTCCCTTTGGATATTATCGAGCTTCTAAAATCTGCCTTCATGGGCCTGGTCGAGGGCATCACCGAATGGCTGCCTGTTTCGTCGACCGGTCACATGATCTTGGTGGACGAGTTCGTCAAGATGAACGTGAGCGAGACGTTCTGGAATATGTTCCTGGTCGTGATTCAGCTCGGCGCCATTCTGGCCGTCTGTGTGCTGTTCTTCCATGAGCTCAATCCGTTCTCGCCCAGCAAGGGCAAGGAGGGCCGTCGCGACACCTGGGTGCTGTGGGGCAAGATTGTGCTCGGCTGCATTCCCGCCGCGGCGATCGGTCTGCCGCTTAACGACTGGATGGAGGAGCATTTCTACAATGCTCCCGTCGTGGCGCTGGCGCTCATTGTGTACGGCGTGCTGTTTATCGTGATCGAGAACTGGCGCGCGAGCAAGCGCGAGGAAATGGCCGTTGCCGGTTCGTTTGGTTCGCGTGCTGTGGTGTCGGGTGGACGTCCCGCCGGTGCGCACTTTGCGGCGCCCGCCGCGGCTACCGCTGAGGATGAGGACGATGACGAGAATCTGGACTTTGGCTCCATCGCCACGCTCGAGGACCTGAGCTGGAAGACTGCGCTGGGTATCGGCTGCTTCCAGGTGCTTTCGCTGGTGCCTGGAACGTCTCGCTCCGGTTCTACCATCATCGGCGGCCTGCTTTTGGGCTGCACGCGTTCGGTGGCGTCCAAGTTTACGTTCTTCCTGGCCATCCCTGTCATGTTTGGCGCGAGTGCGCTCAAGCTGGTCAAGTATTTCATCAAGGGCGGTACGTTCGGCGCCAACGAGGTCGCTATCCTGGGCGTGGGTTGCGTTGTGGCCTTTGTGGTGTCGCTCATCGCCATCAAGTGGCTCATGGGCTTCGTCCGCCGTCACGACTTCAAGTGCTTCGGTGTTTACCGCATCATCCTGGGCATCGTAGTGCTCGCATACTTCTTCGTTCTGGAGCCGATGCTCGGCCTCTAACTTAGTCGACGCTGCGCGGCGGCCAGGGCGACAACTTGTCATTCAAAGGGGGTGGCATGACCAAAAGGTCTATGCCGCCCCCTTTTCATGCCAATTTGTTCGCCCTGACCGTCGCCCGCTGCTGCTGCCATGACATCGGCGGTTTCGTGATTGTCAATAGATTGGTGCAGACTAACCTGACCCCATTGCACCAAATCCGTTGGGGCGAGCCTGACGGTGACGCGCGGAGTCGTGGTGTGATTTGCGTCGGTGTCCGCGCGGCTCGGTATACTGGTACGGCTCAAACTATGGCGCTGCCCGCAGGCGCGCCGTCCGTCAGATGAGGAGTCGCCCATGACCCAGCCCTTGCCCTGGGAAAAGAATGTCGCGGTACCTGTGCCGCCCGCGCCGGAACCCGTGCCGCTCGATGCATACACCGCCCCTGCTGCGCCGGAGCCCGAGCTCGTTCCGCTCGACATCTACGACGCTCCCGCGCCGGCACCCAAACCCGCCAAGCCGCTCGTCGACCTCGACAGCCTTAATCCCGCTCAGCGCGAGGCGGTCCTGACCACCGAGGGCCCGCTGCTGGTCCTTGCCGGCGCCGGCTCGGGCAAGACCCGCGTCTTGACCTTCCGTATCGCACATATGCTCGGCGACCTGGGCGTTAAGCCCTGGCAGATCCTTGCCATCACGTTTACCAACAAGGCCGCGGCCGAGATGCGTGAGCGTCTGGCGGCACTCATTCCCAGCGGCACCCGTGGCATGTGGGTATGCACCTTCCATGCCATGTGCGTGCGTATGCTGCGCGAGGACGCCGACCTGCTGGGATACACCGGTCAGTTCACCATCTACGATGACGATGACTCAAAGCGCATGGTGCGCGACATTATGCAGGCGCTCGGTATCGAGCAAAAGCAGTTCCCCATCAACATGATCCGCAGCAAGATCAGCTCGGCCAAAAACGCCATGATCGGCCCCGAGGACATGCTCAAATTCGCCGACAGCCCCAATGACAAAAAGGCCGCGCAGGTCTACCTGGAACTGGAGCGCCGCCTGCGCGCCGCCAATGCGATGGACTTCGACGACTTGCTCGTGCGCACGCTTGAGCTGCTGCGCACCCGCCCCGAGGTGCTCGATAAGTACCAGGAGCGCTTCCGCTACATTAGCGTCGACGAGTATCAGGACACCAACCACGTCCAGTACGAGATCGCCAACCTGCTGGCCGCCAAGTACCAAAACCTCATGGTCGTGGGCGACGATGACCAGTCCATTTATAGCTGGCGTGGCGCCGACATCACCAACATCCTGGACTTTGAACAGGACTTTAAAAACTGCAAGACCGTTAAGCTGGAGCAGAACTACCGCTCCACGGGCCATATCCTGAGCGCCGCCAACGCCGTGGTGCGCCACAACTCGCAGCGCAAGGACAAGCGCCTGTTTACGGCCGAGGGCGATGGCGAGAAGATCCAGGCCTTCCAGGCGAGCGATGAGCGCGATGAGGGCCGCTGGATTGCCGGCGAGATCGAAAAACTGCATGCCAAAGGCACGAGCTACGACGATATCGCCGTGTTCTACCGCACCAACGCCCAGTCGCGTATCCTCGAAGATATGTTCCTGCGCGCAGGCGTGCCCTACAAGATCGTGGGCGGCACGCGATTCTTCGACCGTGCTGAGATCCGCGACGTCATGGCCTACCTTAAGATGATCGTGAACCCGGCCGACGAGATGAGCGTCAAGCGCGTCATCAACACGCCGCGCCGCGGCATCGGCTCCACCTCGATCCAAAAGATCGAGCAGCTGGCGCGCGACAATCGCTGCTCGTTCTTTCAGGCCTGCGAGATCGCAACAGCCGAGACAGGCATGTTTAGCGCCAAGGTGCGTAACGGCCTGTCGAGCTTTGTGGCGCTGGTGCGCGAGGGCCGTCGCATGGACGGCGAGCTCAAGGACGTCGTCGAGATGATTGTCGACAAGACGGGCCTGCTGCAGGCGTTCCGCGCCGAGGGCACCATGGAGTCCGAGAGTCGCGCCGAGAACATTCAGGAATTCTTGGGCGTCGCAGCCGAATTTGAGGAGACGCACGAGGATATCGAGGGTACGCTCGAGAGCTTGGAAGAGCTGCGCGCGGCCGGTGTTGCCGATGTGCCCGCCGGCGCCGAGCCCGAGCCCGTTGTGGTGAGCGCGCCTGCGCCCGAGCCCGGCCCGTCTGCGCCCGTGTCTTCGTCTGAGGCGCTCGTTGGCGCGCGTGATGCCGCGGGTTCCAATCCGCTCGATAGCCTGGCGGCCCCGGCGCTCTCGCCGCAGGATGCCCTGGCTGCCGCCATCGCGGGCAACGCGTATGCCGCGCCGACTGGGCCGCCGGCGGGCGCCGTGCATGCCGACGAGATCGAGCGCACCTACGGTCCGCTCACCTGTAAGGCGCTGCCGGCACTCATGGAGTGGCTGGCCCTGCGCTCCGACTTGGATTCCCTGGCCGGCGAGACGCATGCCATTACCATGATGACCATCCACTCCGCCAAGGGCCTGGAGTTCCCGGCGGTGTTCGTGGCCGGCATGGAGGAGGGTATCTTCCCGCACGTGCACGACTTTGGCGGTAGTGACGATCCGGGCAAGCTCGAGGAGGAGCGCCGCTTGGCCTACGTCGCCATCACGCGTGCTCGCAAGCGCCTGTTCCTGACCTATGCGGCCACGCGTCGCACCTACGGCTCGACCTCTGCCAACCCGCGCTCGCGCTTCCTCAACGAGATTCCGTTTGAGGATATCGAGTTTAGCGGCATCGGTTCTGCCGGTTTTGAGGGCACGGGCTGGGAGAAGCGCGGCGACCGTCACGGCACCTTTGGCTCGGGCATGGGCTCGGATATGTACGGCGGCAAGGTGTTTGGCTCGCATACGCGCTCGACCGGCGGTTCCGGTTCGCGCGGCGGATCGAGCTTTGACGATTTCTTTGGCGGCAGCAGTTACGGGACCGAGCGCCATCGTGGGGTTTCGCCTGACGCCGGCCGTGTTGCCTCGACTTTTGGTTCGGGCGCGTCGCGAGCCAAAAAGCCGTCTTCCAAGGTGTCCCCGACGGTGGAGCGCAAGGTCGATCGTGCCAGCGCATCGCAGGACTTTGCCGCGGGCGATACCGTGAGCCACAAGACTTTTGGCACGGGTACCGTGATCTCGGTCGCCGGAGACATGATCGAGGTTCAATTCGAAAAGACCGGCCAGACCAAAAAGCTAATGAAAGGTTTTGCACCGATCGTCAAGCTGTCGTGATCCCGGCGGACCTGGGCGGGCGTATGGGGCAACATCGCCTGCTCGGGCAGTCCTGCGCAAGACGGAGAGCACATTAAGTGCTCTCCTTTGCGTGCGGAACTCGCGATCGATGTTGTCCCATACGCCCGCCCAGGTCCTTGGGTAACGTTGCTTGCGAACGCCGCTCCGCTCGTCCGCTTTTTGATTTGGAGAACCGGGTGGGCTGAAATGTAGATACGAGTAGGGGCTCCTCCGTTGGTGGACGGGGGAGCCCCTTGTTGCGTTTTGGTTGTTGTTGCGACCTAGAGGTGGCTGATAATCAGTTCCATCTTGCCTTCGAGGTCGATGGAGCTGACGGTGTTCGGGGCCAGCAGGTGGCTTCCCTTGTGGACGGGGTCGCCGCAGACGGTGCCTTCGCCGTCGATGACCGACAGGCACATGAAGGGCCAGCGCTGGTCGAGGGTCTTGCTGCCGTTGACGCGCACGCGATCGACGGTGTAGCAGGGGTTGGACTCGAGCTCGGTCACGCCGTCCACCTCGGGCGCGGTCACCGTGCCGTCGGTCGGAGCCTGAGCATCAAAGTCGATGCAGTCGAGGCTCTGCTCAATGTGCAGCGGGCGCAGCTTTCCGTCGGTGCCGGGACGGTCATAGTCGTACAGGCGATATGTCACGTCGCTCGACTGCTGCGTCTCCAGAATCAGCGTGCCGGTCTTGATGGCGTGAACGGTGCCGGAGTCGATCTGGAAAAAGTCTCCCTTGTGAATCGGCAGCACGTTGAGCATCTCGTCCCAACGGCCCTCCTCGATCATCTGTGCAGCCTCGGCGCGGTCGTGCGCGCGCTGGCCGACGATGATCGTGGCACCGGGCTCGCAGTCCAGTACATACCAGCACTCGGTTTTGCCCAGGCTGCCGTTCTCGTGCTCGGCGGCGTACTCGTCGTTGGGATGAATCTGGATCGAAAGGTCGTCCTTGGCGTCCAGAATCTTAATGAGCAGCGGGAACTCCTTGCCCTCACAATTGCCAAAAAGTTCACGGTGCTCGGCCCACAGCCACGACAGCGTGTGGCCGGCATACGGGCCCTCCGCAATCTGGCAGTCGCCGTTGGGATGGGCCGAGATGGCCCAGCACTCACCGATGGGCCCCTCGGGAATGTCGTAACCAAATACGGTTTCGAGCTGGCGGCCGCCCCAGATCTTCTCGTGGAAGATCGGCGTCAGTTTAATCAAATCGGACATATTCATACCCCCATTGTGTTGCGCGGGGCGCCGCGTAAAACTGCTCAAAACGAGCGCCCGCGTGACTACAAAAACCTATGCCAACGTTACGTTGTGCAACTCAAAGCGGTCGCCAACGTTGCGCGAGATCGAATACTCAAAGGCGGCGCCGCTGTCCAAAAAGCCAATTTGGGTGAGCTCGAGCAGGGGAGAGCCAAGTTTGGTGTCCAGACGCTCGGCTTCTTCCTCGGTTGCTGCCACGGCGCGAATGGTACGGTGGAAGCTCGAAATCTTCAGCCCACATTGCTCGCGGATGAAGCGGTAGACCGATCCGTACAGATCCTTCTTTTTCAGCCCTGGAATCAGCTCGAGGGGCATGTAGGTGTACTCGATAACGATGGGCTTCTCATCGGCCTGACGCACGCGCACGACGTGATAGGCAAAGTCATCCTCGGCAATTCCCAGCTGGGCTGCGATGTCCGCCGGTGGATTAACGATCGAGAAATCGTAGACCACCGAGGTCACCTTCTCCCCGCGATGCTCATACGAAAAACCCTGGGCACGGTCGTTTTTGCCCTGGAAAAACACCTGGCCGGGAAGCCCCGCCGTGTCCTTAACGTAGGTACCCGATCCGCGCCGGCTGGTAATAAGGCCTTCCTCGGTGATCTGCTCAATCGCTCGTTTGACGGTGATTTTGGAAACGCTATAGAGCTCACAGAACTCAACGACGGTGGGCAACTTATCGCCCGGCTTAAGGGCGCCGTCCTCGATGCTTCGACGGATATCTGCAGCTATCGCTTCGTATTTGGGAATCATACAATCCTCCCTTCATATTTGCGTTGATATAAAGAGAGTATACCTACTTAAAAAGCATCCATATGGCTTTCATCAAAGAAGTTCGATAGATAAAAATAAAAAAGACGCTTTACATAATAAATTAGAGCGCTATAGTTACAGACAACAAGCGAGATGTATTGGTGTTTGCTTGTGTTGTTTGGGGACGGATTTGTTTTGGCGGGCAGGGTATCCAGATACCTGGTGCGCGCCCGCGCCGGATTGCCTGCCAAAGCAAACCCGTCTCCAACCGAAAGCTCTAGAACACGAAAGCGAGGACTTCGATGGCACAGTATCAGCTGCCCGGCGACTTCTTCTTTGGCGCCGCTATGTCCGGCCCGCAGACTGAGGGTCAGTGGAACCAGGGCGGCAAGCTCGAGAATCTGTGGGACACCTGGTCCATCAAGGATCTGGGTTCGTTCTACAACTGCGTTGGCTCTTATGCCGGCAATGACTTTATGGCCAGGTACCGGGAAGACCTTCGCATTTTGAAGGACTTGGGCCTGAATACCTATCGCACTTCCATCCAGTGGAGCCGTCTGCTCGATGCCGACGGCAATCTTAATGAGGAGGGTGCTGCGTGGTATCACGAGCTGTTCCGCGCCTCTCGCGAGGCCGGCTTGGAGCCGTTTGTCAACCTGTACCACTTTGATATGCCCACCTACCTCTTTAACCGTGGCGGCTGGGAGAGCCGTGAGGTCGTCGAGGCTTACGCGCATTACGCCGACGTCGCCTTCCACGAGTTTGGCCAGGAGATTAAGTACTGGTTCACCTTTAACGAGCCCATCGTCGAGCCCGAACAGCGCTATCAAGAGGGCGTGTGGTTCCCGCAGCTCCACGACTTTAGCCGCGCCCGCACCGTGCAGTATCACATTTCGCTGGCACATGCGCTGGCCGTGGCCAACTATCGTCGCGCCTATGACGAGGGCGCTATTCGCGCCGATGCCAAGATCGGCATGATCAACTGTTTTACCCCGGTTTACACCAAGCAGAATCCCAGCGAGGCAGACCTCGAGGCCGTGCGTATGACCAGCGGCATCAACAATCGCTGGTGGCTCGACCTTATTACCAAGGGCGAGCTTCCTGCCGACGTGCTCGACAGCCTGGCCGAGGGCGGCGTTAAGCTCCCGTTCCGTGCCGGCGACCAAGAGATTCTCAAGCAGGGTGTTGTCGACTGGCTCGGCTGCAACTACTACCACCCCACGCGTGTTCAGGCGCCGGCGAGCAAGGTCGACCAGTACGGCCTGCCGCACTTTGCCGACGAGTACGTATGGCCCGACGCCGTTATGAACGAGAGCCGCGGCTGGGAGATCTACCCGCAGGGTCTCTACGACTTTGGCATGGACTGCGCTAAGAACTACCCCGACCTTGAGTGGTTCGTTTCCGAGAATGGCATCGGCATCATGGACGAATACAAGAACCGTGACGCCGAAGGAACCATCCAGGATGACTACCGCGTCGACTTTGTACGTCAGCACCTGGAGTGGGTGGCCAAGGCAATTGCCGAGGGCGCCAAGTGCCGCGGATACCATTACTGGGCCGTCATCGATAACTGGTCTTGGGCTAATGCCTTTAAGAACCGTTACGGTTTTGTCGAGGTCGACCTTATGGACGGCTACAAGCGCCGCCTTAAGAAGTCAGCGGCTTGGCTCAAACAGGTCGCCACAACCCACGTGGTTGATTAGCGACCGGGCGAACGCCCAGACCGCGCGCCGCCGCGCGCAACACATGGCACATCTGGTGGCAGAGGGCGACAGACCACCGTGCGCATAGGAAAAGGCCAGATTTGAAAGTTAGGAGCAATCATGGCCAGTGACAACGGAAAGAGCTTCCTCGACAAGTTTGCCGAGGTCTCTGCGAAGGTGGGAAACCAGGTTCACCTGCGTTCCCTGCGTGACGCCTTCGCGACCATCACGCCGCTCTATATCCTTGCGGGTATCGCGGTTCTTATTAACAACGTCGTGTTCCCCCTGTTCCCGTTCGATGCGGCGGGCCTTGCCAACCTTCAGACGTGGGGTTCGGCAATTACGCTGGGCACCCTCAACGTCTCTGCCATTATCTTGGCCGGATTGATTGGCTACAGCCTCGCTAAGAACAAGCGTTTCGATAACCCGCTCGCTTGCGTGGTCGTCGCTATCTCTGCTTTCGTCATCATGATGCCGCAGCAGGTCACCGCCACGCTTGCCGCCACGAGCCCGCTGCTCACCGACAAGATCACCTTCGCCGAGGTCACGGGCGCCCTTTCAACTGCCAACACCGGCACCAACGGTCTGTTCTCGGCTATTATCATCGCCCTGCTTTCCGTCTCGCTCTTCATCAAGATTTCTGGCGTCGAGAAGCTCAAGGTTAAGCTGGGCGAGGGCGTGCCTCCCGCGGTCTCCAACTCCTTCAACGTCATGATCCCGATGCTGCTTAACCTCGCGATTTTCGCTCTTGCCGCAGCCCTGCTCGCCGTGTGCGCCGGCACCGATCTGTGCGCCATCATCTCCACGTGCATCTCCAACCCGCTCAAGAGCATCATGAACGCCGGTCCGTGGGCTGTTATCCTCATCTACACCCTTGCTAACCTGCTGTTCTGCGTCGGTATTCACCAGTCCACCATCTCTGGCGCTACCGTCGAGCCGATTCTGACCATGCTCATCGTCGACAACATGGCTACCTTTGCCGCCGGTGGCACCATCCAGCCCGATCACTACATGAACATGCAGATCGTTAACAGCTTCGCCCTCATCGGCGGCTCGGGCTGCACCCTCATGCTTCTGCTCGACACGCTCCTGTTCTCCAAGAACAAGGCATCCGAGACCGTTTCCAAGATGGCTATCCTGCCTGGTCTGTTCAACATCAACGAGCCGGTTATCTACGGTTACCCCATCGTGTACAACCTGCCGCTCATGATTCCGTTCGTTCTTCTTCCCGACCTGTTCATCGGCATCACCTATGGCCTTACCTGCGCAGGCATCATCAGCCCCTGCATCGCCCAGGTGCCCTGGACTATGCCTCCCGTCATCAATGCCCTGCTCGCTACAGGCTTTGACTGGCGCGCCGGTGTGTGGCAGGCTCTCGAGATTGTCATTGGCATGGCCGTCTACCTGCCCTTTATGAAGATTTCCGAGAAGGCAATCGCCAAGCAGGAGGCTCTCGCCGAGCAGAATGCCTAACGTTCGTCCCTTTCACCGTTGCGGGCACCGGTACGCGGTGCCGGTGCCCGCGACTCTCTCCCTTGTGTAAAGATGCAGGGGGGTTGGCACAATAGCCGCAAGGAATAAAACCAGTCGTCGTCTGCGCGCCGCGCAGTTATAAGGAGGAAACCATGAAGAAGATCATGCTCTGCTGCAATGCCGGTATGTCCACGAGCCTGCTGGTCCAGAAGATGCAGGCCGAGGTTGCAAACCGTGGTCTGGATATTGAGGTCGAGGCTCGTCCCATGAACGAGGCCCACGATCACCTGAGCGAGTGCGACATGTTGCTGCTTGGTCCGCAGATCGGCTACACCAAGGGCGATTTTGAGAAGGAGGCCGCCGGTCGTTTCCCGGTCGAGGTCATCAACATGGTCGACTACGGCCGCATGAACGCTGCCGGCATCATCGACCACTGCGTCAGCGTGATGGGCTAGGTGCTCCGCATGGAGGATATGAACGAACTGCAGATGACCTGCTTTGAGATCATCAGCTACGTCGGTACCGCCAAGAGCATGTACATCAATGCCGTGCAAAAGGCCAAGGAGGGCGATTTTGACGCCGCCGAGGAGCTTATCAAGCAGGGCGACGAGGCCTATAACGGTGGCCACGATGTTCACATGGGGCTTCTGAAGAAGGAGGCCAACGGCGAGCGTAACGGCGAGGCTCCGTTGATTCTGCTGCATGCCGAGGACCAGATGGCCGGCACCGAGACCATGCGCGTCATGGCGACGGAGCTCATCGAGATCCACAAGCAGCTGCAGGCACTTAAGGCCTAGTTGGCGTTATCGCCGCGATGGGCCGTGCGGTCCAACAGACAACACAGTCCCTTTGACGGGCGCCGGGAGTCTCCGCCTCCCGGCGCCCTTATATTTGGCGAAGGCCCTGCGCGACCTTTTGAGCGGTCGTTTGCGTTTTCACAGATAAAACCTGCCAAAACAAACCTGCCCCTTTTTGGCAGGTTTTTGCCTTGGGAGCGGTACCATACAGGCAATGTTTAAACGAGAAAGGTGGGCTCCCATGGAACCTAAGCAGTACTACATCGGCATTGACGTCGGCGGCACTTCGGTTAAGGAGGGCCTGTTCGACGAGGACGGCAACCTGCTGGCCAAGGCCAGCGTGCCCACGCCTCCCATCGTTGACGCCGCGGGCTTTGCCGCGGTGACCGAGGCTATCGACCAGGTGGTCGCCAAGGCCCAGATTCCGCGCGCCTTTGTGGCGGGTATTGGCCTGGCCGTTCCGTGCCCCATCCCGGCATCGGGCGATGCCAAGGTCAAGGCCAACATTGCCATTAACCTGCCTGAGCTGAGAGTCGCCATTCAGGAGCACTGCCCCGACGCGGTCGTTAAGTACGAGAACGATGCCAACGCCGCCGCCATGGGCGAGGCCTGGCTCGGCTCTGCCAAGGGCGTGCAGAGCGTGGTGATGGTTACCATCGGTACCGGCGTGGGCGGCGGCGTTATCGTCAACGGCGACGTGGTGTCGGGCGTTGTGGGTGCCGGCGGCGAGATCGGCCACATGTGCCTGAATCCGGCTGAGGAGCGCACCTGCGGCTGCGGCGGCCATGGCCACCTGGAGCAGTATTCCAGCGCCACCGGTGTGGTGAGCAACTACCTTGCCGAGTGCAAGAAGGCTGGCGTCGAGCCCATCGAGCTCACCGGCCCCTCCGATTCCAAGGACGTGTTCCAGGCCTGCCGCGAGGGCGACAAGCTCGCGCTGGCCGCGGCCGATACCATGGCCGACTATCTCGGTCGCGCCCTGGCACTTATCGCCAACGTGGTCGACCCCGAGATGTTCCTCATCGGCGGCGGCGCCTCCGCCTCGGCCGATGTCTACCTCGACAAGGTTCGCGAGCACTTTAAGCAGTACGCGCTTTCCGCCTCGCGCGAGACGCCCATTAAGGTCGCTTCGCTCGGAAACGACGCCGGCATCATCGGTGCTGCCTACGTAGCCCTGCGCGCTGCCGGTAAATAGCTGGTGCAAGGGGGACAGGTTACATTGCACCAACATGGTGCAAAAGGGACAGCCTTGGCCCCCGTGCCTGCGCTCCAAAATATGCCGTGGCCCTTCCGTCTGCGAAGGCTCGGCATCGGCGTGCTACCATAGCTACGTCCAAGTACACATATCAAGTGGAGGATATCCATGGCAAACGTTCTTGTCTTTGGTCACCAGAACCCCGATAACGACGCCATCATGAGCGCCGTCGTCCTGTCCCAGCTGCTCAACCAGGTTGAGTATGCCGGCAACACCTACGAGGCCTGCGCCCTTGGTCAGCTTCCGGCCGAGTCCGCCAAGCTGCTCGCCGACGCCGGCATCGCCGAGCCCCGCGTGATCGAGTCCGTCGAGGCTGGTCAGCTCGTCGTCCTCACCGACCACAACGAGTCTGCCCAGTCCGTCGCCGGCCTTAAGGACGCCACGGTCTTTGGCGTTGTCGATCATCACCGCATCGGCGACTTCGAGACCGCCGGCCCGCTGCACTACATCTGCCTGCCCTGGGGTTCCAGCTGCACCATCGTCACCAAGCTCGCCGGCGTGCTCGGCGTTGAGCTTTCCGACGTCCAGGCCAAGCTGCTGCTCTCGGCCATGATGACCGACACGCTCATGCTCAAGAGCCCCACCACCACCGATGTCGACCGCGCCGTCGCCGCCAAGCTCGGCGAGCAGGTGGGCGTCGACCCGGTCAAGTTTGGCATGGAGGTCTTCCTCACCCGTCCGTCCGGCTCCTTCACCGCAGCCGAGATGGTCGGCAACGACATCAAGATGTTCGAGCCTGCCGGCAAGAAGCTGCTCATCGGCCAGTACGAGACTGTCGACAAGACCCGCGCACTCGGCATGATCGACGAGATTCGCGAGGCCATGCGCGCCTACGCCGCCGAGAAGGGTGCCGACGGCATCGTCCTGTGCATCACTGACATCATGGAGGAGGGCTCGCAGGTCCTGCTCGAGGGCGAGACCGAGGCTGCTCAGAAGGGCCTGGGCATTGCCGACGAGCACGACGGCGTCTGGATGCCGGGCGTCCTCTCCCGTAAGAAGCAGGTCGCTGCCCCCATCATGGCCGCCTGCTAGGTTTAGTTGACCAAACGCCACGACCGGATCGCGGAAGCCCCGCGCTCCGGTCGTTTTTTGTGCACGGCGCCGCGTCGTCTCTTGGATAGGCGCGCCCGTGCCGTTGAGCAAATAATGTTCAACCTGTGGTTCCGCTTTTCGGCCACGCCTGCGTGCCTGTCGTGCAGGGTAGGCTAGATGCAAGCGTAATACGTTAGAGCGCGGCACCGCCACTTGGGCGGGCCGTGCTTTTTTAAGACGGGAGCTTTCCCGTGAAAGGAGCCGCCCATGGCAGCACCCGAGCAGCTGTTTAACGTTCGTGAGCGCAAGCGTTTTGAGCGCCACGACATTTGGGAGCGCATCACCGAGAACGGCACGATTTCCGCCGCCGTCATGGTCTTCGCCGCCATCGCCGCCGTCATTTGCGCCAACACCGATGCCTACGAGGCCATCCATCACTTTTTGGAGACCCCGCTGTATGTGGGTCTGGGCAACCTTACGGCCGGCCTCACCGTCGAGCTTTTCGTCAACGACTTCCTCATGGCGATCTTCTTTTTGCTGGTGGGCATCGAGCTTAAGTACGAGATGACGGTCGGCGAGCTCAAAAACCCGCGCCAGGCTATGCTTCCCATGCTGGCGGCCGTGGGCGGCGTCGTCGTTCCCGCCTGCATCTATCTGATCTTTAACCATGCCGGCGCGCACAACGGCTGGGCCATTCCCATGGCAACCGATATTGCCTTTGCGTTGGGCGTGCTGTCGCTTTTGGGCAATCGCGTGCCCAACGGCGTGCGCGTGTTCTTCTCGACGCTCGCCATCGCCGACGACCTCATTTCCATTGCCGCCATCGCCATCTTCTACGGTCAGAGTCCCAATCCGTTTTGGTTGGGCGCCGCCGCGCTTGTGACCTGCGCGCTCGTGTGGCTCAACAAGACGCAGCATTACCGCCTTGCCCCGTATTCGGTACTGGGCCTGCTGTTGTGGTTCTGCATGTTCAAGAGCGGCGTACATGCTACGCTTGCTGGCGTCATCTTGGCCTTTACCATACCGGCCAAGTGCGGCGTCAAGCTCGATAGCCTCACCGATTGGTTGGGCGAGTGCCTGCCGCTGCTCGACGACCGCTACGACGACGAGGCGCACATCTTGGGCCAGCATGACTTTACCGTTTCGACCACCAAGGTCGAGCGCGTCATGCACCGCGTGACCCCGCCGCTCATCCGCATGGAGCGCCTGATCTCCACGCCGGTCAACTTTGTGATCCTGCCGATCTTCGCGTTCGTCAACGCACAGGTTCGCCTGGTGGGCGTGGACATGAGCACGCTACTCACCGACCCGGTGACGCTCGGCGTGTACTTTGGCATGCTGCTGGGCAAGCCGATCGGCATCTTTGGCATGACGTTCGCCCTGGTCAAGCTCAAGGCCTGCGAGCTGCCGCACAATGTCAACTGGCATATGATTGCCGGCGTGGGCATTCTGGGCGGTATCGGCTTTACCATGTCGATTCTCATCAGCGGCCTCGCCTTCCCGACGGCCCAGTTTGAGGTTCTGGCTGCCAAGGCCGCTATTCTCGCCGGCTCTGTCACCGCGGCCGTACTTGGCATGATCTACATGAGTGTGATCTGCAAGCACCCCGCGCCCAAGAACGAGTAGGCGCGTAGAAACAGACGCCAGAGCCTGCTCGAGCGCGTGTAAAACGCGGTTTTGAGTGGTACTTGCCACCTGCCGGACACCCCAGTGGCCAAAAAACGCCGTTTGTGAGTACTGTCACAAACGGCGTTTCATTTTAGGTGTGGAAAATAATGTACAAATCTATTCTGTCTGTGCATTAACGATTGCGTGGCTGGACGAAAAATGCCGATGCATCCTTCCAAAACCGGACACAAAAGGCCAAGACTGGCCTTTTTAATTCAAAATCGCTGTTACTAAAAAAGTAACAGTACTCATATTTGCTATTTTTTGACCACAGGCCCCAATGACTAGGTTTATTCCACGGTGCCGTAGATGGCGCCCCAGCCGTGGGCGGCCAAGGCGGAGTTGAGCTGGTCGCAAAGTGACTGGCGGTCGTAATAGCCGGGCGGTAGCAGGTTCACGATTTCCATGAGATCGGGCGCCAGGTCCAAGATTTCGGCCTGTACGATCAGATCCAGGCGGTCGATGGCGTGGCGGTCGTAAAACAGTCCGTCGACCAGGCGCTGCAGGTCGCCGGATTCCTCGGCCTGGAACGATCCGTACTCCATAGTGCCTCCTTGGGCGCTTCACGCCGGCATGCGCGGCGATTCGTAATTCATTGCGATGGACTTAATCTATCACGGCTTCATAACGTTGCGACGGTGGCGGTCTATACTTAGAAGAATTGCAACGTACCGCTTCGTGAAAGGTCGCACCCATGCAGACGATCTACCAGAAGATGGAAACCACCGAACTCGATGCCGCCATCGAGGCGCTCAAGGCCGAGGTCGCCGAGGTCAAGGCCAAGGGCCTGGCGCTCGACATGGCCCGCGGCAAGCCGTCGCCCTCCCAGGTGGACATCTCTCGACCCATGCTCGATATCCTCAATGCCGATGCCGATCTGCACGACGGCAACGTCGACTGCTCCAATTACGGCTGCTTTGAGGGCATTCCCTCGGCACGCAAGCTGGCGGGGGAGTTCCTGGGTTGCCCCGCTGAGCAGACGCTCGTACTTGGTTCGTCGAGCCTTTTGATCGAGCATGACATCGCCGGCATGTTCTGGCGCTGCGGTTCGTGCGGCAGCGAGCCCTGGGACGCCTACGAGGCCGCGCATGACGGCAAGAAGGTCAAGTTCCTGTGCCCCGTTCCCGGCTACGATCGCCACTTTGGCATCACCGCCGACTTGGGCATCGAGAACGTCCCCGTTGCGATGACCGACAACGGCCCCGACATGGACGAGATCGAGCGTCTCGTTGCCGCTGACGACTCCATTAAGGGTATCTGGTGCGTGCCCAAGTATTCCAACCCCACGGGCATCACCTTTAGCGAGGACACTGTGCGCCGTCTGGTCGAGATGCCCACGGCCGCGCCCGATTTCCGCATCTTCTGGGACAACGCCTACTGCGTGCACGACCTGTACGACGAGACCGACGAGCTCGCCAATATCTTCGACCTCGCTCGCGCGGCGGGCACCGAGGATCGCGTGGTGGCCTTCGCCTCGACGTCCAAGATCACCTTCCCGGGCGCCGGTATCGGCTTTATCGGTGCGAGCCCCGCGGTCATCGCCGAGTTCTCCAAGCGCCTGAAGGCAGGCCTTATCAGTGCCGACAAGCTCAACCAGCTACGTCACGTGCGCTTCCTTCCCACCATCGAGGCGGTCAAGGAGCACATGAAAAAGCATGCCGAGTTTCTGCGTCCGCGCTTTGAGGCCGTCGAGCGCAAGCTCACCGAGGGCTTGGGCGACACGGGCTGCGCCACCTGGACGCACCCTCGCGGCGGCTACTTTGTAAGCTTCGATGGTCCCGAGGGCTCGGCCCAAAAGGTCGCCGCGCTTTGTGCCGACCTGGGCGTCAAGCTCACGCCGGCCGGTGCTACCTGGCCCTATGGCAAGGACCCGCGCGACACCAACATCCGCATCGCGCCGAGCTATCCCACGGTCGAGGACCTGGAGGCCGCGCTCGATGTGCTGGTGCTGGCCGTCAAGCTTGTCGCTGCCGAGCTTGCGCGTGCCGAGCGCGCCTAACGCGCGGCTTCCCGTACTATCCGCACTTTCGATACGTAAAGGAGCGTATACATGGATTTGGGTATTTCCACCAACCCCACGCCAGAGCTCTACACCATTAAGGTAACCGGCGAGATCGATATCTCTAACGCCGATAGCCTGCGCAATGCCATCGACCTGGCGCTCGAGCAGCCCACCGAGGCCGTTGAGCTCGATTTTGCCCAGGTGAGCTACATCGATTCGACGGGCATTGGCGTGCTCGTGGGCGCTGCGCACCACGCGGTCGACCACGGCAAGCGCTTTAGCTGCACCAATGTGCAGCCCCCGGTGATGCGCGTGGTCCAGCTGTTGGGTGTCGACCGGGAGATTTCGATCACCGCTGCATAATCTTTGCCCCAAAAGGGCGTGCCGTTTGGCATATGTTTGTGATGCGCTCGGACGTTTTGGCGTCCGGGCGCTATACTTGACCGAATGAATAGACGAGTTCCGGCCGAATGGCGCGGTGCGGGCTCGACTCACATCGAGCCTTGGAGGTATGTGTGTTTGGTATTGGAGAGGGTGAGCTCGCGATCATCGTGGTCTTCAGCTTTTTGCTGTTTGGCCCGGATAAGCTCCCACAGATGGGCCGCACGATCGGCCGTGCTATCCGTCAGTTCCGCGAGACGCAGGAAAAGATGACGGCCGTTGTTCAGTCCGAGATAATCGATCCGGTGAGCGAGGCCGCGTCGGCCCCGGTCAAGCCCAAGAAGGCTGCCGTCGATGACGATTCCGATGCGGACGAGGATGCCGCCGAGACGGCAGCGCCCGCCAAGAAGGAGACCTTTGCCGAGCGTCGCGCCCGTCTTGCTGCCGAGAAGGCCGCGAGCGAGGGTGCCGCCGAGGGCGAGGGTGCTGCTGAGGAGGCCGAGGGTGCCGAGCCTGTCGTCGAGCCCGAGCCTGCTGCAGAACCGGAGCCCGAGCCCGAGCCGGTAGAGCCCACGACGGCCGACCTCTACGCCCGTCGTCCCCGCAAGCGCAAGGCCGTCGTCGACCAGCTCGCCCGCGAGCTCGAGGCCGAGGACGACGCCGCTGCCGCCGACGCCTCGAAGGGAGGCGATGAGTAATGCCTATCGGACCTGCGCGCATGCCGCTCTTCGATCACCTGGGAGAGCTCCGTCGCCGCCTGACTATCGTGGTCGTGTCGGTGTTTGCCGCCGCCATCGTGCTGTATTTCGCCACGCCCGTGGTGCTCGACATCCTGGAAGACCCCATCCGCTCCTTTGTGCCGGACGGTAAGTTCTACATCACCACCACGCTCGGCGGCTTTGGCCTGCGCTTCTCGCTGGCCATCAAGATGGCCGTGGTCATGTGCACGCCTATGATCATCTGGCAGATTCTGGCATTTTTCCTGCCGGCGCTGCGTCCCAACGAGCGCAAATGGGTCGTGCCCACGGTGCTCGCCTCGACGGTGCTGTTCTTCCTGGGCGCCATCTTCTGCTATTTCATCATCATCCCGGCGGGCTTTGAGTGGCTTATCGGCGAGACCTCGGCCGTCGCCACGGCGCTGCCCGACCTGGAGAACTACGTCAACATGGAGCTGCTCTTTATGATCGGCTTTGGCGTGGCGTTTGAGCTGCCGCTCATCATCTTCTACCTGTCCGTCTTCCACATCGTGTCCTACGCGGCCTTCCGCGGCGCCTGGCGTTACGTGTACGTGGGCCTGCTTGTGGGCTCGGCTGTGATTACGCCCGACGGCTCGCCCGTTACGCTGGGCCTCATGTATGGTGCCCTGCTCTCGCTCTACGAGATTTCGCTCGCCATTGCCCGCGTGGTCATTACCGCGCGCGAGGGCAAGGAGGGCTTGTTTGTGAGCCGTCTGGACCTGTTCTCGGACGATGAGGACGACGAGGAGTAAATCGGTATGCACGAGGTTGGCATTGTCAACGGCATACTCGATACAGTGATTCGCGCGGCGCGTGGGGCGGGGGCCTCGCGCGCCGTTTTGGTAACGCTGCGTATCGGGGATATGACCGAAGTTGTGCGCGAGGCGCTCGACTTTGCGTGGGAGACATTTCGCGACGAGGACCCGCTCACGCGAGGCTGCGAGCTTGCCGTGGAGGAGGTCCATCCACAAAGCGAGTGTCTGGACTGCGGCGAGGTTTTCGACCACGATCGCTTCCACTGTCGCTGTCCCCAGTGTGGTGGTGCCAACGTGCGCCTACTGCGCGGCCGCGAGCTCGATATCGCGAGTATCGAAATTGAAACCCCCGACGATTAGCCCGCTAGCCATCTGGTGATGGGGTATAAAGGGGCCAAAGTAAGGAGTGCCGAGTATGGCCGAGAAAACGATTGATATCGCGTCGCCGATTCTGTCGCGCAACGAGCGCCTGGCAGATCAGTTGCGTCAGCGATTTAAAGAGACAAACACCTATGTGATCAACGTCTTGTCGAGCCCCGGTTCGGGCAAGACCACCACGATCCTGGGCACCAACGAGCGCCTGCGCGACAAGGCCGGCCTGCGCTGTGCCGTCATCGAGGGCGATATCGCCTCGGATGTCGACGCCATCACCATGAAGGAAGCCGGCATGCCCGCCATCCAGATCAACACGGGCGGCCTGTGCCACCTCGAGGGTAACATGATTATGGAGGCCGTTGACGCGTTCGACCAGGCGGTGGGCCTTCAAAACATCGACGTCATCTTTATCGAAAACGTGGGCAACCTGGTGTGCCCGGTCGACTTTGACCTGGGCGAGAACCTGTCCATCATGATCCTCTCGGTGCCCGAGGGTGACGACAAGCCCATTAAGTACCCGGGCATCTTCCAGCACGCCGGCGCACAGTTGCTCAACAAGGTCGACGTGGCCCCGGCTTTCGATTTTGACATGGATAGGTATACTAAGACACTCGATGACCTCAATCCGCAGGCGCCGCGGTTTGCCGTGAGCGCGCGCAAGGGCGAGGGCATGGATGCCTGGTGCGATTGGCTCATCGGGCAGATTGAGCAAGCAAGGGCGTAAATCGGCCGCCATACAGGTGGGCGTAGCCGCAGAGACACGAGATAGGAGCCTCTTTTGAAGCTCATCATCGCCGAGAAAAACGACGCCGCACGTCAGATCGCCGAGCGTCTGTCCACGGGCAAACCCAAAAAGGACAAGGTGTACAACACCGCCATCTACCGTTTTGAGTGGAAGGGCGAGGAGTGCGTGACCATCGGCCTTGCCGGTCACATCCTGGCGCCCGATTTTTGCGACAGCGTGCTGTTCGATAAAAAGCTGGGTTGGTATTCGGTGACCGAGGACGGCGAGATACTGCCGGCCGACATGCCCGACGGTCTGGCCCGTCCGCCCTACGACACCAAGCGCAAGCCGTTTCTTGCCGACGGTATCTCCATTAAGGGCTGGAAGCTCGAGAGCCTGCCCTACCTCACGTGGGCACCGGTCATTAAACTGCCGGCCGAGAAGGAGCTCATTCGTTCGCTCAAGAACCTTGCCAAGAAGTCCGACAGCGTCATCATCGCCACGGACTTCGATCGCGAAGGCGAGCTGATCGGTTCGGACGCCCTCAACAAGGTGCGCGAGGTTGCGCCCGACCTGCCGGTCGCCCGCGCCCAGTATTCTTCGTTTACCAAGGCCGAGATCACGCAGGCCTTCGATAATCTCGTCTCGCTCGACCAGAACCTGGCCGACGCCGGCGAGAGCCGTCAGCACATCGACCTCATTTGGGGTGCGGTGCTCACGCGCTATCTGACGCTCGCCAAGTTTGGCGGCTTTGGCAACGTACGTTCCGCCGGCCGCGTGCAGACGCCGACACTTGCCCTGGTGGTCGAGCGCGAACGCGAGCGCATGGCGTTTGTGCCCGAGGACTATTGGCAGATTCGCGGCATGGGCGCCGCGCAAGGCGCTGCCGAGGACGACCGCTTTAAGATCGCGCACAAGACGGCGCGCTTTACCGACAAGGATGCTGCTGAGACGGCGTACGGTCACGTTGACGGTGCCAAGACGGCAACCGTCGCCGCGGTGACCAAGCGCTCGCGCAAGCAGCAGCCGCCCACGCCGTTTGCGACCACCTCGCTGCAGGCTGCCGCCGCAGCCGAGGGTATCTCGCCTGCGCGTACCATGCGCATCGCCGAGTCCCTCTACATGGCGGGCCTCATCAGCTACCCGCGTGTCGACAATACCGTATACCCCGCGACGCTTGATCTGGGCGCTGTGGTGAGTGACCTTGCAAAGATCAACCCGGCGCTGGCGCCCGTGTGCAAAAAGGTCCTCGCCGGCCCCATGAAGCCCACGCGCGGCAAGGTCGAGACCACCGACCACCCGCCTATCTATCCCACGGGCGAGGGCGATCCGTCCACGCTCGACGGCGGCCAGCGCAAGCTCTACGACCTCATCGCCCGCCGCTTCCTAGCGACGCTTATGGGTCCCGCGACCATCGAAAACACTAAGCTCGAGCTCGACGTGAACGGTGAGCCGTTCGTGGCTTCGGGCGATGTGCTCGTGACCCCGGGTTTCCGCGAGGCGTACCCGTACGGACTCAAGCGCGACGAGCAGATGCCGCCGCTGGAGCAGGGCGATACGGTCGACGTGTTCGACATTAAGCTCGAGGCCAAGCAGACCGAGCCGCCCGCGCGCTACAGCCAGGGCAAGCTCGTGCAGGAGATGGAAAAGCGCGGCCTGGGCACCAAGTCCACGCGCGCGAGCATCATCGAGCGCCTGTACGCCGTGCGCTATCTCAAAAACGATCCCGTTGAGCCGAGCCAGCTGGGTATCGCCATCATCGATGCGCTGTCGCAGTTTGCCCCGCGCATCACGAGCCCCGATATGACCAGCGAGCTCGACGGCGACATGACCCGTGTGGAGCGCGGCGAGGATACCGAAGAGCATGTCGTGACGCACTCGCGCGCGCTGCTGGCTGGCGTGCTCGACGAGCTGCTCAAGCACACGCAGGAGCTGGGCGACGCCATCAGCGACGCCGTCACGGCCGATGCGCGCGTGGGAGCTTGCCCCAAGTGCGGCAAGGACCTGGTTATGAAGACGAGCGCCAAGACCCGTGGCAGCTTCATTGGCTGCATGGGCTGGCCCGACTGCGATGTGACCTATCCGGTGCCGAGCGGCGTCAAGGTGAGTCCGCTCGAGGGCGAGGCGGCCGTGTGCCCCGAGTGCGGCGCGCCGCGCATTAAATGCCAGCCGTTCCGCCAGAAGGCTTTCGAGATCTGCGTGAACCCCACGTGCCCCACCAACTACGAGCCTGACCTTAAGGTGGGCGAGTGCAAGGTGTGCGCCGAGGCCGGACGCCATGGCGACCTGATTGCGCACAAGAGCGAGAAGAGCGGCAAGCGCTTTATCCGCTGCACCAACTACGATGACTGCGGCGTGAGCTATCCTCTACCGGCGCGCGGTAAGCTCGAGGCGACGGGTGAGACCTGCCCCGAGTGCGGCGCCCCCATCGTGGTGGTCAACACGGCGCGCGGTCCGTGGCGTATTTGCGTCAACATGGACTGCCCGACCAAGGAGAAAAAGCCGGCCCGCGGCCGCAAGACCACGACCAAGGCGAGCACGGCAAAGAAGACGACGGCGGCAAAGAAGACCACGGCTAAGAAAGCAACTGCCGCCAAGAAGACGACCGCAAAAAAGACGACCACCAAGAAGGCCGCCGACAAGTAACCGAGCACATAT
>CABQJV010000032.1 GCA_902464565.1 uncultured Collinsella sp.
GTCATGCCGCCGAAGTTGAAAGGCAGATTGCCGCTCTGGCGGGCTTGCAGCGTCGAGCCGTTGCGCGGTTTGGAAAACCGCGCAACTAGAGCTACATGACCATAACGTAGCGCGATCCCACGTAGTACTGCTTACCCATCAGGACCGGCTCGCCATTGGGACCCGTGAAGCCGGCGCGCAGGTTGAGCAGCGGATCGTGCGGAGCAATGCCCAGCTCGGCCGCCTGCTCGGTATTGGCACGAACGGCCTCGACCGTGCGGTAGCCAACCGAAACAATCGGCGTTCCGCCAACACGCTCGACCTCGGCAAAAATCGACTTGTCCTCAAGATCGGCCGTCAACAGCTCACGGTAGGCATCAAACGGCACAAAGATGTTCTCCTCAAAGATGGGCTCGCCGTCGGCCGTACGCACGCGCTTGATATGCAGCAGCAGCGCATCCTTCTGCAGGCCAAAGAACTCCATCTCGTTTTGGCGCGCCGGAACGATCTGGCGATCGATCACGTGCGCACCGGCCTTCATGCCGTTGCCGGCACACAGCGCGGTAAACGTCTGCAGCGTCGAGGCGTGAAACTGGCGGTTGATGTGCGGCGTGGAGACAAAGGTGCCACGGCCCTGCTGCTTAACCAGGTAGCCATCGGAGCACAGCTCCTCGACGGCGCGGCGCACCGTAATGCGGCTCACATCGTACTGCTCGGCTAGCTCAAGCTCGGACGGAATACGCTCCTTGGGTGCATAAACACCTTTCTCGATCGCATCCTTAATTTCGTCGTAAATCTGCTGGTAAAGCGGTGCATTTTTGGGTGCAGGCATATCTAATCACTCTATCGAAATATCGAAATAACTAATACGTATATAACGTCTAGTTTCATATTACCTCATAATGATAAAACGATACACCCTCCCTACCAAAAAGCGACAGCTTCATTTTGGTAGGTTTTATCTGGGCAAACGAGAGTCTCTCGAAAGCAACGGGGCTTTCGGGGGGGCTCGTTCGGATGGGTTGCGCAGGACCGGCAAAATGCCAATACCCTACTTGCCGTCGTCCTGCTGCAGGCTGTCCTGTTCGCTGAGGCGCGCCTGCCTGCTGGCCATGCGTGCGGGCTTGTCGGGATCGGGAACGGCCGTGGGCATGGGCTCGTCGACATGACCACCCCACCAGCCGCCCACAAAGTTGAGCGTGTGGAACACGTTGATCACGGCGCCGGGATCAACGTCGCACACCAGCTTGATAATGTCCTGGCTCTCGTAGGTCGAGACAACGGTGTTCAGCAGGTACATCTTTTCGCGGCTATATCCGCCGACGACCTCGGCGCAGCTTATGCCGTGCTGAAAATGGTTTACGTAGGCAGTCATGACCTCGTCTGCCTTACGCGTCGTGATCTGCAGCGTCACGCGATCGTAGCGACGATAGAAACTGTCGATGGTCTTGGTCGAAATAAACTGGAACACGATGGAATACGCCGCCTTGTCCCAGCCAAACATAAAGCCAAAGATCGCCAGGATAAAGCAGTTGAAACCAAAGATGACGCCCCAGATGGTCTTGCCCGTGTGGTTGGAGACCCACAGCGCGATAAAGTCGGTGCCGCCGGTGGATGCGCCGGATTTAAGTGCGATGGCAGCGCCCAGACCCGAGACCACGCCGCCAAAAATGATTAGCATGATCTTGTCGCCCAAAAATGGAGCGAAGTGAAAGACGTTGAGGAACAGCGACGAGAGCACGACCTGCATCATCGAGAAGATGACGAAGCGCTTGCTAATGCCGCTCCAGCATAGGAGCGCCACGGGGATGTTGAGCGCGAGCATGCCGAGCGAGATGTCGATGTGAACGCCGCCCAGCGAGGTAACGCGATCGAGTAGGACCGCGACGCCGGTAAGACCGCTCGGAAGCAGGTCGGCGGGCCGAATGAACGCCTGGATCAGGAATGTCTGGAGAACGGCGGAAATCGTGACCGCCACGGCAGTAATAGCGCGGCGGACGATGGTGAGGCGGCCGAGTACGAGCACTCGGTCCGTGAGCTGATCGATGGCGTTCGCCACGCAGGCTCCTTTCGAAGGCAGATGTAGTTGTGGGGTATGTCCGCGATTGTAGCATGGAGCGTGCGGGGGCGCTTCAATTCACCCTCTCTCGACAACCAAAGCGGGACCAGCAACCCCACGACCAAAGGCCTAAATTACAAGTGAGTAGACTTTTTACGATCTGCCGAGCACACCCAAAACCGCCACCCCTGTGACCTGCGGTTTTACAAAGGAAGATATGCATTGTGCTCGGCCTGCGCCAAAAAGTCTACTCACTTAGCCCGAATCGAAGCCAAACGGATCCAAATAGATGACAAATTAAGCCAATCCGCAGCAAAAGACGCGTGAATCAGTGCTTCTCGCGGCGGATTGACGCTACAAAGCGGCCAAAATGTCGGTCAGATTATCGATAACGGCATCGGCTCGCGATTGATCGAGGCTGACACCCTCGTGCGGACGCAGCGCCAGGACGCGGGCGCCGGAGCGCTTGCCAGCCTCGATGCCCAAAGGCGAGTCCTCGATAACCAGGCACTCGGCAGGCTCCACCCCCAGCGCCTCCATGGCACGCAAGTAGATCTCGGGGTCGGGCTTAAACGCACTGCACTCGTGACCGCTGATGGTGTAGTCCAGCACGTCGGCGATACCGGCAATCTCCACCAGCTCGTCGATCAGCTCGCGATAGGACGAGCTCGCGATGGCGCACTTCACGCCGCGCTCATGTAGCTCACGCATCACCGGTTCCGTCTGCTCGTTGAGCAGCTCGGCATACGGAACGGGGTGGTCCGGGCTGTAGACCTGCTTGTACTCCACGCGCAGGCGCTCGCGCAGCTCAACATCGTCGGGCACCAGCGCCTCCCAAATGGCCGGCTCGTTAGACCCCGAAAGATCGGGAATCTCGTCAAAGTGGAACCCCTTCTCTTCCATAAACGCCACGCGGCGACGGTTGTAGAACCACTCGGTATCGACCAGCACGCCGTCCATGTCAAACAGCACTGCCTTGATCATACGCATCTCCTCCCACCTGCCAAAAAGGGACAGGTTTATTTTGGTAGGTTTTATCTTGGGTTTTGCGACGCGACAGGCGTGCCCTCCCCAAAGCAAAAAAGGGGACGGGGCGCAAACCCCATCCCCTCTCAATCAACCCGTAAGGTCTACTTACTTGTGATTAGTAGGAAAGCTTCCACATGTAGCGACGCATGGTCAGCGGGTGCTGACGGGCCTCGGCGATCTGGTTGCCGTACTCGCGCATAACGGCGAGGTGCAGCAGCGGGTTGAAGTAGGTGACGACGCTCGCGGGCACAGCGTCGGCCAGGCCGTAGTCCTTGGAGTCGATCAGAGCGACCTTGGCGCCCATGCGCTCAAGGAAAGTGAGGGCGCGGGCGTCCATCGGACGGGTGGCGCCATCGGACATGAAGAAGACGTAGGGCTTACCCTCGGTGGAAACCTCGAACGGGCCGTGGAAGTACTCGCCGGTGTTGTAGGCGGCGGCGTCGATCCACTGCATCTCGGTGAACAGGAAGGCGGCGTGAGAGTAAGCCATCTTCTCGGAGGCACCAGAGGCCATGAAGTAAATCATCTTGTCGTCCTTGAAGTCCTCAGCGAACTTCTTGGCGAGCTTCTTGCAGTGCTGAGCGGCGTTCTCGCAGAGCTCGAAGACGTTGGTAAGGCCGGTGATCATGTCCTCGTAGTGGTCATAGCCCTCGGTCTGCTGAAGGATCTCGACAGCAAGAGCGATGGCGTAGCCGGGCTTCTCGCACTTGGCAGCGAAGTTGGCGTGGAAGCCGTGAACGATGACGTAGTCAGCGTCGACGGTCAGAGCGGAGCCAGCCTTGTTGGTGAGGGAGACGACCGGGCAGTTGTGCTTCTTGGCGGTCTTGTTGGCCTCGACGGTCTCGGGCGTGGAGCCACCGAGGGAGCAGGTGATCACGAAGGTGTGCTCGTTGACCCAGGAGGGCGTGTCGTAGTTGAACTCGTTAGCGGTGAAGATCTGAACGTTCAGCTTGTCCGTGTTGTTGGCCAGGAAGTACTTGGCGGGGTAAAGGTCGGACATGGAAGCACCGCAGCCGACGAAGGCGACGCTGTGAATCTCGTGGTTGGACAGGACGTCAGCGACGATCTGCTTAGGGAGGTTAAGGTCGATCTCGTACATCTGACACATTCCTTTCGATTTTTGCGACGCCACATTGCCGGGCGCTCGCAGGGTTACCGTGGTTTGGACCGAGTCGCCGGCCCGTTGAGGATGTGACAAAGGAACTGCCCTTTGTCACGTATAGGGATGGAAGCCTGCCTGGGGTATGGGATGCCAGGCAGGCCCCCGGGGAAAGCGGTTAGGCGCTTAGTCGCGACTAGGCCAGGATGCCGGCCGCGGAGAGGGCAATGCCGCCCACGATGGCGATCACGAGAAGCCAACCGGTGTTGACGTTCTTCTTGATGAGCCAGTACATAAGGCCGGTGAGGCCAAGGGAGATCATCTGGGGCATCATGCCGTCTAGGATGTCCTGGATAACGACGGTACCCTCAGCGAACTGCAGCGGGGTGGTAGCGCCGATCAGCGTAGCGATCATGCCGCCCACGGACATAAGACCCACGATGCCGCAGACATACATGAGCTTCTCCATGAGGTCGCCGCCCTGAAGCTTGCTCAGGTACTCGTGGCCGCCCTGATAGCCCATCTTGGCTGCGAACCAAGTGATCAGCACAGAGGGGACAATGGAGATGAGCATGGCCAGGATCGGGCCCATGATGGAGCCCTGCTGGGCCAGCTGAACGCCCAGACCAAAGGCGATAACGCGGATGGTGCCCTGGAAGAAGGAGTCACCAATGCCGGAAAGCGGGCCCATGAGGGAGGTCTTGACCGCGTTGATCGAATCGGGATCGAAGTTCTCGGGATCCTTGGCGTACTCCTCCTCCATGGAGGCGGAGAGGCCCAGGATGAAAGCGCTCGTCTGCGGGGTGCAGTTGTAGAACGCCATGTGACGGTGGTAAGCCTCTTTCTTAGCAGCGAGCTGCTTGGGGTCGGACTCGTCCGGATAGAGGCGATCGAGCGTGGGAACCATGCCGTAGAGGAAGCCCATGTTCATCTGACGCTCGTAGTTCCAAGAGGCCTGGATGGCCCAGGAGCGCCAGAAGAACTGGCTGACCTTCTTGTTCAGGGACACGTCCTTGGTTGCGGTTGCCATAGTGTGTTCCTCCTTAGTCTTCGTCGTCTTCGAGCGGATCGTAGTCGGAATCGACACCGGCAGCTGCATGGGAACCGTTGAACTTGAAGCCCATGAAGACGACAGCCAGGCACACACCGATCAGAGCGACCGCGATGACGGACAGGTTGAGGTAAGCGGCGAGCAGGAAACCGATGAACAGGAACGGAGTCATACCCTTCTTGATCATCATGGTGAGCAGCAGGGCCAGGCCGTAGGCGGTCATGATCTTGGTCGAAACGTTAAGACCAGTGGACAGCCACTCGGGAACCATGTTGACGATGGCCTGAACCAGGTCGGTGCCAACAAAGACGGCGAGGAAGATCGGCAGGAAGTACATGATGGCGTACAGACCGGAGCCGGCGCAGATGTGCATACGGTAGGCGGTCTTGAACTTTCCGTTATCGATCGCGCTATCTGCCACATGGGTGAGGGCGGCGATGATGGAACGGAACACGATGCCGAGGAGCTGACCCAGGACGGCGACCGGGATGGCGATCGTCATGGCGGTCTCGGCGGAAGCATCGGTCAGGCACGCAAAGGCAGCGGCCACGATGCCGCCCAGGACCATATCGGGCGGAACGGCGGCGCCGACCTGCACCAGGCCCATGGACACGAGCTCGACGGCGGCACCGACGGCAAGGCCGGTGGGCACATCGCCCAGCAGCAGACCGACGAGCGTAGCGCCAACGAGGGGCTGCTCGAAGTTAAGACGACCGAGCAGGCGGGAGTCCCACATGCAGAACACGCCGACGAGGCCGACGAGCACCGCACTGATGAACGTATTCATACCCTTCTCCTTTCAGTCAGGCAAAAGCCTGGTTGATTACAGCTTGGCGTCGATGTCGACGCTCTGATACGTAGGGGTCTGCTGAACATAGAGCTTAATGCCCATGTCGAGCAGCTGGTTGACGTCTGCCTTCTGGGCGGCGTCGAGGAAGACGGAGCTGTCCTTGCCGCCGACCTGGTCGGCACCGTCGTGGTTGGCGGTGGCGCCCAGGTTGATGGCGTCGAGCTTGTAGCCCTGGCAGAACTGCAGCATCTCGGCAGTGTTGCCAAAGACGAACATGACGCGCTCGCCGAGGGTGTTGAGCTTGTCCATCTTGGCGAGGGCACGCTCGACGGTGAAGACGTTCAGACGCACGCCCTGGGGCTTGGCCAGCTTAAGAGCGCCCTTCTTGATGTCATCGTTGGCGGCAGCGTTGTCGACGACGATGATGCGCTCGGCCTGAACCTTGGTGGTCCAGGTAAAGACGACCTGGCCGTGCAGCAGACGGTAGTCAAGACGTGCGAGGACGATCTTGGCGGGACCGGAGCTGTGACGGGACGCCTTGGCCTTCTTGGCGGGAGCCGCGGCAGCCTCGACCGGTGCGTTGGGATTGGTCAGACCGGCGCGGGCCTCGTTGATGAGGGCTGCGAGCTCGGCACCCTTGACGGGGACGGGGCTCATAGCGAGCGTGAGCGCCAGCGGGATGTTGAAACCGCTGACAACCGTGAACTTCGTGCCGTTCTTGGAAAGCTCGACCATGCTGTTGTTGACCGAGCTGCCGAGCATATCGGTCAGCACATAGACAGTGTCGTCCGCGTTGAACGTGGCGATCATGGCGTCCACCTTATTGGTGATGGGCTCCTTGTCGTCACGAGCAAGCGACACGACGTGGACGTTCGACACGTCGCCGAGAACCATCTCGAGCGTGTCTTTGGCGCCTGCGGCCAGGCCGCCATGAGATGCGAGAATGATCTGATTCATCTTGCCTCCTCCTTTTCGTTATGGTCATTATAACGTCTTATACGTTGCTTATATTGCTAATTAGTATAAAGACCGTTCGCGGGTGAAAATCGACCGTTGACGGGTTTAACGTACTCGAAACGTTGGACTGGGTAGGCCGGCGCTAGCTGGATAACCCCAGGTCAGACCCTGCGCGCAATCCCCTATCGCACGAAGTACCAGGGGCTTTCCTGTACGGTGGGTTCCAGCGCAATGCCGGTGCGTTCCTTAAACAGATCCATGTCCTGAGATTTTTCGGTCCACCACGCGTTGGGCTTAAAGGTCATGCTCTCAATGACATGACCGACAAACACACTGTTGCGCAGCTTGGAGAAGTCGGTGTTCATAATCAGAATGGACGCGAGCACCAACACGATGCCCAGGACTTTAATCGCGCCGGCGGGCTCGGCGTAGACACCAATGCCCACCAGTACGGTGACGACCGTCTCGAAAGACATTACGACGGGAACTTTCGATGTCTCGAGCCCCATGGACAGACCCTGCATATATAAGATGTAAGCAACGGCTGTGGGGATGAGTCCAAAGCCAAGGAACAGCAGCAGCAGCTGTGGCGACATTGCCGCGGCGACATCCGGCCACGGAGCCGCGATAGCTGCCATAACCGCACCGCCAAATACAAAGCCCCAAAACGTGACAGCAAGCGGGTGGACCGTCTTGGTTGCTATCCGGCTAAACACCGCGAGCGACGCACCACAAAGGCCTGCAATCACGCCCGACGTGACGCCCCAAACCGAAAAATGAAAACCGGAAAGGTCGCCATTGGTCACTGCAAGCACGCAGCCAACGATGTTAAAGACAATGGCAACGAGCTTGTTGGGGGTCACGTCCTCGCGATAAAGCACGCGGCCGAGCATGACGCCAAACACCGGTGAGGTGTAGAGCAGCACCGAGGCCGTGGACATGCCCACCTCGCCCATGCACTCGTAATAACAGGTGTTGGCGGCGGCCAGACCGACGATACCGACAAGCGCGCAGGGAACAAGCTCATTAGGGCTTGCCTTGAACAGGGCCAGCGGACCCTGAGCCACGGTGGACCCCTCACCCGGACGGCAGCCCATAAACATCAGGACCGGCGCCAAGATAAGCGCTCCGACCAACAAGCGAAAGGCAGCCATGCTCTGGGACGAAACGCCCATGGCCGAGATGCCGTTTACAAAGATTCCGATGCTGCCCCACATAAGCGCGGCGATCAGCACCAGCACATAGCCCAGATTGCTTTTCTTCAACGCAGCCTCCTCGGTATTGTTTCCAATATGTTTCACACTACGTTATAGTCGTTATATACATTTTTCAAGACACAAATCGGTGAGCGGAAAAGTGATCCGTTTTCCTCCGTCCCCAGCGGATTACTTGGCAGTTGCGGTGAAATAGTTCCTAAATAGAGGCTTCAAGCCCCCAAACAGGAACTATTCCACCGCAACTTATGAGGACATCGAGCTGTTAGGCCGCTCTATCCCCTAGTAGTCCAGCTTCCACATGTAGCGGCGCGTCATGTAGTCCTTGTGGGTGACGGCAGAGAGTGCACGCATATACACGTTGTTGAGGATTGGGGCAAAGATCAGGTGGTTGAAGTACTCGCTCACGCTGTCCTTGATGTCGTTGAGGCCGAGCTCCTTGGCGTCGAGCTGATAGACGCGCTCGCCACCGTACTGGTTGACAAAGCGGATGCCGCGCTCGTCGTTGCAGCGGCTGCGGCCGACGCTGATGAGCTGGAACAGCGAGGTGCGCTTGTCCAGGATCTCGAAGGGGCCGTGGAAGAAGTCGCAGGTGTTGATGGTGCAAGAGTCGATCTGCAGCATCTCCTGCACGTTGCAGATGCTAAAGACGTAGGCGGCACCAAAGAGCGGACCCTGAGCCATCACGTTGATGCAGGGCTTGTCGGCGTTCTGCTCGGCCCACTTGGCAGCGAGCGGACGGGTGTACTCGACGGCCTTGCGATAGATGGGGTCGACCAAGTCGAACGCGGCCATAGCGGTCTCGTACTCGGCATAGCCCTCGGTCTGCTGCGTGAGCTCCATGGCGATCATGGTCACGACGGCGGAGTTGGTATGGCCCATGCAGGACTCGTCGACGGCCAGGCTGTCGTACTGGATCTTGTAGTCGCAGACCTCGGTGAGGCCGGACTCGTCAACATAGATGGCGATGGTGCTGGCACCGTGGTCCTTGGCGACCTGAGCGGCGACGATGGTCTCCTTGGTGCCGCGCATAGACACGACGACGGCCAGGGTGTTCTCGTTGACGTAGGCCGGGGTGGCGTGCACGAACTCGTTGCTAGTGTAGCTGGAGCTCACGACCTGCGTGGCCTCGTGCTCCATAAAATACTGGGCAGGATAGTTGCCGCCGTTGGATCCGCCGGCGCCGATCCACACGACGCGCTTGATGCCGCCCTTGTCTGCCTTGTCAGCCAAAACCTGGGAGACGACATCCTTAACCTGTTCCTGAGTAGTCATCGTGCATCAGCCTTTCTTCTCGTTTGATGCTCTCGATGGCATACAAGTTACATACATGTTTTGGTTATGTCGACTAGTTGTATGCTATATTTGACTTAGAAATTCTGCTGCTAAGGTTTTCGATTACTCGTTACCAGCGATTTTATTGTTGTGTTGAATACATGCTTGCTTAGTTAAGCATACAAGTTAGATATAGGTTGGCAATATGAGCGTCTCATCTAAAAAGAAACTGAGCCAATACGAACGCTTGGCGGGTACGCTTCGCGACCGCATCGCCGCCGGCATCTACGCACGCGGAGACAAGCTGCCGTCCGAGATGGAACTCATGGACGAATCGGGCCTGTCGCGCAGCACCGTGCGCCACGCCCTTAAGGTGCTCGTTGATGAGGGCCTGGTGCGCACCGAGCGCGGGCGTGGCGCCTTTGTGGCCGACACGCCCGCGCTCCACGAGAACAACCTGGTGTTTTCGAGCTATACCAAGCAGGTCGAAGGCCAGGGCATGAAGCCCACCACGCGCACCGTGGACTCGGGCTTTGCCAAGGCGGCCGGCAGCATAGCTAAGTTCTTTGACGCCGCCGTGGGCAGCAAGCTCGTCAAACTTGTCCGCCTGCGCTACCTGGACGACGCGCCGCTGTGCCTGGAGACCACCTACCTGCCGCCAAGCTTCGAGACGCTCATCGATCGCGATATCAACGGTTCGCTCTACGCCACGCTGCGACAGGAGTTCCATCGCGCACCGGCACAGGGGCATAAGACCTTTGAAGTGTGCTATGCCTCGCAAAACGAGGCGTTTTTGCTCAACGTTGAGCGCGGGCAGGCGCTGATCCTGATCACCGACTACGTCTACGACACCGACGGCCGACCGCTCCATGTCTCTAAGCGCATCCAACGCACCGACCGCGCCAAATACACCGAGCCAATCGGCTAACCTGCCAAAAAAACCTGTCCCTAAATGGTAGGTTTTGGGAGGTCGGGGAACCAGGTTGGTTTGGGTTGGTTGGGGACGCGCTCGGCCAGGACCAGCTCCATCCAGCACATGTCGTACCAGCGGCCGAACTTTTGGGCGCAGCGGTCGAAGGTGCCCACCAGGCGATATCCCATATGGGCATGGAAATCCTGGCTGTTGTGCGTCAGGTACTCGTCGTCCTTATCGTGCGGCACGGCGATGAGGGCGCACATGTTGGTGATGCCCATCGCGACCAGGCATTGCTTGAGCGCATCGTGCAGCTTGCGACCCAGCCCGCCATGGCGCACATCGCGTGCCAGGTAGATCGACGTCTCGACCGACCAGTCGTATGCCTCGCGGCTGTTAAGCGGACTCACATAGGCATAGCCTACCGGACGCCCGTCCAACTCCATCACCAAATACGGATAGCGCTTGAGCGCACGCTCGATGCGCCCGGCGAACTCCTCAACGCTCGGCACCTCGTATTCGCAGGTTATCGCCGTCTCGCGCACATACGGCTCGTAAATGGCAAGCAACTCCGGCGCATCATCGGGCGTCGCCAGGCGAATCGTCGGCTCGGACATCTCGGATTTCTCGGGCATACAACCCCTCCCTCTCAAAAGTAAGGGCCGCCCCACGCCAAACCCAGCGCAAGGCGGCCCTCGTCATCGCATCAAGCTACAGGACAGCCGCCAACGCGTCGATATCCTCCTGCGTCGTGGCCCAGCTGGTGCAAAAACGCACCACCGTGTGGGTATCGTCGTACTTTTCCCAGTACTCGATCGCCGCATGCTCGCGAATGCTGGCCATGTCCTCGTTGGGCAGAATCACAAACTGCTGGTTTGTGGGCGTCTCCAAAAAGAACTGGTAGCCGCGCTCGTGCAGCACGCGGCGCAGCGCCTGAGCGGTTTCGATCGCCTGGCGACCAATCTCAAAATACAGGCCGTCGGTAAAGAGCGCCTCAAACTGCACGCCCGTGAGGCGGCCCTTGGCAAGCAGTGCGCCATGCTGCTTAATACGCGGAATAGGATGCGCCGGGGCGTGCATGCCGCAAAACACCACGGCCTCGCCGCAGAGCGCGCCGCACTTGGTGCCGCCGATGTAGAACACGTCGCACAGCTGCGCCAGCTCGGGCAGGGTAATGTCGCACTCATCGGCCGCCAGCGCATAGGCCAGGCGGGCGCCGTCCACAAACAGCGGAATCTCGCGCTTCTGGCACACCGCGTGAATCGCCGCGAGCTCGGCCTTGGAGTACAGCGTGCCGTACTCGGTCGATAGGCTCACGTACACGGCACCCGGAAACACCGTGTGCTCGTAGCTCTCGTTTTCGTAGAACACCTGGATATAGTTCTCGAGATCCTCGGCATGCATCTTGCCCTCGTAGCCGGGGATGGTGAGCACCTTGTGGCCGCCAAACTCGATGGCGCCCGCCTCGTGGCAGGCGACGTGGCCAGTCTCGGCGGCAACGACGCCCTCGTACGGCGCGAGCAGCATGTCGATCACCGTCGCGTTGGCCTGCGTGCCGCCCACCAGCAAAAACACGTCGGCATCGGGGGCCTGGCAGGCCTCGCGGATAAGCTGCTTGGCACGCTCGGTGTGCGCATCGGTACCGTAGCCGGGCTGCGGCTCCATATTGGTGTCGACGAGCGCCTGCAGCACTGCCGGATGTGCGCCGTGGGAATAGTCGTTGTTAAACGCGAGCATGGCAATCCTCTCATACCGGGTATCGGCCAGATGATTCAAACGGAGCTATTGTACGCCGTTGGGATAGGCAATGCGCGCGGCAAGGCACTCAAGTGCCAGTACCAGGGCAAAGCCGCAGCTCACGTCACTCAAAAAGTGCGCACCGATCACGATGCGGCCAAACGCGACGAGCGCCGCGACCACAGCCGCCGTCCAAAAGACCACGCGGCGGCGCGACGGTTTTTCCTTAAAGGCCGCCGCGGGAAGCCCGGCAAGCATAAGGCCGATTGCCGCATGCGCCGTGTGTCCGCTCGCAAACGACTTGAACCCGTCCTTGATCACGCCGGCGGCGATATAGGTCCACTTGTCGGGATTGCCGATCACCCACCACGGCTGAAAATTGAGCCCCGGCGTGACCTCGATCACGCGCATGCGCGGGCGCGACCACAGCGGCTTAACAATGACGTTGAGGATGATGGCCTGAGCGACCCACACGGCCAGTACCATCAACGCCCAGCGCGTAAGCTCGTCGGGGTCGGTCGTGCGCGTAAAGCGATAGACGATGAGGTTGGCAGCGATGACCAGCACAAACGTCAGCACCAGCTGAAACGCAATAAGCTTGCCGCCGACGCGCAGCGATCCGACAATCTCGTAGCCGACCAGGCCCACGTTAATCAAAACGCCCAGCACGGCGAGCCACTTGCTCGTCTTGGAATCGGGTCGTGCCGAGCGCACGAGCATAACGCCCGCGACACTCGCCGTCAGCTCGAACGGCAGCTCGCCGGCCGCCTCGATAAAGCGGCCGTACATGCTGCCGATGTTGAACAGCGCACTCGAGATCTGATAATCAAAGAAGCTGCCCACGCCCAGACAAAGGCACAGGACGGCCGCGATAATAGCGACATCTTTCTTATAGATGTATCCGAACATGCTTTCCTTTCGATGGGGCTGGAATCAACCTGCGAGGTGGCGGGGCAAAGAACAACTGGTAGCTATGCCCCGCCACGCCCCTACTTGTTAGTCATCGTCGCTCGTGCCTAATTGCTGCAGCAGCATGAGTGCCGCGGCCACGGGGCCGGTGCCGTCGCTGGCGTCGAGACCGCGACCCAGGCCGCTGCCCGCGCCGGCACCCGCCTTGTAGGGCACCGACAGTTTGCGGCTCTTGGGAAAGTTCACCGCGCCATAGCGGGTCTTAAGCTCAAAGGCCACCTTCTTGGGAACGTCAACCCCCAGGAAGGTAATGCGTCCACCGCTGAGCGTGACGCTCTCGAGCCCCAAGCGCTCGCCGCGAATGCGGATGCGAGCGCGGTTGAACAAGTTAAGCCCCGCCAACGGCAGCTCACCGTGCGCGGCCTCGGTCTCCTCCTGCACCTCGTCGATACTCTCCAGGTCCTCGGCCGCCGCGAGCTTGCGGTACACGAGCACGCGCTGGTCCACCGCCGGCATGTACTCCTCGGACAAGAAGTAGTCGGCCGGCAGGTTGATGCCCACGCTCGCCGCCTCCACGCCGGCATCGTCATCGCCGCGCGCCTCGGCCACGGCCTGTCCCAGCATCTGCGTAAACAGGTCAAAGCCCACGCTCGACAGGTTACCGTGCTGCTCGGCGCCCATAAGCGAACCGGCGCCGCGGATCTCCAGGTCGCGCATGGCGATGCGCATGCCGCTGCCCAGGTCCTGGAACTCGGAAAGCGCGGTCAGGCGTGCCGTGGCCTCCTCGGTGAGCGGCAGCTCGCCGGGGAACATAAAGTACGCGTATGCCTGCGTGGCCGAGCGGCCCACGCGGCCCTTAAGCTGGTAGAGCTGTGCCAGACCCAGACGCTGCGAGTCCTCAATGATGAGCGTGTTGGCCGTTGCGTTGTCGATGCCGCTCTCCACGATGGTCGTGGCGATAAGCACGTCGATCTTCTTGGTCGCGAACTCGATCATCACGTCCTCGACCTCGCGCGGGCTCATCTTGCCGTGCGCCACGCCCACGCGCGCCTCGGGCGCGGCCTCGTGCACGCGCGCCACGGCATCGTCGATGGTCTTGACGCGGTTGGACACGTAATACACCTGACCGCCGCGACCCACCTCCAGGCGAATCGCCGCGCTCACCACGTCGGGGTCGTACTCCCCCACGCGCACGATCACGGGACGACGCCCAGTCGGCGGCGTGGTGATCAGGCTCATGTCGCGCACGCCGCTCGTGGCCATCTGCATGGTTCGCGGAATAGGCGTTGCCGAAAGCGTGAGCACGTCGATTTGCTCGCGCAGGTTTTTGAGCTGCTCCTTGTGCTGCACACCAAAGCGCTGCTCTTCGTCGATGATCACCATACCCAGGTTCTTGGGGTTCACGTCGGCCGAAAGCAGACGGTGCGTGCCGATGAGCACATCAATCGTGCCCTCGGCAAACGCCTTGAGCGCGCGCTTTTGCTGCGCCGGCGTGCGGAAGCGGCTGAGTACCTCGACCTCCAAGCCAAACGGGGCAAAACGCTCAAAGAATGTCTCGTAGTGCTGTTGGGCCAGAATGGTCGTGGGGCAGAGCACCATGACCTGGCGGCCGGAGTCCACGCACTTAAAGGCTGCGCGCAGGGCGACCTCGGTCTTGCCGAAACCCACGTCGCCGCACAGCAGGCGGTCCATGGGCTTGGGCGCCTCCATGTCGGCCTTGATGTCAGCGATAGCCTCCAGCTGGTCGCGTGTCTCGTCGTAGGGGAAGCTCTCCTCCATCTCGATCTGCTCAGGCGTATCGGGCGGACAGGCGATACCGGTAATCGACGAGCGGCGCGTATAGAGGTCGACCAGGTCAAACGCCAGCTTTTTGGCATTCTTGCGCGCCTTGTTGGTGGCCCGCGTCCAGTCGGCGGTGTTGAGCCTGGTCAAGCGCGGTTTATCGCCGTCGGGACCAACGTAGCGCGTAATGCGGTCAACCTGCTCCAGCGGCACGTAGAGCTTGTCGCCATCGGCATATTCCAGCAAAAAGTAGTCGCGTTCCTTGCCGCCCACTTCCTGACGCGCGATCTCGCTAAAGAGCGCGATGCCGTGGGTAGCGTGCACCACGTAGTCGCCCGGCTTAAACGGGAAGGTGATCTGCGTAATGTCAACCTTGCGGCGGCTGCGCGCGCGGTTGGCATCCATGCGGGCGTTGAGGTCGGCGATCGAGAACACGGCCAGGTTGGCATCGGGCACCACCACGCCCTGCGGCAGGGCAGCGTCCACAAAGGTCACGCGCCCGCGCGAGATGGTGGGCACGGCGGCGCCGGCGGCAGCCTGCGCGGCGCCCGCCTCGAGCGAGCGGGCGTTGAGCGCATCGGCGCGACGCTCGCGAATGGAAGCACGGGCCTCCTGGCGTGCGGCACGGTCGGCGGAATCCGCCGCTGCCACGCGCACGCGGTCGCCGATAGCGCCGGCGTTTTCGGGCGCCGCGGTCAGCGATTCCTCAAAGGTAATGCCCTCGTCGCCAAAGGTGAGCTCCATCGACTCGCGCGCACCGCGGTCGGGGATGGCAAACACGCAGGCATAGCGCTTGCCCACGACCTCCTGGATGCGCGTCATAAAACGGTTGTCCGAGCCTGCAATGGCAGGCTGCTCAATCTTGAGCTCGGCCGTCACCGCACCGCCGGCACGGATGAGGCTCACATAGTTCAGGCGTTGCTGGGAACCAAAGTCGAGTTGCTGGGCACGCACGTACAGGCCGTCCAGACGGTCGACTCCCGCCTCGCCGGCACGTGCCTCGATATCCTCGTAGGCGCGCAGGCAATCGTCGAACAGCGAGCGCGGCTCGGACAGTACCACGAGCGCCTTGCCGCTCACATGCGACAGCGGGCTCACGGTCTGGCCGTACATCACCGGCAAAAAGCGGTCGAGCTCAGGCGTGACGATGCGCGCATCCACCATCTCGAGCAGCGCCGCCAACTTGCTGTCGTCCTGGCTGGCGCGGTAGAGCGCCACATGCATGTTGTGGACGGCCTCGTCGGTAAGCGCCAGCTCACGGCACGGGAAGATCTCGATGCTGTCCTCGTTGCCGATGGTCTGGCCCGTGGAGCTCACCATGCGGCGGATGCGGTCGATCTCGTCGCCAAAGAACTCAATGCGCACGGGCGCCTTTTCCTGCGCGGGAAACACCTCGACGGTGTCGCCGTGCACACGGAACAGGCCGGGCGCGTCGGCGGCGCCGGCATTGGTGTAGCCCATGCCCACCAGACGCTGCGGCACCTCGTCAAAGGGAATCTCCTCGCCCACCGCAAAAGTAGTGGACTCCCAGTAGCGGCTCTCGACCGGCGGCACGCAGCGCAGCAGCGCGCGGGCCGAGGCGACCATGATGCAGTTGTCCCCGCGCACGATGCGCCCGAGCGCCTCGCAGCGCTGGGCCACCACGGCGTCGTCGGGCGCCTGCTCGCGCCAAGGATAGTCCTTGCGCTCGGGAAAGCGGCACACGTGCGCCAGGCCCACATAGGCGGCAAGGCTACGCGCGGCGCGATCGGCTGCATCCTCGCCACTCACGATGTAGACCGTAGGGCGCGGGCGGCGCGCAAACTGGGCGGCGGCCATAAGCGTTCGACCCGACTGAGACACGGCCAGCGTCACGTCCTCGCCAGAATCGAGCCCGGCCTCGACGGTCTGCAGCGCCTCGGCAGTGTAGAGCTGCGCGGCTATACGGTGAATGAGCATGCTGTTCCTCCGGCATTGCAACGCCAAAAGCCCGCCGAGGCAAGCTCGGCGGGTCGTTCGTCAAATTCGTTGCCTGTCATGGTAGCGCATGGAGAGGACTCCAGCTCAAGCGTACGCCCAGCCCCGCAAAAAACGCCAGACGAAGATGCGTTCCGCCCTATCCCGCTACGCGCACGCTGGGGCACAAATCTGCCAGCGGACACTCGTCACACTTGGGTTTGCGGGCGTCGCAGATCTCGCGACCGAAGGTGATCCACTGATGGTTGACCGACTCCCAATACTCGTGCGGCAAAATCTTGAGCAGATCCTGCTCGGTCTTGAGCGGCTCCTTGGCATGCGTCTTGGGACTCAGCATCAGGCGGTGCGCAACGCGGTTGACGTGCGTGTCCACCGCAATGCCTTCCACGATGCCATACCCCACGTTGAGCACGATGTTCGCCGTCTTGCGTCCCACGCCCGGCAGCTTCACGAGTTCCTTCATGTCGGCCGGCACCTCGCCGCCATAGTCGGCGACGATCATCTGCGCGGCCTCGACGGCATGCTTGGCTTTGCTCTTGTAGAAGCCGAGTGACTTGATGGTATCGGCCACATCGGCCACGCTCGCCCCGGCCATGGTCTCGGGCGTGGGCCACTGGGCAAACAGCTTCGGCGTCACCTTGTTGACCTGCGCATCGGTCGTTTGCGCCGAGAGCAGCACCGCGATCAGCAGGCGGAAGGGATTTTCGTGGTCCAAAAAGCACTCGACCGGGCCATAGCGACGGTTGAGGCGCTCACACACCTCGATGGCGCGCTCGCGCTTGGCGGCATTGGTCTCGCGTGGCATAACGACTCCTCGGCTCAACGGCACAATAAACTTATGGACACAATTGTCCCACGTCCGAGACGCTTACGCCTCCAAGAATGCGCCGGTCTGACGGCTCCACAGGCTCGCGTACTCGCCACCCGCCTCGACGAGCTGCGCATGCGTGCCGTCCTCGACGATCTCGCCATCGGCCAGCACCACAATGCGGTCGAGCGCCGCCACGGTGGACAGGCGGTGTGCCACCACAATGGAGGTACGTCCATGCATCAGGTTTTCGAGCGCCTCCTGCACCAGCGCCTCGGACTCGCTGTCGAGAGCAGACGTCGCCTCGTCGAGCACCAGAATCGGCGCGTCGGTCAGGATAGCGCGGGCGATGGCCACGCGCTGGCGCTGGCCGCCCGAAAGCTTAACGCCGCGCTCGCCCACCATAGTGTCAAAGCCACGGGGCAAGCGGTCGATAAACTCCAGGGCGTTGGCCAGGCGCGCGGCCTCGCGAATCTGCTCATCAGTGGCGTTGGGACGACCGTAGGCAATGTTTTCGCGAATGGAGCGGTGGAACAGCAGCGCCTCCTGCGGCACGTAGGCAACCTGACGGCGCAGGCTCTGCTGCGTGCAGCGCGAGACATCCTGACCGTCCACGAGCACGCGGCCGCCCTGAACATCGTCCAGACGCAGTAGCAGCTTGGTGAGCGTCGTCTTACCCGAGCCCGATTTGCCCACCAGGCCCACGCGCTGGCCCGCCGCCACATGAAGTGTCAGGTCATCGAACACGCTCTCGCCCGCCACGGCGTCACGGTACGCAAAGCTCAAATGCTCAAAATCAATCGCGCCCTCGGTCACTTTGAGCTCAGGGGCGTCCGGGTCGTCTGCCACCAAACATGGCTCGTCCAGCACGCGCGTCATCTCGGCCGCATCGCCGAGCGCGCGGTTGATGCGCTGCATCATGGAACTCACGTAGTTCAAGCGCATGGTGAGGTTATAGGTGTAGGTAAAGATCATGACGAGCGCACCGGCCGAAATGCCAAACCACGCATTGCCGCCCGCCACGAACACACTCACCACGGCCATGGTGATGACGATAAGGCCCGAGGTCGTAAAGTTGCGCTGCATCATGGCGTGCATCGAGACCGTCTCGGCGTCGCGCGCGGCACGATCGGCGGCGTCGAACAGATCGCGTTCAAAGTCCTCGCGCCCGCAGGTCTTGACGGCCAAGATGTTCGTGACCGCGTCGGAGAGCACGCCCGAGAGCTTGTTCTGCGCAGCGGACGTCGCGGCCGAAAGCGGCATGATGCGCTTGTACATAAGCCAGACAAACGCAATGTAGACGACCATGATGCACACCAGGATCACGGTAAACGTCGGTACCACCGGGGCGAGTGCGGCCACGGTGCAGACGACCGAGGTGATGGTGGGGATGAGCGAATACACCGTCACGTCCACCAACCCCGTATAGCCGCTCATAAAACGGCTCGTCTGGCTCACGAGTGATCCGCCAAAGCGGCTGGTGTGAAATGTCATGGATTGGTTGGAGAGCGTGTCGAAGCATAGACGCGCCAGGTGATAGTTGCCTGCGATCTCGAGCTTGTAGACGGTGTAGTCCTGTAGCTTGGAGAGGATCTGACCCACCAGATTAACGAGTACGAGCGCCAGGATATAGGGGCCGAAGACCTCAAACACCTGGTCACCCGCCACGGGACCGGCTTGAACGCGGTCGACAATGAGGGCCATCACATAGGTATTGGCAAACGTCAGCAAAAAGATGTAGCCCGCCGACGAGAACACCGAGAGAAAGACAATCAGCGGCTGCGTGCGCGTGACACCCCAAAACCGCTGCAGTGTGCGGCGCACGGTGGAGCGGCTGAGCGGGCTGGTGCTTCTCTGAGACATGGGCTTCCTTTCACGTCTGATAGGGCGAAACGCCATTGTTGCACATTGGAGCACACTCCAGACAAGTGCGATACGAAAAGCGGTGGGGCGCCCGCGTTTGCGCCGGCGCCCCACCGTCTTGTTGCAATTAGCCTTCGTCTTCTTGGCCTGTGAGAAGGTCCGCGGACGTGAGTCCCAAGATCTCATCGGCTTGGTCGACGTCTTCCAGTGCGTCGATGTCCTTGAGCTTGCGCTCCATGACGTTGGTGCGCGTGGTGATGATGCCCTCGACCGTTTTGCCCGCGGTCTCGATCTGCTGCTGGGCGCGGCGCAGCGCCTTTTGATAGCGCGGCAGCTCGGCCTTGACGGCGGAGAGCACGCGCAGCACGTCGTCGGTACGTTTTTGCAACTTAAACGTCTGATAGCTCATCTGCAGACTGTTGAGGATGGCCGCCATGGTGCTGGGACCGGCAACGTTGACGTGATAGTCGCGGCCCAGGGTCTCGATAAGCCCGGGGCGGCTGACGACCTCGGCGTACAGTCCCTCAAACGGAACGAACATAATGCCAAAGTTGGTGGTCGCGGGCACGCTCAGGTACTTCTCGCAAATGTCCTTTGCCTCGCGCTTGACCATGGTGTCGAGCGTCTTGCGCGCAGCCGCCACGGCCTCCGCATCACCCGACTCCTGCGCGTCGAGCAAGTGCTCGTACGCGTCGCCCGGAAACTTGGAGTCGATCGGCAGCAGCACGGGATCGCCCTCGTCTACCGGCAGCTTGACGGCAAACTCAACGCGCTCCGAGGCGCCGGGCCTGGTGGCAACGTTTTCCAGATACTGGTCGGGTGTGAGGATGTCCGTCAGGATCGCACCCAGCTGCACCTCGCCCAAAATGCCACGCGCCTTCACGTTGCCCAGCACGCGCTTAAGGTCGCCCACGCCAGTGGCGATGGACTGCATGTCGCCCAGGCCCTTGTACACGGCCTCGAGCTGGTCGCTCACCTGCTTAAACGATGCCGACAGGCGATCGTTGAGCGTGCGGGAGAGTTTCTCGTCCACCGTCGCGCGCATCTGATCGAGTTGCACGTTGTTGTCTTTGCGGATAGCACCCAGCTGGGCATCGACCGTCTCGCGCACCTTGTCCAGGCGGTGCTCGATGCCCTCGCGGTTGGCACCGAGCTGTTGGGCCGTCTCGCGGCGCAGGTCATCCATCCGGTCACCAGCTTGCGAGAACTCACGTGCGATGGTCAGGTAGCGTTGCTGCTCCACGGCCGCATCGGTCGTCTGCTGCTGCGCGATGGCATTGGCCGTGCGGCGGGTTTCGGCCAGCGCGACGTTCAGGGCATCGAGCGCGTTGTTAGCCTGCTCGAGTGCTGCCAGCGTTTCCGCGCTACTGTCGCTACGCTCCCGCAACTCGGCACGCAGGCTCTTGAGTTGGAGGGCGCAAGCCACAGCAACCCCCACCGCCACCAAGGCGATCACAACAAGCACAATATCAATAGCAGACATAAACTCCGCCCAACAGACTCAATCGGTCATCAATCAAAACCGCGATCAATCTTACCCCGCCACACGCACCGGGCGCCCGGCCCCTTCTTGGGCGCCCCTCTCCTCCGCATATTCCATAATGCGGCGCGCCGTCTCCCTGCTCACCTTTGAGTCATCGCCGGCTAAGTATGCGTACACGTTTCCCTTATTCAGATTCAAATCGCGGCAGAGACCGTAGCGCGTTACGCCCGATTCCCCTAGCGCTCCCAACGTTCTTTTTCGCATCAGGGCGTTGATCCTCCTGTCCGCCACCGGCTTTTCCTTCACCGCTCTATACGCACGCCAAACGTTGGCATAACGGTTAGGGAGTTTGTCCTCGGCGCATAGAGATGCCAGGCTACCCGTTTGGGCGTACAAGGACAAAACGCCTCGGTAATCTTCTTCCATCCACGAGCCCTCGGACAAGCCCAGAACGTATTCGGCTTTACCCTGCGCCAAAGCGAGCAAAAACAGGGGCTCCGCCACGCGCGGCGCAACCGTCGTCGCCTGCTTAACCAGCTTTCTAAAACTGAGCGACTGCTGTCCGGATAGCTCTCGGCAATAGCCTTTTAAGAATCCCTCAAAGGTCAGATTCAACCGAGCACCTCCTTTTTGTATTGCCTGTATGCACAGACCATCTCTTGATAACTCCGCTCCGAAGGCGACGACACCAGTGCTTCTCCCTCGTCGAATATAAGCCGTTCGAGCAGCCCCCAATCAAGTCGGTCGACGAATGCCTGACTATGAAGATCGATGATGTCGTTCGGACGGAAGGCATAGAGCTTCATTACCGCCAGATCCTCCAAGAGGGGTCTGCTCTAAATCCTGCTTATACATAACAAATCCTATTATTATTCATCCTCAATAATACTATTCAGTCGTACGACAGGACCAACAGGATGCAAGGATTCCGATCGTGGCGATAATCCCTACACCCTAGAAGTCCTAATGTTACAAACGCTAACTCTCCCAGCCGGCGCGAATGGTTGTTACGACATCGCCTAGGCGCTGGCCGAGAGCCGCTAGATGTTGGAGCACCTCGTTGGGCGATGCGCCGTTGAGGATGCACGTGAGGGCATACGACGCCAGAAAGATGGCCACAAGCCCTAACGGGATGAGCACGATCATCGCCAAGGTGCGCAGGCGCTGGCCCACACGGCGACGACGCGCACGACGCTTGTCGAACGCGAGCTCCTGCGCATATGAATCTTGCTGTACGGAATAGGCCTCTGGTGCCGATTCGCACCCGGGCACAGCTGCAGGTACAGCAGCGGGCACGACATTTTGCGCAAAGGGCTGGACTGCCGCCCCTTGCATTTGTATCTCCATGAGTCGTTGCTGCTGACGCAACATGCGCTCGGCTTGTTGCTGCGGAGTCTCAAGAAACAGATCCATGCTGGCCTCCAAAATCGGAGCATTCGACGCTTACGACCAGCATCCCGCACCGCCATGACCGCGACAACGCAATCGCCGGCAATAGCCACAAAGTTTCTTTTGCTCAAAAGCTGTCGAAAACCTCAACAACTCCCCTACCAGCACTTTCTCTGAGCTTTTTTCGCCAACAATCTTTTGGCCTTCCACCCTTACGCCAACTGACCAAAATCTAACCAATAGCTTGACGAAAATTGTGGAGACCGGGACCCCTTACAAAAACGTGCCGCCCC
>CABQJV010000033.1 GCA_902464565.1 uncultured Collinsella sp.
AGGCAGCGCGCCTTTTGCGTTGAGCTTCGTTGAGGTTCGAAGTAGTGGACTAGTTCGCCATAACGCCTTCGGTCCAGGCCTCGACGTCCTCGACGCGCAGGACGTTGGCGACCTCGGCCACGCAGTCGACGCTGGCAAGCTCGGCGGCGGCAGCCTGGACGTCCTTCTCGAGCGCGCGGTGCGTCAGGAAGATGACCGAGCAGGCATCGCTGACGCCCGATTTGCCGTCCTCGACCTGGTTGATGAGCGAGATCGAGATGTTGTGCTTGGCAAAGATGTCGACCGTCTCGGACAGGGCGCCTACGCGGTCGGCGACCTTCAGGCGCACATAGTACTTGGTCTGGAGCTCGTCCATGGGCTTAAAGGCGAGGTTGTGACCATAGGGCTCAATCTCGGGCAGCGGAGCCACACCGCGGCTGATCTGCTCGGAGAGCGACAGGATATCGCCCACGACGGCGCTCGCGGTGGGGAAGGAGCCTGCGCCGGCACCGTAGAACATGGTCTCACCCACGGCGTCGCCTACCACGTAGACAGCGTTCATGGCGCCGTTGACCTTGGCAAGCATGTGGTCGGCGGGGATCAGCGTGGGATGCACACGGACGTCGACGCCGGCGTCGGTGTTGCGGGCGATGCCGAGCAGCTTAATGGTGTAGCCGAGCTCACGGGCCTGGGCGATGTCCTCGGCACCGATGGTACGGATACCCTGCTGGTACACATCGTCGGTGGTAACGCGGGTGCCAAAGCCGATGGAAGCGAGGATCGCCGTCTTGCTGGCGGCGTCGAAGCCGTCGACGTCGGCGGACGGGTCGGCCTCGGCATAGCCCTTAGCCTGTGCGTCGGCGAGCACGTCGGCGTAATCGGCGCCCTCGGCGTCCATGCGCGACAGGATGTAGTTGGTGGTGCCGTTAAGGATGCCGGCGATGGTCAGGATCTTGTTGCCCACCAGGTCGTGCTCGAGCGTGCTGACAATGGGGATGCCACCGCCGCAGCTGGCCTCGCACTTAATCTGCACGCCGCACGCGCGCGCCTTCTCGGCGAGCGTCTCGACATGACGGCCCAGCAGGGCCTTGTTGGCAGAGACGACGTGCTTGCCGTTCTCGAAGGCGGTGGTGAAGATTTCGGTCGCGGGGTGCTCGCCGCCGATGAGCTCGACGACGATATCGACGGCGGGGTCGGTGACGACGTCGTGCCAGTCGCTCGTAAAGGCCTCGCGCTCAATACCGGCGGCTTCGGCCTGCTCCCAGGCAAGCGCGCAGGCGCGGGTCAGCTTAAGGTCGATGCCGTAGGCTGCCAGGTACTCATCGTGGTGGCTCTTGATCAGACGGGCCACGCCGCCGCCGACGGTTCCCAGACCGATCAGACCGACGTTCACGGTGCGCAGGGGTTCGCTCATAGATAGCTCCTTCGTGCATCTTATGGATGGATTAACCGCTTAAAGGTTGAGTGCATTCTAGCGTGAACCGAGGGTGCGTGCTCGCCAGGCAACAGGAGTCGCACAAAACGGCACCCCCGAAACGCTGCGGAAACATTGGAAACATGCTCGCTACAAACGAACTTCCGTAACAAACTGTCAACGTTTGCACCATAAGGTTTGCCCTGTACCGCAAGACGGCCGCACCGCGGCCAGCGAAAAGGGGGACACCATGTTTAGCATCAACAACGTACTTAACCGCAGGAGTTTCTTGGCTGGCGCCGCGGCGTTCGGTAGCACCGCGGCACTCGCTGGTTGCTCGTCGGGTGGCTCGGACGGCGGCTCCGCCGATGACGGTAAGACCTTCAAGATCGGTGTCATCGGCCCTCTGACCGGCGCCGCGGCAACCTATGGCGTTTCGGCCGAGAAGGGTGCCAAGCTCGCCGCCAAGGATTTCTCGACCAAGGACCTCAAACTCTCGCTTAAGTCCGAGGATGACGTCGCTGACGGCGAGAAGGCTATCAACGCCTTCAATACCCTGTGTGACTGGGGCATGCAGGCGCTCGTCGGTCCGGTCACCACCGGTGCTGCCGTCGCTGTCTCGGGCGAGATTGCCGACGACATGCTCATGGTCACGCCCTCGGCCTCGTCTCTCGATGTCACCAAGGATAAGACCACGGTCTTTCAGGTTTGCTTCACCGATCCCACCATGGGCGCCAGCGCCGCGAAGTTCTTGGCCGAGAAGTACGCAGATGCCAAGATCGCCCTGTTCTACAACTCCGGCGATACGTATAGCTCGGGCGTTGCCGACGCCTTTGCCGAGCAGGCCAAGGCATCCAAACTAGATGTCGTCTCTACTGTGACGTTTAAGGACGATTCCTCTTCGAGTTTCACCACGCAGCTCACCAAGGCCAAGGAGGCCGGCGCCACACTCATCTTTGCCCCGATCTACTACACGCCGGCGTCCGTTCTGCTCAAGAACGCCAAGGATATGGGCTACGACATGACGCTCATGGGTACCGACGGCATGGACGGCCTGCTCTCTGTGGAAGGCTTCGATACCTCTCTTGCCGAGGGCGTACTGCTCATGACCCCGTTTTCCGCCGATGATGAGAAGAATGCCGACTTTGTCAAGGCCTATAAGGATGCCTACGGCGAGACGCCTAACCAGTTTGCCGCCGACGCCTATGACTGCGTCCACGCGATTGTCGAGGTTATCGATAAGGCGGGCATCGACCTTACGGCCGACGGCGCTGACATTGCCGGCGACCTTGCCAAGGCCATGCGCAAGATCAAAATCGAGGGCCTGACGGGCGAGCTCACCTGGAACGACGAAGGCCAAGTCGAGAAGCCCGCTACGGCCTATGTGATTCATGACGGCAAGTACATCGCCGCCTAAGTGCGCATAAAGCACGACCGGTGAGGCTGTTTTATTCAGGGTAGGGACGCCTGTAACAGAATGGAAACATTACTTTTACATAATAAAGTGGCATTACTGCATAAAGTAATAGAAATACGCATAAATATGGATAAATGAACAAATCCAAAGAAAAGTTGAAATAATCGCCACTTTCCTTAACTAAAGCGTCTAGTATTTTGCGAACGCCGAACACGGCGAAGGATGGCCTGTCGGGTAACCGAAACCCGACGAGATTTGAGAGGAGAGCCGCATGTCGAGCCTCACCGGTAAGTCATTGAACCCTGTTATGAATCGCAGGAGCGTTATCGCGAGCGCAGCAGGTCTGGGGGCGATGTCCATTCTAGCTGGCTGCTCCTCCAACGGCGGCGACAGCGGTTCCGCTTCGAGCGACGCTTCGTTTAAGATCGGCACCATCGGCCCGCTGACCGGCGCCAACGCGTCCTACGGCAAGTCCGTTACCCAGGGTGTCGAGCTTGGCTGCAAGGATTTCTCGACCAAGGAGCTGCCGCTTGCCAGCAAGGCCGAGGATGATCAGGCCGATGGCGAGAAGGCCGTCAACGCCTTCAACACCCTGCTCGACTGGGGCATGCAGGCCCTCGTCGGTCCGACCACCACGGGTGCGTCGGTCGCCGTTGCCGCCGAGTGCGGAAACGACCCCGAGACGTTCATGATCACCCCGTCCGCGTCCTCCGAGGACGTTACCAAGGGCAAGGATTGTGTCTTCCAGGTTTGCTTCACCGATCCCAACCAGGGTGTTAATGCTGCCAAGTTTTTGGCAGAGAAGTACGCGGATGAGAAGTTCTTTGTCTTCTATAACGCCGCAGATGCCTACAGCTCGGGTATTGCTGATGCCTTCAAGGCACAGGCTGTCGAGTCTAAGCTTGAGATTGTCGCCGAGAAGACCTTTAAGGATGACTCCGCAACGAGCTTTACCAATCAGCTGACCAATGCCAAAGAGGCCGGCGCCACCATGATCTTTGCGCCGATCTACTACACGCCGGCGTCCGTCCTGCTCAAGAACGCCAAGGACATGGGCTACGACGTCAAGATGATGGGCTGCGACGGCATGGACGGCATCCTGGGCGTTGAGGGCTTCGACACCTCTCTTGCCGAGGGTCTGCTGCTCATGACCCCGTTCTCCGCCGACGACGAGAAGAACGCCGACTTCGTCAACGCCTACAAGGATAAGTACGGCGATACCCCCGACCAGTTTGCCGCCGACGCCTACGACGGCGTGCACGCGGTGGCCGAGGCCCTCAAGGAGGCCGGTCTTGGTGTCGACGCCGATCCGACCGAGGTCGCCGAGAAGCTGTCCAAGGCTATGCTCAAGATTACCGTTGACGGTCTGACCGGCAAGCTCACCTGGAACGATAAGGGCCAGGTCCAGAAGGAGCCCACGGCGTACGTCATCACCGACGGCAAGTACGTACAGGCCTAACTGGCCGCCTTACATAGAGCGGTTTTGATCCCAAGCAGGGGAGGTTTTGGCCTTCCCTGCTTGCTTGGTATCTAGGGACGATGTAACGTCCCTGTTTCATACATCAACTGGAAACCTATTCGAAAGGGGGATGTGGAACATGACGGTCTTTATCCAATACTTGGTCAACGGCCTGTCCATGGGCAGCGTCTACGCCATCATCGCGTTGGGCTACACCATGGTCTACGGTATCGCCAAAATGCTCAACTTCGCTCACGGCGACGTCATCATGGTCGGTGCCTATGTCTCGTTCTGTGCCACGTCGTATCTCGGCCTCCCGGGCTGGGCATCTGTAATTCTCTCTTGTGTGGCCTGTACCGTTCTCGGTGTTCTCATCGAGGGTCTGGCATACAAGCCGCTGCGCCAGGCGGGCCCGCTGGCCGTTCTGATCACGGCTATCGGCGTGTCCTACTTCCTGCAGAACGCCGCGCAGCTTCTGTGGGGCGCCACGCCCAAGAACTTCACTTCGCTCGTCACCTTCCAGGTGCCGGAGTTCTTGGCCAAGTTCAACGTAAGCGCCGTCTCGCTCGTCACCATCGTCGCCTGCCTGGTTATCATGGCCGGCCTGATGTTCTTTACAGGTAAGACCAAGATGGGCAAAGCCATGCGCGCCGTGTCCGAGGACAAGGCCGCCGCTCAGCTCATGGGCATCAACGTCAACCGCACCATCTCGATGACGTTTGCCATCGGCTCTGCCCTTGCCGCCATCGCCGGCGTGCTGCTGTGCTCCTACTCGCCGGTGCTGCAGCCCACGACGGGTGCCATGCCTGGCATCAAGGCCTTCGACGCCGCCGTCTTCGGTGGCATCGGCTCCATCCCCGGCGCCTTTGTCGGTGGCATTCTCATCGGCATCATCGAGGCGATGGCGCAGGCCTACATTTCCACGAGCCTTGCCAACTCCATCGTCTTTGGTGTTTTGATCATCGTCCTGCTCGTCAAGCCTGCCGGCCTCTTGGGCAAGTACGTCCCCGAGAAGGTGTAGGTGAGCGGTATGAAGTTTCTTAAAGACAAGCAGACGCGTCACGACTTTGTCACGTACGCCATGTGCCTTGTGGCGTTCGCCATCGTGTTCTTTATGCAGTCTAACCACATGATTCCGCGCATGATCGCCGGTCAGCTGGTTCCCATCACGGCCTATATCGTCATGGCCATCTCCCTTAACCTCGTCGTCGGCATCGCGGGCGACTTGTCGCTGGGCCACGCGGGCTTTATGAGCGTCGGCGCCTATACGGGCATCGTCACCGCCGTCGCGCTGGAGAGCGCCGTTCCGTCCGACCCGATGCGCCTGATCATCAGCATCGTGGTCGGCGCTATCGCCGCTGCCATCTTGGGCTTCTTGATTGGTATCCCGGTCCTGCGCCTGAGCGGCGACTATCTGGCTATCGTGACCCTGGCTTTTGGCGAGATCATCAAAGAGATCGTCACCTGCCTCATTGTGGGCGTCGACTCTCGCGGCCTGCACGTGATCTTTAACATCACGGGCAACTCTACGATCGACGACCTGCACCTGCTCGAGGACGGTACCGCCATCATCAAGGGCGCCCAGGGCGCCTCGGGCGTGTCGACGTACTCGACCTTCCTCGCCGGTGCCATCCTGGTCATGGTCGCACTCGTGATCGTGCTCAACCTGGTTCGCAGCCGTACCGGCCGTGCCATTATGGCCGTGCGCGATAACAAGATTGCAGCCGAGTCCGTAGGCATCTCCGTCACCGAGTACCGCATGATCGCCTTCGTGGTTTCCGCTGCCCTCGCCGGTGCTGCCGGAGCCCTCTTCGGCGGTAACTTCTCGCAGCTCTCCGCCACCAAGTTCGACTTCAACACGTCCATCCTCATTCTGGTGTTCGTGGTCCTGGGCGGTCTGGGCAATATGCGCGGCTCCGTCATCGCGGCGGCGCTGCTCACGGTGCTTCCCGAGCTGCTCCGTCAGTTCTCGGACTACCGCATGCTCATCTACGCCATCGTGCTGATCCTGGTCATGATTTTTACCAACAACCCGCAGCTCAAGGCGTTCTTCGGTCGCGTCAAGGACCGCTTTGCTTCCAAGAAGGAGGTGGCAGCCGATGCCCAGTAAATTTGAGTTCAAGAAGGGCAAGATGGTCCCGTATCCTTCTGGCGCCATCGTTCCCGACCGCGACCTGGGCGAGCGCCCTGCACTCGAGTGCATCCACCTGGGCATTGAGTTCGGTGGCCTTAAGGCAGTCGACGACTTTAGCCTAACCATCGGCAAGACCGAGATCGCCGGTCTCATCGGCCCCAATGGTGCTGGTAAGACCACGGTCTTCAACCTGCTCACCAAGGTGTATCAGCCCACGCACGGCACCATCCTGCTCGACGGCGAGGACACTTCGGGCAAGACCGTCTACCAGGTCAACCGCATGGGTATTGCCCGTACCTTCCAGAACATTCGCCTGTTCAACACCATGACGGTGGAGGATAACGTTAAGGTCGGCCTGCACAACCAGGAGCGCTATTCCGGTTTTGAGGGCGTGCTGCGCCTGCCGACGTATTGGAAGCACGAGAAGGCCGCGCACGAGCGCGCCATGGAGCTGCTGTCCATCTTTGATATGGAGCATCTGGCAAACGAGCAGGCCGGATCGCTGCCTTACGGCGCTCAGCGTCGTCTGGAGATCGTCCGTGCGCTTGCCACCAGCCCTAAGCTGCTGCTGCTCGACGAGCCTGCCGCCGGCATGAACCCGTCCGAGACCGCGGAACTCATGGAGAACATCGTTAAGATTCGCGACACCTTCGGCATTGCCATCATGCTTATCGAGCATGATATGTCGCTCGTTATGAACATCTGTGAGGGCATCTGCGTGCTTAACTTTGGTAAGGTCATCGCCAAGGGCACGGCCGAGGAAATCCAGAACAACGACGCTGTTATCGAGGCATATCTGGGCAAGCAGGATAAGGGGGAGAACTAAATGGCAGAGCCGATGCTTTCCGTCTACAACATCAACGTCTGGTACGGCGCCATCCACGCCATCAAGGACATCTCCTTTAACGTCAACGAGGGTGAGATCGTGGCCTTGATCGGTGCCAACGGCGCCGGTAAGTCCACGACGCTTAAAACCGTTTCGGGCCTGCTGCGTTCCAAGACCGGTTCCATCAAGTTTATGGGCGAGGACATTACCCATACGCCTGCCGACAAGCTGGTGGGCAAGGGCCTGGCTCAGGTCCCCGAGGGCCGTCGCGCCTTTTTGCAGATGACGGTCGAGGAGAACCTGGAGATGGGCGCCTACACGCAGCCCAAGTCCACGGTTGCTCCGGGCCTCGAGCGCGTCTACGAGCAGTTCCCGCGCCTGAAGGAACGCCGTCGCCAGGTCGCCGGCACCCTTTCGGGCGGTGAGCAGCAGATGCTCGTTATGGGGCGCGCCCTTATGAGTAACCCCAAGCTGCTCATGCTCGACGAGCCTTCCATGGGCCTGGCGCCGATTCTGATTGAGCAGATCTTCCAGATTGTCGAGGACCTGCACAAGGCCGGCACCACGGTGCTTCTGGTCGAGCAGAACGCGCAGATGGCTCTTTCCATCGCCACACGCGGCTACGTGCTCGAGACCGGCAAGATCACCATGACCGGCACCGGCCAAGAGCTCCTGCACGACGACAACGTCCGCAAAGCATATCTGGGTGGCTAGGAGGTTCCGCCGTTCTACCGAACGGCGGACCAGTCGACGCTGCGCGGGCACCAGAGCGACAACTTGTCATTCAAAGAGGACGGCATGACCAGAAGGTCTATGCCGTCCTCTTTTCATGCCAATTTGTTCGCTCTGGTGCCCGCTCGCTGTCCGTCGTCTGCCTGCGGCGTTGGAGGTAGTCGTTGGGGACGTTTTCCTTCGTCCCCACCAAATCATTTTGCTCTGTCATGCGGGTTGGTTTTTAAAGTGCGACAATGCCGTGTGGAAATAGAAATGTCATCTGGGGGTCCATCTATGCTGTACGAGTTTTGTGCCGAGAACTTTGAGCGGGTGCCGGCAGCTATCGATGCCGGTGCAAAGCGCATCGAGCTGTGCGACAACCTCGCCGTTGGTGGCACCACGCCTTCTGCCGGCGTTATCAGCGCTACAGTCAGCTATGCTCACGAGCATGACGCGCGAGTGATGTGCATGATTCGCCCGCGTGGCGGTGACTTTCATTACAACCAAGACGAGCTGCGCATGATGGAGATGGACCTGGGCCTTGCCGTAAGCGCCGGCGTTGACGGCTTGGTCTTTGGCTGCTGCAAGCCCTGCGCTGGCGGATGGGCGCTCGACGAGCTTACGTTGGGCGCCCTCGTGATGGCCGCGGGCTGCGCGATCGAGGAATGCAAGCGTGAGCCCATCGACATCACCTTTCACATGGCGTTTGACCAGCTCTCGCCCGAGGCTCAGCTCGATGCGATTGATACACTTGCCGACTGCGGCGTTACGCGCATCCTCACGCATGGCGGCGCTGCCGGTACGTCGATCGAGGATAATTTCGATCACCTGGCTCGTTTAATCGAGTATGCGGGCGATCGTTTGACCATCCTTCCCGGCGGCGGCATCACTACGGCAAATCGCGACGCGGTCGCGGCGGCGCTAGGCGTCTCCGAGCTCCATGGCACCAAGATCGTGCCGCTGGAGGTATAACCCGTGGCGCTGGTATTTGACGTTCAGCAGGCGAGCGGTAAGCCCGACGATAATCGTCGCCCTGGCACCGCGTGTCCCTTTTGCGACACGGAGGGACTTGCCAACATCATCCAGCGCGATGGTGACTGCATCTGGCTCGAGAATAAGTTCAAGACCTTGCGGGCCACACGTCAGACCGTATTGATCGAGTCTGTCAATCACGACGCCGACCTGGTGACCTATGAACCGGATGAGCTGCATCATGTGATGCGGTTTGCCCTGGGCTGTTGGCAGCAGATGATCGATTCTCAACAGTACCGCAGTGTGCTCATGTACAAGAACAAAGGCCCGCTTTCGGGCGGCAGCCTCGTCCATCCACACATGCAGATTGTGGGCCTGGAACAGGAGGACGGCTATGCGGCGCTGACCTCAGCCAACTTTGAAGGCATCAGTGTCTGGCAACAGGGGAGAATCTCGGTCGACATCTCAACCGAACCGATCATGGGGTTCTTTGAGGTCAACGTTTCAGCCCCGCAGGGAATCGCCGCCAGCGATGGCGCGCGAGACCAAGCCGAGACGGACCTCTTCGCCGATGCGATTCAGGTAGCTCTGCGCTATATCCTGAACGAGCACCATGGTGGTCGCGCAGAGTCGTACAACTTGTTCTTCTACCACATGTACGGTCGGACCATTGCCAAGGCGCTGCCGCGTTGGGTGGTTTCGCCCTACTTTGTCGGCTATCGTTTGGCCCAGGTCAATGCTGAGACCACGCTCGATGTCGATGCTGAGCGCCTGCGTGCGCATCTGGAAACGCTCGTATAGTAAGACTAACACCCGCGTAATGCGGACAGTCTAGCGCCCCATGGCGTCGCGGCCGGCCTCGACCCGCTTGCGCTGGGCGGCGCGCTCCTCGCCGGTCAGACGCTCAAAGAGATGCCCGATAAGCGAGGCGAGCACCTGCTGAAACAACGTTCCACACATGACGGGAAACACAACTTCGCCCGGAAAGTATTGCGTGGCGATGACGGCGCCCGAAGAGATGTTACGCATGCCGCAGGTAAAGCACATGGTAGTCGTCTCGCTATATGGCAGATGCAGCGCGCGGGCGACCAGAATGCCCACGACAAAACCGCTGATGGCGAACACCAGAATAAAGAGGGCGACTTCCAGGCGCACCGCGTTCATGTGTAGCACGTACTCGCTCATGGCGGTGGAGTTGGACGCGATGACGCCCATCATCATAAATTTGCAGGCGGGCGAGAGCGCGGGGGAGAGTTTCTCGTGTCCCCAGCCGTGCGTGAGCTCGTTGATCACGATGCCGAGCACGGCGGGGATGGCAATCATAAAGGCCATGTTCTGCATCATGCTCGGAACATCGATTGCGACGGTGGCGCCCAACAGGAGCTTGAGCGTGAGCGGAATCGTCACGGGCGATATAACCGAGGACGTCAGGATGATGGTGAGCGCGAGCGGGCCGTTGCCGCCGAACATGCTGATCCACATAAAGGCAGTGACTGCCACGGGTACGCTGTACTCGAGCACGATGCCGCAGACAAGGTTGGAGTTGGAACCAAAGAACAACGATCCCATGGCATAGGCCGCGATGGGAATAAGCGCCGCCGAGACCAACAACGCCAAAATCAGATGCAGGGGACGGTGGAACACCTCAGCCACCTGGTGGAAGGTGTTGCTGAGCGCGCCTTGGAACGTCATAAAGGCAAACAGGGTGGGAACGATGGGCTTGAGAACGCCGATCTGCTGAGGAAAGAGCACGCCGAGCGCCACGCAAATCGGAACGATGACCTGCATATGTCCTGCGAGAAATTTGCCCAGTCCAACCCATTGCTTCATATGCTCTTGTGACTCCCTTTGCTCGTGAATCCGTTTTGAATGGATATGCTAGACGCTCGCATGCGTCCGTGTGGCTGAAACGCTCGATTATTTCGAGGCTATTACCGCCCTCGTTTATCGAAACCACGGCGTGCTGGATGTTGTGCGTCCGCGCTGCACGGTATAATAAATCCGTTCAACAGATCTGCCTGCCGAAGCGGGCATGCACAGAGGACTCATCGCTATGAACCGTGAGAGGTATCGCGGCGACCTGCCCCTATCGGGGGTGGGCGCCTATGTCATCGCTTAAGACGACGCATCGCTGGGCGGTCGCTCAGCAAAACCCCGAGCTCGAAAAGGAGCTTTCGGCTGGCCTGGGCATACCCGGGCTGGTGGCGCGCATTATGGTTGCGCACGGCATTACATCCATCGAGGAAGGCCAGCTGTTTTTGACGCCTTCGCTCGATCGCGACTGGGCGGACCCACTCGTTATTCCGGGCATGGTGGTCGTCGCCGACCGCGTTGAGCGTGCTATTCGCAGCCACGAGCGTATCGCCGTCTTTGGCGATTTTGACGTCGACGGCATTACGTCGACTTGTCTGTTGACCGAGGCGCTACGTTCGTTTGGCGCCAACGTCACGCCGTTTATTCCGCACCGCTTTGACGAGGGCTACGGCCTGTCGCGTGCGGCGCTCGACCGCGTCAACGAGCTCGCTCAACCCAACCTGATTGTGACCGTCGATAACGGTATTGCTGCCAAGGAAGAGGTCTCCTATCTGGAGAGTCTGGGGATCGATTTGGTGGTCACGGACCATCACGAGCCGTCCGACCAGGTGCCGCAGGGCGTGCCCCTGACCGATCCCAAGCTCGAGGACGAGGGCCCCTCGCGCGAGCTTGCCGGTGCCGGTGTGGCGCTTAAGCTGGTGCAGGTCCTGGGCGAGCGTTTGGGCAAGCCGTCGTATTGGCGTTCGCTGATAGAGGTCGCGGCGCTGGGCACCGTGTCCGACATGATGCCGCTCACGCCCGAGAATCGCGCACTGGTCGCCGAGGGCATCCAGCAGATGCGCGTGACGGCCCGCCCCGGTTATATCGCGCTTGCCGCACTTGCCAAGGCCGACCTTTCTACCATTACGGCCGACGGCCTGTCGTTTTCGCTCATCCCTCGTCTGAATGCTGCCGGCCGCATGGCTGATCCCAAGCTGGCGCTCGACCTGCTGCTTGCCCGCAACCCCATCGAAGCGAGCGCGCTTGCCGCCGAGCTCGAGGAAATCAACCGCCAGCGCCGTGAGATCGAGGCGGAGCTCACGCGCGATGCCATGGCAAAGGTCGAGGAGACCTATGACGGCGGACGCGCGATCGTCGTGGGCGGCGAAGGCTGGCACGAGGGCGTCAAGGGCATCGTGGCAAGCCGTCTGACCAACCGCTACCACGTGCCGGCGCTGCTGTTCTCGATCGAGGACGGTATCGCGCGCGGCTCTGGTCGCTCGGTGGGCAAAGTTAACCTGTTTGACGCCATCGAGCGCTGTTCCGACCTGATGATTCGACGCGGCGGACATGCCGGTGCGGTGGGTGTGACTATCGAGGCATCCAAGCTCGACGAGTTCCGCCGTCGCCTTTCGGCCGTGCTATCGGAGCTTCCCGCCGAGGACTTTGAGGACACTGACGAGGTTGCCGCCACCGTTGACCTCTCCGAGCTAAATATCGAGACCATCGAGCAGATTTCCCGCCTTGAGCCGTTTGGCCAGGGTAATAAGGTGCCGCTGCTGGCTGCCGAGGGCGTGACGATGTGTGATCGCGCCGTGGTGGGTAAGACCGGCGAGCACATGCGCTTCGTGGCGACGGATGGCGCCGCGAGTGTGCCGGCCATCATGTTTCGTGTACCGCAGATCGACAAGCTTATCAATTGCGACAGCGCCGTCGACTTGGTGTTCGAGGCCGTTGCCGAGCATTGGCAGGGTCGTGTGAAGCCCAAGCTCATGGTCAAGGATGTTCTGGTCCGCGGTACCACGCTGCCCAGCGTCGATGATCCGGCATGCGAGCTTCGTCGTGGCGTGCAGCCGGCGGATTCCGGCCTGCGCCTGGAGTCGCGCAAGCGCGAGACGCTCGCCCAGCTTTCTTATACCGAGCTCACGCGCTCGCTTATCCATAGCTTTATCGGCTCGAACCAGCCGCACCGCGCGCAGGTCGAGGCGCTCGATGCCCTGGCCGATCACCAGAGTGTCTTGGCGGTTATGGGAACGGGCCGCGGCAAGTCGCTCATCTTCCATGTGCATGCCGCGCGTGAGGCGGTGCTTCGCGGACGTGCGAGCATCTTTGTCTATCCGCTGCGTGCGCTTGTTGCCGACCAGGCCTATCACCTCTCATCGACGATGGCCGCGCTCGGCATTGGCGTGGGCGTGCTGACCGGCGAGACCGTGGAGGCGGCGCGCGATGACGTGTTTGCCGGCTTGGCTTCGGGCCGCACCGGCATCGTGCTCACGACGCCCGAGTTCCTGTCCATTCACCGCGACCGCTTTGCGCGTTCGGGGCGCATCGGTTTTGTCGTTATCGATGAGGCGCATCATGCCGGTCTTGCCAAGGGCGGCGACCGGAGCGCATACCTCGACATGCCCGATATCCTCAAGGCCCTGGGCGATCCGGTCGTTATGGCGGCGACGGCCACCGCGACGGCTCCGGTCGTGGCCGAGCTTGCCCGCGTGCTGCCGATTACCCGTACGGTGGTCGACGAGACCGTGCGCGAGAACTTGCAGCTCGAGGACGACCGCGATCTTGCGAGCCGCGAAAACCGTTTGGTGTCGATTGTGGCGACGGGGGAAAAGACCGTCATCTACGTCAATTCGCGCGACCAGTCCGTGGCGCTCGCCAAGACGTTGCGCAAGCGTGTGCCCGATTGCGCAACCCATATCGCGTTCTATAACGCGGGGCTTGCGCGTTCCGATCGCCGTCGCGTGGAGGAAGCATTCCGAGACGGCAGCCTCAGCTGCATCGTCTCGACATCTGCCTTTGGCGAGGGCGTCAACCTGCCCGATATCCGCCATGTCGTGCTCTATCACATGCCGTTTGGCGGCATTGAGTTTAACCAGATGAGCGGCCGCGCCGGTCGCGATGGCCAGCCCGCCGTGATCCATCTGCTCTATTCGTCGCGCGACGCCCGCATTAACGAGCGCCTACTCGACTGCTATGCGCCCGAGCGCGACGAGCTCGTCACGCTCTATCGCGCGCTGCAGACCATGTGGCGCTCCAACCGCGGCAAAACCGGGGACGATTCCTTTAGCGCGAGCGATATCGACATCGCGCAGATGTGCCTTGCCATCGACGCGCGCACGCCGGTCGACGAGCGTTCGGTGGAAAGCGGCCTGGGAATCTTCGAAGAGCTTGGTTTTTGTCGAGTTTCGGGGTTTGACGACACCCGTCGCATCGCGATGGCCGAAAACCCCGGCCGCGTGCAATTGAGTAGGTCAATTCGCTATTTGGAGGGCTTGCGCTCGCGCATGGAGTTTTTGGCTTTCCGGAGCTGGGCGCTCGATTCGTGCGCTTCTGATATGCTAGCCAAAGTTAACCGCCCGATCGTACCGCGGGCCTAGGGGAAGGGGACCTCGATGGATGCCGCAGCCCGTACCGCCCATGATTCCACCCTCCAGCCGTTTTCGGAGATGGAGCACTATAAGCATGCCGATGAGCTGCCGCCCGAGATTATGGCGGACAGCTACGACAAGCTGGAGCGCCTGTGCCTCAAATATATGAATGAGGATGACTTCTCCAAGGTGGAGCAGGCCTACTGCTTTGCTGCCGAGAAGCATTGCAACCAAAAGCGGCGCTCGGGCGAGATGTACATTAACCATCCCGTCGAGGTTGCCATCATTTTGGCCGATCTCAAGATGGACTGCGATGTGGTGTGCGCCGCGCTGCTGCACGATACCGTCGAGGATACCGAGACCTCGCTCGCCGATGTTTCCGGCCTGTTTGGCGATACGGTGGCCGAGCTCGTCGATGGCGTGACCAAGCTCACCAATATCGAAGTCGACAGCATGGACGAGAAGCAGGCGCTCACGCTGCGCAAGATGTTCCTCGCCATGTCCAAGGACATTCGCGTCATCATCGTTAAACTTGCCGACCGTCTGCACAACATGCGAACGCTGGCAGCCCTGCGCGAGGATCGTCGCCTGTTTAAGGCTCGCGAGACCATGGACGTGTACGCGCCCTTGGCCGACCGCCTGGGCATGAGCTCTATTAAGTGGGAGCTCGAGGACCTGTCCTTCTTCTACCTGGAGCCCGATGCCTACCAGCGCATTGCGCGCATGGTGGCGGAGTCGCGCGAGGTCCGTGAGCGCTATCTGGCTGAGACCATCAAGACACTCACCGACGAGCTCAACCGCATTGGCCTGGAAGGCTTCCAGATCAACGGCCGTTCCAAACACTATTGGTCCATCTACCAAAAGATGAAGCGCAAGGGCAAGGAATTCTCCGAGATCTACGACCTGGTGGCACTGCGCGTCATCACGCATTCGGTGCGCGATTGCTACTCCACGCTCGGCGCGGTGCATACGCTGTGGCACCCCATGCCCGGTCGCTTTAAAGACTATATCGCCATGCCCAAGGTCAATAACTACCAGTCGCTCCACACGACGGTTATCGGCCCCACGGCCCGCCCACTCGAGATTCAGATTCGAACCTACGAGATGCATGAGCAGGCCGAGTACGGCATTGCCGCCCACTGGCTATATAAGAAGTCGGGCGGATCGTCTGCGTCTAAGACCAATGATGCCCAGCGTCTGGACGACCAGATTAACTGGCTTAAGCACTCACTCGATTGGGCTGCGTCTGATGAGATTACCGACGCCAAGGAATACCTGCATTCGCTGAAGGTTGACCTCTTCGATCAGGAGATCTTCGTCTTTACGCCCAAGGGCGAGGTCATGGCGCTTCGTGCCGGATCCACGCCGCTCGACTTTGCCTATGCCGTTCACACCGAGGTGGGAAACCATTGCGTCGGCGCCAAAATCAACGGTGCGGTGGCTCCGCTCACGCACGAGATTAAGACGGGTGACCGTGTCGAGATCCTGACGAACAAGAGTTCCAAGCCGTCGCGTGATTGGCTCAAGATCGTCAAGACGCCTTCGGCTAAGTCCAAGATCCGCCGTTATTTTGCCGCTGCGACCAAGGACGACGACGCTGCTGCTGGTCGCGATATGCTGGCCAAGGACCTGCGGAAGCGTGGCTATGGCATTTCTACGCCGCGTTCGACGCGTGCACTCAACGCCGTGGCGGAGCAGTTTAACTTCAAGCAGCTCGAGGACCTGTTTGCCGCCGTCGGCGCCGGCAAGGTTGCCCCGCGCGCTGTGGGCAATAAGGTCGAGCAAATCTTGGACCCCAAGCCCGAGGAACAGCTCACCAAGGCCGAGGCTATCGCCGAGGTCGTGAAGCAGCCCGCTCGCGGCTCCAACCGCAAGCCGCAAAAGCGCGGCAAGAGCGCCAGTAACGGCATTATCGTCAAGGGCGAGAGCAACAGCGGCCTGCTGGTCCGTCTGGCTCATTGCTGCAACCCCGTGACGGGCGACGACATCGTCGGCTTCATCACGCGCGGTCGTGGCGTTTCGGTGCATCGCGCCAACTGCCCTAACGTCAAGGGTCTTATGGAACATCCCGAGCGCATGATCGATGTGGAGTGGGACGGCGCTGCCGACACCCTCTTCCAGGTCGAGATCGTGGTCGAGTGCTTGGACCGTATGGGCCTGCTCAAGGATGTCACCATTGCCATTGGCGATGCGGGCGGCAATATCCTTTCTGCCGCCACGTCGACCAACCGCGAGGGTATTGCAACCCTGCGCTTTATGGTCGAGATCTCGGACGCGAGTGGTCTGGATCCGCTGCTGGCTTCCATCAGCAGTGTCGATTCGGTCTACGACGCTCGCCGTCTTATGCCCGGCGAAGGCGGAGCTCAGCTCAAGCGCCGTGTGTAGGTGCGAGAGCCTCTCAGCATCATAGATATTGGTTACGTTCGAGGCATCGTTTGGTGCCTCGAACGTATTTTAGAAGGAGGGTATGCGCATGGGCGATATGACTTTGGACCTGACACCCCGAGGTGCGGCTTCGATTGAGGCGCTCGTCAACGGCCCCATTCAGACCAACAGCTACGCCGTGATTTCGAATGACGAGTGCTTAATCGTCGATCCGGCGTGGGAGGGCGAGTGTCTTGTGGAGCATATCCGCACCGCGCATCCTGAGGTGCGCGTACTCGGCTCTGTCTGCACGCACGGTCATGCCGACCATGTTGGCGGGGTTGCCGGGGTTCGAGCTGTCGTTGGCGACAGCGCGCTATATGAGTTGTGCGCTAAGGACGTGACGGTACCTCGCGCAAATATCGAGGAGCAGCGCGCCATGTGGGGTATCGAGACACCCGATCCGGGTGAGCCGACGCGTTTGCTTGCCGAGGGCGATACAATCGAGGTGGGCGACGTCTGCCTGCAGGTGATCGAGACGCCGGGGCATACGCCGGGCGGCATCGTCCTGTTCGCCGCGACCGAGCGGGGGAACATCGCCTTTGTGGGCGACACGCTTTTCCCGGGCAGCCACGGTCGTACCGATCTTTCCGGCGGTGACGAGGCGGCGATTATGCGCTCGCTCTCCAAACTTGCCAAGATGCTTCCGCCCGATACCGTTTGCTTGACGGGCCATGGCGATTCGACCACGATGGCGCGCGAACTTATGCAGAACCCGTTTATGCAGATGTAGGCTCGAAGCCGTCGTCCGAACCACGAAGACCGCTCAATCGTCAAGCTATTTTCCCCAGTGGGTCGATTCTGTGGGGCAAACGGTCAAAATTTGTCCAATCGGATGGTATTCGTGAACAAACGAACGTTTATGCTCGGGTATGTCGTGGTAAAATCTCAGGCGTTATCGGAGCAACCTTACAGGAGGTTTCTTTTATGCTCGTCAACGCAGCAGACATGCTCAAGAAGGCCGAGGCCGGCAAGTACGGTCTCGGTGCCTTCAACACCAACAACCTCGAGTGGACCCTGGCTATTCTCCAGGCCGCCGAGGAGGCCAAGTCTCCGCTGATCCTTCAGTGCACCGCTGGTGCCGCTAAGTGGATGGGCGGTTTCAAGGTCTGCGCCGACATGGTCAAGGCTGCCGTCGAGGCCACGGGCGTTACCGTTCCCGTCGCCCTTCACCTCGATCACGGTTCTTACGAGGACTGCTTCAAGTGCATCGAGGCCGGCTTCACGTCCATCATGTATGACGGCTCTCACGAGGAGACCTTCCAGCTTAACCTCGACCGCACCAAGGAGCTCGTTGAGCTTGCCCACTCCAAGGGCATGTCCATCGAGGCCGAGGTCGGCGGCATCGGCGGCACCGAGGACGGCGTGACCTCCAGCGGCGAGCTCGCTGATCCTGCTGAGTGCAAGCAGATTGCTGACCTGGGCGTCGACTTCCTCGCCTGCGGTATCGGCAACATCCACGGCGTGTACCCTGCCGACTGGGCTGGCCTTTCCTTCGAGCGCCTGGGCGAGATCAAGGCTCAGACCGGCGACCTGCCCCTCGTCCTGCACGGTGGCACCGGCATCCCCGAGGATCAGATCAAGAAGGCCATCTCCCTGGGTATCTCCAAGATCAACGTCAACACCGATCTGCAGCTCGTCTTCGCCAAGGGCGTTCGCGAGTACATCGAGGCCGGCAAGGATCAGCAGGGCAAGGGCTTTGACCCCCGCAAGCTCCTCAAGCCTGGTCGCGACAACATTGTTGCCCGCACCAAGGAGCTCATGGAGGAGTTTGGCTCCGTCAACAAGGCGTAAGCGTCGCTAAACTTCCCGCCGGAAGCCCCGTCTCCCTACACTGTTTCCTTTGCGCTCACCTGGCTTCGCCAGAAGTCGCGCCAAGGAAACAGTTCCGGGGGACGGGGCTTCCTTCGTTTAACGCCGCAGGGTTACTGGGCTGAATTCATTTTTTTTGACTACCGTTCGGCGGTGTTGATGGCTCCCTTGTTGGGGCTTTCTTTTTTATCTCGCTACAATGGACTTCAAGCGTTCTAGCGACTTGGAGTTTTAGTATGGCTGTTGTTAATGTGTTGCCTTCGGATGGGAAGGTTATTGACGAGGGTCCTGTTGGTTGCTCTGTTGATGTTTGCTGTAATGACTTTCGTCATCTCGATATTGGACTGCCGCCCGAGATTCTTCGACTCAAGGATGCCGGATATTTGACGCAGACTGTTGCGGCTTGTGATCGTCTTTTGGGGCAGAATCCCGATCCCTCGCTTGCTGCCTGCGTTCGTGCCGAGCGGTATCGCATGCTTGAGACGCCGCTTCATTTTTCGGTGTCGCGCGATCGAGCTATTGCGATGATTCGCGAGGAGTGGCCTGAGTTTACCGAGGAGCAGTTTAACGATCTGATTGACCGTAAGCGTATTGACTGGCGCTTTATCGATGGTGAGCTGTTCGTTCTCGACAACTTCCTCGATTCGCTTCGCGTATATCCCAAAGAGGTCCCCGGCATGCGTCCCGATTCTACGGACGGAATAGCACTGCGCAACGAGATGCTCAAGGAGATGGAGTCGCAAAACGGATTGACTCGCGTTATTACGCTTAAGGCGTCCTTGTCTGTCCCCGGCGCTCTAGAGGGGGAGACCGTTCGCGCTTGGCTACCCGTTGCCGCCGCCTGTCGCCAACAGTCTCATATCGAGGTTCTCGATATGACGCCGGAGGGTGCTGGTGCTCCCGCGAACGCTTCGGCGCGTACCGCCTCGTGGTCTTCTTCGAGTGATCGCTCATTCTCGGTGACTTATCGTTATCACATCGATGCTGCTTATTGTGATGTCTACGGTGGCACACTTCCGGTTCATCCGCGTATGGACGCGCCTCTGCCCGAGGATATTTCCGAGGACCGTCCGCACATTGCATTCACGCCGTATCTGCAGCAGCTGACGGCCGGTGTTGTTGACGGACTCGAGGATCCGCTCGATCGCGCTCGTGCTATCTATGATTATCTGACGCAGCATATCGACTATCGCTATCAGCCGCCGTACTTGCTTTTGGGATCTATTGCCGATGACTGCGCGCATTCGCTCCGCGGCGATTGCGGCGTTATGGCGCTCACGTTTATCACCATGTGCCGTATCGCGGGCGTGCCTGCCCGTTGGCAGAGCGGCCTGTACGTTGCGCCCGATTCGGTGGGGTCGCACGACTGGGCAGAGTTCTATACGCCGCAGACCGGTTGGCTCAACGCCGACGTGTCATTTGGATCTTCTGCTCGCAGGATGGGGGAGGAGTGGCGCCGCCGTCACTACTTTGGCAATCTCGACCCATGGCGTATGGTGGCCAACAATCGATTCCAGGCAGAGTTTGAGCCCTCTTTCGACGGCATGCGCGAGGACCCTTACGATAACCAGATGGGTGAGGCTTCGGTCGACGGTCGCGGATGCCGTCAGCGCGAGATGCTACGCACGGTCGAACTCATCGAAATGCTCGAAGTTCCATTTTCGGACTAATCGGTAGAAAGCTGTGATAAACTAACTCACGTATTACGTGCCCGAGTGGCGGAATTGGCAGACGCAGTGGACTCAAAATCCACCGTTGGCAACAACGTGCGAGTTCGAGTCTCGCCTCGGGCACCATACATGCAAGTGAGCGTTCAAGGGGGTTGCGGCCCCCTTTTTCGTGCCGAACTCGCGTGAGCGCGCGAAGCGTTAAGCAAACAGGCCTGCGGCCTGTTTGTAGCGGAGCGTGGCGAGGGCGCCTCGCGCCCGAAGCCCGGGGCTTCGCGAAGCGAAGGCCCTTCGAGTCTCGCCTCGGGCACCATACATGCAAGCGAGCGTTCAAGGGGGTCAAGGCCCCTTTTTCGTGTACGTAATGTGATAACGCGCTGTACGTGTTATTATTCGCAAGGCGTTGTTCCCGCAATGCCCTAAAGAGGAACCCGAGGGTTCCCACCTTTTGGCGCCAATGAGCAGCTGACTGGTCATACAACTTAGACTCCCTTCCTCAAATCGAGGAAGTCTATGTGTACGACCTGGTTGCTGAGAAGCGCCGGGTTATTTTTTTATGAATGGAGGTAGGGAAAATAGCTAAGTCTGATGACACCCGCATCAACGACGAGATCACTGCATCTTCGTGCCGTTTGATTGGCGTCGATGGCTCTCAGCTCGGCCTGTTCGCCATCCGCGATGCCCAGCGCGTCGCCGACGATCAGGGTCTCGACCTGGTCGAGATCGCTCCCAACGCGGAGCCGCCGGTCTGCAAGGTCATGGACTACGGTAAGTTCAAGTACCAGCAGGCCATGAAGGCCAAGGCTGCTCGTAAGAACCAGTCCAAGGTCGAGGTCAAGGAAATGAAGTTCCGACCCAAGATCGACGTTGGCGACTACGAGACCAAGAAGGGCCACGTTCTGCGTTTCCTCAAGAAGGGCGCACGCGTTAAGATCACCATCATGTTCCGCGGCCGTGAGATGGCTCACCCGGAGCAGGGCCTTAACGTTCTCGAGCGTCTCGCCGAGGATCTCAAGCCTTACGCTACGGTCGAGTCCAAGCCTAAGATGGAAGGCCGTAACATGCTTATGCTGCTCGCCCCGATTAAGGGCGCCTTCGATGAGGATAAAGCGGCAAGCGATACTAAGTAACTAGTGTTCTGTAACCGATTAAGGAGTATTTCATGCCTAAGATGAAGTCCCACAGCGGCACCAAGAAGCGTTTCCGCAAGACTGGTACCGGCAAGCTTATGCGCGCCAAGGCTTTCAAGAGCCACATCCTGAGCAAGAAGTCCACCAAGCGTAAGCGTGGCTTCCGTCAGGAGACCGAGATTGCCGCTGCCGACCGCAAGGTCATCAAGTCGCGTCTCGCCTAAGTTCGCGTTCCCGTTTTTCGTTTTACCGTCTAGGAGTTGATAGAACATGGCACGTATTAAGCGCGCTGTTGCCGCCAAGAAGAAGCGCCGTACCGTTATGCACCGTGCGAAGGGTTACTACGGTGCCGCTTCGCGTACTTACAAGCATGCTAAAGAGCAGGTCCAGCACTCCCTGCAGTATCAGTATCGTGATCGCCGCAACAAGAAGCGCGAGATCCGTTCTCTTTGGATCACTCGTATCAACGCTGCTGCTCGCCTGAACGACATCTCTTACTCTCAGTTCATGCACGGCCTGAAGGTTGCCGGCATCGAGCTCGACCGCAAGGTCCTGGCTCAGATGGCTTACGAGGACATCGAGTCCTTCAACGAGCTGGCTACCATCGCCAAGAAGGCTCTCGAGGCCTAATAGATTCTCTTGAATCGCTAGGGGAGTGTCGCGTTGTGCGCGGCGCTCCCTCTTTTTATCTGAAGCGCGGTTTACATTGCTAAAAGCGCGGGTAGATAAACACTTACAGGTGACCGATCTCTATATATTCCTGAACCAAAGGGTCATCATCTGATACGTGCGGAAGATCCGCACCAGTCTTTCTATTACCTATAGAAAGCAATATGTTGTGTAGGACTTGTGAAGAGTGGAATTGACGTCCCACAGAGCTTCGCGGTCTGGCAATATATCTCCTTGCCGCGCGGCCCGGTGGAACCGGGAACCAGCGCAGGCGTGCACCTTGAGAACCGGATACTGCGAGGATGGAC
>CABQJV010000034.1 GCA_902464565.1 uncultured Collinsella sp.
GGCCCGTGGGTTATACCCTAAGAGCAAACCACCCTTTTTAAGGGTGGTTCTGATTCAATGCCATGTCAAAAACGAAGCGCCCGCTTGCTGGGGGAGCAAGCGGGCGCCTGTGAGCGAATATGTTTGCGGCGAGAGCCGTGATGAGCGGTGGGGTGACGACTAGTTGGTCGTACCGGAATCGTCACCCGTGCCCGAGCCAGAGCCAGAGCCCGAGCCAGAAAGTGCGACTGTTAGCGTGATCGTGCTGTCGGTGGACTGCTTGCCGGTGGGGGAGACGCCCGTAACGGTGGCATCCTCGTTACCGCTTACGGGATTGCCGTTCTGGTCACAGAAGCCGATGTTATAGAAACCGGCGTTGTTGAGCGCGGTGACGGCGGCGGAGATGCTCTTGCCGTACAGGTTGCCCGGAACACTGGCCTTGCCGGACTTCTTGGCAATGACGACGGTAATCGTGGCGCCGGGCTTCTGCTTGCCACTGGGGTTCCAGCTGATCACGGTGCCCTCGGTAACCGAGTCGTTCTCCTGGTAGCTAACGTCGACGCCAAAGCCTGCCATATCGAGGGCGTTGCGCGCCTGGGCCTCGGTCATGTCGGTCAGATCGGGGACGGACGTGGTATCCGGGCCGCTCGAGACCTTGTACGAGATGGTCGTGCCCTTCGCGACTTCCTTACGGGCTTCGGTGCCCTGCTCAAAGACCTGGCCCTCATCGGCCTCGTTGGCCTCCTCGGAGGCGTTGCCCTTCAGGCCAACGCTTGCCAGCGCGGCCTCGGCCTGGTCCTTGGTCAGGCCGACAAGCTGGGGAACCTCAACCTTCTCGGAGGGCTTGGGACCCTTGGAGATTACCAGGTTCACCTTGGTGCCCTTGGCCTTCTTGGTGTTGCCGTTGGGCGTCTGCTCGGCGACCTTGCCCTCGTCGACATCGTCGTTGTAGCTTTGGTCGATGGTGCCGACCTCGAGGCCGGCTTCCTTGATCAGCTCGACGGCAGTCTGCTGGTCCTTGCCCAGCACATCGGGCACGGTGACCTGCTCGCCGCCAAAGAGTCCTGTGGCAAAGGCCACCACGATGCCGATGACGGCAACGGCTGCCACCACGGCGGCGATGATCTTGTTCTTGTTGGATTTGGGCTTTTCGACCTCGTAGGAGCCGGTAGAGCCCGAAACCGAGCTACGGGCGGTATTCTGGCCGCTCACGCCCGAAACGGGACGCACCATGGCGCGCGTCTGATCGGAAAGCTCGCGAGTCTTGGTGGCGCCCAGCTCACCGGGGGCACCGATGATGCGCGTGGGCTCCGAGACGTTGACGGCACGGCCCGACAGGTAACTGTTGAGCACCTGACGCAGCTCGTCGGCGGTCTGGAAGCGGTTTGCCGGGTCTTTCTCCATGCACTTGAGGATGATGCGCTCAAGGTCGGCGTCGACACCGGAGTTGATCTGGCTCGGCGGAATAGGCAGCTCGTTGACCTGCTTGAGTGCGACTGAGATAGCGTCGTCACCGTCAAAGGGAACGCGGCCGGTGGCGCACTCGTACATCACGACGCCCAGCGAGTAGATATCCGAGGTGGGGCCGAGATCCTGACCACGGGTCTGCTCGGGGCTGACGTAGTGGGCGGTTCCCAGCACGTTGTTGTCTTGCGTGAGGTGGCTGTTCTTGGCGCGCGCGATGCCAAAGTCCATCACCTTGATGTTGCCGTCGGGCAGCACCATGATGTTCTGCGGCTTAATGTCGCGGTGGATGATCTCGTGCTTGTGGGCGACCGAAAGCGCGGAGCTGATCTGCGAGCCGATCTGGGCGACCTTCTTGGGGTCGAGGGCGCCGTGGCTCTTGATGCCGCTCTTAAGGTCGGTGCCGCGCAGGTACTCCATGACGATGTAATAGGTGTCGCCGTCCTTGCCCCAATCGTAGACGCCCACGATATAGGGGGAGGAGAGGCCGGCTGCTGCCTGGGCCTCCTGCTTAAAGCGTGCGGCGAAGGTTGCGTCGCCAGCATACTGCGGCAGCATGATCTTGACGGCTACCGTGCGGTCGAGGACCTGGTCCTGTGCACGGTAGACGGTCGCCATGCCGCCTGTCCCCACCTTATCCTTGAGGAGGTATCTTCCCCCGAGGACCCTCTGTTCCATTCCTGCTCCTAACATAACTATTCGCTCAACGATGTGTGTAGTACCTACGATGTGGCCGCTGGGGCCGTGTGGCGCGTTGCCGCTAACTCTTCGGCCGCGGCGCGCCTCGGGTGTCCGATTCGATCATGGGCATCACGCTCCCTGTGCGGCAAGCGCCGCGGTCAGGACGATGCCGGCGATCTTGGCGGCCTTGACGTCATGCTTGTCGAAATCCTCCAAGGCCACCGAGATGGCGACCGTGGGTGAATCGTAAGGTGCAAAGCCAACGAACATCGAGTTGACGTTGGTGCCGCCAGTCTCGGCCGAGCCGGTCTTGCCGGCAACCTTGACGCCGGGGATTTGGGCATCGGTGCCGGTGCCGGACTGGACGACGGCAAGCATGGCCTGCTTGACCTGGTCGGCCGTGGCGGAGCTGACGGCCTGACCCAGCGAGCGGGACTGCGTGGTCTTGACCACGGTTCCGTCCGGGGCGAGTACCTGGGCTACAAAGTACGGGTCCATGACCACGCCACTGTTGGCGATGGCGGCGGCAATCACGGCGTTTTGCATGACGGTGGTCTGCGGGCCGGGCGTGTGGTCCATGCCGACAGGCTGGCCGGCGCCGGCCCAGGCGGTCTCCCACTCGGTCATGAGCGACGGGTCGGCCATGATGGAGGCCGCGGAGGTCAGGTCCTGGCCGAGCTTTTGGCCGTAGCCAAAGGCGTTGGCAAACTGCACGAGCGTGTTTGCGCCAACTTCGTTTGCCACCTGGCCGAAGACGACGTTGGAGGACACGGCAAAGGCCTGCTGCAGGCTGATGGTGCCGTAGCTCTCGTTGGCATCGTTGGTGACCGGTGCGTTGCCGATGTCCATGGAGCCGGGCGCCTGGTAGGTGCTGGTAAGGCTGGCGGTACCGGTCTCGAGTGCCGCGGAAAGCGTAACGACCTTAAACGTTGAGCCCGGCGTGTACAGCGCGTCCATGGCGCGATTGTACATGGAGCCGTCCTCGCCGCCGCCCGTCTGCAGCAGGGCATCGATGTTGGTGTTGTCGTAGGTGGGCGAGCTGGCACATGCGAGCACCGCGCCGGTACGTGGGTCGATGACCACTACAGCGCCCTTAAAGCCCTTGAGCGCCTGCTCAGCAGCCGTCTGGATACGCGAGTCGATGGTGAGCTTGGCGGTGTTGCCCGGCTGGGTCTGGCCCGCGAGCGACGCGATGGCGTTGTTCCAGCTGGAGTAATCCTTAGAGCCGGTGAGCGTGTCGTTCATGACGCTCTCGATGGCGGTGGTGCCATATTGCTGGCTCACGTAGCCAACCACGTGCGCTGCTAGGTTACCGTTGGGGTAGGAGCGTACGTAGGTGCCGTCCTCCTGCTGCAGCGACTCGGCCAGCGTCACGCCGTCGGACGTGATGATGGAACCGCGCTGGATGTACTTGGAGCGGGCGATGGTGTGGTTGTTGGTCGGCATGTCCTGATAGTCCTTGGCCTTGATGACCTGGACATAGGTGAGGTTGCCGATAAGGATGGCGAACAGCGCCGTAAAGGCGAGCACCGCGCGGGTTAGACGGTTGGCAAGCGCAACGCGGCCGAGCACACCGGATTCAGGCGTGTCGAGCAGGCGACGGCGCATGCGCGAGCCGACGGAATGGCTACCGCTGCCGTAGGAAGACGAGGTGGCAAAGCGTGTGCCCGTCGGGGCGGCGGCCGATGCGACCTGATCATCGGTGATGGCGGCCATGGTGCCGGTGCCGGTAAGCTCTGCCTCGCGTCCGGTCGCCTCGTCACCGGCGCGCAGCAGGAGCGCGACGATGATGAAGCTCGCCAGCAGCGAGGAGCCGCCCTGGCTCATAAAGGGCAGGGTGACGCCGGTCAGCGGGATCAGGCGGGTGACGCCGCCCACGATCAAAAAGGCCTGGAAGCTGATGGCTGCCGTAAGACCGGTGGCGCTAAAGGCGGCGAGGTCGGATTTAGCGCGGGCGGCTGTGGTGAGGCCACGCACGGCAAAGAGCATAAACAGGATGAGCACGGCGCCGCCGCCCAAAAGGCCCATCTCCTCGCCGATAGCCGAGAAGATAAAGTCGGACTCGACGACAGGGATGTTGTTGGCCATGCCGTTGCCGATGCCAACACCGACCAGACCGCCATCGGCAAGCGAGAAGAGCGACTGGACGATCTGGTAGCCCTGGCCCTGGGCGTCCTTAAACGGATCGAGCCAAACCTGGAAACGCACCTGAACGTGAGACAGGAACTTGTAGGCGCCCACGGCTCCAACAGCTAAGAGCGCAAGGCCGATAACGACATACGAAAAGCGCCCCGTGGCAACGTAGAGCATCAGCAAGAAGATGGTGTAGAACAGCACGGCCGAACCCAGGTCGCGTTCGAAGACGACGACGAGCAGGCACACACCCCACACGGCAAACAGCGGCAGCAGCAGTCGCAGGCGAGGGATCTTAAAGCCCAAGATCTTGCGGTTGGAGATGGAGAGCAGCTCGCGGTTCTCGGCCAGGTAGCCGGCCAGGAACAGGACGATAAAGACCTTGGCGAACTCGCCGGGCTGGATGGTAAAGCCCGCGATGCGAATCCACAGCTTGGAGCCCGAGATCGTGGTGCCGATAAAGATAGGCAGCATCAGCAGAATGATGCCGATGATGCCAAAGGTGTACTTGTAGCGCATGACCACGTCGAGGTTCTTAACCAACGCGAGCGTTCCCACCATCAGGGCCACCGAGACAAACAGGATGATGAGCTGTGAGATGGCGAGAGCGGGGGCGAGACGCGTCACGAACGTGATGCCGATGCCCGAAAGTATAAATACGATGGGCAGGATGGCAGGGTCGGCACCGGGCGCCAAGATGCGCACGGCAATGTGGGCCGCGGCAAAGGCGGCAAAGAGGCCGATCGGTACGGCGAGCGTCTCAAAGGAGATGGCAGCGCCCGCGGTGAGGACGTACATCGCATACAGCAGGATGACGGGGAACGCCGAGGCGATGAGCAAGAGCAGCTCGGTGTTGCGGCGACTCATAAGCGGCACTCCCTTTCTAATTCTTATCGGAGGCTTCGGCCTCGGCGGACTGTTCGGCGGTTTTCTCGGAATCTGATTCGGAGGTCGATCCCTGATTGGTGTTGTCGCGAATCGTTTGCGCGTCGATCACCTGGCGGGTCTGCTCCTCGTCGATCTGGTGGCGGTACTTGGATATCGTGTCCTGCGCATCGTCGACACTTGTTTGCGGAATGCCCGCCTTGAGGCGGTTTTGCGTGTCTTCGGGCAGGTCGGACAGCTTGATGCTGGTTTCGCTTTCGAGCCAGTGGAGCTTGAGTCCGAGTGGCTTGCCGGGCAGGCCGCGCCAGACGGCGACATTGCCCTGGTAGGTACCCAGGTAGTACGAGCCGATGACACCCGTGTAGGCCCAGATGCCAGCTGCCAGCACAAAGACGAGGGCCAGAATGGCGGCGATGGTAACGTTGCGGCGACGCACGCGTTGCGCCTCGCGCATGACGCCATCGTCAACCAGGTCAACGACTACTACGGTCACGTTGTCGTGGCCGCCGGCGGCAAGCGCCGCGTCCACTAGGTTGTCGACGCAGATTTGCGCGGTTGAGGATTGCGTGGCGATGTTCTCGATATCGCTATCGGGAATCATGCTCGAAAGGCCGTCAGAGCACAGGATCAGGCGGTCGCCTTCCTCGATATGCAGAGTGAAGTGGTCGGCATACATGGCGGGGTCCGAGCCCAGTGCGCGGGTGATGACCGAACGGTTGGGGTGGACGCGAGCCTCGTCTGCCGTGATCTCGCCGGCGTCCACGAGTTCTTCCACATAGGAGTGGTCGCGGGTCACGCGGATGAGCGTGCCCTCGTGGAGCAGGTAGGCGCGCGAGTCGCCCACGTGGGCGATGGCGAGCGTGTCGTTTTCGATATAGGCACAAGTGGCTGTGCAACCCATGCCAGGCTTGCCCAGGCCGTTCAGGGCCGCCTCGATTACGGCGGCGTTGGCTGCCTCGACGGCTGCGGCCAGGCGCGCTGCGTCGGCGGACTGCGGGGCCGTCTTGGCAATAGTCTCGACGGCGATGGAAGAGGCTACCTCGCCGGCGGCGTGACCGCCCATGCCGTCGCATACGCAAAAGAGCGGCGACTGCACCAGGTAGGAATCCTCATTGTGCGGGCGCACGCAGCCAACGTCGGAGCGGGCGCCCCACATGAGTTGCGTGGTGGTACCGGCATCATAGGTCGAGTCGGTCTTGATGCGCTCCTCGGTCAGGGGCTCAAAGCTCATGGTCGACCCGGGGTCTTTGAGCTTGGCCTCAACGGCGGCAACGTCGATTTCGGCGGTGTCACCGGGAGAGACGGTGTCGGTCACGGCGTTTGATTCGGAATCGCCGGTGTTCGGGGAGTCGGGCTCCTCGGAAACGCGGGCGGTCGACTCGTCGTCTTGCGGGCTGACGTCTATAGGCTCGGGCGTCGCAAAGTGCGACGGCGCGGGCGTGCTTTGCGACTGGGCGGTGGGCTCGGCCACGGCATCGGACTCGCTTGCGGGCGCAGGCTGCGGGGTCTTGGGTGCAGGGCCGTCCTCGGGGGATGCCCCCGCCTCGGGCGCCGGCGTAGACGCGGGCGCAACCTCGGATGCCGGGGCTATGGGAAACGCCGGCGCGGCGGGCTCGGGTGCCGCAAACACCGCAGCGCTCTCGTTGATTGCCGCGGCGACGGGCTCTGCAAAGTGAGCCGGCGCCGGGGTTGCTTCGGGCGCTGTGGGCTGTTCCGCAGCATGTGCGCCGATGGGCGCCGCTATGGCATCCGCTTCGTCCTCGTTATCGGCGAGATCCGAAATATCATGCGTTACATGCGAAAGAGGCAGGGAGAACACGGTGTCCTCGGGCTCCACGGGTGTGGAGTCAGCCGGAGCGGCGTGGGCCGGTGCAGCTGCGGCGGCAGCCGGTGCCTCGGTCATGGTTGCGGACTTGTTCTCCTCGTCGATCATCGACGGTTCACCTTCATGACCACGTCGCCAATCTGGACTTCGTCGCCCTCACGCAGCGTTGCGGGCTCCACGAGCTGGCGGCCGTTGACGAGCGTGCCGTTAAGCGAGTTGAGGTCCTCGATGATGAGCGCCGGGCCCTGCAGCGAAAAGCGCGCATGCGAGGCCGAGACAAACGGCTCGTTGATGCAGATGTCCGAAGACGGCGAGCGGCCGACGATGACGGGGCCGAGCATGTCTACGTGGATGCCGCGGATGCCGCGCGGACCCTTGTCCACATCAATCGTCCAGATAGCCGAGTCGCGGCGCTGCCCGCGCACAAGTCCCACGCCGGTCTTCATGACGGCGAACAGGAAGATATAGAGCAGGGCGACCAGGACGATGCGACCTGCAAAAAGGACGATATCGATGTTCATAAGCGACTATCCCCTAAATTCAAAGGTGCTCAGGCCAAACGTCAGCAGATCGCCGTTGCGCAGCGGGCAGCGCGTAATGCGGCGGTTGTTGACGAGCGTGCCGTTGGTGGAATTGAGGTCCTCGATCGACCAATCCGAGCCCGTAAAGGTGAGCTGGGCGTGGCGGCGCGACACGTTGGGGTCGCGCAGGGCAATGTCGGAAACTGAGCGCTCGCGACCGATGGTCACCTGTGCGGAGGTGATGCTATGGCTCTCGCCGCTCACGACGTCGACGAGCTGGGCGAGCGGGCGCTGCGGGGCGCGAGTGCTCGCCATGTTGGAGGCGATGCCGGCTGCGGCGCCTAGGCCCACGGCGGCACCGGTCGCGGCGGCTCCGCCCATGCCGGCAAGCGCGTCGCGCGAGACGGTCTGAGGCACCGGGATGGGTGCGGCGGCGGGGTCGGGGACGCTAGGCGCGAAGGGGTCTGCCACGGCAAGCGGGTCGGGAGCGGCCGCGCGAGGCGTCGGCTGCTGCTGGGGCATGGCGGCGGGGCGCTGCTGCTGCGGGGCAGCAAACTGCTGCTGGCCGGCGCGCGGGGCGCTGGCGGCACGGCTTGCCGCGGAGTTGTTCTGGCCCAGGCCGTTTTGATAGGCGCGCTCTTCTTCGTACAGGCGGCCGAGCGTGGGGGCATCGACGTTCTCGGCAAAGACCGAGAACTTGCCGGCGCGCAGCTGCGGATCGATCATAAAGCGCACGAGGGGCTCGCCGACAAAGACATAGCGGCGCTTTTCGGCCTGCGCCTTCACAAACTCGCGGACCTCGCGCGAAAGCTCGGGGTAGAACGGGGCGAGCATGGGATCGTCGTCGGCGGCGATCAGGATGGTATAGAGTGCCGGCGCCGTGTTGACGCCGTTGATCACCAGAGTCTGATCCTCCATGTCGCGAGCGGCCTGCTTGGCAAGCTTCTTAAAGGAGAACGGGGCACGGGTGGCACCGAAGATGCCGGCCACGTGGTCCTCGAAGATGTTCAGGAAGTTCACGAAAGATCACTCTCCGTATAGGTTCTTTGGTATCCGAGCAAATATAGGCATATCCCAACGATTATAGAGGATAGGATTCCCGCAACCGCCGCCTTGGCGATGACCGCGGCTGCAAGGCTGGCAATTTCCATATGGTGTGCAAGACAGGACGCCGCTGCGCAGCCGATGCCGGTGACAGCGATGGCGGCGATTGCGGCAAGGTTTGAGTCCTGATTGGCACGCTTGGCATGGGCATTGAGCAGCGCTGATGACGCTGCGGCAGTTGCCGCGGCCAGCCCAAAGGCAGCCCAAAGGGGCGGGTCTCCCAGCGCTGCGGCAACGTTACCGAGCCCCAGCACGCCCCCGGCTGAAAGCGCGACTGTCGCCAGGCGGGCAAAAAGCGCGCCCATGCCCGTTGCCGCGGCGGCGCTTGCCGGGCCGAGCCAAAATGACGCGACGCCGGCGGCGACCCCAGCTGCTAGGAAGGTATTGCCGGTCAGACAGCCAAGCGCGAGTGCACAGGTGAGTGCGGCGCTCGCGGCAGCCTCGGTGCGACCCCAGGCAATCCACCAACCGGACATGGCAGCGGCAAAGATCACCGCGACGGGCAACATCGACAGGATGCCCTGCGCCTGCATGGTGGCGTTGGCCATGAGCACCAAAAAGCCCACAGCCGAGATGGCCGAGCCGATCTGGGGGGCCAGGCCGGCCGCCGCTCCGATTGCGATAGCCGCAATGACCAGGCCGGGAAGCGCCGCGACCCCGGCCGTTTGCATCAGCAAAAAGCTAAAGGTGCCGCACGCTAGCGCCGAGATAGCGCGCATGGTGTAGTCGCGCGCATGGCTCCAGCGCGTGCCCGCCCAGCCGAGTGCGGGGTCAATCTCGATGGCGTCGTCCTCGTAGTGCGACGGCTCGATATCGTCGAGCTCCTGCTCGTCATCCGAAAGCTCGCCAACCATTTGCTCCAGGCTGCGACGGCCCTCGCGTACGCTGCCCAGACCGGCAAGGAGCTGGTTGCAAAATGCCTCGATGCTGTTGGGGCGGTCCTGCGGCATGGGGGAGAGCGCGCTCATGAGCGCGGCCTCGGCTCCCGGGGGAAAGTGTGGTATCAGCTCGCTGGGATAGGTGGCGCCGCCGATGATGCGGTCGAGCGAGTCGGCGGGCGTGGCCGCCATAAAGGGAGCGCTGCCGCACAGGCCCTCGTAGATCACACAGGCGAGGGCAAAGACATCGGCGCGCTCATCGACCGTGCCGGTCTCGATATCGAGCTGCTCGGGCGGCATGTAGCCGATGGTGCCGCCGCGCGAGCCGCCAAAGCCACCGGCGGACGACAGTCGCGCCATGCCAAAGTCGGTGAGCTTTACATTGCCCGAGTGGTCGATGAGCACGTTGGCGGGCTTAATGTCCAGGTGGAGTACGCCATTACTATGGGCGAAGGTGAGCGCCTGGCCCAGGGCATCGGCAATGGCCACGGCCTCGTCAAAGGTAAGTGAGTGGCCGTCCACGCGATGCAAAAACTCGGCCAGCGACATGCCATCGACATATTCCATAACCAGGTAGGCATAGGCTGTGTCGTGCGTAAAGTCGATGACCTGCACGATATTGGGATGTTGAAGCATGGCGGCGGTGTGCGCCTCGCGCAGGACATCCATGATGTCGCTGGCGGGCATGCCGGCACCGTTGATAAGGGGGATGCGCTTAATGGCGACGCGGCGGCGCAGGTGCGTGTCGCGGCAGATCTCGATGGAGCCAAAACCGCCGGTCGCAAGTGTCTCGAGCGGCTGGTACCGCTTGAGCAGCTCGCGAGAGCTGGTGCCCTCCAAGGGAACGTCCGGCGAGAACCGGGCGGTATGTTGCGAGAAAAGCGGCATGGCCAACCCTCGTGCGTTTAAAGTTCGTTTGCGAGTGGCGGGCGCGGAGCCGAGCCGTTCGCGGTGGCATAGATGCTGCTAGTGTAGCACGCGCAGGTGGGCGACATTCAATTTAAGCTCCGTCTGGGGTCTGGACCCTGCGTCCGGCCTAGCGCTTCTTCTTGTTCTTCTTCTGCTTGCGCTGCTTGCCCTTGGTCTCCTGGGGCTTGTCGCCCTGCTTGGCCTCGGCGGCGGCCTTTTCAGCCTTCATCTTCTTGCGTTTGGTCTCGATGCGGAGTTTTTTGTTGATGCGCGCCTTAAGGAAGGTGCCAAACTGCTCGGCATCGCCGCGAATAAAGGTTTCCTTAGGGATCGTCACGCCCTGGTCGGCGAACATGGCCACAAAGATGCGCTCGCCGTCGAGCACGTGGTCGAGCTTCTCAAACGGGAAAAACTGCGGCTTGCCGCTCTTGCCCCAAACCATCAGGCCGTCCTCGTTGGCGGCGACGCGGCGATAGCGGCCACCCATGGACTCGTCGGCCTCGACGGCGTCGATAAAGTCGCGGGCGAGGGTGTGGTGCAGGTTTTTGCTCCACCAGGCCAAAAAGGCGCCGAACACGATCAACACGACGCCAAACTTGATCCAGTTGCCGCCGGCCACCAGCATGCCGATGCCGATGAGCGCGGCAATCGCGGCGGCGACATACAGCGAGCCGCGACGCCTGGGCGAGGCGACCAGGCGTGCGAAGTCGGTGACTAGGTCGTTTTCGTACTGGTACTCGTTGAGGTACAGGATGCCGTCGTCGGCTGCGGCCTGCTCCTCGAGCGCGACCTCGACCTGGTCGGCTGCTTCGGAGGGAACGAGGTTGCTCTCTGCGTCTGCCATGCTCTTTGGACTCCTATCGCGGCGGGCTCGCCGTACGGGTTATTATGGAATGCAGTATGCCGTGCGACCGCATGGCCGCCGCGGCAACAAGACTCAGTATACCCGGGGGAGCACCCATGGAATCGTTGTACCGAAAGTATCGCCCGCTCACCTTTGACTCCGTGGTGGGCCAGCAGCATATCGTCTCGACGCTCGAGCACGCCATCACCGAGGGACGCCTGTCCCACGCCTACCTGTTCTGCGGACCGCGCGGCACGGGCAAGACCACCATGGCGCGCATTCTGGCCAAGGCGCTGCTGTGCCACAATGCCGAGGCGGCGCGCGCCGAGGGTGCAAGCGGCTGCATGCCCGACGGTACTTGCGAGGAGTGCGAGCTCATCGCCGAGGGCAACCACCCGGATGTCTACGAGCTCGATGCCGCAAGCCGTACCGGCGTGGACAACGTGCGCGAGGAGATCATCAACTCCGTCAACTTTGCCCCGGTGCGCGGCAAGTACAAGATCTATATCATCGACGAGGTCCACATGCTCACGACGGCGGCGTTCAACGCGCTGCTCAAGACGCTTGAGGAGCCGCCGGCGCACGTGATCTTTGTGCTGTGCACCACCGACCCGCAAAAGATTCTGGAGACCATCCTCTCGCGCTGCCAGCGTTTCGATTTCCATCGCATCGGCAACGAGGATATCGAGCATCGCCTGGCATACGTGTGCGAGCAGGAGGGCTTCGATTACGACGACGAGGCGCTGGCTATCGTGGCGCGCCATGCAAAGGGCGGCATGCGCGACGCGTTGTCCACGCTGGAGCAGCTGAGCGTCTTTGGCAACGGTTCTGTGCATGCGGACGACGCCCGCTCGCTTTTAGGCGAGGTTTCGGACCAGATTCTGGGCGAGTTTTCCCGCGCCATTGCCGATCGCGATGTTGCCGAGCTGTATGGGCTTATTCGCGCGCAGGTCGAGGAAGGTAACGATCTGCTGGAGCTGACGCGCGACCTGGTGGCGCACGTGCGCGACGTGTATGTTGCCTGCGTTGCCGGTGCCCGTGCCGAGTTGTTTGAGGGCGGCTCCGAGCAGGCCGAGGCGCTTGCTGCCGAGGCCGCTGCCTTTGGCGAGCATCCTGCCGACCGCCTGGCTCGTGTGCTGACAGTGCTCGACGATGCCGCACTGGAGATGAGGGGCGCGAGCGACGTGCGCCTGGTGCTCGAGATTGCCTGCACGCGTCTGGCGCGTCCCGAGGCTGATTTAACGATTGAGGCATTGGCCGAGCGCGTGGCACGCCTGGAGGCCATGGTTGCCAACGCCGCCGTGCCGGCGAGCGTGGCTGCTGCTCAGGCCGCCGCGCCTGCAGCATCCGTACCCGCTGCTGCCCAACAGCCGACGCTCATTTCGGGCGCCCGCGCTGCCGCCCCGGCGGCATCCGCTGCCCCCGCTGCTACGTCCGCGCGCCAGGGCGGTATGCCTTGGGACCGTGGTGCTGCTGTTCCGGCTGCCCAGCCTGCGCCCCGTTCTGCGTCCGTGTCAGCTTCCAAGCCTGCAGCGCCTGCACCTCAGTCTGCGCCGGCTCCGACGCCTCAGCCCGTTGCGGCCTCCGCGCCTGCTACCGCTCCGGCGCCTAAGCCCCAGTCCAACAATGCCGCCCAGGTTGCTGCCGCCGGCGCCGCCGAGACCCCCGCGGTTGAGGATGCCGGCGAGCTCCAGCGCAAATGGGCCGAGGTCGTCGAGCGTGTCAAGGCTCGTCAGGCCTCCTACGCAGGGCTTTTACTCAACGCTCGCGCCACGGCCGACGATGGCTCCAAGCTCACGGTCTCGTTCCCTGCGGGTTCGACCTTTGCCATTAAGATGCTCGGTCGCGCCGACACGCAGTCGGTGGTCCTGCCGACGGTCTGCGCGGTCTTCGGTCGTCGTACCGTCGACTATGTCCTGGATGGGGGTGGCACGCCGGCTCCTCAACATGAGGAGCATTCTCCATCTGCACGGGCTGCGGCATCTGCGGACCCGCAACCCGTGTCCTCGGCGGCCCCTGCATCCTCGAGCGCCAGCGCGCCGCAGCAGCAAGCGGCGCCGGTAGCGGCTTCGACCCCGTCGGCGCCTAAGCCCGCGGCGCCCAAACCGGCTGCTCCGACACCCGCGCCCAAGCCCGTCTCGCCTGCGCCCAAGTCGTCTGACCTGGGCAAAGCCCCCTGGCTACGCTCCGACAACCCCGCCGGCGCTCCTGCCACGGGTAAGCTCCCGACCGAGCCCGCGCCCCGAGCGCCCGAGCGCTCGGCTGCCCCCAAGGCTCAGCCTGTCGCGCAGTCCGCGCCGTGGGAATCCGAGCAGGTGCCCTACGACGACACTATGGTCGGCGGCTTCGCTGTCGATGCGAGCGGGGACGATCTGCCTCCGTTCGACGTGCCGGGTGCGGCGTCCGCGCCCAAGTCCGCTGCAACTGCCCCCAAAGAGGAGGGCGCTCCTGCAGCTCCCTGGGAGTCCAACCCCGGTGCGGGCAGCCCCTTCGGCCATCAGGGTGCAGCCCCGAGCATCCCGCAGACCGAGGACGAGGCCAAAGCCCTCATCCGCAGCGTCTTCGGCCAGTCCACCATCTTCAAACCGGTGGAGTAACCGTGCGGGCGGGTATGCTGCTCAAGAAGAGATCTCTTTGCCCGGGCGCATCTGTATTTCGGACATGTGCAACGCGGTGCCGCGTATCTCGCATTCGAGCAGACAGGTACGTGACGGTCGGCCTAGGATGCTGAGGTCGATACGATACGTCGCATGGCTGTCCGTGTGCTCGACTTGCTCGGCGTTGACGGTTGCTCCGATTGTCAAGAAAGCGCCTAGTTCGGCATCGACAATCTTGGAGTCCTTTATCTTGACCTTGAACTCTTGGTAGAGGGACGGGCTGTTGTAGTAAATGGTTCGACTTCCGTCGGTGCACTCATCGGTCGCTTCCCATTTGACGACGGGCTGGTCCGAGCTGGCTATCAGTAGTCCTGCTCCAAAGGCTATAGCATGGGTGATGACAACCAGTAATGCCCAGCCGACAAAGAGATAGAGAACCACATATGCAACGGGGTGTTTTGAGCGGATGTTTTGGAGCACGTCGGGGGCATTCATGGGGCACCTCCAAATTGCTATCTATGGCAATCAAATTATACCTCGCCGTCATGAGCGCCGCCTCGAGTAGTGGCTCGGCATTTAGCCATTTAGTGGTACGCATTAAATGTCGGATTCCGGCTCTACAAGATTTAGCTTTAAATATTATGCAGATGCGAATTATTCAACTTTGCATAATCTATGGGTGCGGCTTGCGCTCCAGGACATGTATATCGACTGAGGTAACACGTCCGCCCCGCTCGCTGGCCTCGCGCCGTGGTACGATTTTTGAGTTTGAAAGTCCCGCCGTGCTCCGGCTGCCCTTGCAGCTCGGCGTGCGGCCGCACGTAAAGGAGCCATCATGGCCGGTATGAACATGCAGCAGATGATGAAGCAGGCTCGCAAGATGCAGGAGCAGCTTGCCGCCGCGCAGGAGAACCTCAAGTCCCAGACCGTCGACGCCTCTGCCGGCGGCGGCATGGTCAAGGTGACCGTTAACGGCGAGATGGAGCTCGTCAACCTCGCCATCGATCCCGATGCCCTCGATCCCGAGGACGTCGATATGCTGCAGGACATGATCATGGCTGCCGTCAACGAGGCCGTCCGCGGCGTCAACGAGCTTGCTAACAAGCAGATGGGCGCCATCACCGGCGGCCTCAACATCCCGGGCATGCCGTTCTAAGACACGCATATATATGAGTGCGAATCACAGTCTGCAAAAACTGCTCGATGAGCTGGGCCGTCTGCCGGGCATTGGTCCCAAGTCGGCCCAGCGCATCGCCTATTACCTGCTCGAGGCCGATGCCGAGGAGGCCCGCCGCCTGGCCGAGGCCATCCTGGAGGTCAAGCAGGAGGTCCACTTTTGCAGCCGTTGCTTTAACTACGCCACGGCCGACGAGTGCTCCATCTGCCAGGACCCGATGCGCGATACCACTCGCATTTGCGTTGTGGGCGAGCCGCGCGACGTCCAGGCGATCGAGCGCACGGGCAGCTACCATGGTCTGTACCATGTGCTGGGCGGCGTGATCAGCCCCATGGACAAGATTGGTCCCGAGCAGTTGCACATCCGTGAGCTGCTGGCGCGTCTGGGTCACGAGGATATCCATGAGGTCATCATCGCCACCAACCCCAACATCGAGGGCGAGACCACGGCGAGCTACCTGGCCCGTACCATCAAGCCGTTGGGCGTCGAGGTGTCGCGTCTGGCAAGCGGCCTTCCCGTGGGCGGCGACTTGGAGTATGCCGACGAGCTTACGCTTGGCCGCGCCATCGAGGCCCGTCGCGCGATTTAGGTGGCGAGTCTGCTCCTGCCGTATGTTTTCCTCGCGACGCACGGGGTAGTCATAATTTCCCCGTGCGACTGTGAGTTTGTTGTGCAACAAAGATGCTTCGTATCCGCTTATCGCATGGATGCTTCCGCTCGCATCCTTAATTTGCCCATTCGTTGCGCAACCTTTTGGGTTCGCTGATACACTCAAATATGGATTTGAATGAATGCGCCGCTTCTGAGCGGCGTGTTTTTCTTGGAGGAGAACGCATGCGGCCCGGTGGCACTCAGACAAAGCGCGGCGCCGCGGTGCGCATGCGACGCCGACTGGGCTTGGCGCCGCGGGCGTACGCACTGTTATCGTGCTCGCTGGTGCTGGTCATAGCTGGCGTTTCTGCCTATGGCATGACCGTGCCGTCCATGATGCAGGCGCATGCCGCACGCGAACCGCGTGTGGGGCATGAGGTCAAAAGTGATCTGGGTACCACGACTGGATATGCTTGGGCAAGTGTGGTCGCGCATATTGTGTTTGGCACCGACGGTGCGGACGGCGCCGAGGCCCCGGACAACGAAGTCACGCTTGCCAATGGCAAAACCATCGTGCTCACCAACACCAAGATCATCGATCGGTTGTCCAACAATAGCGTGGCGGCAACGGTGAATAAGGTCGAGCAGCAAAAGGAGCAGGACGCCCAGCAGTCCGGAAAGCCCGGTAGCTCGGATACTTCTGGCTCCGGCTCGGATTCATCGAGTTCGGGCGGCGGCTCTGGGTCGGGTTCCTCTACCGGAGGGTCTGGAAACGGCGGCTCGACGGGCGGCAACACTGACAACGATGCAAACTCCGGTGGCCTTTCCGCTGCTGAAGAAGAGAGCATTCACAGTTGGCTTGTGACCAAGTACAACATGCTCGACGGCTATGTTTCTCGTGCCAATGACGTGGTCTCGACCTATAACTCTACGGGAGATCCCAGGCCGTGCGACAGCCTGGTCGGGGAGATGTTTGTCATTCGAGCCGAGTTCGGTCGTCAGACATTCTCGCCCCGGTCAAAGTGGTATCAGCAGTATGCCAATCTGTGGGGCTGTTACACCAACCTATGCCAATGGGTCGGCCATTACGGCGATGATGACGTCGCGCTCGGTAACTTCAACAATAACGTGGCGGCGCTTGCCCTATGATGACCGATCTTGCATCCACCACACCACGATCGCTCGGTCGCGATCCCATGGTCGGCCTGCGCCTGGCGCGTGTCGACGGGTTTGAGCCGGCCATTGCGCTCGGTCAGGACGAACTGCCTGCCTATCTGCGTCGTTTTACGATGCTGTTTGCCGACGATGCCACCATGCGCCGTGGCGGTATCGGCCGCGTGACGCGTGCCGTCAACGCCCAAGGCGAGGCCGTGGCACTCAAGCAGCTCATCTTGCCGACGCGCGATGAGTTTGATGACGATGCCGCTCACGAGGCGCTGGTCGCCAAGTTCAAGGCGGCGTTTCGCGAGGAATACGAATGCCATCGCGCCCTTTCGGGCCTTAAGGGCTTTCCCCGCCTCTATGGCTGGGGCGAGGTCGACGGTGTGCCTGCAATTGTCATGGAATGGGTCGAGGGCGAGACGCTTGCCCGCTTGCGTTCGCGACTCGCCGTGGACGATGCCGGACGCCTGTCGCCGCTCGTGGCGGCGCGTCTGGGTCGCGACCTGTTCGATCTGCTCTGCCGTATGAGCCTGGTGGGCGAGGGCTTTGTCCATCGCGATATCTCGCCCGCTAATATTATGGTGCGCACGGCGCGCCTACCGCTTGACCGGCAGCTTGCCGAGGGCACCTTTGACCTGTGCCTGATCGACTTTGGCTCATCGCTGGCGCTTGAGCCTGCGTCGGCCGTGGCCGGTACCGGCGGCAAGGCGTCGTTTACGGAGCGTTATGCCACGCTGCGTCGCGCGACGGTTGCCTATGCCCCGCCCGAGATGCTCACCGACGATATTCCCGACCTGCGTGCTTTGCGTATGTCGCCGGCGATTGACGTCTATGCCGCGGCAAGCACGGTTTACGAGCTCATTGCCGGCGTCGCGCCATACGAAGCCGCGCCGAGCACTTCGGGCGCCTCGGGTTCGCGCAAAAGGACGCGCGACATCGCGAGCCCCTACCGTCTTAAGATGGACACGCGGCCCGACTATCCCATTGGTGCCCATGCGCCCGGTTGCGATTTGACTCAGCTGCTTCGTCGTGAGCCCGATGTGGCGCTCGCCGCGGCCGAGCAGGCCCAGCAGCTAGGGCTTGAGCCGGATTCCGAAGAGCTACGTGATGCGCTGGCGTTTGTCGATGCCCAGCTGTTCGACGTGGTGATGGCCTGTCTGTCCAGCCATCAAAAAGATCGTCCCGAGCCGGCGGCGGTCGAGGCGGCGCTCTCGGCGTTTTGTGACCACTATGCGCAAAATGTCGGTCGTTCGCTCCGCGGCGAGCCGCTCACGCCGTGCCCCATGGATGCGTCTGGCCGCGCGGTTCGTCGCGCGCTGATGATCGGTGCGGCGGTCGTTTGCAGCGTGGTTTGGGCTGTGGTCGTGGTTTCGGCCGCGCTGCTGGCGTCGGGCGCTCGCGTGACGGCGACTTTGGGATCGCTCGTGTGGTCTGGGTCGCTACCGGGTATTATTGCCGCACTGGCGTTGGCGCTGCCAGGCATAGCCGGCGTTGCCGCGGGGGCACTTGCGCGCGATCGGCGCTCGGGCTTCCTGCAGGGTGTGCTTGCGCTTTCTGCCTGCGAGGTTCCGGTGCTGGTTGTGGCTGCATGTAGCGTATTTTCCCAACGCGCCGTGATGGGCGGCCTTGTTGCCGCTCTGGTTGCAACCTATACGCTTACGTGGTTTTTGCTTGCGATGGGCTTTGCCTTTGAACTTCCCGTTTCGGCACCGCGACGCACAAAAGCCCAGATGGCGACTCCGCTTGCCGGTGGAGCCGCAGCTGCCCGTACTTTTGGCGGACCTGTCGAAGTATCGTCCGATTCTATTTCTACGACCAAGGAGGCCTAGGTCATGGCATCTCAAGTTGAGCTCACCCCATGCGGGGCCATGTTTGACATCTTTAAGCGCGCGGCGCATCTGAGCCATATCGAGCTGTGCGGCTTGGTGCTTTCGTCCCGTCCGCTCGCCGACGGCCGCAGCCCGCAGAGCCGAGCCGCCGATCGCTCTTGGGTTTCCCGCTTCATCGTTCGCGCGCCGGTCGGCACGCTTCAGCAGCGCTACTTTGCCGAATACGGTACCTCGGCTGCGCGTATTATGTCGCAACTGGCCCTGCGCCAGCGCAATCCCATGGACTCCACGGCTGTGATCAATATGGTGTGCGGTCCTGCAGGTGAACCGATGGTACGCGCGCTCGAAGAGTGCCACCAGGACACGAATCTCTATCGCAACGCGCTCGATCGCCTGTCCCAGGCGGCGGAACTCATGCCCGCCGAGCGCGCCGAGGCCGTGCTGGTGCTGTTTGTCGCCGTCGGTTGTTCGGCGGATGTGCGGTCCTCGGTGAACTATGCCATCGACTACGCGCACGCGACCTGTGGCGGAGGAACATCCACGCCGCGTTCGCTTGGCATGTCGATGACCGCGGGCGAACGCGAACCCGCCCCGGCGCACCCCTTGGGCTTGCTGCGCGTACAAAACAGTTTTGTCGTGAGCGCCCCGCGCTGGATTCAGCCGAGTGAGCAGGGTGTTGAGATTGGCGCGCTGGCCACTGGTGAGGGCGATATTACCGACGTCGGCGACGATGTCTCGGCCCGCCATGCCCATATCTGGTGCGATGCTCAAAATATCTGGCACGTCGAGGACTTGTCGTCCACCAACGGAACCGTGGTGGTAAACGGGGCCACGCGCGTCTGCATTCAGGTCGAGCCCGGCCGTTCCGCCCAACTCAATCCCGGCGACGAGCTCAAGCTCGGCGAATCCAATACCTACGCCATTCTCTTCGGTGCCCTTTAGCCAGTCCTGCCAAATGGTCCCTGCGTCCCCAAGGGATCATTTTGCTCCCGGCAGTCACCCGAGGTAAACCTTTACCGCCCGCCTATATTTGCCGAAATTACACTTGACGGCGGGGTACAATAAACCCGCATGCGGATTTCCGTTGCGGGCGCTTCCCATCGCCGGGGCGTGCCCGGGAGCATCCGGCATGCGGCCTTTGCGGCGCTCGGTCATGTGCAAGACGGGCGGTCGGGTCTGTGGGGCGCATCAGCTGGCCCTCGCCTCGGCATGTCTTCTCTCCACGCCACGTACCTGCTGCTGAGCCTGCCTGCCAGATGATTGGAAGCAACAGCGTAAATCCCATCACGCCAACATCCCGGCGATCGCCGGGGCCTGTATACCTATATGAGAGGAGAGGGGTATATGGCGCGTAAGTTTAAGTCTATGGACGGCAACGAGGCGGCCGCATATGTTTCGTATGCGTACACCGAGGTAGCGGGAATCTATCCCATTACGCCGTCCAGCCCGATGGCCGACCATGTCGACCAGTGGGCGGCCCAGGGTCGCAAGAATATCTTCGGCACCCCGGTCAAGGTCGTCGAGATGGAGTCCGAGGCAGGTGCAGCCGGTACCGTTCACGGTTCGCTGGGCGCCGGTGCTCTGACCACCACCTACACGGCTTCTCAGGGTCTGCTCCTGATGATCCCGAACATGTACAAGATCGCGGGCGAGCAGCTCCCGGGCGTCTTCCACGTCTCCGCGCGTTGCGTCGCTTCCCACGCCCTGAACATTTTTGGCGATCACTCCGACGTCATGGCCTGTCGTCAGACCGGCTTCGCCATGCTCGCTGAGGGCAACGTCCAGGAGGTCATGGACCTCTCGCCGGTGGCTCACCTTGCCGCCATCGAGGGTAAGACCCCGTTCCTTAACTTCTTCGACGGCTTCCGCACCAGCCACGAGATCCAGAAGGTCGCCATGTGGGACTACAAGGATCTGGCTGAGATGTGCGACATGGACGCCGTCCAGGCTTTCCGCGACCACGCGCTCAACCCTGAGCACCCGCACACCCGCGGCAGCCACGAGAACGGCGATATCTTCTTCCAGAACCGTGAGGCCTGCAACAAGGTCTACGACGAGCTTCCCGCCGTCGTCGAGGGCTACATGAAGAAGATCAACGAGAAGCTCGGCACCGATTACGGCCTGTTCAACTACTACGGCGCTCCCGATGCTGATCGCGTCGTCGTGTGCATGGGCTCCTTCTGCGACGTGCTTGAGGAAGTCATCGACTACCTCAACGCTCACGGCGAGAAGGTCGGCCTGGTCAAAGTTCGCCTGTTCCGTCCGTTCTCCATCAAGCACTTTGTCGACGTTCTCCCCGAGACCGTCCAGAAGATCGCCGTCATGGACCGTACCAAGGAGCCGGGTTCCATCGGCGAGCCGCTCTACCAGGACGTCGTCTCCGCTCTCTACGAGGCCGGCAAGACGGGCATCAAGGTCGTCGGCGGCCGTTACGGCCTGGGCAGCAAGGACACGCCTCCCGCGTCCGCGTTCGCTGTCTTCGAGGAGCTCAAGAAGGACGAGCCCAAGCGCGAGTTCACCATCGGCATTGTTGATGACGTGACCAACCTGAGCCTGCCCGAGGCCGAGGATGCGCCCAACACCGCAGCCCCCGGCACCATCGAGTGCAAGTTCTGGGGTCTGGGTGGCGACGGTACCGTCGGCGCCAACAAGAACTCGATCAAGATCATCGGCGACCACACCGACAAGTACGTCCAGGCCTACTTCCAGTACG
>CABQJV010000035.1 GCA_902464565.1 uncultured Collinsella sp.
TCACGACGGAGGCCACATTAAGTGGCCTCCTGTTCGTGCGGAACTCGCGATAAACCTAAGCCGGTGTCCCCGCTCTCCCGGGGCCTGTGGTTACCTGGTTGTTGCATGCGGCTCGCTTTTCGGAACTGGGCTGATATTTTCTTGATGTTAGGCGCTCTTGGTCCTAATGGGCTTGGGGCGCCTTCGCGTTTCCTCAGCTCCGCACCCTTGCGGGTTCGAATTCCTCCGCTTGCCCACAAGAAAGCGCTCCAGGTTCATAAGGGCCTGGAGCGCTGTGTTCTTAAGGGCTGGGACGGAGGGATTCGAACCCCCAACAGCCGGCACCAAAAACCGGAGTTCTACCGTTGAACTACGTCCCAATGTGTGGTGTTGCCCAAAAGCAACTCGTTTAGTTTACCTAATCTGCGAGGGCATCGCAAACGCCATCGAGCAGGCGTACGGCGAGTGTCTGCGCGTCGCTGGCCGTGAAGGTGCCGTTGTAGCGCGTCATGCCCGTGAGCTCAATGCGAATGCGTGCCGGCTTCTGCTGTGCGGCGACATTGGCAGTGCGGATGCGCTGGGCCAGGTTGTGGCACTCGGCGAGGGCAATCGTGGCGCGCGGTGCGGCGTCGGCGGGCAGCTCGTCGCTTGCGATCTCGAGCACCAGGTCAACGTCGGTTGGGACCTCGGAGTCGCAGAGCATCATGCCGCTGTTGTCGGTCGTTGCCGTGGCGATATTCCACATGCGCGACGCAACACTGCGTGCGATGGGGTCCTCGCCGATAACGGCAATCTGGAAGCGCTCGAGCACGTTGGCGGCGCGAGCAAAACCGATGCGGGACTCGGCTTCGGTGACCGAGGGCTTGCCCTCCCACACATGGTGCAGGCGGTTGATGTAGGCGTAGGTGTCCTGGAAGGCCATGCCGTCGGCAAACAGGCCGACATTTTCCTGGAACTGCTGCAGGGCGGCCTCGGTATGCGGGCCAAAGTAGCCGTCGTCTTCGCCACAGGCAAAGCCCAAAACGTTGAGAGCGCGCTGCAGGGCCTGCACATCGGCGCCATGGAAATTGGGCATGCGCAGATAGAGGGTGCGGTCGCCCAGCTTATACGAAGCGTCTACAAGGGCGCTCCAACAGGGGATATCGACGGCATGACCGGCAGCAAGGCCGCTGTCGAGCCTGAAGGTGCTGACGGCCTGCTCAGTGGTGGCTCCAAAGTACTTGTCGGTGACTTCGGCGGCATCAATCGTGTAGCCGAGCTGCAGGAGACGAGACTGCACGTCCTCGACGGCTGCTCCTTGCATGCCCGTTGTAATAGGTTCCATGAACGAACCCCTTTCGGCGTACCATTCGTACTATTTGAGCGTCTGTCGGATAGACAACGCAAAGGGATGCATAAACATGCACTCAACAGTGTAGCAAGTTGTGCCTAAATACGCTGCTGACAGGTTTTATAACCCCCGTTAGTTAAGGCGCTCCACAAAGAAATCTGCCATGGAGAGGAACAGCTCGCGTGCGCGCGGATCAAGCTCAACGTTCTCGATGGCCGCTTTGGCCTTAGCGGTCAGGTCGAGCGCGTAAGTGTGGGCGTAGTCGATGGAGCCGGTCTCCTGGAAGATCTCCACGGCGCGTGCGAGCTGCGCGGGATTATCGGTGCCTGAGGAAAGAATCGCCTCGACCTCGCCGTGGTGGCGCTCATCAGAGAGGGCGTGTACGGCGACAAGCGTGCGCTTGCCCTCGGTGATGTCGGTGCGGAAGTCCTTGTTGGCGGCTTCCTTAGTGCCGACAAGGTTGAGCAGGTCGTCCTGAATCTGAAAGGCAAGGCCCGTGTGCAGGCCAAAGGCGCGCAGCGCTTCGATTTGCTCATCGTTGCCGCCGCCGATAATGGCTCCGGCGGCAAGCGGCGTGGCTCCGCTGTAAAACGCGGTCTTGTGCGTCGCCATGTCCAGGTAGTCATCAACCGAGATATCAAAGCGCCCGTCGCGGACCCAACCCAGGTCGAGTGCTTGACCCTCGATGGTGCGGACGATCATCTCGGTAAGCTCGTGGAGCACGCGCAGCTTCACGTCGGACTCCAGCGTAGGGTCGTCGAGAACCGTCTTGGTGACCATGGTGAGCGCCAGGTCGCCACAATTGATGGCAAGGCCCGTGCCCTCGGTAAGGTGCATGCAGGGCTTGCCTCGACGAAGCTGTCCGTTGTCGGCGATGTCGTCGTGGATCAGCGCGCCCGACTGGAAATGCTCGATGGCTGCCGCGGCGCTGCGGGCGCTCTCAAAGCTACCGCCCACTGCGGTTGCGGCGAGCATGCAGATAAGCGGGCGGTGGCGCTTGCCGGCGTTGGCCGTAAAAGCCGAGAGCGGCGCATACAGGTAGCGCTCGATATCGGCAGAGGTCGCCTGTCCGTCAAAGAACGTGGCCAGATAGTCGTTAATCTGGTCAAAGTGCTGGGCTAAAAAGCTGGTAAACGGACTGGACACGGGTTCTCGCATTCTTTCTGAGGTTGCATTGATGCAATATGCAGACAACATATTGCCACATCAGGGCGTTTGGCGCGGCAGTTTTGGCGATTTAGGACAACGGGCGTGCGTTTGATGGAGTGTGCCTAAATCAGCCTAAAATGCTCGAGCGCCGCAACGACACCGTCGTGATCGACGGTGTCGGTCACGTAATCGGCCTTATCCTTGAGATAGTCCGGTGCGTTGCCCATCGCAATGCCGACATCGACGGCGTTCATCAGCGAGACGTCATTGCTGGCGTCGCCAATGCCGTATACGGTTCCGTGGTGGGGGTCGAGGGCGTCGAGTACAGACTGGATGCCCCCGCGCTTCGTGCATTCGCGGGGCGAGATTTCGGTTACCTCGAGTTCGAGCTCGTTAAAGCACAGCAGCGGCTCAAGTGCCTTATCTTGAGCGATGTGGTTGGCGAGCGATGTAGACATCAAGATCTTGTAGACACTGTAATGTTGCAGCTGCGTGACTGCGTCGCCCAGGGTGCGCGCGTATCCGGGGGCATCGGGGGCATCGGCACTCATGCGCACGACGCCGTTGAGGCCCTCAAAGCGGATGACCTCGCCCGATTGCTCAAGATAGGGGGCAAGATGCTGCAGCATGCTGGGCGTCATCGACAGATCGCGAATTGCGTGTCCGTTGATCTCGGCGTAACCGCCCGCAAGACAGACGATGCCGGTCCAGGGCAGCTCAAGAAGTTTGGGGTGGATGCAGCTGAGGGTGCGCCCCGTGCAGATAAAGGCCATGTTGCCGTTGGCGACAAACTCGCGGATTGCCTGCGAAACCGCCTCGTTGGGATAGGGGGAGAGGTCCCGCTCGTCTTCGGGAAGGTCTTGGGCGAGCCTGGGGTCTTGCCAGGCGAGCGTTCCGTCGATATCGAAGAAGCAGATATCGCCGCGCTTATGGGCTGCGCTGGCGGCAGGGGAGGCCGAGGTGGTGGGCACAAATTCCGGCTCGAGGCCCATGATCTGGTCAAAATGCTCTTTAACGCGGGGAACGGAGATGCCGATGACCACCTGGGCGGTCTTGCCCGTAATGATGAGGCCCTTGGCGCCCACCGCGACAAACGACGCGTTATCTGCAACGATGGAAGGGTCTGCGACCTCGACGCGCAGGCGCGTGGCGCAGTTGGTTGCGCCCACGATATTGCCAACGCCACCTAAAAGCTGAATTACCCGCTCAGCGAGGACGTGATCTTGATCGGATCGACTATCGACCTCGTCATTGGGGGATTGCTCTTTGGCAAAGTCGCTTCCCGTTAAACAATCGATTGCCGCGCGATTGGCAACATGATCCTCGCGGCCCGGTGTCTTAAGGTCATAGACCAAGATGAGTGCTCGAAAACTAACAAAAAAGATGAGGCTAAAGGCAAGGCCGATACCGAGCGCCAAAAGATAGGCACCGGCATGCGTGCGCATGAGCGGAATAAAGTTGAAGGCTGCCATCTCCATGAGGCCGCCCGAGAAGATGCCGACGATGCCAAAGAGATTCATGGTTGTGGCAAGGCAAGACGATAAGACGGCGTAGAGCAAAAAGAGCCCGGGGTGGGTGAACATAAAGAGAAACTCGAGTGGCTCGGTAACGCCGCAAACCACCGAGGCGACGATGGCGGGCAAAAGGATGACCTTAAGGCCGGCGCGGCGCTCTGGTTTTGCGGTGGAGTAGAACGCGGCTGCGATGGCGGGAAGGCCAAAGAGCTTGACCCAGCCGGTGGCGGTAAAACCGGCCCACGGCGCAAGTTCATTAAGGGGGCGCGTGCTATGGGAGAGGATGGGGAGCAAGCTGCTCCACGTGGCGTAGATGCCGTCGTTAATGACCAGGTTGTCGTAGTAGATCGGCATGTAGAGCAGGTGGTGCAGCCCCATGGGCTCGAGCGCTCGCTCCAAAAGCACAAAGATGCCCACGCCAAAGGGGCCGACGCTCGTAAGTGCATGGCGCAGCGTTTCGGTCATTGCGTATACGGAGGGCACGATGGCGGCCGAGATAGCGGCAAGGGCAAACACGGCAAAAAAGCTGATGAGGTAGACCAGCGAGGAGCCCGAGAAGGTGCCGAGCCAATCGGGAACCTTGGCATCGTAGAAGCGGTCATGGATGGCGACGACGGTTGCCGATACCGCCAGCGGGCCGATAATGCCGGTGTCGAGCGTCTTGATGCCGTCGATGATGGTGATGCCGCTAGCGGAGGTCAAAGACGACGGGTACTTAAGTCCAAGATTGTCTCCGCTCAGCTTAATGATCTCGCTCAAAAAGAAGCAGTAGACAAAATAGGCGACGAGAGCCTCGAGGCAGCAACGAGCCGGTTGTTTTTGGGCAAGACCGATGGGCAGCGCTACGGCAAAAAGGAGCGGGAGGCGTTTAAAGACCGTCCACGAGCCGCGCTGGATGATGGTCCAAAAAGCGTACCAAGGGGTTCCGTATACGGCGAGATCGCCGACGATGTCCGCAGTCGTTGCGAGAGCGGAGACGCCGACCATGAGGCCTGATATAGAAAACAACATGGCGGGCGCGAACATTGCCCCGCCAAAGCGTTGGATTTTTTGCAGCATGTTCTGCCTTCCGAATATCGAGGCGCGTTGCGCGTGGGGAAACGTTTAAACAATGGATTCATTGTAGAGGACCAGACGAGTGTCGTACCGGCAGTTTTGAGCGAAACCGATTTGGGCATGACAGAAACCGTCAACGGTTAAATCCTGTCGCTTTACCGATATTCGGTTTAAACAACTTTAAGAAATGCTATCGTGCCTAGCCGGAAATGAATAATGTAGAGGTGAAACAATGCCAAAAGCGATATACGAAGGAATCTACCGAGAAATACGCTCGCGCATCATTAATGGGACCTATGCGTTTCAGGAGATGCTGCCAACCGAAGCCGAGCTGACCGCGGAGTTCGGATGCACTCGCAATACCGTCCGTCGCGCCTTGGGTATGCTGGCCGACGGGATGTTTGTGCAGCCCATACACGGCAAGGGCGTGCGCGTTATTTGGCTTAAGGGCGAAACCGACATGTTGGGCGCACTCGAAGAGGTTGAGTCGTTTGGCGAGTTTGCAAAGCGCAACAATGCCGTTGCATCGACGGACGTTAAGTCTTTCGAACATCTGGTTTGCACCGAGCAACTCTCTCGTCACCTGGGCTTTAAGGTGGGCGAGGAGTTGATTCGCGTAGTGCGTGTCCGAAGCCTCAACGGCAACGCGCGCCAAGTGGACCATGGCTATTTTTTGGCGTCGATCGCCAAGGGCCTGACTCCCGAGATCGCGGCAGATTCTATTTACGGCTATCTGGAGCACAAGCGCGGTGTCAAAGTGATGGCGAGCCGTCGTACGGTGAGTGTCGAGCTCGCCAACGATGAGGACTGCAGCTATCTTGACCTCGGCAAATACAACTGCGTTGCCGTCATGGAGAGTCAGTCGTACACCTCGGATGGCATCTTGTTTGAGGTGACGCACACTCGCACACACCCCGAGATCTTCCATTACCGCGTCAATTCCAAGCGATAGCCGGCTAGCTCGCAGCCTGACGAGACTCATGGCCTCAAAGAGAAAACGCCCGGTCAAACCGACGGTACATCGGCTTGACCGGGCGTTTTCTCTGCATTAGATAGCAAATAATTGTTTATACAAAACTTGTCAAGTATCAAGTTGAAATTACCGTTCACCGAAGTTTTTCTACCGCTCTAGTAATACTTGTTCAAACAACTAGCCAAATAGCGTATCGTTCAAATCAGCAAAAGGGGCAAAGTCCCCGAGCCAATCTCCGAAGGCGGCGGCAAAGGGTGCCGCCACGGTGTGAAAGGGTGGATTGTAATGAAGAACGAAATGAGCAGAAGGCAGTTCCTGGGCTTTGCTGGTTCCGCGGCTGCAGTTCTTGGTCTGGGCCTCGTGGGTTGCGGTGGTTCTGCCGGCTCCGGCTCCTCTGCTTCTGGTGACGCTGCCGAGGTCTACTTCCTCCAATTCAAGCCCGAGGTCGACAAGGAGTGGAAGGAGATCGCCAAGGCTTATAAGAAGGAGAAGGGCGTCGAGGTCAAGATCGTGACCGCTGCCTCCAACACCTACGAGGAGAAGCTCAAGTCCGAGATGTCCAAGAGCTCCGCTCCGACCCTGTTCCAGGTCAACGGCCCCACCGGTCTTAAGAACTGGAAGGATTACTGCGCCGACCTGTCCGATACCAAGCTCCGCGGTGAGCTCATTGACGACTCCCTGGCTCTGCAGTCCGACGGCAAGGATGTGTGCATCGACTGGGTTCAGGAGAGCTTCGGCATTATTTACAACAAGCAGCTGCTCGAAAAGGCTGGCTACAAGGCCGAGGACATCAACTCCTTCGACAAGCTGAAGGCTTGTGCCGACGACATCCAGGCCCGCAAGGACGAGCTTGGTGTCGAGGGTGCCTTCACTTCCGCCGGCATGGACGACTCCTCCAGCTGGCGCTACACCACCCACCTTGCCAACATGCCGCTCTACTACGAGTTTGAGAAGGAGCACAACCAGGAGGACGACGAGATCAAGGGTGAGTTCCTCGACAACTACAAGCAGATCTTCGACCTGTACATCACCGACTCCACCTGCGATCCTTCGCAGCTTGCTTCCAAGACCGGCGACGACGCCACCAACGAGTTCGCAACCGGCAAGGCCGTCTTCTACCAGAACGGCTCTTGGGCCTACTCTGACCTCGTCAAGGCCGGCATGACCGACGATCAGATTGGCATGATGCCGATCTACATCGGTGTTGACGGCGAGGAGAACCAGGGCCTGTGCTCCGGCGGCGAGAACTACTGGTGCGTCAGTTCCCAGGCTTCCGAGGATGCCCAGAAGGCCACCGAGGACTTCATGTATTGGTGCGTCACCGCTGACACCCCGACCAGCATCATCGCCGACAAGATGGGCCTGACCGCTCCGTTCAAGAGCGCCAAGGAGACCACCAACGTCTTCTCGCAGCAGGCCGTTGCCATGGCCAAGGACGGCAAGAAGACCGTCGCTTGGGACTTCGTCTACATTCCCTCCGAGGAGTGGAAGAAGAACCTCAAGCAGGCTCTGATTGCCTACGCTGCCGATAACAGCAAGTGGGACGGCGTCAAGAACGCCTTCGTCGATGGCTGGAAGACCGAGAAGGCCGCTTCCGAGTAAGCAGTTGCTGCCCAAGCTATCTGATTAGCGACAGGGGGCGGGCAGACGTTGGTTTGCCCGCCCCCTGCATATTGAAAGGACCCTTTTATGGGCAAAGCACTCAAGCGCTGGTGGCCGCTCTTTATGCTGCCCACGTGCCTGGCGTTTATGATCGGGTTCGTGATCCCTTTTATCCAGGGCTTCTATCTCTCGTTCTGCCAGTTTATTATCATTAGTAACGCGCACTTTGTCGGTATCGAGAACTACGTGCGCGCGCTGTCCGATCCGCAGTTCTCCACGTCGTTCTTCTTTACCGTGGCGTTTGCCTTCCTGTCGACGGTGCTCATCAACGTGATCGCCCTGGCCATTGCGCAGGCGCTCACCCGCAAGGCGCTCAAAGGCACCAACATCTTCCGTACGATCTTCTTTATGCCTAACCTGATCGGCGGCATCGTGCTGGGCTACATTTGGCAGATTCTGATCAACTGCCTGCTCTCCAACGTGGGCGCCCAGCTCATCGCTCTTAACTCTGCTGCTGGCTTCTGGGGCCTTATCATCCTGACCCTGTGGCAGCAGGTCGGCTACATGATGATCATCTACATCGCTGGTCTGCAGTCCATTCCGTCCGACTACATCGAGGCCGCCAAGGTCGACGGCGCTACGGCATGGCAGACGTTTTGGAAGGTTAAGATCCCTAACCTGATGCCGACCATCACCATCTGCCTGTTCCTGTCCATCACCAACGGCTTTAAGCTGTTCGACCAGAACCTCGCCCTTACCGGCGGCGCCCCCGCGCACTCCACCGAGATGCTCGCCCTGAACATCTACAACACGTTCTATTCGCGTGCCGGTATCGCATGGCAGGGCATTGGTCAGGCCAAGGCGGTTATCTTCTGCATCCTGGTCGTGGCCATCTCCATGATCCAGCTTAAGGCCACGAGGTCCAAGGAGGTGCAGCAGTAATGAAACGCGATAAGGTTATCAACCGCGCGCTCTCGATTTTCTTTACGATTCTGTCGCTCGCGTGGATCTACCCCGTGTTTATGATTGCGCTTAATTCCTTTAAGAAAGCGACCGCAATCAGCACCACCACGGCATTCGATCTGCTCACGCCCGAGACGTTCAACGGTCTCGCAAACTACGTGCACGCTCTTAACGAGCAGGGCTTTGCCTCGGCGTTTATGTACTCGCTCATCATCACGGTCACGTCGGTCGTTCTGATCTTGGTGTGCTGCTCCATGTGCGCTTGGTACGTAGTCCGTGTCAACAACAAGATCTCGAACTTCTTCTATTACCTGTTCGTCTTCTCGATGGTCGTGCCCTTCCAAATGCTCATGTTCACGCTGTCCAATTTGGCGGACCGCATCGGCTTTAACACGCCGTTCAACATCTGCTTTATCTATCTTGGCTTTGGCGCGGGCCTGGCGGTCTTTATGTTCGCCGGCTTTGTAAAGAACATTCCGCTCGAGATCGAAGAGGCGGCCATGATCGACGGCTGCAACCCGGTTCAGGTGTTCTTTAAGATCGTCCTTCCCATCATGAAGCCCACCTATCTTTCGGTCGGCATTCTCGAGACCATGTGGGTCTGGAACGACTATCTGCTGCCCTACCTTACCCTCGACTCCACCAAGTACAGGACCATTCCTATCTTGATCCAGTACTTCCGCGGCGGCTACGGCCACGTCGAGCTCGGTCCCATGATGGCCTGCATCATGATGGTCGTTATCCCCATCGTCATCATGTACATCCTCTGCCAGAAGTACATCATCGACGGCGTGGTGGCAGGTGCCGTCAAGGGCTGATGCCGTAACTGTTTTGCAAGTTTCTGCGGCGCCCCTCAGCGCGGCGCCGCATATCGAAAGGTAAAGACATGGCCGAGATCGTTCTCAAACATGTTCAGAAGGTGTATCCCAACAACGAGTCCAAAAAGAAGGGCTTCTTTGGCAAAAAGAAGAAGACCGAGGAGAAGAAGCACAACCTCAAGGTTACCGAGGACGGCGTGCTCGCGGTAGAGGACTTTAATCTCACCGTGCATGACCAGGAGTTTGTCGTTCTCGTTGGCCCGTCTGGCTGCGGCAAGTCCACGACGATGCGCATGGTCGCTGGCCTGGAGGACATCACTTCGGGCGACGTGCTCATCGACGGCAAGCGCGTCAACGACGTGGCGCCCAAGGACCGCGACATTGCCATGGTGTTCCAGAGCTATGCTCTGTACCCCAATATGACGGTGTACGAGAACATGGCGTTTACGCTTGAGCTCAAGAAGGTCCCCAAGGACGAGATCGACCGTAAGGTTCGCTCTGCTGCCGAGATCCTGGGCATTACCGAGTACCTCGACCGTAAGCCCAAGGCGCTCTCGGGCGGTCAGCGTCAGCGCGTCGCCATCGGCCGCGCCATCGTGCGTGACCCCAAGGTCTTCCTGATGGACGAGCCGCTGTCTAACCTGGACGCCAAGCTCCGTAACCAGATGCGTGCCGAGCTCATTAAGCTGCGCCACGAGATCAAGGGCACGTTCATTTATGTTACTCACGACCAGACCGAGGCTATGACCCTCGGTGACCGTATCGTGGTCATGAAGGACGGCGTTGTCCAGCAGATCGCCACGCCGCAGGAGGTCTTCAACCATCCCGCGAACATCTTCGTCGCCGGCTTCATCGGCGTGCCGCAGATGAACTTCTTCGATGCCCAGCTGGTGCGCTCGGGCAACGGCTTTACCGTCAAGACCGAGGATATGAACGTGGCACTCGCCCCCGAGACTTGCGCTCAACTTGCCCTCAACTGGGACGGCGGCGACGTGAAGGAGATTACGGCCGGCGTGCGCCCCGAGCAGATCCTGCTTGCCGACAAGGGCGAGGAGGGCGCGCTCCAGGGTACCGTCGAGGTGACCGAGCTCATGGGCTCGACCGAGCATGTCCACGTGACCGCTCCCGACGGCCAGTTTGTCCTGATTATCCCCGTCGTCGACCTCGAGGCCAAGGGCGCGCTCAAGGCTGGCGACACCATCTGGTTCAAGTTCGAGAAGAACGCGACCCACCTCTTCGATAAGGTCTCTGGCAAGAACCTTATCTAGGCCCGGTGCATCCAGGCCCTCCCTTTGGGCGACTGCGGTATTGCCATCCTTTTGCCGCGGTCACATATAAGGCTCCCCTCCCGTCCACTGGGCGAGAGGGGAGCCTTTCTTTGTGTCGGGGCTGCCCATCGGCCAGTTTGTCTTGATTTGTAACAGGTAGGGCCGATTTCGGACGTTAGATGTTACAGATCGAGACGGTTCCGCTGAGCTAACCATTTCATCTAAATCTGTAACACCAAAGGTGAATTTCAGCCGCTAGATGTTACAGATCGAGATTGACCCAAGGGGAGGGGCCGGTATGTCTCAATCTGTAACAGCTGGGGCCGTTTTTACCGAGTAGCTGTTACAGATCGAGATTGTTTGGCCGAGTTGGGTCGCAGGGTAACGTGCGGGCACAAAAAACGGAGCCGTGTTGCCACGACTCCGTTTCTCAAGAGGATGGGTAAGGGAAGCGAAATTAGCTCAGGTGCCAAATCTCGTCGTTGTACTGGGAGATCGTGCGGTCAGACGAGAAGGTGCCGGCGTTGGCGATATTGATGAGCGTCTTGCGCATCCAGGCGTCCTGGTCCTCGTAGTCGGCCAACACGCGCTCCTTGGTCTGGATGTACTCCTCGATGTCGAGCAGGGCCATAAACCAGTCCTTGCCCTTAATGTCATCGTGCAGGCGCTGCAGGCGCTCGACGTTGCCGGTCGCCATAAAGGCCGGGTTGGTGATGAAGTCCACCAGCAGTTTAATGCCGGGCTTGCGGTAGAGCACACCGGCGTCATAGGTGCCGTCGGCATAGAGCTGCTCGACCTGTTTGGACGAGGCACCAAAGGTATAGATATTCTCGTCGCCCACGAGCTCGGCAATCTCCACGTTGGCGCCGTCGAGCGTGCACAGGGTTAGGGCGCCGTTGAGCATGAACTTCATGTTGGAGGTGCCGCTCGCCTCCTTGGAGGCCAGGCTGATCTGCTCGGAGATATCAGCGGCGGGGATCACGCGCTCGGCGGCGGTGACGTTGTAGTTCTCGATCATGACGACCTGCAGGTAGGGAGCCACGTCGGGGTCGTTTGCAATCCACTGCGACAGCGTCAAGATCAGATGGATGATGTCCTGCGCGATAGTGTAGGCAGGCGCCGCCTTGCCGCCAAAGATGATGGTGACGGGGTGCTTAGGTCTGTTGCCGTTCTTGATATCGAGGTACTTCCAGATGATGTAGAGCGCGAGCATCTGCTGGCGCTTGTACTCGTGGATGCGCTTGACCTGGACATCGATGATGGCGTTGGAGGGAATGGTCACGCCCTGCTCGAGCGCCATGAACTGGCGCATGATGGCCTTGGCCTCGACCTTGGTGGCGGCCAGGCGCTCAAGAACGTCCTTGTCGTCGGCGAACTTGGCGAGTTTGCTCAGATCGCCGGTGCTGCGCCAGTCGGTGCCGATCACATCGTCGAGCAGGCTAGCGAGCGCGGGGTTGGCCCCATGGATCCAGCGGCGGAAGGTGATGCCGTTGGTCTTGTTGGAGAACTTCTCGGGATAGATTTCGTAGAACGGATGAAGCTCGGTGTCCTCCAAGATCTTGGTGTGGAGGGCGGCTACGCCGTTGATGGAGAAGCCAAAGTGGATGTCCACGTGGGCCATGTGGACGGTGCCGTATTCGTCGATGATGGCGACGCGCGGGTCATCGTGCTCGGCCCTCGCGACCTCATCGAGCTTGACGATAATGTCGGCGATGGCAGGGGAGACCTTCTGCAGGCTGGCGAGCGGCCACTTCTCGAGCGCCTCGGCAAGAATCGTGTGGTTAGTGTAGGCGACCATGGAGCGTACGATGGTCACGGCCCCGTCAAACTCGATGCCATGCTCGGTGGTGAGCAAGCGAATGAGCTCGGGGATGACCATGGTGGGGTGCGTGTCGTTAATTTGGACCACGGCGTAGTCGGCCAGATCGTGCAGGTTGCTGCCGCGCTCGATGGCCTCGTCGATCAGGAGCTGGGCGGCGTTGCTCACCATGAAGTATTCCTGGTAGATGCGAAGCAGGCGGCCCTGCTCGTCGGAATCGTCGGGGTAGAGGAACAAGGTGAGGTTCTTGGCGATCTCGGTCTTGTCGAAGTCGATGGAACTGCCGGGGACCAGGCCGTCGTCGACGCTCGCCAGGTCGAACAGGCGCAGGCGGTTCTTGGTGGGCTGGCCGTAACCGGGCACATCGATGTTGACGAGCTTGGAGGTAACGGCAAAATCGCCGAATTCGACGGTGTAGGAGCGGTCATCGTCGACCAGGATGTCCTGCTCACCGAGCCACTCGTCGGGGACGGCCTTCTGCTGGTTGTCGACAAAGCGCTGACGGAACAGGCCGTAGTGATAGTTGAGGCCCACGCCATCGCCGGTCAAGCCCAGCGTGGCGATGGAATCCAGGAAGCACGCGGCCAGGCGGCCCAGGCCGCCGTTGCCGAGCGACGGCTCGACCTCGAACTCCTCGATCTTGTTGAGGTCGTGGCCTGCGGCGGTGAGCTGGTCCTTAACCTCGTCGTAGATGCCGAGGTCGATCATGTTGTTGATGAGCAGCTTGCCGATCAAAAATTCGGCGGAAATGTAATAGAGCTTTTTCTTGCCGTTGTTGAGCGGGCAGGCGGCGGAGCGCTCCTGCACGAGTTTGACCAGCAGCTTGTAAATGCGACGGTCGTCGAGCTGCTCGAGCGAGGTGCCAAAAGACTGCTCGGCGAGTTCCATGAGGTTAATTTGGGGCATGTTTTCTCCTGTGATGGGTTGTTTCATGTCTGCAATTCATAAGAAGCCCGCGCGAGGGGATTGGGGTGGCCTCGCGCGGGAAAAGCAAGCGCGTCCGCACGGTGGGGAGGGGCCGGGCGCGGTAGCTCCTATTGAGGAAGCTCGATTTCGGCTTCCGACGGGATGCGGAAGTAGGTCTCGGTCCAGTCGGTGAGTTTGTGCTCGAGCTCGCGGGTGATGGCGCCGTCGAGCATGCGCCAGGTCCAGTTGCCGCCCAGCGTGGCAGGGGTGTTGATGCGCGCCTCGTTGCCCAAGTTGAGCAGGTCCTGCATGGTGTAGATGCACGTGTCGCTCACGCTGGCGGCGATGGTGCGGTTGAGTGCATCTGCCATGGGTTCGCCGGCCTGCTGATGGGTGTACAGGGCTGCCTGCTCGCGCTGACGCGGGGTGGCCGTTCCCTCAAACCAACCGCGCGCCGTCTCGTTGTCGTGGGTGCCCACATAGGCGACGGTGTTGGCGATGTAGTTATGCGGCAGGTAGTACGAGTTGGTGCCCTCAAAGGCAAACTGCAGGATCTTCATGCCGGGGAAGCCCGAGTTGTCGCGCATGTCGATGACGCCGGGGGTGAGGAAGCCCAGGTCCTCGGCGATGATGGGCAGCGTGCCGAGCTTTTCCTCGAGCGTCTTGAAGAACTTGAGGCCGGGACCCTGCGTCCACGAACCGTAGGACGAATCGGGCGAGGAGAACGGCACCTCCCAATAGGCCTCGAAGCCGCGGAAGTGATCCAGGCGGATGACGTCGTACATGTCGAGGGCGGCGCGAATGCGGTCCTCCCACCAGGAGAAGCCGTCGGACTCCATGGCGTCCCAGTCGTAGATGGGGTTGCCCCAGTACTGGCCGGTGGCCGAGAACTGGTCGGGCGGCGTGCCGGCGACGCTCACGGGATTGCCGGCGGCGTCGATCTTAAAGAGCTCAGGCGTCGCCCACATCTCGACGGAGTCACGCGAGACATAGATGGGCAGGTCGCCGATGATGAGAATGTCGCGCTCGTTGGCATAGGCCTTGAGGCGGCTCCACTGGCGATCGAAGAAGTACTGCGTCATCTGGTGGTAGAGCATACGCGCCGGATGGTCGGCGCAGACCTTGGCGGAAGCCTCGCCGCGGGTGCGGAGCTCCGCGGGCCACTCCCAAAACGCCTTGAGACCGCACTCCTCTTTGACGGTCATAAACTCACAGTAGGGGATGAGCCAGTCCTCGTTGGCCTGGATAAAGTCATCGAAATCGGCCGGCTTGTCGGCGGCAAAGCGCTCGGCGGCGCGGTCGAGAATCTGACGGCGGCCACCAAAGATGGCACCGTAGTCGACATTGCTGGGGTCGGATCCCAGATACACGCCATCGATATCGCGCTGCTCCAGATACCCTGCCTCGATAAGCTCGGCAAAGTCGATAAAGTTGGGGTTGCCTGCGCGGGCCGAGAACGACTGATAGGGCGAATCGCCATAGCTGGTCGTCGTAAGGGGCAGAATCTGCCAGTAATGTTGTTTGCACGAGGCGAGAAAATCGACGAAGTCGTAGGCATTCCAACCAAAGCCGCCGATTCCGTATGGTCCGGGCAGAGATGAGACGGGCATGAGGACGCCGCTTGCACGCTCCATGAATGCGCTCACCAACCTTCTTGTTGTGGGGTCGGCCTGCCGATGGGTGTGCAGTCCGCCTCCGATGTCCTGATTCGATACGCCTATTGTAAAACATGTTGTTTAAACATGTACAGGCAAGATAAAAAAGTTGGTCGATTTTCGGCGAATGGTTACATGCCATGAAAAAGCCCCGACCTCACAACGTGAGATCGGGGCAAGAGCGGTATGTAGGTTTTGCTACTCGGCGTCGGCGAAGCCGTTGGGGTTGTGGCTCTGCCAGTTCCAGCTATCGCGGCACATGTCCGCGATGTCGTACTGGGCCTTCCAGCCCATCATGCGCTCGGCCTTGGAGGCATCGCACCAGTTGGCAGCGATGTCGCCGGCGCGGCGCTCGCGGATCACGTAGGGCAGCTCCTTGCCACAAGCCTTGGAGAAGGCGGCGACGACCTCGAGTACCGAGGTGCCGGTGCCGGTGCCCAAGTTAAAGATCTCGACGCCGGTCTTGCCGTTCATCCAGTTGAGGGCGGCCACGTGACCAGATGCCAGATCGCACACGTGGATGTAATCGCGCACGCCGGTGCCGTCGGGGGTGGGGTAGTCGTTGCCAAAGACCTGAACGGCCTCGAGCTTGCCCACGGCGACCTGGGCGACATAGGGCACCAGGTTGTTGGGGATGCCCTTGGGATCCTCGCCGATCAGGCCCGACGGATGGGCGCCGATGGGATTGAAATAACGGAGTAGCACGACGTCCCACTCGGGGTCGGCGGTGTGGACGTCCATAAGGATCTGCTCGATCATCCACTTGGTCCAACCATAGGGGTTGGTCGCAGGCTTCTTAGGATCCTCCTCGGTGACGGGCGGGTTGTCCGGGTCGCCGTAGACGGTCGAGGAGCTCGAGAAGATGATGGACTTGCAGCCATGGTTGCGCATGACGTCGATGAGCACCAGGGTGTTCTCGATGTTGTTGTGATAGTACTCGACGGGCTTGCTCACCGACTCGCCGACGGCCTTAAAGCCGGCAAAGTGGATGACGCGGTCGATCTGATGGGTATCGAAGATCTTGTTCATCGCATCGCGGTCGAGCACGTTGGCCTCGTAGAAGGTGAGGTTCTTGGCGGCCTCGTCGCCCACGATGGTCTTGACGCGGTCGACGGCGACGGCGCTGGAGTTGGAGAGATCATCGACGATGACGACCTGGTAGCCACCCTCGAGCAGCTGAACGACGGTGTGCGAGCCGATAAAGCCGGCGCCACCGGTAACGAGGACACAGGTGTCTTTGGGGTCGAGTGCTTTGGACATGTAGTCTCCTATCGAATCAGGAACACTTCTTCAGGGGAGTATAGCGCAGGCAGGGACGCCCAAATCGTGCGCTGTAGGAAAAGCAGAGGATTGTGCTAACGTACTCATAGAAGAGCTTGCGTACGCATAACCTGATCTTTGGCATTTGCTTACGAGCCGCTGACCTTGCAGTTTCCTGCCGTTCGTGGAAATCGTTGGGACGCGCCATATGTACGCTAATATGTATGAGTTGAGCGACATATAAATAAGCATGTAACGGAGTACATATGTCACCAAACAGCGATTCCATCCTTTCCCAGGAGCTCTCGCGCCGCACTGCCCTCAAGGCCCTGTTCGGCGCCGCTTCTGCGGCAGTTCTTTTTGGCCTGCCCGCTCGCGCCCATGCGGCGGAGGCTTCCAAAGAAACCACCGATAAACTGAATGCCGCCCAGGCCCAGCTCGACGAGGTTCAGGCCCAGCTCGACAGCATCGCAAATGAGTATGCGGCGCTGGCCAACAAGAATGCCCAGACCCTCAACGACATCGAGAATGTCCAGGGCAAGATTGACGACACGCAGGCCCAGATCGATGAAAAGAAGGCCGAGCTCAAGAAGAAGCGCAACGACCTTTCCGATCGCGTGGCCGCCAGCTACAAGTCCGGCGGCACGAACATCCTGTCGCTGCTGCTGGCCTCTGGCTCGTTTGAGGAACTCGTCGCCAACGCGCATTACGTTGAGAAGATCAACAAGAGCGACCGCGACGCCATCGAGGACATTCAGACCATCCAGGAAGAGCTCGATGCGCAAAAGACCGAGCTCGAGTCGCAGAAGGCCGACTTAGAGAAGCTCAAGGACCAGCAGACTGCCCAGATGCAGGACATGCAGGCCAAGCAGCAAGAAGTCCAGACCGTGCTGAACGGTCTTTCCGACGACGTCAAGGAGCTCATGGCTCAGCGCGATTCCGAGATCCTCGCTGCTGCCCAGGCTGAGGAGGCCGCTAGGAAGGCTGCCGCCGCCGCGGCTGCCGCGAACAAGAACAATTCCTACTCGGGTGGTTCGAGCTCGGGTGGTGGATCGTACGCGCCCGGAACTCCGCAGCAGAATGCCGGCTCGGGCAAGCAGCAGGCTGTCGTCAACGCGTGCTACTCCACGCCTTCGCCGGGTCAGAACTGGTGCGCGGCGTGGGTCACCAATGTCTTCCGTAACGCCGGCGTTGGCTACTTTGGAGGCAATGCGTGCGACATGTTTAACGCCTGGTGCTATAGCTCCGACCGCTCGGCGCTGCAGGTGGGCATGATCGTGGCCGATTCCTCGCACAGCGGCACGGGTGCTCCGGGCCTTATCTACGGTCATGTGGGTATCTACGTTGGCGGCGGCATCGTTATGAGCAATGAGGGAGCCATTACGTCTAAGTCGCTTGATTCGTTTATTAGCTTTTATGGCACTGGCTCTGGCGTGCGTTGGGGCTGGCTTGGCGGTATTGCGCTGTCGTAAAGCCGACTGGGCCGCGTGCCCGCCCGCAATATATTTGATTGCCTGCTCGGGCAGTCCTGCGCAAGACGAAGGCCACATTAAGTGGCCTTCTTTGCGTGCGGAACTTGCGATCAATCAAATATATTGCGGGCGGGCACGCGGCCCTCTCGGGTTCGGGGCGCGACGCACCGGACTGGGTTATCTGAATAAATATGGCGAAGGCCCCTTTCGGGGCCTTCTTTTTTAGAGGAATTCGCCTACTCGGTGGACTTCGGGTTCTAGGTCTACGTTGAATTGGTCTTTGACGGTTGCCTGGATGTGGCGGATGAGTTCGTCGACATCGGCGGCGGTGGCGTGGTCGGCGTTGACGATGAAGCCGCAGTGCTTCTCGCTCACCTGCGCGCCGCCAACGGCGTGTCCTCGCAGGCCGGCATCCATGATGAGTTTGCCGGCAAAGTAACCCTCGGGGCGCTTGAAAGCGGAGCCGGCACTCGGCATGTCGAGCGGCTGCTTGTCCTCGCGGCGCTGGCGGTAGTCGTCCATGTCGGCCTTGATCATCGCGGCGTTGCCCGGGGCGAGATTGAAAGTGGCCGAAAGCACGATAAAGCCGTCGTCGGCGATGCGGCTCTTGCGATAACCCAGGTTGAGCTCGTCAACATCGAACTCGATGATGCTGCCGCTGCCGCGGGTGCCGTCGTCGAGCATGCGGGCGGGCTTGTAGACGCGCACAGACCCCAGCACATCGGCCATGCAGGCACCGTAGGCGCCGGCGTTCATATAGCAGGCGCCGCCGACCGATCCGGGGATGCCCGAGATGGGCTCCATGCCGGTGAGACCGGCCTCGGCTGCCGCCGCGGCGACATCGGAAAGCAAGGCGCCGGCTGCCGCCGTGACGTGCGTGCCGTCGACCGTAATGTCGGAGAGGCCCTCGCCCAGCGCCACGACGACGCCGCGGATGCCCTTGTCGCCGACAAGCAGGTCAGAGCCGTTGCCCACGATGGTGAGGGGCAGGTCGCAGCGATAGCAGGTATCGAGCGTGGCGACGAGGCCCTGCTCGGTATCGGGCGTGACAAAGACGTCGGCCGGGCCGCCGATCTTAAACGTGGTGTGCTCGCGCATGGGCTCGCTCATCAGCACGTTGTCCTCGCCGGCAACGCCAGCAAGCGCGCACAGCAGGTCCTCGTTAAAAAAGTCGTTCTCGTGCATACGAATATCCGCCTTTTGGTGGTCGTTGTCATCAATCGATTGCAATATACCCCACCCGGACGGATTTGGTGCGCTGGCGGCGATAAAACAGCCGTCTACCGGATTGATAAAGTGTTTATCACCGAGGTAGAGGGGTAGTCGCTATACTTTCAAGAGATTGCGCGTAAACCCGGAAGGAGCGAGATGGCCAACAAAGTCACCCTCAAGCAGATCGCCCAGGAGGTGGGGCTTTCCCCCTCGTCGGTCTCGCTTGTGCTCAATAATCGGCCTTGTCGCATCTCGGAAGAAAACCGCAAACTCATCAAGGAGGTCGCGGCGCGCAACCACTATGTTCCTAACCAGATTGCGCGTAGTCTGGTCATGCGCGAGTCGCGCACGCTGGGCCTTATCGTCCCTAACATCGAGAGCCGCTTTTTTGCCTCGCTCGCCGGTAGCCTGGAAAAGCGCTGTCGCGAGGACGGCTATGCGCTCTTCATTACCAGCTCGGGTGGAAGCGCCGATGACGATCTGGAGCTGCTGCGCCAGCTGGTAACGCGCGGCGTTGATGGCGTCTTCCTGGTCGTGGGCGACGAGTTCTCCGACGACCGCGCCCTGCGCGAAGAAGTCAGCCATCTGCCTATCCCTGCCGTGATGGTCGACCGTGCCATTGAGGGGCTCGAGTGCGACAAGGTGATGTTCGACCACGAGATGGGTGGCTACATGGCCACTCGCTATCTGATCGAGCAGGGCCACCGTCGCATTGCCTGCTTGGTTAACGCGCGCCGTTCCAATACGGGGCGTAAGCGACTTGCCGGCTATGAGCGCGCGCTGCGCGAGGTTGGCCTGCCTATCGACGCACGTTTGGAGTTTGAGAGCGAGTACTACATTCCGAGTGCCTACGAGGCCTCGGAGGCGGTGCTCGCAACTGATGCCACCGCCGTGTTCGCAAGTTCGGATAACATCGCCCTCGGTCTGCTCAAGCGCTTGCACGAGATGGGGAAGAGCATCCCGGGCGATATCTCGGTGGTGAGCTATGACAACTCGGCGGCCGACGTTCTCTTTGAGCCGGCGCTGACCGCGATTGAGCAGGATCCTGGTGTCCTTGCGGAGCATGCTTTTGGCTGCATGTCCAAGCGTCTTGCCGGTAGGGGCGGCAGGCGTGCCGAAGAGGTCGTCCTGGAGCCGGCGCTTATCGTTAAGGGCAGCGTGCTCGAACTTACCGAATGTAGCTAAACGTACTTGTTTGTTTGCATAGATTGCATGCGGAGTGTCTGCTATTTGCCGGCGGGGCCGGGGTGCCTGCCTTGTTTTGAGAAGTTCGCGGAGCC
>CABQJV010000036.1 GCA_902464565.1 uncultured Collinsella sp.
ATATAGGCACACAAGGTCAAAGGCGGCACCATGATCCTCCTGGTCGACAAGATCGAAAAAAGCTTCGGCGCGCGCGTCCTCTTTAGCGGCGCGTCCTTCCAGATCAACCCCGGCGAGCGCTTTGCACTCGTGGGACCCAACGGCGCCGGCAAAACCACCATGCTCAAGATCATCATGGGCATCGACAACCCCGACGCCGGCCAGATCCAGTACGCAAAAGACTGCCAGGTGGGCTACCTAGAGCAGGAAACCAACCTGGAGCAAAAGAACACCACGATCCTCGCTGAGGTCATGGCCGCAGCAAAGGAAATCCGCCGCATGGGCGAGCGCGCCAACGAGCTGCAGGCTCAGATCACCGAGCTCTCCGAACAGGGCAAGGACGTCGATGCACTCCTTAACGAGTACGGCCAGGTCCAGGACCGCTTTGAGCACCTGGGCGGCTACGAGCTCGAGAGCAACGCCCGCAAGATCCTGTCCGGCCTGGGCTTCAAAGTCACCGACTTTGAGCGCCCGTGCTCCGAGTTCTCGGGCGGCTGGCAGATGCGCATCGCGCTGGCAAAGCTCTTCCTGCGCCACCCCGACCTGCTGCTGCTCGACGAGCCCACCAACCACCTAGACCTCGAAAGCGTCCAGTGGCTGCGCGGCTTTATCGCGAACTACGACGGCGCCGTGCTCATCGTCAGCCACGACCGCTCCTTTATGGACGCCTGTGTCGACCACGTCGCCGCGCTCGAAAATCGCCGCGTGACCACCTACACCGGCAACTACAGCAGCTACCTCAAGCAGCGCGAGGACAACCTGGAGCAAATGCGCGCCAAGCGCGCTGCCCAGGAGCGCGACATCGCCCACATGCAGGTCTTCGTCGACAAGTTCCGCTACAAGCCCACCAAGGCTGCCCAGGCTCAGGAGCGCATCCGCAAGATCGAGCAGATTAAAAAGGAGCTCGTCATCCTGCCCGAGGGCCACAAGCACATCGACTTTAAGTTCCCCGACCCGCCGCGCTCGGGCGACATGGTCGTGGGCTTGGAGGGCGTTTCCAAGTCCTACGGCAACAAGCATATCTACAGCGATATCGACCTCAAGCTCTACCGCGGCGAGCACGTGGCGCTCGTCGGCCCCAACGGCGTCGGTAAGTCCACCCTCATGAAAATCCTCGCCGGCCTGGAGCCGCCCACTACCGGCACGCGCGACCTGGGCACCAACGTGGGCGTAGCCTATTACGCCCAGCACGCGCTCGAGGGCATGACCGAGTCCAATACCGTCCTGCAAGAGATCGACACCGTCACGCCCAAGTGGACCGTACCGCAGCAGCGCAGCCTACTGGGAGCTTTCCTGTTTAGCGATAACGATTCAATCGAAAAGCAGGTACGCGTCCTCTCTGGTGGCGAAAAGGCGCGCCTGGCGCTCGCCAAGATGCTCGTGGCCCCCGAGGCACTCCTGTGCCTGGACGAGCCCACCAACCACCTGGATATCGACTCGGTGGACATGCTCGAGAACGCCCTGCAAAACTTTCCCGGCACCATCGTGCTGATCAGCCACGACGAGCACCTGGTGCGCGCCGTGGCCAACCGCATCATCGACATCCGCGACGGCAAGGTCACGGTCTACGATGGCGACTACGACTACTACCTCTACAAGCGCGAGGACCTCGCCGCCCGCGCCGCCGCCGAGGCGGCAGGGGAGAGCGCGCCGGCCACGGTCAAGTCCACCAAGGCCAGCGCCGCCCAGGTCGACACCCCCGCCGCGACGCCTAAGCCTGCCGAGGGCAAAAAGACCAAGGAGCAAAAGCGCGCCGAGGCCCAGGCCCGCGCCGCGCTCAACAAAAAGCTCAAGGGTGTGCGCAACCAGCTCAAGAAGATCGAGACGGAGCTCGACAAAAAGCGCGCCCGCTATGACGAGCTTATGGAATTGATGGCCAGCGAAGAGCTTTATGCCGATCAAGACAAGTTCAATGCCGCGCTGGGGGAATATAACGGCCTTAAGCAAGAGCTGCCCAAGCTCGAGGACGAATGGCTGGAGCTTTCCACCCAGATCGAAGAGGAGACCGCGCGTGAACTCTCGTAAAGCCGCTGCCGTGGCGATGAGCATCATCGCCATCGCTTGTCGCATCTGCGGCATTTTTATGAGCGCGATGACCGTGCTGCTGTGCTTTAGCGGCCTCACCGCCAAGCTGCAGATCGTGGGCTTTGTCGTTGAGCTTTCGCGCGCGCTGCCGAGCGCCATCGCCGGCTACGGCGTCATTACGTCGCCCTTTGGCGGCGTGTTCCGCCTGGATTACGCTATCGTGGCCGTCATCCTGTTTGTGGCCGACTACCTGCTCACGCGCGCCTCGCGCCGCGTCCGCTAGGGGAGCGCCATGTCCAGCAGCTACATCATGAACCTGCTCGCGAGCGCCGTCGCCGTCATTGTGGGCATCGTCATCCACGAGAGTGCGCACGCCGCCGCGGCCTGGGCACTCGGCGATAAGACGGCCCGATCGCGCGGTCGTGTCTCGCTCAACCCGCTCAACCATATCGACCCGTTTGGCACCATCATCCTGCCGCTGCTGATGCTCGCCGCCGGTGGCCCGGTGTTCGCCTTCGCCAAGCCCGTGCCCGTCTATCTCAACAACCTCAAGCACCCCAAGCGCGACGAGGTCCTGGTGAGCGTAGCCGGCCCTGCATCGAACATCGCGTTGGCATGCCTTACGGCCGCCCTCATGCACCTGACCTACGGCAACCTCTACGCCAGCATGTCCTTTGCCGTGACATCACAAATCATGAATTTCGGCGCCACGTTTATCGTGGTCAACCTGTCACTCGCGTTCTTTAACCTCATCCCGATCCCGCCGCTCGATGGCTCATCGATCATCGTGCCCTTCCTCAAGGGCAAGGCGCTCGCCAACTACTACCGTCTGCAGCAATACGCCATGCCCATCCTCATCTTGGTGCTGTATCTGCTGCCCATGTGGACCGGCATCGATGTGATCGGCCGCTATTTCGACGTTACCGTGTATCCGCTTGCCGAACAGCTGCTCAACTTCGCAATCGCCGGCATCTAAGGTAAACTTACAGGTCGACCGTGCAAAACGGTCGCAACATGCACCCAAACCGCGCCGCGAAGGCGCCGTCAAAGGAGGTCGAAGATGTCGTATCGCGTGTCGACGCAGGTCTACAGCGGACCGTTCGACCTGCTGCTGCAGCTGGTAACCCGCCAAAAAGTAGATATCGGCGCCATCTCAATCAGCGAGGTGGCCGAGCAATACCTTGCCGAGGCCGAGCGCATCGAGGCGCTGGACCTGGACGTGGCGAGCGACTTTTTGCTGGTCGCGGCAACACTTTTGGACATCAAGGCCGCCTCCTTGGTGCCGCAGGAGGCCCCGCGCAAAGTCGATGACGACGATGACGAGTTCGACGAAGACCTCGAGGAGCTCAGTACGCTCGACGGCGACGCCCTTCGCGAGGTCCTGATCCAGCGCCTGATTGCCTACAAGCAGTTTAAGGGCGCGGCGGCGGCCCTCGGTGCTCGCATGCAGGCCGAAAGCCGCATGCATCCGCGCGTAGCCGGCCCCGACCCCGAGTTTTTAGGCCTTATGCCCGACTACCTGGCCGGCATTACCCTGCGCGGCCTCGCCGTCATCTGCGCCGACCTGGACGGCAAGCGCCAGACCTTCCTGCTGGAGGCCGAGCACGTGGCGCCGCATCGCGTGCCGCTCGACCTGACCGTGGCCTCAGTCGACCGCTTTACCATGGCGCACCAAACCTGCACCTTCCGCGAGCTGCTGGACGGCGACGCCACCACCGAGCAGCTCGTCGTCACCTTCCTGGCCATGCTGGAGCTCGCCAAACGCGGCTCGCTCACGCTGAGCCAAGACAAGATCTTCGGAACCATCTGCATCAACCGAGTCGAGGGAGCCGAGGCATACGTGCCCGGCGAGGGCCCTGAGCTCACCGAATAGGAGCCGCAACCATGTCAACCCTTTCCACGCTGGAGGCAAACAGCCTCAAAGGCGCCCTCGAGGCGCTGCTGCTGGTGTCGAGCGACCCGGTGAGTGCGTCCGCGCTGGCCGGCGCACTGGATATCGCCCCCGGCGAGTGCGCGTCGCTTTTGGCCGAGCTTAAGGTTGAGTACGAGGAGGCCAACCGCGGCTTTCAGCTGCGCGAGGTCGCCGGCGGCTGGCGCCTGTTTACGCACCCCGCTTACCACGACGTGGTCGAAGCCTATGTGTTGAGCTGGGACACGCAAAAGCTGTCGCAGGCGGCGCTCGAAACTCTGGCCGTCATCGCCTACCACCAGCCCGTCACGCGCGAGGTGGTCAAGGGCATCCGCGGCGTCAATTCCGACGGCGTCATTGCGTCGCTCGTGGACAAGGGTCTGGTGCGCGAGCTCGGCCGCGATCCCCAGCGCGGTCAAGCCATCATCTACGGCACGACCAACGCCTTCTTGGAAAAGTTCGGTCTGCGCTCCACCCGCGACCTGCCCGATCTGGAGCAGTTTGCCCCCGATGAGCAGTCGCGTCAGTTTATCCGCGAGCGCCTGAGCGGCCGCAGTATTCAGTCCACGCTCGAGGAGCAGGCCGAGGACCTGGACGAAGAGCGCGAACTGCTCGATACCGATGTTGAGGCAGTCGAGGACTTGGAAACCCCGGTCGTCGACGAGACCTCGGAGGATTTGCATGACGAGGACTAACGAAGTAGGGGAGACGCGCGCCATGGGCAAGGCAGTACCCGCAACCGACGCCCAGCCCGTCTATCCGCACACCATGCGCCTGCAGCGCTTTTTGGCGCGCGCGGGTGTGGCGAGCCGCCGCGGTTCGGAGGACCTGATGACCGCTGGTCGTGTGACGGTAAACGGCGAGGTCACGACCGAGCTGGGCACCAAGGTCGATGTCGACCGCGACCGTATCGAGGTCGACGGCATGCCGGTCAAGCTCAACCAGGGCGCCGTGTACCTGATGCTCTACAAGCCGACCGGCTACCTTACCACCATGAGCGACCCGCAGGAGCGCCCCTGTGTGGCGGACTTGGTTCCGCGCGACCGATTTCCGGGGCTCTTCCCGGTGGGTCGCCTGGACCGCGACACCACGGGCCTTTTGCTCTTTACCACCGACGGCGACCTTTCGCAGGACCTGCTGCATCCCAGCAAGCACGCCTACAAGACATACCAGGCGCTGGTGGACGGCAGTCTGTCCGACCGCGATCTAGACCCGCTCCGCCGTGGCATCGAGCTCGACGACGGCCTGTGCCAGCCGGCAATCTGCCGTGTCATTACCGCGCGCGAGGCCGAGGCCGTGGCTCCGCAAGGTATCAAGCCCGGTACCACCGCCGTGGAGGTCATCATCCGCGAAGGCCGCAAGAACCAGGTCAAGCGCATGCTGAGCAAGATCCACCACCCGGTGATCCGCCTGCATCGCTGTAACTTTGCCGGCCTGGAGCTCAAGGATGTGGCCAAGGGCTCGTGGCGCGAGCTCACCGACCGCGAGGTGCAGATCCTCAAGGCCGGCGGTATCCCACCCAAGCAGGCGAGCGCCAAACGCGGTGGCAAGCCTCAGGAAACCCTCACCAGCCGCACGCGTCACCACGGCAGCCACGGCTCCGCACCCAAGCGCAACACCTACCGCGAGCGCTACACGGGCTAGGCAACCCGCCGCGCCCCAACGCCCGCGAACCATACCAGCACGTCAATCATCGAAAGGAAGCATTGCATGATCGTCGCCATCGACGGCCCCGCCGGATCCGGCAAGTCCACCATCGCCAAGGAGATCGCCCGCCAGCTGGGCTTTAACAAGCTCGACACGGGCGCCATGTACCGCGCCGTCACCTTCGCCGCGCTCGACCGCGGCATCGACCTGGATGACGAGGCAGCCATCGATGCCCTCGCCGAGCAGATCGAAATTCGCTTTACCAACGGCACCGGCGAGGATACGCGCCTGACCATTGACGGCCAGGACGCTTCGGCCGCCATCCGCACCCCGCAGGTCGACGCTAACGTGTCCAAGGTCTCGGCCTATCCAGGCGTGCGCGCCGCCATGCTCATCCATCAGCGCCGCGCCGCCGAGGACCGCGACATCGTCGCCGAGGGTCGCGACATCGGAACCGTCGTGTTTCCCAACGCGCAGGTCAAGATCTTCCTGACTGCCGACCCGCGTGAGCGTGCCCGCCGCCGCGTGCTGCAGCGTCACCAAAACGACGCCCAGCCGCTCACGCCCGCGCAACTCGAGGCCGAGGTCGACGAGACCCTCGACGCCCTTAAGCAGCGCGACAAGCTCGACAGCAGCCGCGAGGTTGCGCCGCTCGTGCCCGCCGAGGACGCCGTGCACATCGACTCCACCGCCCACACCATCGACGAGGTCGTCCGCATTATCGAGGACCTCATCAACCAAAGGAGGTAGCCCATGCGCCTGTTTAAGCAGACGCCCGAGGACTATTACAACGCCCCCTACGCCGAGTTCCCGGCGCTCATCCGCGGCACCGTCTTCGTGGTCATGGCAATCCTTTGGGCTTTCTCCAAGCTCATGTGGCGCTGGAAGGTCGAGGACGCCGATCTGCTGTTTGAGCGCCAGGAAGGCCGCGGCAGCGTGGTCATCTGCAACCACACCTCGATGGCCGAGCTCTTGGCCGTGGAGACGGCGCTGTTCTTTGGGGGCCGCCGCATTCGTCCCATCTTTAAGTCCGAGTTCGCCAAGAGCAAGATTGTGCGCTGGGCCTTTAGCCGCGTAGGCGGCATCCCCGTGGAGCGTGGTACTGCCGATATGAAGTGCCTGCGCGCCGCCCAGCATGCGCTGCAGCGCGGCGAGGACGTCCTGATCTTCCCCGAGGGCACGCGCATCCGCTCGCGCGAGATCAAGCCCGAGGTCCACGGCGGTTTTGCGCTCATCGCTCAGATGGGCAAGGCGCCCGTTAACCCGCTCGCCATCTGCGGCTGGTCCGACATCACGCCCTCGGGCAAAAAGATCATGCGTCCCAAGAAGTGCTGGATCCGCGCCGGCAAGGCCGTCTCGCTTTCCGACGCACCGGCTGGGCTTAAGCGCACGGAGCGCCTGGAATGGTTTGAGTCCGAGGCCATGAACCGCGTCTACGCCATGCGAGACGAGCTGTGCGCCGAGCATCCGGGCAGGTTCTAGCCATGAGCGAGAACGTGACGAACACCACCGCGACTGTGTCCGGCCAGGCAACCGCGCCTACCATCGAAATCGCCGCCCATGCCGGCACTTGCTACGGCGTGCAGCGCGCGCTCGACATGGCTCTGGCCGCCGCGCCGCAGGCAGGGGAGAGCGCTCAGGTCCACACCCTGGGGCCGCTCATCCATAACCCCATCGTGGTACGCGAGCTCGCTGAGGCAGGCGTTGGCTTGGCCGAGAACCTGGATAATGCCGCAACCGGCACCGTGATCATCCGCGCCCACGGCGTGGTGCCGCAGGTGATCGATGCCGCTCGCGAGCGTGGCCTTACCGTGGTCGACGCCACCTGCCCCTACGTGAAGAAGGTCCATGTGGCCGCCGAGCGACTGGTGCGCGAGGGCTACCGCGTGGTGGTCGTAGGCGAGCCAGGTCACCCCGAGGTCGAAGGTATTCTGGGCCACGCCGGCAATGATGCGCAGGTCGTGAGCTGTGCCGCCGACGCCAACGCCTTGTCGCTCAAGGGCAAGATAGGCCTGGTTGTGCAGACCACCCAGACCGCGCAGAACCTCGCCGAGGTCGTGGCCGCCATCACCCCGCGCGTGCAGGAGCTGCGTGTGATCAACACCATCTGCGCCGCCACGAGTGAGCGTCAACAGGCAGCAGCCACACTTGCCAACCGCTGCGACTGCATGGTCGTCGTGGGCGGCAAGAACTCGGGCAACACCCGCCGCCTGGCGCAAATTTGCGCAGACGCCTGCGAGCGCACGTATCACATCGAGGAAACTTCCGAGCTCCAGGCCGCGTGGTTTACCGACGCTCACCACATCGGCATCACCGCCGGAGCCTCCACCCCGCAAGAACACATCGAGCGCGCCGTCGAGCGCATCAAGGAGCTTTGCCACTAACCATGGACCAGACCGTACCCGCATACGCCGCCGAGGTGGCCGATTACGGGCGCAGCCGCGACCCCGAGCCGGGTGAGGGCGCGCTCGTTAAGAATGTGCGTCCCGAGTCGCCCGCATGGGATGTGGGTATCGAGCCGGGCATGCGCGTGCTCACGGTCAACGGCGAGCAGCTGACCGATATGATCGTGTGGCTCTGGGAAGCAGACGACGACACCGTCGACCTCGAGGTTCTCGACCCGCGCGACAACACCGTCACCCCCGTCGAGCTCGACCGCTTTCCCGGCGAGGATTGGGGTTTGGAGTTCGATGGCCCCATCTTCGACGGCATGCGCACCTGCGTGAACGCCTGCGTGTTCTGTTTTATGACGATGCTCCCCAAGGGCGGCCGCTCCACGCTCTATATTCGCGACGACGACTACCGCCTGAGCTTTTTGCAGGGCAACTTCGTCACGCTCACGAACCTCACTGACGAGGACGTGCAAAACGTCATCCAACGCAACATGAGCCCTATGAACGTGTCGGTCCATGCCGTGAGCCCCGACGTCCGCCGTCGTATGATGGGCCGCAACGCCCAGCGCGGCATGGACGTACTCGAGACCATCATGGCCGCCGGCATCGAGATTCACGCGCAGATCGTGTTGTGCCCCGGCATGAACGACGGCGAGGAGCTGGAAAAGACCCTGCGCTTTTGCGAGGAGCACGAGCAAATCACAAGCCTGGGCATTGTGCCGCTCGGTTTTACCAAGCATCAGAACCGCTTTAGCTGGTCATACAGCGACAAGCCCGAGCTCGCGCGCGAAACCATTGCCATGATCCGACCCTTCCAGGACCGCGCTTACGAGCGCTTTGGCCGCCACACCTTCCAGATGAGCGACGAGTTCTACCTGGACGCCGGCATCGATCCGCCCGAGGCGGACTTTTACGACGGCTATCCGCAGTACTACGACGGTATCGGCATGATCCGCTCATACCTAGACGAGACGGACGATGTGCTTGCCGCCGATGCCGAGCGACTGGCCCGCGTCCGCGAGGCCATCGCCGCTCGCAGCCAGCACCTGCTGTGCCTCTCGGGCGCCAGCGCACGCGACACCGTGGCACGTTTCGTGGAATCGCCGCAGGGGCTCGCCGGCACCGTCACGGCCATCAAGAATCGCTACTTTGGCGGCAACGTGGACGTGACCGGCCTCATCGTCGCCTGCGACATTCTGGAACAGCTGCCGCAGGACCTCTCGGGGGTTATGCTCTTTGTGCCTAAGCTCATGTTCAACGCTGACGGCATGACGCTTGACGAGTATCATCGTGACGATTTACTCGCAAGCCTTACCAGTCGCGGCGCCGAGGTTCATGTGGTATCGACCATGCCGCATGAGCTGCTCGATACCCTGGAGCGCATCCTTGGCATTGTGCCCGCAGACTCTAACACTTCCACTGACCCTACCCATTAAAGGAGAGCAGATGAAACCTATCGTCGCCGTCGTCGGACGCCCCAACGTGGGCAAGTCCACGCTCGTCAACCGCCTGGCCCAGACCTCGGACGCCATCGTCCATGAGTCCCGCGGCGTCACGCGCGACCGCTCGTATCACACGGCCGACTGGAACGGCCGCGAGTTCACCATCGTCGACACGGGCGGCATTGAGCCGCTCAAGAGCGACGACGTCTTTGCCACGTCCATCCGCGACCAGGCGCTCGCCGCCGCCGAGGAAGCCGCCGTCATCCTGTTTGTGGTCGACGGTCGCACCGGCGTCACCGAGGAGGACGAGTCGGTCGCCCGCATGCTCAAGCGCTGCGACAAGCCGGTCTTTCTGTTGGTGAACAAGCTCGACAACCCCGATCGCGAGAATGACAGCATCTGGGAGTTCTATTCCCTCGGCATCGGTGAGCCCACGCCGCTCTCGGCCCTGCACGGCCACGGCACGGGCGACCTGCTCGACGACATCGTGGCCCTGTTGCCCGAGGAGGAGGACGAGATCGCCGACGAGTTCCCCGACGCGCTGAACGTCGCCATCATCGGTCGCCCCAACGCCGGTAAGTCCTCGCTGTTCAACCGCATCCTGGGCGCCGACCGCTCCATCGTGTCCAACATTGCCGGCACCACGCGCGACGCCATCGACACGGTCGTCGAGCGCAACGGCAAGCACTACCGCATGGTCGACACCGCGGGCATTCGCAAGAAGAGCACCGTGTACGAAAACATCGAGTACTACTCCATGGTTCGCGGCCTGCGCGCCATCGACCGCGCCGACGTGGCGCTGCTCGTCGTCGACGCCTCCGTGGGCGTCACCGAGCAGGACCAGAAGGTCATGGGCTTGGCCATCGAGCGCGGCTGCGCCATCGTGGTGCTTCTCAACAAGTGGGATCTGCTCGACGACGACCGTAAGCGCGAGGCCTGCATGGAGACCATCGACCGCCGTCTGGGCGTTATGGCTCCCTGGGCCCAGTACCTGCGCATCTCTGCCCTGACCGGCCGCAGCGTCGAGAAGATCTGGGCAATGGTAGACGCCGCCGAAAAGACGCGCTCGCAGAAGATCAGCACCTCGCGCCTCAACACGTTCCTTACCGACCTGCGCGAGTTCGGTCATACCGTGGTGGACGGCAAGCGCCGCCTGCGCATGCACTACGTGACCCAGACGGGCGTCAACCCGCCGACGTTCACGTTCTTCGTCAACCATAGCGACCTGGTCAACGACACCTATCAGCGCTACATCGAGAACCGCATGCGCTCGACCTTCGACTTTGCCGGCACACCCATTCGACTCTTCTTTAGGAAGAAGGAGCAAAAGGATGCATAATCCGATTCTGCTGACCGCCATCTGCGCCGTGGTCTCGTTCCTTATCGGGGCGATTCCGTTTGGCCTTATCCTGGGCCGCGTGTTCAACCACACCGACATTCGCAAGGCAGGCTCCGGCAACATCGGCACCACCAACGCGCTGCGCGTGGCCGGCCCCAAGGTCGCGGCGCTCACGCTGCTGCTCGACTGCCTGAAGGGCGCCATCTGTGTCCTTATCGCGCGTCCGTTCATCGCGAGCGTGGGCTATGGCTTCCCCGTGAGCATCATGGCTCCCGGTGCCGCCGGCGACTGGATGCTCGGCGTCATCTGCCTGGCGGCAGTGTGGGGCCATATCTTCTCGCCCTATCTCAACTTCCACGGCGGCAAGGGTATCGCAGTTGGTCTGGGTGTCATCCTCGCCTGGTACTGGCCTATTGGCCTGTCGCTGCTGGGCATGTTTATCGTGGCCGTCGCCATCACCAAGTATGTGTCGGTGGGATCGCTTGCCGCTGCCATCGGCCTTCCCATCGCTGCTTGCGCGGTCTTTCCGTACAGCAGCCTGGGCCTCAAGTTCTGCATGGCGATGATCGGCATCACCGTGGTGTGGGCCCATCGCGCGAACATCAAAAAGCTCATGACCGGTAAGGAGTCCAAGCTCTCGTTTACCAAGCGCGTCACCGAGCCCGACGATAAGTAGGAGAGAGTCATGAATGTTGCGCTAATTGGCTCTGGCTCCTGGGGAACCGCCGTCGCCGGCCTTGCCGCCGCGCGAGCCGAGCGCGTGACCATGTGGGCCCATGGCAAGCAGACGGCCGCCGGCATCAACGGCGAGCACCGCAACCCGCGCTATCTGGTGGACTACGTGCTGCCGGAAAACGTTGTCGCTACGACGGACCTGGCCCAGGCGCTTGACGGCGCCGAGGCCATCATCTTTGCCGTTCCTTCGACGCACCTTCGCAGCGTGTGCCACCAGGCCGCGCCCTTTATCGCCGCCGATGCCCCGGTGCTCTGCCTCACCAAGGGCATTGAGCCCGAGTCCGGCCTGCTCATGAGCGAGGTCATCGCCAGCGAGATCGGCAACGAGGCACGTGTCGCGGCTCTTTCTGGCCCCAACCATGCCGAGGAAATCTGCCGCGGAGGTCTTTCTGCCGCCGTCATCGCCAGCGAAGATCCACAGATAGGGGAGACCTTTAAGGACCTGCTTCTGTCAACGGCCTTCCGCATCTACCTGTCGCAGGACATGACCGGTGTCGAGGTCTGCGGCGCCATGAAAAACGTAATCGCCATCGTGTGCGGCATCTCCGCCGGCACCGGTGCGGGCGACAACACGCTCGCCCTTATCATGACGCGCGGCCTGGCAGAGATCAGCCGTCTGGTGCACGCCCGCGGCGGTCAAGCTATGACCTGCATGGGACTTGCCGGCATGGGCGACCTCATTGCCACCTGCACCTCGGAGCATTCGCGCAACCGCACCTTTGGCTACGAGTTTGCCCACGGCGTGTCGCTCGACGAGTATCAGACGCGCACGCATATGGTGGTCGAGGGCGCCGTCGCGGCCCGCAGCGTCAGCGAGCTTGCCCGTTCACTGGGCGTAGACATTCCGCTCACCTTTGCCGTGGAACAAACGCTCTACAACGGTGTTACTTTGGATAGGGCGCTCGAGATTCTTACTGACCGCGTCCCTTCTCAAGAGTTCTACGGACTCACCGACTAGCGCAGAAAGGCTTCTACCATGGGTTCCATCAAAATCGCTCCGTCTGTCCTTTCGGCCGACATGGCCAACCTCAAGGGCGAACTCGACAAGATCGCCGGCGCCGACTACGTGCACTTCGACGTTATGGACGGTCACTTTACCGGCAACCTCACCTTTGGCGTTGACATCCTTAAGGCCGTCAAGCGCTCCACCGATGTACCGGTCGACGCGCACCTGATGGTGTCGAACCCCGACGAGACCGTTGATTGGTATGCCGACGCCGGTGCCGACATGATCACCGTGCACTACGAAGCTTCCACGCACCTGCACCGCACGCTCACCCATCTGCAGCAGCGCGGCGTCAAGGCTGGCGTGGTGCTCAACCCCGCCACCCCCGTGTGCGTACTCGAGAGCATCATCGACGTCGTCGATATGGTGCTGCTGATGAGCGTGAACCCGGGCTTTGGCGGTCAGAGCTTTATCCCGGGCACCATCGCTAAGCTCCACGAGCTCAAGGCCATGTGCGAGCGTCACGGCGTTTCGCCCCTCATCGAGGTCGACGGTGGCATTTCTTCCAAGAACATTGCCGAGGTCGTCAAGGCCGGCGCCAACGTGCTCGTGGCCGGTTCTGCCGTATTTAAGTCCGAAGATCCCGCTGCCGAGGTTGCGCTGCTGCAGAAGCTGGGCAACGAGGCCGCACAGGAGGCATAAACCCTTATGACCGCAGGTCAAAACCGCATACCCGTGAATCTTGACTATGCCGCCTCGACGCCCATGCGCGCCGAGGCGCTCCTTGCGCAGCGCGAGTACGACGACAGCGAGCTTGCCGGCGTCAACCCCAACTCGCTGCACTCGCTCGGCCGCAAGGCTGCCGCGCGTCTGGAGGTTGCACGTCGCGAGATCGCCCGCAGCTTTGGCGCGCGCGTTCGCCCGTCTGAGATTGTTCTGACCAACGGCGGCACCGAAGCCAACCAGCTGGCGCTACTCGGTCTTGCCGAAGGTGCACGTCAGCGCGACCGTAAGCGTAACCGCGTGATCGTATCTGCCATCGAGCACGATTCGATTCTGGACAACCTGCCGCTGCTGCGTGCCGCAGGCTTTAGCGTCGACCTGGTGCAGCCCTGCCGCATGGGCTACATTGAGCCAGCCACGCTTGTCGAGCTACTAGGCGACGACGTGGCGCTCGTGAGCATCATGGTTGCCAACAACGAGACCGGCGTGGTACAGCCTATCCGCGAGCTTGCCGCGGCCGCGCATACCGTGGGCGCTCTGTTCCACACCGATGCCATCCAGGGCTATCTGCACATTCCGCTCGATGCCGCCGAGCTGGGCGTCGATGCCATGTCCGTCGCCGCCCACAAAATTGGCGGTCCCGTGGCATCCGGCGCGCTTTACGTTAAGACCCGCACGCCGCTGCGCCCCCGCATCTTTGGCGGCGGACAGGAAGCCGGACGTCGCGCCGGCACGCAGGACCTGCGCACGCAGCTGGCCTTTGCCGCTGCCGCCCGCACGCTGGCTCCCCATGTGGCTCAGGAGCGCGAGAAGCTGCAAACCCTTTCCAACAAGCTCTACGCCATGCTTACGGCCCATCCGCGCATTCACGCCACCATGGGCGACTATGCGCATGCCGACCGTCTGCCCGGCATGGTGTCGATCTACATTGACGGCATGGACTCCGAGGAGCTCATCATCAAGCTCGACGCCGCCGGCTTTGAGGTATCGGCTGGTTCTGCCTGCTCGAGCGGCAGCATGGACCCGAGCCATGTTCTCAGCGCCATGGGCATTGGTCGCGAGCAGGCATTGGGCGCTCTGCGTATCTCGTTTGATGACCGTGTGAACCCTGCCGACCTGGACGACTTTGCCCAGACGCTGCTCTCGATTGTGGGTGCCGCATGATCGTCGCCGAGCTTGAACGTGAGCTGCTGGCGCGCTACCCCAAGGCGGACGCCGAGGGCTGGGATCATGTTGGGCTATCTGTGGGAGATCCCGCTGCTGAGATCACCGGTGTTGCCTGCGCACTCGATGCGACCGAAGCCAATGTGCACCGCGCCCAGGAGGCCGGCGCCAACGTGCTGCTGACGCATCACCCCATCTATATCAAGGCGCCCGAGGCGTTTTGTCCGGCGGATTCAGCACACCCCCAATGCAGCGCGGCGCTCTATGAGGCGGCTCGTTGCGGCGTGAGCATTATCTCGCTCCATACCAACCTGGACCGCTCGCACGAAGCCCGCGTCTGCCTGAGCGAGCTGCTGGGTGCCGCACCCGTGAGCTCACTGGAGCACGTGGACGACCCCGAGGCCACCGGCCTGGGCGCGCTTGCAACGCTCAACGACCCGTGCACGCTGCGCGATCTATCCACCCGTGCTGCCACGGCTTTCGGCAGCGACCCGCGCGTGTGGGGCGAAGCCGAGCACGCATGCCGAACTGTCGCTATTTTGAGCGGCTCCCTGGGCGACTTTGGAGAGCTCGCCATCGCCGCGGGCGCGGACGTTGTCGTGACGGGCGAAGCGGGCTACCACGTGACGCAAGACCTTGCCTTGCGCGGGCTGCCGGTGATCTTGCTCGGCCACGACCGCTCCGAGGAGCCGTTCGTTGATATATTGATGAACTCTGCAGTTGACGCCGGGGTCGACCCCCGTCATGCGATTAAAATACTGAACCCTTGCCAATGGTGGACTGTGACAAAAGGAGAGAACTTATGAGCGCCGGCGCTACGCTACTCAAGCTGCAACAGATCGATTTGGAGCTCGCCCGCAACAAGAGCGAACTTGCCAATATGCCGGAGCTCAAGGAGCTCGCTTCCAAGCGCAAGACCTATGTGAAGTTAAAGTCCGAGATGACCAAGCTCTACGCCCAGCGCAAGGATCTGGACATTGAGCTCGACGATCTCAACACCACCGAGATTCAGACCAACAACGCCATCGAGGCTGCCAAGAAGCGCCATGTCGACGGCTCCGACTACCGCGAGGTTCAGGACCTGGAGAATGAACTCGCAACCCTGGCCAAGCGTCTGGACAAGATTGAGCACACCCGCAAGGACGTCGTTGTCGCCCATAAGGAGGCGCTCGACCGCGAGGCCCGCGCGCAGGCAATCATCGCCAAGTTCGAGGAGGGCGTGAAGGCCGATACCAAGGCCGCCCGCGCCAAGGCTGCCGACCTGCAGGCTCAGATTGACGCCGCCACTAAGGAGCGCACCGCGCTTGCTGCCACGCTGCCGGCCGACGTGCTTACCGACTACGAGCGTCTGCTCAAGCAGTTCCGCGGCCTGGCCGTCGAGACCATCCAGGGCAACATCCCCACGGTCTGCCACACCGCGCTGCAGGCATCGTCCATGAGCGACCTTAACCACGACGGTAGCGAGATTACGCACTGCCCGTACTGCCACCGTCTCCTGGTGCTCCCGAGCAAGGAAGCTTAAACGATGGCGGCATCCAACAATTCAATGCAACTTGAGGGAAAAACGATCATGCTGGGCATTACCGGCGGGATCGCCGCCTATAAATCGTGCAATATCGTGCGCCTGCTGCAAAAGCGTGGCGCGCGCGTCAAGGTCGTTATGAGCGAGCATGCCACGGAGTTCGTGGGGCCGCTCACCTTCCGTGCGCTCACCCACGAGCCCGTCGCTGTGGGCCTGTTCGACGACCCCTCCGACCCCATCCACCACATTTCGCTGGCGCAGGAGCCCGATCTGGTGGTCGTAGCGCCCGCGACGGCTAATATCATCGCCAAGATGGCCAACGGCATCGCCGATGACCTTATTTCCACCACGCTACTAGCCACACCGCGACCCATCGTGATCGCACCCGCTATGAATAACGGCATGTGGAAGGCACCGGCGACGCAGGCCAACATGGCCACGTTGCGCGAGCGCGGTGTCCATGTGGTGGGTCCGGGCAGCGGCTACCTTGCCTGCGGCGACGTGGACACAGGACGCATGAGCGAGCCCGAGGACATCGTCGAGGCTGTCTGTGAGGTGCTCAACCCCGTGCCGCAAGACCTGGCGGGCAAGCGCATCGTCATCACTGCCGGCCCCACGCACGAACCGATCGACCCGGTGCGATTCATTGGTAACCGCTCTTCGGGCAAGATGGGCATCGCACTGGCAGGGGAGGCGGCTCGCCGCGGTGCTGCGGTCACGCTTGTGCTGGGGCCGACGTCACTCGACGTGGGTCGCGGCGTGGAGTGTGTACGCGTGCAGACCGCCGCAGAGATGCTCCAGGCGGCCCTGAGCGCCTTCCAGACGGCCGATGCGGCAATTTGTGCGGCCGCCGTCGCCGACTACACCCCCGCGGCCCCTGCGGACCATAAGCTCAAAAAGGCCAACGAGCGCCTGGATCGCATCGAACTGGTCGAGACGGTCGATATTTTGGCCGAGCTCTCGCGCCAGAAGGGCGAGCGATGCGTGATCGGATTTGCGGCCGAGACCGATAACGTTGTCGAGTACGCAGAGCGCAAATTGGCCCGCAAGGGGTGCGATGTAATAATCGCCAACGATGTCTCACGCACCGATTCGGGCTTTGGGACCGACACCAACAAGGCCTGGATTGTGAGCACAACGGGTACGCAAGAACTTCCCGTACTAACAAAACCCCAGCTCGCAGATACAATTTTGGACTTGCTTCAAAAATTGTAAAAAAGTTCTTGCACAAGTCTAAAGTTTCGGGTTAATATACTCCCTGTTGCGAGCGAGAGCAGAGCAACAAACAAAAGCTTCGGGACGTGGCGCAGCTTGGTAGCGCACTTGACTGGGGGTCAAGGGGTCGCTGGTTCGAATCCAGTCGTCCCGACCAGAAGTTTGCAGGTCAGGCACCTAGTGCCTGACCTTTTTTGTTTGAAGCAATTGCTTAATTTTGATTAATCAACAGGGTGCCAAAAATCTACCTACGCGATAACCACTTTTTGCGGCTGCTTGTGCGTTTTGCACGCACTTGAGCCGATTTATTAACGCGATATGATTCTACATACGCGCAGCAGGTACACGCCGAGAATGGGCCGCATTTGTCGCGGCGATTTACACCGATATAGCCACTGTATCGAACAAACGTGTCGCTATATTTATTCCAGCAGTTCACTTGATCGGTGGACAAGTGGGCTGCTGCAACGAAACGCCAAGCGGGATGGGCTCTATACGAGGACGCCGCAAGGGTAATGGCGGGGGAGTACGGCAGGCGCTCTGAGAGCCGCTGTATGGCCCCTTTTTTCCTCAAACCGACTCCCTATACCACGAACTTCAAATCGTTCGTGCAGTAGCCAAAAGAAAAGCCCGCGCGGTGTCGCGCAGGCTTTTTGTTGGACAGGCTAGAAAGACAAGTTAGAAACAGAAAGCAGGGAACACGCAGGAGGTGTTCGTCGCGGTGTAGTCGCTGCCCCAGGCACCGCCGCCGCTGATATAGCGAAAGGTCGCGGAGTAGCTTGAAGCCACGGAACGAGTCCAGTGATTGTTGCTCGACGAAGCACCGGAATAGTTCGATTTCGTCACGCCCTTGGATTTGTAGTACTCGTACTGGGCACCATCGGACTGGAGGTCTCCGTAGACTTCAGTCGTCGAGAGTAGGAAGACCTTGTCGGTCGTAGCCGAGGGGGTGCCGGCGCTGCCGCCGTCCTTGTTGTCGGTCATCTTCGTGACGGGCTTCACCTTGGATTGGAACTCGGAGGGTAAAAGCGCCCAGAGGTCTCCGGTGTTGAGGCGTCCGCGGAGCTCCGACTGCTTCCAACCGCCGACGTTGGTCCTCGTGGCGTTTATTCTCTGGACAGCCAGGGCATTGTTGGTCCCCTCGTACGTCAACCCGGTTTTGCCCGTGCCGTCCGCGAGGTCATCGTGGTTGATGCCGACGATGCGATAGGTCATCGTCTCGCCGTTCGTCAGCTTCATCGAGAACTTCGTCCCCGCGTCCATGGCGGCCTTCGCCTTGGCGTAGGCGGGCGATGCCTCGCCCTTCGCGGCGATGTCCTCGGCCACGGCCTTCTGCTCGTCGAGCGTCCAGTCCTTCGCTTCCTTGGCGATAGCAGCCTGGACGGTCGCGGAATCGGCACCTGTAGAGCCGCCACCGGACGCGCCACCACCCTCGGTGCCAGCGCTAGTCCCGCTGTTCACCGTATTCGTGACCAGGTTGAACTGGTTGCGGATGGCGCCCGCCACGCCGGGTCCGGCGAACACGATCACCATGCCGATGACGGCGATGATCAGGACGTACTCGATGATCGACTGCCCTCGGAGAAGAGTGCCTCTAGGAGATACCCCCCCCCGAAGGTCAATTGCCGCTGCATGCATTTGCGACACTCCCTTCGCTCAGGGTTTGTAGATACATCGCCGAGCGTAGGGCTATTCCATAATTCTGCTCCGGTCTTGCCGCAGCGGCAACCGCACCGATGGTCAACAATCGTGATTGCGCTATAATAGAACACGCGTTCGTTATTGATTCGAGAGGGGTGCCGTCGTGGGGGAGAGCGATAAGTCGATACGTTTGGTCACGGCCCTCGTCGAGTGCCGCCCCGACGGCAAGTACGCCCCGTGGGGCATCAAATGGTACGACGGCACCGTCTACCCGTTCGACCGCATCGAGTCCTACAGCTCCCGCTCGTGGGCGCTCGGCAGGAACAAGCGGTCCGAGTCCTGGCGCGTGATCGTCGGGGACGGTACGTGCCGCGACATCTGCCATTACCAAAACAGCTGGTATGTCGTTCACGACCCAGACGATGACACCCCAGCGGCAAGCGCACCGCAAAAATAGCCAAAACGCCCATTCGAAACCAAACGCCCAGGTAAACGGCTTAACACAATCGCGAATACGACCCCAAAAAGACCTACTTGGATACCCGCTAGGGGTACCTGTTTTCAGGCACCTTAAATCGCCTCTCGTTGCCTCGTTTTTTCGGCTACTCAGTAAAAAAATAGGGGAGTACGCCAGTACTCCCCCTAAATCGTTTATATCCCGGTTGCTGCCTGCCAGTCTGCTCTCTCAAGCCTAGGCTTGAGCGCGGGGGGGCTTAGGCCCCTAGGCTTGAACGTACTTGAGGTCAAACTCTCCAGGCGCGTCCACGTACACCGCGCCGAACGTCAGGTTTACCAGCTGGGGCTGAGCTCCATAAGAGCAAAATCATTCTAGCGCTTACTATCAAGGATATCCGTCGTAGTGGCGGCTATCCGGCAAACGATCGTACTCTCGTGGTCCCGTTTCGAGTAATTCTTTGGCACGGTCAGGAGCATAGCGAACGGTTTCCGCTGTTACCGCTCATGTACATGGACGATGAATGAACTTCTATAGCAAAGGTTGATTTCCGATCTCAGCCGAACACATTGAGCTGATGGCTCGCTCCCGCAGTT
>CABQJV010000037.1 GCA_902464565.1 uncultured Collinsella sp.
GACGGAAAGCACATTAAGTGCTTTCCTTTGCGTGCGGAACTCGCGACAAACTTAACCCGCGCCAGCCGGCCCCGGAGACCCTCCCTGCCGTCACACTGTTCGAAGACTTTGTTGCTCGCCGCTTCGCGGCTCGGGATCCCCGTGCTCCTCGGCAGGTTGTCTGATGGTTGTTGTTGAACTTCGGCCTTTGGCTCAAATGGAAACGGGAGATGCGATCTGCATCCCCCGTTTTTGTTGCGGTTAGTCCAAGTCAATAAACTTGGTGCTTATGATCTTGCCGTCTTTTACGAGCATTCTGGCCATGGTGGGGCCTCGGGTGCCTCTGGGGTAGCTGGCGCTGCCCGGGTTGAGGACTAAGCAGCGGCCCACTTGGGCTTCTTTGGTTACGTGGGTGTGGCCGTTGATGGCTACGTCTACGGATCCCACCGGAAGGTCTTCGCGGTAGTGGGCTACGGCGAATTTAAGGCCTTCGTAGGTAAAGAGCGCAAGACGGTCTACATCGGGGCCGTAGTCGCGGTAGTAATCGTTGTTACCCAGTACGGCCCGCACGGGGGCGATGGTGCATAGGTGCTCGTAGTCCATCTCTGACGTGAGGTCGCCAGCATGGATGATCAGATCTGCGCCCTCAAGCTCATCCAAGAGCGCAGGCGATAAATAGCCGTGGGTGTCCGAGATGATGTCGATACGCTTGGCGCTTGCACTGTTCATGGGATCCCTTCCGCAAAAAACGATTCGGCAGATACATACAAAAAAGGCCCCACGGCTCCGCAGACGATGGGTCTACAGGGCTGCGGGGCCAGTGTGCTAGAGACTCAGGGCCTTCTTGAGCGGCACGACGCGGCGGCGCGAAACCGGCACGCGTTCGTCGACGCCCGTAATGCCCAGCTGGATGGCGCCCGAGGGCACCGTCTCGACGTCCGTGACGCACGCCAAGTTGACGATATAGCGGCGGTGAACACGGAAGAAGCCAAAGTCGCAGAGCTTGGCCTCAAACTGCGCCAGCGAGGTCGTCGACAAAAAGCGATCATCGACGGTATAGATGCAGGAGTAATCGTCCTTGGCCATGATAAAGCGAATATCGTCCACGGGAATGAGCACCTTGCGGCCGCCCTTTTCCACCGGGATACGCTCGATGGTCACCTTGCTGTCCGTAACCGGCTTGGCGCGTTGCATGACCTTCTCGATCGCGCGATCCAAGCGAGCTTCCTCGACCGGCTTCATCAGATAATCGACGGCATCCACGTCGAATGCCTCGACCGCATGGTCACTATACGCAGTCACAAACACGATCGCCGGCGGATTTTTGAGCTTATGCAGCGCCTCGGCAAGTTGCAGGCCCGAGGCACCGGGCATCGAGATATCGAGAAACACGACATCCACGCGACTTTCCATAAGCATCTCGATGGCGGAGCGGACGCTCGACGCCTCCGTGATCGTGCCGATCTTGCCCGTTTGCTCGAGCAGGAAGCGAAGCTCCGAGCGAGCCGGCGCCTCATCATCCACAATCATCGCACGCAGCATAGGGATAAAACCTTTCGTCAACTAACTACGCCGGGCATCCGTCGCATGACGTTGAGCCCGTAGCCTTTTATTTTACTCTTGAATGTCAAAGATGCTCTCTGACAAATCAAGATGAAGGAGCACTTTGGTGCCCTTGCCCGGCGCCGATTCGACACGCGTATAGGAGTGCGGCCCATAAAAGCGATGGATGCGCTCCGAAATATTGTGCATGGCCACACCGGCGCCGCCACCCTGGGGAGAGCTGGCGTCGGGACGGGCAGAGCGCTCGTCAAACAGTCTGGCGGCGGTACCCTCATCCATGCCCACGCCATTATCGGCCACGGCAATCAAGATTGCATCCTCGCCGTCTTGGTGAACGGTCACGTCGATCCTCAGGGCGTCGTCATCGCCCATACCATGACGTACGGCGTTCTCGACAATCGGCTGGATCACGAACGCCGGCACCAGCGTATCTTCCACGTCCTCGGACACATCGAACGTCGCAAGCACGCGGTCCTCGCCAAAGCGGGCCTTCTCAAAGGTAAGGTAGCGCTTGGTCTGTGCAACCTCGCGCGAGACCGGAATAAGCGATCCCGAGTTGTCGAGCGTGGCACGATAGAACGATGAGAACTCACGAAGCAGTTCGCGGGCCCGCAGCGGGTCGGTGCGCGTAAACGATGCAATGGTGTTCAGCGTGTTGAACAGGAAGTGTGGGTTAATCTGCGCCTGCAGCGCACGCACCTCGGCGCGCGCTGTGAGTTCCTTTTGCACCTCGAGCTCGTGGATGGCGAGCTGCGTGGACAAGATCTCGGCAAAGCCCGAGGCAAGCGCGTACTGGGTACGGTCGACGGCGCGCGGGGTCTTGTAGTAGAACTTGAGCGTGCCGACGGTACGATCGCCCACCTTGATGGGGGCGATAATGCCGGCGGGGACTTGGTTGTGCGAGCCATCTGAGCCCACGACATCCACCATACGGTTGAACGACTGCACGATGCCATGTTCGATAACGTAGCGTGTGGCAAGCGTGTGGATGGGAGAATCTGGCAGTAGTTTTTCCTCAAACTCGCCCGCGCAGGCCAACACGTTGCCCTCGTCGGTGATGGCCACCGTCATGGCGCGCGTCTCGGGCAAAATGCGCCGGCACACCAAACGCGCCGACTCCTGCGTCAGACCGCCCTTAATGTCCTCGAGCATGGCCGAGGCCACCGAGAGCGTCTCCTCGGTGTACTGGGAGCGCACCGAATCGGGATTGAGCGTCAAAAAGATAAAGATGCACAGAAAGATGCACAGCAGCGCGCAGGCAATCACCGTGGCGATCGGCTCGATACCGGTCACCAAGGCAAAAATAAAGTACACCAGCACGCAAATGGCGCAGGCAACGGCAATGATGCGAAAGATTGATATTGAACTATCGCGCTGGGCGCGGCGGTCGATCATTCGGCCCCCTCCAGGATACTGATCAGTTGTGCGTCACGCCAAAGCCCGTCCATGATCTTGGGCCAAAAGCTCTGGAAACGCAGGTAGCTTGCAGCGTTTTGGCGCGCATAGGCCTTTGCCTCGTCGATACCATGGCGCCAGATGCGCAGGTAGCCCTCATGCTCGCGGGTAAACACGCTGCGGACCATAGCGGTCTTGCGCACGCGGTCGTCGAGCTCGCGCGAAATCCACGGGCCCGGGTAGGGCATGAGCGATGCCGCCGTAACGGGAATGAGCTCCTTTTGATGCGCGGCGAATGTCAACTTTGCCCTTTCGTAGTACCAACGGTATACATCCTGCATAAAGCGCGGTGAGCGCTTTTCGGACTCAGGAGGCAGATGACGCACGGTCCACTCGTTATCGAACCACACGTCGTAGCCAAACATGCGCATGTTAAAGAGGTAATCCAAGTCCTCGCCGCGGGTGATAAACGGGTCAAAGGCTACACGCGTAAAGGCGCGGGCGTGCAGGGCCATCAGGCCGCCGCACACGTAGTTGGAGCGCGAGATGCGGGTGCCCGAGAGCGCCTTTTTCATCCAACGGTTGAACTCGATGCGCTTGGTCCACCAACGATGGCAGATGCCCGCCTTGTCCGTGGGAGCCAGCGGCGAGCCGTCGCGATCGTAGAAATAGCCGCTCTTGACCAAGATCGGCAAGCCCTGACGTGTCTGCTGCCCCAACGCATAGGTCGCGCGCTTCATAAAGTCGGCGTCGATGACAGTCTCATCGTCATCCAAAAAGATAACCGCGTCATGCCCCAGCACAGCGGCACAGGCTAGCCCCATGTTGCGGATGGCACCGTAGCCTCGCAGGCTCACGCACTCGCCCGAACCCTTGGGCGCGATCTGAGCAACCCGGTCTGCAATGCGCGAGGCCTGGGTGTTGGTGACAACGGTGACCTTGAGCGTGGGATGCGCGTCGACAATCTCGTGCACGCGCAGCGACACATCGGCTGTGGCAGAAACGGGACAGACCACCAAAAGGATGATGCGCGGGATGTCACGTACCTGCTCAAGCGAGGCCAGGCAGCGGTCGAGTTCGGGATTGTCGGCGTTGAGTCGCGTCGAATGGTCATAGGTGCCAGGGGCGTTTGCGCAAGCGTCATCGCCCGCCCAATACGTTGGAATCACGACTGTGGCGTTCATGCCTTACCCTCCCTGCAACACAAAAACGGGACGCCGCCAAACACAGGCGACGCCCCGCGACCTAGCTGATTCCATCATACCCACTTGGGCAAATCATTGCTCGCAAGTCGCAATGTTTATTGCGGATAACCCCAAAAGAGTACCGTGGACAGGCACAATAGCCGCTCGCTCCTATGCGGCATGCTCTGCCGCCCGAGTCATGCGGGACAGGCGGACCAGCAGCATAAAGCCAACGACCAGCAGCACGCCAATGGAAAGGACGCCCAGCGACGGGTTGCCGGTCAGCGAGGTGACGACCGACACCAGGAAGGTGCCCATAACGCTTGCATAACGACCAAAGATGTCAAAGAAGCCGTAGTACTCGTTGGATTTTTCCTTGGGGATAATGCGGCCAAAGTAGCTACGGCTGAGCGCCTGCACGCCGCCCTGGAACAGGCCGACCATAATGGCAAGCACCCAAAACTCAAAGGCGGTCTTTAGGAAGAACGCGGCGAACAGCACAATGCCCATATAGGCGGCGACTGCCACCAAGATCATGTTGAGCGTGCCCACGCGGCCGGCGAGCTTGCCGTAGATGATGGCGGACGGAAAGGCCACGAACTGCGTGACGAGCAGCGCCAGGACCAACTGGGTCGAATCGATGCCCAAGGCCGATCCGTAGCTGGTTGCCATGGAAATGACCGTGTGCACACCGTCGATATAGAAGAAGAACGCGATCATGTAGACCAGCACGGTCTTGTTGTGGGCGATCTCGCGCATGGTGTGTCCGACCTCGGAGAACACACCGCCCACGATGTGGCCGATGGTGTCCTCGGGACCGCGCTCGCGACCGTACTTTTGCTTATAGGTGCGAATGAGCGGCAGAGTAAAGATGAGCCACCAGGCACCAGTGATGATAAACGACAGACGCGTTGCCAGCATGGTGGGGACGCCAAGAGCGGGGCCGCCCATGATGAGCGCCAGGCAGATGACGAACGGCACGGTGGAACCGATGTAGCCCCAGGCATAGCCCGAGCTGGACACGGCGTCCATGCGCTCGTCGGTGGTAATGTCGGGCAGCATGGCGTCGTAGAACGTCATAGAAGAGTTAAGGCCGATGGTGCACAGCACGTACACGGTCAAAAATGCCATGGCGGACATTGGGATAGCCTGCGCCAGGCAAAGCACCAGGCCCGTGAGGAAGAAGCCCAAGAAGAACTTGATCTTGTTGCCGGCGTAGTCGGCAAGCGCGCCCAGAATGGGCATGAGCATGGCGATGACCAGCGAGGCAATCGTCTGCGCATTGCCCCAGGCGACCACCAGGTCGGCCGAAGAAGCGCCGGTATTGATGGCGTTAAAGTAAATGGGCACCACCGAGGTATTGAGCAGCACGAGGGCCGAATTGCCCACATCATACATAACCCAGTTACGCTCGAGCTTGGTGTATTTCATGGACAGGGACCCTTCGTATTCGCCCGATATGCAGTTAGTTCATCGTACCCCAATTGTCCAGAACCGCCGGTAAGGATTCGGCAAAGGGGCACGCACGGGCCCTATTCCTCGCGGTCGAACTCCTCATCGGCATTGAGCACGCGACCGCTGTAGTTGACGTGACTGGTCACGGCATCCATGTCACCGGTCTCGATAAAACGTGCGACCGTGCACCCGTAATCGACCAGCGCGCGATCAAAGACCTCGGGGAAACTCTCGTTCGAGACCTCGTCGGTAAAGGGATTCTTCCATGTCAGATGGCCCAGGTTACCGGTGCGCTCGGGCAGCTCCGTCGTCACGCGATGGGCAAGGCCGTCGAGCAGCGAGTAGTCGTGCACCAAGCCCTCAACCAGCGAGATCGCGCGCGTCTTTGCGGAGCCGGCCGGCTCAATCGCGCGGTAAAGTCGCTGCATATTGGCAACGGCAGCACCGTACTCCCCCGCCGGAATGTCAATGCCGTACACGCGTCCGGCAACATAGCTCATCAGCACGCCGGCCACGCGATTGATGCGATCGGTGGTGACGATCTCGCCCGCCGGCGGATAATCGTCGACCGTAGCGCCATCGCGTTTAAGCTGCAGCATCAGCACATCCAGGTCGCTCTCGATCACAGCATGGACCTGACTGCTCGAATCCTCAAGCTCTGAATCGGACTCCACGATGCCAAACTGCTGCTCATAGACAAAAGGATGGGCGTTGCGGTCGAGCACGTAATGAGACAGCAGGCCCAGCGCAAAGGCGCGACCCAGGCTGGCATCGCGCGGCAACAGATGCGACACGCCGTCGCGCAGGCACGCAAACTGACGAGACATGCGCGAGCGATGCATGACCTGCGCCAGCAGCGTGCAGTCGGAAACACGCGGTGTCAGAATGTGAAAGAAAAACGGGTCGGGGCCTTGGTTGCCCAAGATAAAGGCAATGCGCTCTTCATCGGACGTGATGACGCCCTGCGGAAGACGGTCGATGCTTTCCTCGCCAAACAGATGATGGGTGATAAGCGCGGGCATAATGATCCTTTCGATTTCATTCGATGCCACCCATTATGCCCACCGCGTGCCCATGCCAAACCCGCGATGGCAAACGACGGCACACAAGCCTCTTACGCAAGCCCCAGGTGCGACTTGACCTCGGCGGCACGACGACGGGACACCGGCACCGTCGAGCCCACGCGGTCGAGCCTGAGCTCCATCAACCCCGTGGAGCCAATCTCAACATTGTGCACGTCTTCCAAATTGACCAGATAGCTGCGATGAACGCGAATAAAGCCCTCGGAGCCCAAGCGACGCTCGAGCGAAGAGATCGACTCATTGATCAGGTAGGTTCCCTCGGCGCAGATGGCGTTGCAAAAATCGGCACGCGCCTCAAAGTAGCAGACATCCGCCACGGGAATGAACACCTTTTTGCCCCCGCGATCCACCGTCAGGCGCAAAGGCTGGCGCGGAGCATGGACGACACGGCGAGCGCCCAGGGCAGTCTCGATCTTGTCGAGCGCCTTTGACAAGCGGGCATCCTCGACCGGCTTGACGATGTAATCGACAGCATCGAGGTTATAGGCATCGGCCGCATACTCGGCAAATGCCGTCACAAACACAACCACCGGCGGCGTCTTTAGGTTCTGCAGCGTCTCGGCAAGCTCAATTCCCGAGCGACCGGGCATGGTAATGTCTAAAAACAACACGTCGGGCCTGTTCGACAGAATCGACTCCACGGCTTCGGTGACATTGCCCGCCTCGGCAATCTGGCCCACACGCGTATCCTTTTCCAACAGATAGCGTAGCTCGGCCCTAATGGGAGGTTCGTCATCAACCACCAAGATGTTCCAGCCTTCGGACATATGTGCTTCCCCTCTTTTTCTCTCAATCCAACCGCGTGCTACGCCGTCAACGGCGCGGGCTCATGCGGCTCGCCGTTCAGCTCGACGATGACCTGCGTTCCCACGCCCTCCTGGGACTTCACGCGCATGCCGGAATCTTCTCCGTAAAAGAAATGGATGCGCTGAAGCACGTTGAGGAGCGCCAGGCCGCAACCTCGCTTGACGGAGCCGTCGGCGGTAATGCTCTCGGGCTCCTCTCGGCGATGTTGCTCAAACAGATGCGCGCAGACCTCTTCGCTCATACCGATGCCATCGTCCTCGACGATGATCTCCAAACCGTCATCGGTCTCGAAAGCCCTAACATGAATAGAAAGCGGCTCGGTCTCGCGCTGCGCGTGCTTGATGCAGTTTTCGAGCAACGGCTGCAAGATAAACGGCGGCACCAGGCTGTCGCGCACCTCAAAGTCGATATCGACCGAGACGCGCAGACGGCCGTCGCCATAACGAGCCTGCATAAGATTGATATAGCGAGTGCCCTGTTCCACCTCGTGCTCGAGCGTTGTGAGGGTATCGGAATCAGAAAGCGTCTGACGGTAGTAATTGGAAAAGTCGATCAGCAGCGATCGCGCCTTGTCGGGCTCGGTTCGAACGAGCGACACGATCGTGCTAATGGTATTGAATAGAAAATGCGGGTCGACCTGCGACTGCAGGGCACGAAGCTCAACGCGGGCCGTGAGCTCGTCCTGGCGCTCGAGCTCAAAGCTCGCAAGCTGCGTGGAAATGAGGTCGGCAAAGCCCGAGGCAAGCGCCGTCTGGCGCATATCGATGCTGCTCAGACGGGGATAATACAGCTCGAGCGTGCCCACGCAATGCCCGCGCACGGTAAGCGGTGCGACAATACCGGCGCGCAGACGCGGAAAGTAGCCACCCGTCTCGGTCGAGGCATCGCGCGAGAACACGCTTTGCTCACCGCTGTTGATCACGTTGAGCGTAGTCCGCAGCACCACCGGGGTGCCCGCGGGGCATTTTGCCGAGTCCTCGCCCCAGCTTGCCAACACCTGCTTGCCGTCGGTAAAGCAGATGGCAGAGGCGATAGTTTCGGACAGGATGATCTTAGAGGCGCCCAGGGCAGCTTCGGGCGTAAGGCCGCGCGACGTGTAGGCGAATATTTTTGAAGCGATGGCGAGCGTGCGGTCGGTTGCGCTCGATGTGAGGTCGTCGGGAACGACAAAGACGTACGAGAAGAAGAAGCACAGCATGACCAAGCCGGCAATGACGACAACGGCCGGAACGGGATTGGGATTATCGGTTAGATCCCAGATGAGCAGCAGGATAAGCAGCGGAACGACAATACCGAGCAAGATGGCTTGAACCACATGCTGAGCGGTACGAAAGACCTTGGTAGAGTTGTAGCTCTTGCCCAGAATCAGCCTATTGAGATCCACCGTCATCTCCTTCTTACTGACGCACCCCATAGCAATAAAGAGGGCCGCAAGCGACCCTCTCCATTGCATTATGCAATCAAATACTGTGTTTTACATCAAGCCATCGATGAACGGTAGCTTAGGCGCTGTACTTGTTTGCCTCGCCGAAGGTGCCGCCCTCGACAATCCAGCCGTCCTTCATGATGACGTCCATGTTGTCGGTGTTGAGCACGTGGATGTCGGCGGCGACGTCACCGTTGACGACCAGCAGGTCGGCGCACTTGCCGGCCTCGATGGAACCGGTCTCGTCCTCGATGTGGCACATCTTGGCACCGTTGAGAGTGGCACAGGTGATGGTCTCGACCGGGGTGAAGCCGATCTTGTCGACGAACTCGTACATCTCCTCGATGGAGCAGGTGCCGTACGGGGTGACGAAGGAGAAGGAGTCGGAGCCGATCGTCATGATGACGCCGCGCTTCTTGGCCTCGCGCAGGCAGTCGTAGTTGCGCTGCAGTTCCTTCTCGACCAGGGTGCCCTCGTACTTGTCATGCAGCTCGGGGACGTAGACGGGCGGATAGGTGGCGTACCAGGTGGGCAGGAAGGCGATCGTCGGGGTGAAGAAGGTGCCCTGCTCGGCCATGAGGTCCATGGTGCGCTCATCGATATCGAATCCGTGAATCAGCTGCTCGCAGCCAAAGCGGACGGAATCGTAGGCAGCGGCGTGGTTGTTGTAGCAGTGGCTCCACACGGGGATACCGACCATCTTGGCCTCTTCGACCACGGCCTGGATCTCCTCGGAGCAATAGTGCTGGTCGCGACCGGAGTCCCAGCGCCAGATGCCGCCACCGGTAGCCCAGATCTTGATGGCATCGGGGTTCTCGCGCAGGCGACGACGGACGGCCTTGCGCAGATCCCAAGGACCGTCGACCTGGTCACCCCAGGGATGGGATTCCTTGTTGAGCTCCTGGGTGCAGTGGTGGGAGTCACCGTGACCGGCAACGCGGCAGAAGCCGAGGCCGGTGGCCAGAACGCGCGGGCCCTTAAAGACGCCCTTGTCGATGCAGTCGCGAATCTGGATACCAAAGCGACCGATCTCGCAGACGGTGGTGAGGCCGTGGGTGAGGCAGTCGTAGGCCTGCTTGACGGCGACGGCCTGCTTCTCGAGAAGCGGCTGCATGACCCAGTCGGTGTCATCGTCGGTCAAGTTGCCCGAGAAGTGCAGGTGGGTGTCGATCAGGCCGGGAAGGACGGTCTTGCCGGCGGCGTCGATGACCTCAACGCCCTCGGGAAGGTCCTGCATGGCGCCGGCGTACTCGATCTTGCCGTTGTCGTCGACGAGAACGAGGGAGTTCTCGACCGGCTCGGCACCGGTACCGTCGATGAGCTTGCCGCCAACGATTGCATACTTAGTGGACATGGTTCCTCCTTATGGATCCATATAGTGGGCGAGGCCGTGTTGGGTTAAGGCCTCACAAAGCTACCCAAGTGGCGCCGGGTTCGGTGCGCGGAAGAGAGGGTCCCGCGCACCTGATCCGCCCCGGCTCGGCGTTACTTTTTGCGGGAATTGGTGAAGGCCATGAGAGCCAGGCCGACGGCCAGCCAACCGATCACGATGCTCCACTCCACCATGTTGAGGGAGGCGGGAGAGAACGGAATCACGAGCAGGCCGATGATGATGGCGCAGGCAGCGATAGCGAGGCCGATGCCAAACTTGCCGCCGGGCACCTCGTAGGGACGAGGCAGGTCGGGCTCGGTGAAGCGCATGCGCAGGCAAGCGAGGGCGACCATACCGCAGGAGAAGATGAAGGCGAGAGCCGACACGTTGGTCAGAGGGATGAGCATGTTCTTGCCCAGGAACGGACCGACGACGGTGATGACGCCCAAGACGACGCAGGCAAGCTTGGGAGCGCCGGACTTGGGGTCGACCTCGGCGAACTGCTCGGGCAGCTGGCCCTTGCGGCCCATGGCGAGCATGATGCGGCTCGTGGCGCCGTAGAAGGAGTTCATCGGGCCCATGGGTCCAAGCGTAGCGATGACGAGCATGGCCAGGTACAGAAGCATGTTGATGCCCTTGAGGCAGGCAAGCGCGGGAACCGGGCTCTTAACGAACTCATGCCAGTCGAGGATGGTGCCGAACGAGTAGATGCAGACCATGTAGAAGCCGCCGGCGGCCAGCAGAGCCAGGGAGATGATCTTGCCGAACTTGTTCCAGTTGAGGCCCTCGGCTGCTTCCTCAGCCTGCTGAGGAATGGTGTCGAAGCCAGCGTAGAAGAACGGGGTCAGAACCAGGACCGACACGATGCCGGCGAACAGGCTGGAGCTCTCGGTAGCGGCCTTGCCGCCGCCAGCGCCGGTGACCTGGGAGAACACGGGCATGGCATTGTCCGGCGAGCCGGTGAACAGCGAGACGCCCATGGCGAGCAGCATGCCGCAGAGCAGGGCCTTGGTCAGGAAGGCCTGGAGCTTGGCGGCCGAGCTGGCACCGCGGAAGTTGAGGAAGATGACGTAGACCGCAAAGCCGAGCGCGATCAGCGTCGGGAACAGGTAAACGTCGGCCCCCAGGATGGTGTAGAGCTTGACGGCGCGCAGCCACTCAAGGCCGGGCAGGCTGCCGAACATCTCGGACACGAGGGTCGAAATGGCGATGGCCTCCCACGGGCACAGGATGCCGTTGCCCAGGGCCAAAAGCCATCCGGTGATGTAGCTCAGCGTACGGCCAAAGCTACGATCGACATACTCGACGATGCCGCCCGAGATGGGGATAGCAGCCGTGAGCTCACCGAAAACAGCTCCGACGGGCACGAGGAAGATTGCACCCAAGAGGAATGCGATCATAGCGGGAACGGGACCGCCGCCCACGACCATCCAGTCGCCGACCTGCAGAACCCAACCGGTACCGATGATGGCACCGAAACCGATGGTGAAGAAGTTCCAGAGCGAAAGCGTTTTCTTCATGCCGCCGTTATCCTCGACTGCAACCTCTGCGTTCTTGTCCGCCATTGTTCCCCTCCTTTCCTGTTTGACGCCCTTGGCGTCACCCCTTGCGCGGTCCGTTTTGCCGCGCGCTTTTATTCCATGGCTTTAAGATACGGCCTTGGCGCAGCAGCGCCGCTCGCAGCTCGACCGAAGGCAGAACTGCAAAACGAGCGGCACCGTTTTTGGGACGAACGGCGGGAGACGTCATTCGTCTTGGACGCTTTCATCTTGTCTGCTTTTGAATACCTGTTGCCGTGGCGCTTGGCGCGCGGCGCGGCAACGTTCATACCATTTGTCAGGCTTTTGGCGCACATGCCCATGTGTCGTGCATCTTTTTATGTAGGATAGACAAGTTACACATGAGGCAAGGTGATTCGAATGGCATACGGATACAATGACGGCGACCAACGGCCACAAAGCGTGCGCCTTGCCGGCCGCACCACGCCAACGCCCAGAAGCACCTCCGACAACGACAACCCGCAGCGCCCCCAAGAGCAGCCCGGGGCTTCTTCGCGGCAACAAAGCCGTACCGTGCAGCAGTCAGACCGCGTGAGTACGAGCACACGCCAACGCCAGACCGACACATCGCAGCCACGCCGCTACGATCGCCGTAAGACCGACTACTACGTCAAGCGCTCCTTTTCGCGACCTCAACGCGATCGCGGCAATTCCGCCCCTCACCCTGCGTCACACGCCACAAGCCACGCGCTTCCGGCCCACCGCCTACGCCTTGCGCTTTGCTCCATCGCCGCCTGCCTCGTCTTTGTGTTTTTGGGATCCTGTATCTCCCACGGATCAGCCGGTCTTGAGCCCACTGCCGAAGACAAGCTGCTTAAAGCTCCCGTCGCACCCGGTTACTCCTTTGCGTTCTCGACCCCACGCTCGCAATGGCAGGCCGGCACCATGCCCCACATCTACCAAATTGACCCCGCATGGTCGGAGCTGCCCTATGCCGGTGGCACTATTCGCGAAAACGCTTGCGGTCCTACCTGCCTCACCATGGTCTATATCTTTAAGACCGGCCATACCGATAAGACGCCGGTCGATATATGCGCACTGGCCGAAGCCGGCAACTACGCCCCCACCGGTGCCACCGAGTGGTCGTTTATGACAGGCGGTGCGTGGCAGCTGGGGCTCAACGGAACACAGCTCTATAACGATCGCGAATCGATTACCCAAGCACTTCGCTCGGGTGCGCCCGTCATCGCCGCAGTGCGCCCCGGTACGTTTACCAACGTAGGCCACTACATCGTGCTCTACGGCATCGACGATGCCAACCAGATTGGCGTCTACGACCCCAACTCGGCCAGCCGCAGCGCCCGCCGCTGGGGCGTCGTGGAGGTCCTCAACGAAGTCGAAGCCATGTGGGCCTACTACTAGTCATTGGGGACAGACTTAAATGAGTGGTCATTGGGGACGCTCTTGTTTGACTAGTCATTTAAGAACGTCCCCAATGACTAAGAACGTCCCCAATGACTAGGTGAATAGCAAAAGCCCCGCAGTCGGAGCGGACTGCGGGGCTCATGAAGAGAGGCTAGTTTGCGGGCGCTTTGCCTGGCGCCCACCAGAGAGGCGACAGAGTAGAGACTACTCGTGGATGCGGGTACCGGAGAGGCCGGCCATGGTCTCGGCAGCCTTGTCCAGAGCGCCGATGATGCAGGTGCGGCCCTTGCGGGAACGGGCGAACTTGATGGCAGCGCGGACCTTGGGCTCCATCGAACCCTTGCCGAACTGACCCTCGTCGGCCAGGCGCTCGGCCTCGTCGGCGGTGAGGTCCTCGAGCTCCTCCTGGTTGGGCTTGCCAAAGTTGATGGCGACATGCTCAACGGCGGTCAGTAGGAACAGAACGTCGGCGTCGCAGTCCTCGGCCAGCAGCTCGCCGCCCAGGTCCTTGTCGATGACAGCGGGAACGCCCTTGTAGCAGCCCTTGTTCTCGTAGTCGCGGACGACGGGGATGCCGCCGCCACCGCAGGCGATGACGATGAACTCGTTGTCGAGCAGGTTGAGGATGGAGTCGGCCTCGACGATCTTCTTGGGATCGGGGGAAGCGACGACGCGACGCCAGCCGCGGCCGGAATCCTCGACGAAGACCTTGGAGGGATCCTCGGCCATGAACTCCTTGGCCTGCTCCTCGGTGTAGAAGGGGCCGATCGGCTTGGTCGGGTTCTTGAACGCGGGATCATCCGGGTCGCACTCGATCTGGGTGACGACGGTGGCGGCGTGCCAACGCTTATAGCGCTTGTGCATCTCGCGGCCGATGCCCTGCTGCAGGTGATAACCAATGTAGCCCTGGGACATGGCGCCGCACTCGGGCAGCGGCATCTCGGGGGTACCGATGGCATCGTGGGCAGCGGCGAAGGCGTTCTGGATCATGCCGACCTGCGGGCCGTTGCCGTGGGTGATGATGATCTCGTTGCCCTGCTCGATGAGGCCGAGGAGGGCATGGGCGGTGTTGCTCACGGCCTCGATCTGCTCGACGGGGTTGTTGCCGAGGGCGTTGCCGCCAAGGGCGACGACAATACGATCGGGCTTGCCAAGAGGCTTAGACATTGCTGGAATCCTTTCTGTAAAAGGCCTACAACCCATTAATAACCCGCGTCCGTGCGATACGCGAGTTTATTAAGGTTTATATTCTCTTTATCGCTCATTTTATTCATTTTGAAAATAGCGGAACGGTGAACGGTCGTTTTTATCCGCTCAGCGTACAGAACCCCAGCTCAAGCATATCTACGCCATTTACGTGCAACTTTATTTTAATAGAGCAGGGATTAGACCAGATTATGCAAACTATATCTTTGCTAAACACAAAACAGACAGCGCAATATCTTACTCGCACTATACGAGATTCTATGCACATATAAGTCGAGTATGCACCCCTGCAAAAACAAGGGGCTTTTCATCCAACAAAAGGAATAAAGAAGAGCTCCGAAAAAGCGGCAACGGCCAAGTCCCCCAATCATCCCCAAAGTAGCGCGAGGTTTCGCGGCAAAGCCGCGAAACAGCGAAGGGGACGGAATACCCGACCAACTACGTCCTTCATCCGCCCACACAATCCAAGGACGTAGTCGTAGCAGGATCTGAGGGCTAACCTTTGCGGACACTCCGCAGGACGAAAGAACCCCCGCCGCAGTAGTGCGCAGCGGGGGTTCTTTCATGTCCGAGGACGTCCGCGAAGGTTAGCCCTCAGATCCTGCGGTGGGAGACCTAGGCCTCGTTGTACACCGTCTTGAGCTTCAGCAGGTGAGCGTAGCGGTCCATAGCGGCCTGCTCATTCTCCTTGAAGAGCTCCTCGGCGCGCTCGGGGAAGGAACGCGTCAGCGAAGCGTAACGGGCCTCGTTCATCAGGAACTCCTGATAACCGCCCGCGGGCTCCTTGGAATCGAGCGAGAACTTCTTGCCGGCAGCAGCCTCGGGGTTGAAGCGGAAGAGGTTCCAGTAACCGCACTCGACAGCCTTCTTCATCTCGGCCTGGCAGTTCTGCATGCCACCCTTCTTGATGGAGTGCATCTCGCAGGGGCTGTAGCCGATGATGAGGGACGGGCCGTCGTAGGCCTCGGCCTCGTGAATGGCCTTGAGGGTCTGAGCCGGGTTGGCGCCCATGGCGACCTGCGCCACGTAAACGTAGCCGTAGCTCATGGCGATCTCGGCCAGGGACTTCTTCTTGGTCACCTTACCGGCAGCGGCGAACTGAGCGACCTGGCCCAGGTTCGAGGCCTTGGAGGCCTGACCACCAGTGTTGGAGTAGACCTCGGTGTCGAAGACGAAGACGTTGACGTTGTGGCCGGAAGCCAGGACGTGGTCCAGGCCACCGAAGCCGATGTCGTAGGCCCAGCCGTCGCCGCCGAAGATCCAGAAGGACTTCTTGGTGAGGTAAGCCTTGTCGGCGAGGATCGCCTTGGAAGCATCGCAGCCGCACTTCTCGAGCTCGGCAACGTAGGCAGCGGCAGCGGTCTTGGAGGCCTCGGCGTCGTTGACGGAGTCGATCCAAGCCTGGCCGGCAGCCTTGAGCTCATCGGACGGACCATCGGCAGCGATGATGTCCTGGGTAGCGGCGATCAGCTTCTTCTGGACGGCCTCGTAACCGACGGCCATGCCCAGACCGTGCTCGGCATTGTCCTCGAACAGGGAGTTGTTCCACGCCGGGCCGTGACCGTCCTTGTCCTTGCAGTAAGGAGCGGTGGCAGCGGGGTTACCCCAAATGGAGGAGCAGCCGGTGGCGTTGGAGATGAACATGCGGTCGCCGGCGACCTGGGTCACCAGACGTGCATAGGCGGTCTCGGCGCAGCCGGCGCAGGAGCCGGAGAACTCCAGGTAGGGCTGCTTAAACTGGCTGCCCTTGACGTTGGCCGCGATGAGCTCCTTCTTCTCGGAGACGTTCTCGACCATGTAGTCCCAAACGGGCTGCTGGTCCATCTCCTGCTCGGTGGGAACCATCTCGAGGGCGCCCTTGGGGCAGACCTTGACGCAGTTGGTGCAACCCATGCAGTCGAGCGGGGACACAGCCATGGTGAACTTCATGCCCTTGGCCTTGGGGCCCATGGCGTCGAGCGTGCGGGTAGCCTCGGGCGCGGCAGCAGCCTCGTCCTCGGTCATCGCGAACGGACGGATGGTGGCATGCGGGCACACATAGGCGCACTGGTTGCACTGGATGCACTTGGTCTCGTCCCAGTGGGGAACGACCACGGCGACGCCGCGCTTCTCGTATGCGGAGGCGCCCAGCTCAAACTGGCCGTCGGCGCAATCGACGAAGGCGGAAACAGGCAGGCTGTCGCCGTCCATGCGATCGATGGGCTCGAGCAGGTTCTTGACCTGCTGGGCGATAGCGGACTTGGTCTCCTCGGAGAGCTCGACGGGAGCGGCATCCTCGGCGGTAGCCCAGTCGGCCGGAACCTCGAACTTACGGAAGGCGGTAGCGCCAGCATCGATGGCCTTGTGGTTGGCGTCGACGATGGCCTGGCCCTTCTTCATGTAGGACTTGGTAGCCGCGTCCTTCATGTACTGCAGGGCGTCCTCGGCGGGCAGGACCTTGGCCAGCGCGAAGAAGGCGGACTGGAGCACCGTGTTGGTGCGCTTGCCCATGCCGACCTTGGCCGCCAGGTCGATAGCGTCGATCAGGTAGACGTTGACGTTGTTGTTCGCGATGTAGCGCTTGGCCACGGCGGGCATGTGCTCGGCGAACTCCTCGTCGCTCCACTGGCAGTTGACCAGGAAGGTGCCGCCCGGCTTGACGTCGCGGACCATCTTGAAGCCCTTAACGATGTAGCTGGGGTTGTGGCAAGCGACAAAGTCGGCCTTGGTCACGTAGTACGGCGAACGGATCGGAGAATCACCAAAGCGCAGGTGCGAGACGGTGACGCCGCCGGTCTTCTTGGAGTCGTACTGGAAGTAGGCCTGGACGTACTTGTCGGTGTGGTCGCCGATGATCTTGAT
>CABQJV010000038.1 GCA_902464565.1 uncultured Collinsella sp.
GCGCAACGCGCTGAGCCCTGAGGCTGTTGCAATGAAAATGAGAATCGAGGGGCACGCATCAATCATATGGGTTCCTTTCGAGGATAAGGGCAAACGAAGCATCCATCATATAATGGAGCGACGCAACCAGAGAGGTCACCCATGGAATTTTACGCAAGCTGCCCCGAGGGCTTTGAGTCCGCACTCGCCGATGAGCTTAAACGCCTCGGGCTTTCGCATGTTCGCCGGCTGAAGGGCCGCGCCACGTTTGAGGGCGAGCTCGAAGAAGGCTACCGCGCCTGTCTGTGGTCGCGTCTGGCGAGCCGCGTGTTTGCGGTGCTCGGGCGCTTTGAGGCGCAGGACGCCGACGAGCTGTACGATAGCGTTTACGACATCGCCTGGGAGAACATCGTCCGCCCCGGCGCCACCATTTCCATCACCGCCCGCGGCGTGACCGAGCAGCTGCGCAACACGCGCTTCTCGGCCCTGCGCGCCAAGGACGCGCTGTGCGACCGTCTGGCCGAGGCCACGGGCCGTCGCGCCGATGTCGACGCCGCCGACCCCGATGTTCACCTGCTGCTTTCGTTGCGTCAGCGTCGCGCGAGCATTAGCCTGGACCTTTCGGGCGACCCGCTGTTCAAACGCCTGCCGCCCGCAGCGACCCGCGCCGGCGAGGGCACGCACGTGCTGCGCCCCGACTACGCCGCCCTGGTGCTGGCACAGGTCGGCTGGACCGCACTGTGCGAGCGCGAGCTGACGGCCGACGATTACGAGAACGAGGCCCTGCCCACGCTGATCGACGCCTCGTGCGCCGGCGGCGGCCTGCTGCTGGAGGCCGTGAATATCCTGACTGACCGTGCACCGGGCGCCGCCCGCGACCACTGGGGCTTTGAGGGCTGGCAGTTGCACGACGCCGCTCTGTGGGGGCAGTTGCTTGCCGAGGCACGCGAGCGCGAGGCGGCAGCACGCGAGCGCCAAGCACGCATTGTGGCCGTAGACATCGACCCCGCCGCCCGCAAGACCGCCGAGCGCATGGTCAAGTGCGCCGGCTACAAGCGTTTTGTCGATTTCTGCGCCGCCAAGTCCGCCACCGTACTGGACCACGCGGGCGCCGTCGCCGGTGCCGCCGTGGTCGCGGATACGACCGAGACACCACTTTCGCTCATGCACGACGCCATGACGCTGGTCGGCGAGCTGCGCCGCGCGCCCGAGCTTGCCGCGGCGCCGGTCGCCGCGCTCACCCGCGATGGATTGCTGGCCCGCGCGCTCCACGCCGAGCCCGAGTGCTCGATCGCCGTCATGCCCAACAATGAAGAGGCAACTATTGAGGTTTGGCCCTCGCTCGATCACGCCGCCGCGGCATTTGAAGCTGCGACCAGTGCAGGTGCTGAAGGCGAGACTGCAGATGTCGACAACGCCAATGATGAAGGCAGCACCGCTCCCGCCATGTCCGAGCCCGCCGCCACGCTCGACCTGGGCGACGGCAAGCCGCTGCCCGTGCTCATCCCCGAGTCGGAGCAGTTCGCCAACCGCCTGCGCAAGAATGCCCGTCTGCGCCGCAAGTGGGCCAAGCGCGAGGGCGTGAGCTGCTACCGCGTCTACGATGCCGACCTGCCCGATTACTCCGCCGCCATCGATCTGTACGAGGGCTGCCCGCAGACGCCGGGCCGCTGGCTCGTCATCGCCGAATACGCCGCGCCCAAGACCATCGACCCCGCGCTGGCCCAGGCCCGCATGCTCGACATCTTGGCCATCTCGCCGCGCATCCTTGATGTTCCGGCCGAGCACGTGCACGCCAAGGCCCGCATGCGCTCACGTGGCGGCTCGCAGTACGGCAAGCAGGGCGCCGGCAAGGGCGGCTCGGGCGAGCGCGCCAACATCGCGCGCCGTCGCCTGCCGCTCATCGAAGAGGGTGGACTCACCTTTGCCGTCAACTTTGACGACTATTTGGATGTGGGCATCTTCCTGGATCATCGCGTCACGCGCAACCTGGTGCGCGAGCACGCCAAGCAGGCGCGCCGCTTCCTCAACCTGTTTGCCTACACCGGCACTGCCACCTGCTACGCGGCCGATGGCGGCGTCGAGGAGACCGTGACGGTCGACCTTTCCAACACCTACCTGGACTGGGCCGAGCGCAATATGCGCCAGAACGGCTTTGTTGGTCCGCAGCATCATTTTGTGCGCGACGACGTGCTCGCCTGGATTCGCGACCAGCGCCAGACGCGCAACCGCTGGGACTTGATCTTTGTCGACCCGCCCACGTTCTCGAACTCGTCCAAGATGGGCCGCCGCACTTGGGATGTCCAGCGCGACCATGTTGAGCTTTTGGCCGGCGTATCGCGCCTGCTCGCACAGGGCGGACATGCCATCTTTAGCTGCAACCTGCGCGGCTTCCGCCCCGAGACACGCAAGCTCGCGCGCGCGGGCGTGGTGTTGGAGGACATTACGGCGCAGACCATCCCCGAGGATTTCGCACGCAACCAGAAGGTGCACCACTGCTATATCGTGCGCCGCCTGCCCATTGAGGACGCCATGGCCGAGGTCGGCTTTAGCGCCGAGGAGATTGCCGAGCGTGTCGAGGAGCTGCGCAACCCCGAGGCCCGCAAGCCTCGCGCGGCAGTGCCCGCGCACGCGCAGACCGGCAACGGCAAGTCCAACTTTGCTGGCAAGCCCTCCCCCGCCGGCAAGCTCAAAAAGAAGAAGTTCTACGCCAGCAAGCCCAAGGGCAAATAACAAAGTTGCGGTGGAATACGGACTGCTTTGCCTGGAATTAGGCAAATTTAGACCCTATTTCACCGCAACTCATATTGGGATGGCGGACGCCGTCCTACCCTTGGGTGACCAGGCGATAGCCGATGCCCACGTGCGTCTGGATATAGCGCGGATGCGCGGGGTCGGACTCGATCTTCTTACGCAGCGTACCCATAAAGACGCGCAGGCTTGCCAGGTCACTCTTAGTTGCCGTGCCCCAAATCTCGTGCAGGATAAACTGGTGCGTCAGCACCTTGTCGGCGTTATGCGCCAGCAGGCATAGCAGTTTGTACTCGATCGGCGTCAGATGCAGTTCCCCGCCATCCATCGTAGCAATGCCGGCATCAAAATCGATATGCAGCTCACCGGTATCGAACGAGCCCTCGGAGACAACGCCGCCCGTTTGCGCATACGAAAGGCGCCTGAGCGTCGTGCGAATGCGCGCGAGCAGTTCCTCGACCGAAAACGGCTTGGTCAGGTAGTCATCGGCGCCGGCATCGAGCGCGCGAATCTTGTCCGCGTCCTCGCTGCGCGCCGAAACCACGATGATCGGCATGCCCGACCATGCGCGCACCGACTCCACCACCTTGACGCCGTCCATATCGGGCAGGCCCAGATCGAGCAGCACGATGCTCGGTGCCTGCGATGAGGCGGCGGCGATGGCGGCATGGGCGGTCTCCACAGCCATATGGCGCAAGCCGTGCGCCTCGAGCGCGGCAACGATAAGATTGCGAACGGCGGGGTCGTCCTCAACGACCAAGATGAGCGGTTTTACGGCAGAGTTCGGCACAGCGTTACTCCTTATCAAACGAAACGTCGGCGGCGGGAAGTTCAATCGTAAAGACCGAACCGTGCGGGTCCGCCGCGGCAACCTCTATGCTACCGCCATGTGCCAACGCAATGGAACGGCAGAGCGAAAGACCCAGGCCAACGCTGCGGTGGCTGTCGGCCAGACCATGGTTGGCGGTATAGAACGACTCGAAGATCCGCTCGCGATCCTCGGGTGCGATGCCCGGACCATCATCGGCCACCGAGCACGCCACGCGTCCATCGTCGACGCTAATCGAAATCATGATATGCGAGCCCGCGGGCGTATAGGTGATGGCGTTGTTCACCAGATTGACCACCAGCTGCACCATCAGGCGCGCATCGACGTTGACGAGCGCCGGCTCATCGCACGCCACCACCTTAAGGTCGTGCTCGCGCACGGCAGGGTTCACGTGGCGCAGCGCCTCCTCGACGATATCGTCCATGAGCTCGAGCGTGATCGACAGGCGCATACCGCCACCCTCGAGCTTGGTGATGGCGAGCAGATTCTCGACGGTGGCGTTGAGCCACAGCGCATCCGAGCGAATGGATAGAAGCAGGCCGCGGCGCGTCTGGGCATCGAGCACCGCGGTGCCGGTCGAGCCCTGGTCGAGCAGCACGTCGGCATTACCCGAAATACTGGTAAGTGGCGTGCGCAGATCGTGCGAGATGGAGCGCAGCAGGTTGGCGCGCAGCTGCTCGTTTTTGGCAAGCACCGCCGCCTCCTCGCGGGCCTCCATGGCGCGGGCGCGATCGAGCGCCAGCTCGCCTTCGCTCACGATGGCATCGGCAAGTGTCCGCTCCTCGTGCGTCAGCACGCCGGGCTCGGCAACGATAGCCAGCACGCCCACCACCGAGGCGGGGTCGCCCGAGCGCGCGAAGCCGTCGCCTGTGCGAACCGTCAGGTAGATGCCATAAAACGCCGAGCCGCCAAACGTGGCGTCGAGCGGCGTTCCCACATAGGCGGACGCCGAGAGCCGCGGCGGCATCTGCGGCGCCAGTTCGTGCACCGGTGCGGCATCGCCCACGGCCGTATAAGTCGCGCGCGGCAGCAGGTCATCGCCCTCGGCGTCGGCGCTGTACCACACGACAGGGCAGCCCGAAAGACGCGCCAGCTGCGTGGCCATGGCGTGAACGATCTGATGCTGATCGGCGCACCGCTGCAGCATGCGGTTGGTCTCGAGCACCATATGCGTGCGGCGGTCGCTGGCGGCAGCCTGTGCCAAGGCGCGGCGCAGGGCCAACGCAATCGAGCTCGACACAAGCGAGACCACGAACATGATGAAGAACATGCCGGGATAGCCGCGGTCGATAAGCGACAGCGAGTAGCGCGGGTCGACAAACAAGAAGTTGTAGAGCGCCACGGCGGCAGCCGAGCTCAGCAAGCAATACAGGCGACTCCAGGTAAAGAATGCGCACAGCTGAACGGCGAACACATAGACGATCATGATGCTCGGCGCGAGACCCGGATGGTCGAGCAGCGCGCCCACAATCGTCGCCGCGACCAGCAGCCCCACCGATACGCAGGCGTCATACAGAGGAGTGCGGCGCGTCAGCGTTGTGCGCCGCCACCAAAAGCTATCGGCAATATCGCCGTCCGTACGGACGTCCATCAGCGTCCCGCCCCTCTCTCAAAAACAAAAACCACCACAAAGGGGACAGGCACCTTTGTGGTGGTTTCCCTTGTGGTGGTTCCAAGTGTATAGCCTTTGCAACCGGCGGTCGCTAGACAAACAGCACGTGCGCGAGCAGGGCACACACGCACACCGCTCCAAATACCAGTGCCACGATCGAGATCACGCGGTCGGCCATATCCATGTTGGCACGGTTCGTAAGGAACCGATCTTCGGCGGCGTCGACACGCGCCTCACGCACCATTTCGACCACCGCCTCACGGCCATCGAGCGCCTTTGTATCCATGTTTACCTCCCCGGCCTCATGCTTATCCATCAAAAACCAACTCCGTGTAGCCGCCGACGTCTACGGCCGCTCGTTGGGGGCCAGGCGCTGCATCTTGTTCACGGCCTTGAACTTGGTGAACAGCGGCACGTACTCAAAGCTCACGTTGGAGTTCTCCAGGCCGTACCAACGCGCGGGCGTGCCGGCGGCGCGGCGAATGATGTACTTGAGCGTGATGGCCGTACGCTCGCTGGGCTCCACATCGCTTTCGGGCGCCAGAAGCTTACGGATCAGGACGAACTTGAACGTGCCGATGTTACCCGGATCCTTGTAGACCGAGTAGTCATGCGTCTGCGGCGGCAGCTCGCCGGTGGCAGCCAGGTCCTGAACAACCTGACGCAGGTAGGCATTGACGCGCTGGTTGATCTTGTAGCCCAGGTACAGGTGCACGCGGAACACGTAGTCGGTGCCGAACGTCTCGACCGAATAGGCAAAGGTGTGCGGTTCGTCCATGGTCTCGACATTCACGAACCACCAGGCGCGGGCACGCTTGGGATGCTTGTCCAAGATCGAATAGACGATATCGCGGTCGATGTAGTCGGTATGGGTGTCCTTGGTCAGGTACACGACGTTGTCGCTCATGCGCTCGTAACGGTCGTCGTCGCGCAGGCGCTTGAGCTGCGGCAGGTAGCTGCGCAGCGGCAGCAGCGTAAACTGGCGCTGCTCGACCGCCGTGCCGTTGTACCAGCACACCATAATGCCCATGATGAGTGCAGCCATGAGGATGGTGAAATAGCCGCCGTGGAAGAACTTGGTGAGCGAGCTCACGAAGAAGAAGCCTTCGAGCAAAAGGAAGAAGGCCGCGAAGATCCACGGAGCAACCTTGAGCTTGCGCTCCTCGTGCAGGTAGAAGAAGAGCAGCAGCGTGGTGCACATCATAGTCAGCGTAATGGCAAGGCCGTAGGCGGCTTCCATATGCGCCGAGTTCTGGAACAGCAGCACCACGATGACGCAGCCGACAAGCATGACGTTGTTGACCATGGGGATGTAGAGCTGGCCCTTGGTCTCGGCAGGGTAGAAGACCTGCATGTGCGGCATAAGGTCCAGACGGCTGGCCTCGGACACCAGCGAGAATGCGCCGGTGATGAGCGCCTGCGAGGCAATGATGGCCGCAACGGTGGAAAGGCCTACGGCAAACGGGCGCAGGCCCGGGGCGAGCATCTGGTAGAACGGGTTGAGATCGGCAATGCCCATGAGCTCGGGGTTGGCAGCGTTGTTCATAAGCCAAGCGCCCTGACCCATATAGGAAAGCAGCAGGCAGCACTTAACGAACGGCCAGGTAGCGTAGATGTTGCCGCGGCCGACGTGGCCCATGTCGGAGTAGAGCGCCTCGGCACCGGTGGTGGCGAGGAAGCAGCTGCCCAGAATCATGATGCCCGCGTGGTTGTTGGGGCTCAGCAAAAAGGCGATGCCGCGCACCGGGTTGAGGCACAGCAGCACGGCGGGGTGCTGGAAGACGAAGAACAGACCCGTGCCGCCCAGGAACAGGAACCACAGCGTCATGATGGGGCCAAAGGCGTGACCGATCTTGGCCGTACCGATGCGCTGTACCAAGAAGAGCACGATGATGATGGCGAGCGTAATGGCGACGACGCGGCCCTGGTCATCGCCCAGCACGGCATGGACCGCCGGGATGGTGCGCAGGCCCTCGATGGCCGTGGTAACGGTAACGGCCGGCGTCAGGATGCCGTCGGCGAGCAGCGCGGCGCCACCCAGCATGGCGGGAATGATAAGCCACTTGCCGCAGCGCTTGACCAGGCTGTACAGGGCAAAGATGCCGCCCTCACCATGGTTATCGGCGCGCAGCGAGATGAGCACATACTTGATGGTGGTCAGCAACGTGACCGTCCACACGACAAGGGAGAGCGCGCCGAGCACGAACTCCTCCGTGACGCTTCCGATGCCGCCGTTGCCGGCAACGAGCGCCTTGGTTACATACATAGGGCTGGTGCCGATATCACCATACACCACGCCCAGCGTGACGAGCATCGCCGAGATGCTCACAGGAATCGCAGCGTGCGAGGCTGCCTCCTTGGCCTTTTGTTCCATAAGCCGGTTTCCTCCCAACTTTAATGTTCGAAGGGATTATAGGTAATCGACCTGCGCTTGCACGGCACCGTTTTCCCAGCTAGATAAACATTTATACGGCCTTTAGGCCACCACGGCGATATGGAATGCGACAAAGGGACTGTCCCTTTGCCTCATCTGTCATTTTCCAAGCCAGTTTTTGAACCACCATTCCATGGATCGGCTCATCTCGGCCATAAAGGGACTCGTGTGCTTGCGGGTATAGATGTCCACGACGCGCTCCCCCACCTCGCGGGCATGCGGACGGAACATCGCGTCCATCTCGGCCACCTGCGCATCCATAGTCGCGGCATCCGCACGGCAGTAGCGCTCCTCGTGCACCAGGTTCACCACGGGATGCGCAATGGCCGAACGCTCCTTACGGGGCGTGCCGATGATGAGCATCGACAGCGGCATGGTATAGGGCGGCAGATCGAGCAGCTCGGCAACTTCCTCGGCATTCTCGACGATATCACCGATATAGCAGCTCCCCAGGCCCAGGGCCTCGGCGGCAACCACGGCGTTTTGCGCGGCGATCACGGCATCCTGAGCCGCGATGGCAAAGTCGCCCAAACCCGGCGCGCGGCGGGGCGCCTTGCCCGTACGCTCGACAAACTCGGGCTCAAAGCAGCCCACGTGCTCAAACAGATCGATCCACTTGGCATAGTCGACCACAAATATAAGTGCCCAGGGCGCCTTGGCGATCATGGGCTGGTGGTCGCACAGGTCGGCCAGGCGGTCGAGCGTTGCCTGCTCGCGGATGCTCACGATGGAATACATCATCATGGCGCCCGCCGACGGCGCGCGGCTCGCCGCATGCAAGATCGCCGCCCGCTGCTCGTCGGTCACCGCCACGGGACGGTCGTCGTCATCACGCGCGAAGGCACGCGTGGACGAGCGGTGTTCCAAGATGTCCAGCGCCGCGTTGCCCGTAGTCTCGACCGGATAGCCGCCCGCGTCCACGCCCACAGCTCCGCCGCAGTACTCGGTGCCCGTCATACAAACCTGCTCGCCCATAGCTCTATCCTCGCTAATTCTTTAAGAAGCCTTTACGTTTCCGTGTAATTCCCGTCCATTATCGCGCAGGCCGCCACTACATTGCGCCACACCGCCGCACGTGCGCGTTAATATGGCTGGTTGTTGTGCGCAGCCACCAATTGCAGCGCATATCTTGGTAACAATCGGGTAAACCCCCGCTTTCGTACGTTTTAGTTTGTGAGGAGTCTCAGCATGTTCGCTGCCGCCATCTCGCTCGTCGGTCTTGCGGCGACCGTCTACCTTGTCTTGCGCGAGGCCAAGGCCATTCGCGCTCAGTCGGGCACCGTCACCAAGGGCGCCTTCGCCTGGAGCGTCGCCTTTGGCCTGTTCCAGCTCTTTTTGACCGTCTGGGGCGCCATTGGCCTCGTCGCCCAAAACGAGCCGCTCGCCTTCGTGATGCTCATCCTGACCAATGCCATCCTCACCGGTTGCGCTTGGGCCAGCATCGCCCGCGACCGCATCGCCCCGCGCGTCTTTGCGTTCGCCGGGCCCGACGCCCCTGCCCCCACCGGCAAGCTCGCCCGCCTACGCGGCACCTTTGTGGGCAAACCGCTCGTCGCCGCCGTTTTGTGCCTGCTGCTCGCCGGCGTCTTTGCGCTGCTGGGCATGGAGGTCTCGTCCAACCACGACTTTACCTGGGTCTACCCCCTGTGCATCCTGCTCGAGTGGGCCATCATCACCACGCTCATGGTCGGCCTGTTCTTCCTGTTCCAGCGCCACGGCGCAGCTCCCGCGGTCCTGGCCTTTGCCCTCTTTGTCCTGGGCATTGCCGAGTTCTTCGTCATCACGTTTAAATCCATGCCCATCCAGCCGGGCGACCTTTCGGCCATCTCCACCGCCGCCGCGGTCGCCGGCACCGGCTACACCTTCTCGATCTCACTGTTCTGCGTGCTGTCCATGGGCTTTACCGCCATCGCCATGCTGCTGTGCGAGTACGCCGGCCTGGTGGCACCGCACCGTCAGAAGGGCGCCGCCAACGCCAAGCGCATCCTACTCACCAACCTGCTCGTCGCCGTGCTGTGCCTGGGCGGTGTGACCGCACACGTCACGCTCATCGACTACTACAACACCCTCGGCATCACCGTCTACACCTGGCGCCCGCTCGAGAGCTACTGGCGCGAGGGCTACCTGCCCGCTTTCATTAGCGCAGCGCAGTCCATCAAGCCGCCAAAACCCGCCGACTACTCCGTCGACGATGCCAAGGCCACGCTCAAAAAGTACGCCAAGGCCTACGACAAGTCCGACGCGGCCAAGAGCGACGAGCGCGCCGCCGCAAAGGAGCAGTTCGATAGCGAGAAGCCCACGGTCATCGCCATCATGAACGAGACCTTCTCGGATCTGTCGATCTACCAGAACATGCGCGCCGGCTACGAGGGTCCGCAGTACTTTAAAAACCTGTCCAACTGCCTCAGCCGCGGCAAGCTCTACGTGAGCGCCTACGGCGGCGGCACCGCCAATACCGAGTTTGAGTTTATGACCGGCAACTCCATGGCCAACCTGGGCTCGGGCGTGTACCCCTACACCATCTACAACATGGAAACGACCGGGAACCTGGCAGAGCAGTTCAAGTCGCTCGGCTATTCCACCACGGCCATGCACCCCAACCACGCCACCAACTGGAACCGCGAGAACGTCTACAAGGATTTTGGCTTTGACCGGTTCCTGTCCATTAACGATTTCCAGGGTGCCGATACCCTGCGCGGCATGGTGACCGACCAGGCTACCTATGACAAGATTCTTGAGCTGCTCGATCAGAACGCCAATCCGCAGTTTATCTTCGACGTGACCATGCAGAACCACTCGGGTTACGATACGGGTCTGCTGCCGGTCGACAAGCAGATGCACCTGAATATCGACACGACCGATCTGGACGCCAAGACCGTCGAGGACGGCACGCTCTCCGATGTTGACGAGTACGTCTCGTGCATCGAGCAGTCCGATCAGGCGCTGCGCTACTTCCTCAACGCCTTGAGCAAGCTCGACCGCAAGGTAGTCGTGGTGTTCTGGGGCGACCACCAGCCGTTCTTCCCGTCCAAGTTCAACGATAAGTGGTTTACCGGCGAGGACGACGCCACGCATCAGGAGCGTCTGTGGCAGACCGACTACATCATCTGGGCCAACTACGACGTTGCCGGCTGCGACCAGACGAGCGAGGTCGACGACCTGTCCACCAACTACCTGTCCACGCAGCTTATGCGGCTGATCGGCGCACCCCTCTCCGACTACCAGAAGGCGCACATGACGCTGCGTGAGTCGCTGCCCGCCATCAACTCGGTGGGCTACGAGGACGCCAGCCTGCGCTGGGCGCTCTCCTCCAACGTCACCGGCGACGACGCCGCCGCAGCAGCCGCCACCAAGGCGCGCGAGGATTACGCCAAGATGCAGTACTACGAGATGTTCCGCGACGGCAAGAACGTGTACACCGAGCACTTCCAGACCGAGGCCAACGAGACCGACCCCAACCTGGCGCCGGGCACGACCAAGATCAAGTAGCTGCTAGCTGCTGAGCCATAACTGAAACGTCTGTCCGGGCGGAGGCATATAAGGTTCCCTGCTCGGACAGTCCTGCGCAAGACGGAGGCCACATTAAGTGGCCTTCTTTGCGTGCGGAACTCGCGATGAACCTTATATGCCTCCGCCTGGACAGACGCCCTGATGTTGGGGCGTGGCTTGTCTTGGGTGTATCGCCGAACATATATAAGTTGAAGGCCACGTTATGCGGCCTTCTTTGTTTGCGGAAAGTGTGTCCCGGAATTCTTGTCTGGAATGGGATGCAGTTTCCGCTTGCGGAGTCTCCACTCAACAGAAAACCCGGGTGGCCTGTTTTTTGGCTACCCGGGTTTTTGGGTTGTCGATATGTTCGACTGGCTACTAGTGGGTCTTGCGGCGCTTGATCAGCATGATGAGGGCTATCACTACGAGCGTTGCTCCCGCTGCTGCTGCGGTGGCGACTAGGGCGAATGTTTGGTCGCCGGTGTTTGCGAGGTTCTTCGCTGTGGTCGTAGTCTTGACCTTGGTGTCGGTCTTAGCTCCGTTGTCGGACTTGGGCTTGTCCGGGTTCGTCGGGGTCTCAGGAGTCTCGGGGTCCTTTGAGCCTTCGGAATCGGTTGGGCCGGCGGTGTTTACCAGCGTATGGTCCAGGAACTTCTTGGCGCCCGCACTTGCCTGTGAGAACAGGCGGCGCGTGCGGATCGGGGTGGCGTTCACCGTTGTGGGCGCCGTCTCCTCGGCCTCGATATTCACGAGCGTCGTGCCGGTATCGAGGCCCACGTCGTTGTATCCCACGTGGCAGTAATACTGCGCACCGTCATCGTCTGCGGTCAGGTCAATCTCGAGCTTTGAGGCCGTTCCAGCCGCGAGGTTGCCATCGGCACCCACGAGCTTAAACTCTGTCTCGCCGCGGCCCTTGCGGTACCACATATAGGTCGGTGCCAGCCCTGTTTCGCTATCGTCGGCACCGAGTTGCTTCACATGGCCAATCGCCGAGAGCGTCAGGTGGCTTCCCGCCGCGCGCTCAACCGAAGAGTCGTATCCAAGATCCGACCCCTCCGCAGCATCCGCCGCAGGTCCGCTCACGGTCATCGTCATGCCATCGGGCATGGTCTTGACCGTGATGATTGCCGAGCGAATACCTGTTTCGGTCGTGGATCCATTCTTAACGGCGGCGATGGCGAATCGATACTCCGTATTGGGCTGCAGCCCATCCCACTTGAGCGAGGTCTGCGTGTTGTCGGCAATCTTCCAGCTATTGACGACCGCATCCGCCGCATTGCTCTGCAGCATGCTCACGCCGTAGCTAAAGCCACTCTTGTTTGCGAGTACATCGTCCCAGCTAAACGTAACGCTGGTCGAATCGACGGCGTTTGCCGTAAAGCCCGTCACGGCCGGCGCGTCGGGCATCTCGACGTCCTTAACGTCATAGCCCACGATCCAGAACTGGTCGGTGTCCTTGGTGCCGAGCTTGTCGCCCGAGTCTGCCTCGAACTTGTCGACATCCACCGCGTTGACGCCCAGACGCCACACAAAACCGTACTTGCCCTGCGCGGCCTCGGGCAGGTTATCGACGGTGCCGCCGTATTCGGTCGATTCACTCGAGGAGTTACCCGTAGTAAAGCCGGCGTTGGCACCAAAGCACAGGCCGCCAAACAACTCGTGCTTTGCGAGCTTCGCGCCCATGACAACGCTGCCGTTCAGCGTCAAGCCGAGCTCGAGCTCCTGCTCCTTGCCCTCCTCGACTTCGATGGTCTGCTCAATGCTCGCCCCCGACTGCGCGGCGGCGCCGTTAAACCCATCGTGCGTGTAGGCGCGCGTTACGCCAGGCTTGCCCAGGCCAAAGGAATCCCCAACGGGAGTCTCGCCGTTGAGCGTCGTTTGATATGTTCCGGGTTCTCCCGACCGGTTGGTCAAAAAGTAGCTGAGCGGCGTCATATTGTGCTGTTTGGCAATGCGGTCATAGGCCTCGACATTAACGACCGAGGTCTGCGCGCCGAGCGACACGGGCGCCGCCATCACGCCCTTACCACCAGTTTCCTCATTTTCGATCTCATACTCGTAATAGACCATCGGAATCGTGTAGAGCACGGTCTTGTCACCCTCGCCGGCATGCGACTCATAGCTTACGCTTGCGCTGACCGTGCGCTCGCTCCGGTAGTCATAGCATCCCTCGGCGGCAAAATCGACTGAAGCATTCATCGCGACCAGGGGCGGACCGGTCTGCACCTCGACGGCAACGCCCAACTCGGCGCCAATGGTATAGCCCTGGGATGTCCCCGTGCCCTTTTCCTCTCCGTATGATGTGCCGCCCAACACCAGATAGCCGTATGCCTGCTCCAGATCCTCAACATAGGGCGCATCCTGCAGCACGGCAAGCACGCGCGGGTTGGTATAGACCTTGTAGCGGTCCTTGTACGTGATCTTGACACTGTCGTTGTCGACATCGGGCAGCGCGAGCGAGATAAATGTGCCGTAGGTAGTGCCGCGACGGTTGCTCTCGCTAATCACCTGCTCCTCGCCGCGGCGCACCTTTCCGTTCTCGTCGAGCGAAAAATGCGAGGCGGTCATCCAATAGTAGTCATCGTTCTTGCGCAGGTCCTCGTCGCGGTGCTTGCCCACCACGGCGATAAAGCTCTCGTTATAGCGGTCCGAACCCGAGACGCTGCCCGCCTTGACGTCGCTGATCCACACCTGCTCTATACCCTTGTGGTCATGCTTGTTGCTGCTGTTGTATTGCTGACCGCTCATGCTCATGGTTCCGACCATGGACCCCAAGCCCTGAGCCCCGCTCTGTGCCGTGTTGCAGGCAAAGTCGCGGAACACATCGCCGCCCACGAGCACCTCGTCGACCGCCAGCTGCTCGGACAGGCCGTCAAGGTTGGCAGTGGCAAGGGCAATAGGCGCCAAGGTGCACGGATAGCGCTTATCCTGAGCGCTATCCTTCCATGCGCTGTTGGGCACATGCATCAGCCCATAGGAGGCGAGGAGCCCGTCTCTGTATTCCTTGCAATCGGAAAGCTTGAACTCGCCAGACTCCGAGTCAAAATACGCGTAGCGGTACAGCGCGCCGTACAGCCCCTTGCTGCCGTCAGAAGCGCCGTAATCAAAAGCGCTGCGTTGCCAGTCATAGCCCGCAAGAATAAGGCCCGTGACGGTTTCACCCGTCTTCTTTCCTTCTTCATCGTAGGCGGCAAACGTGCCGAACGTCGCATTCGCAGCGACCATGGTCTTGCCGTTCGCGGAGAGGGAGATTGCGCCCGCGTCGCCCAGAGCATCGACATGGACGAGCGCACCCTTGGATGCATCCCACGAAAACAGCTCGCAATGCGTCGACTTATCAATATTCTTCTTGCCGTAGGGTGCCGAGACCACGATGGCGAGGTCATCGCAAAAATCGCGATCGAGGTCGCCGGCCGCTAGCGAAACGACAGGAGCTGACTGAAGCTGCGTCCAGGAGTCGTTCCCGCCCTTGTTGTGCGTGGTGTAGTCCGCGGCGTTACCGGCATCGATCTTGACGACGCTTTGCTTCCAGTTGCCGCCCTCCAAGTCATACATGTCGACTACAGCCTTGCGCACGCCGTTCTCGTCGACATAGCAGCCCGCGTAGACAAAAAGCTCGTCGACGCCGTCGCCATCGACATCGCCCGCCTCGACATCAAAGACGGCGTCGTGCTCTTGCAGGTAACCGGCATCCAGGTACTTAAAACGGCCTTCGTACATCATATTAGTGTTGACCGTCACCGGCAGGTGTGTGTCGAGAGTGCGCGTACGCCCGTTGCTAAACGAGTAGAGGACCAGCTCAACCTTTCCGGCGTATGACTTGCCGTCAATCGTCGTGGAGGAACTGTCGCCGTAGGCACGGAGCTCGGCAACGCGGCTCTTTTTGCCCGTGCTGGCGTCGCTGCAGAACTCAACACTCGTGGCGTGAATGCCCGAGAAACCGTTGTTGTCGTTGGCGAGTACTGTTGAGGACTCATTGTTGCTTAGGTACGACCAGGTGCCGCCACCGTAGTCGCTATGCTTGTAGAGATCGCTGTTCGTATCGAAGTTGTTGACGTTTTGCCAGAACTTTGCGGCGCCCCACACACTTCCATAGCCATCGGTGAGTTTGCTGCTGCCGCCAATGTCACCGCGCTCGACGTTCTCGAGCTTGTCGCGCAGAGTGTAGCGATTGCCATGGCTACCGTTAGCTGCCATATAGACCTCGCTGCGCGTGGCAAACGTCGTGGGGGTATCAGTGGAATAGGGGCCAACGGTATCGGCCGGAATGTCCTCGCTCGTGCCCAGACCCAGGGCTTGATAATCCTGCTCGGTCATATCGGTGATTGCGGGCGCGTCTGCCGCCTGGGCAACCTGGGGCGTGGCCGTGAAGCAGGCGACGCTCGTGGCGATCAACGCAGCAAGCGCCGCCGTCCCAACAAGCGGGATTTTCGACAGCCTACGGATACGGGGGTGTGGAACGTACATGAGGGACCTCGCTTTATTCGAGTGGAGTGGACTCATTTTTGCAAATGATACATCCGATGCCCGATATCACGTGTCTCATTTTCGCCAACGGCGTGTCTCATTTTTGAGAATCCGAGATGCCGCGGAAATCTTATCCCAGCTCAAAGGCCATTTCTGGGATGTATTTTCCGTCGAGTGCCTCATCGGGAAACTGCATCCCATTTCAAGCGTCGATTCTGGGACGCATTTTCCCCTTAGACCCTCAACCGGAAACCGCATCCCACTTTGAGCGCAAATTCCGGGATGCATTTTCCGCTTGAGCCTCATTGGGAAACGGCGTCCCACTTTGAGGGCTGATTGTGGGATGCATTTTCCGGTTTTGCTCTCATTGGGAAAATGCATCCCGTTTCTTGACCGAATAATGGGACGCAATTTCCCGTTGGAGCGCCTTTGGGAAAGTGTGTCCCACTTCGACCGCCCAGAGTGGGATGCACTTTCCGCAAAGCACCTCAACGGGAAACTACGTCCCATTCCAAAGGCAAATTCCGGGACGCATTTTTCGAAAGCCTGCCCATCCGGAAAGCCCGTCCCACTTTGGACGCATCCGGGCACGGAACCATCGACCTATCAGGCCTCCCATCAATAAAGAGGCGTCCTCCCGGACGGCGGGGCACGAAGTTCATCGCGAGTTCCGCACGCAAAGAAGGCCACTTAATGTGGCCTTCGTCTTGCGCAGGACTGTAGAGCAGG
>CABQJV010000039.1 GCA_902464565.1 uncultured Collinsella sp.
GCGAAGCGCGCAGCGGGGGCTCCGACATGTCCGAGGACGATTTGGAGAGTAACCCTGTGCCTGGCCGACGGGATCCCTAAGCACGCCATGCTTCTTATGTGCAGCAAAGGCAATCCTGCTAAAATACAAAGCGCTCATGTAGTTTAAACGCACGACGATAAGGAGCACCAGTGGGTAACCACTTCCGTACCTCCGGTGCGGGCGATGAATCCCCCAAGACGCAGCCGAGCGTCGCGGGCAGTCGTTTCGCCACTCCGGATTCAGAGGATCAGCTGTTTAGCCCGATCCCCGCACAGCCGGCAGATCAGGCACAGCCGGCGGCAGATCCCTTTGCCTACAACCCCAACAACGATGTTGCGCTTTCCGGCACGGCTGGCTTTGAGCCCGTTCAGACGGTGACCGCTCGCGTGACTCAGCCTCAGATGAGCGCCGCCACGCCGCAGCCTACTATGGCCGGCATCCCCGACCCCATGGCCCCTGCGGCTCCCGCGCCGCAGCCCGCGCAGTCCGGTCTTTTTGCCGGCATTCCCGACCCCACGCAGTCTGCGGCTCCCGTGGTCGAGCGCGATCAGGCCGCCGAGGTCGCAAGCCTCGACAACGCGCTCAACAACCCCGACTTCACGTCGGTGTTTGCGCCCATCGACCCGCAGGCCAGCCGCAAAAAGATGGCCAAGCAGGCCGGTGTCGAGCCCGTCATCCTTATGGAGCACGTCACCAAGATCTATCCGGCGCAGCCCAACAAGCCTGCACTCGACGACATCAACATCGAGATCTATCCGGGCGAGTTCGTCTTTTTGGTCGGTCACTCCGGCTCGGGTAAGACCACGCTGCTGTCGACGCTCAACCGCGACGTCAAGCCCACAAGCGGTCGCATTTTGGTCGCCGGCCAGGACCTCATGAAGATCAAGAACCGCAAGGTTCCGTTCCTGCGTCGTCAGATTGGCGCCGTGTTCCAGGACTTTAAGCTCCTGCCGCAAAAGACCGCCTACGAAAACGTGGCGTTTGCCCTGCAGTGCATCGGCAAGCCCAAGGGTGTCATTCGCAGCCAGGTGCCCGAGGTGCTGCGTCTGGTCGGTCTGGCCGACCAGATGGACTCGCTGCCCGATCAGCTTTCCGGTGGCGAGCAGCAGCGCGTGGCCGTTGCCCGCGCTATGGTCAACCGCCCGCCGCTGCTGATTTGCGACGAGCCCACGGGCAACCTCGACCCGGCGATTTCGCTGGGCATCATGAAGCTGCTCGAGCGCATTAACCGCACCGGTACCACCGTGATCGTCGCTACGCACGACCGCGAGATGGTCGATAGCATGCACCGTCGCGTGATCGCCCTCGAGGGCGGCCACGTAATCCGCGACCAGGAGAGGGGAGGTTACGGCAACTATGGCACCAACTAACGTGGGCTACTCGCTCAAAGAGGCAATCAGCCACTTCTTCCGTAACTGGACCACCTCGCTCGGCGCCGTCATCACGATTTTCCTTTCGCTGTTTATCATCGGCCTGTTCATCATGGGTTCCGCGATGCTGAACTCCGTGATCGGCACCGTCGAGGATCAGGTCGTCATCAACGCCTTTATTAGCGATGACGCCGACCAGGCAGATGTTCAGGCCTTTGAGGCCGAGCTCAAGACGTGGAGCAACGTCAAGTCCGTGACGTACAAGGACAAGGACGACGCGCTGGCCGAGTACACGAGCAAGATGTCGGGTAACGCCGACGCTACCATGAGCGCGCTCGATGGTCAGAACCCGCTGCCGGCTTCGTTTGCCATCGAGATGGACGATCCCTCCATGGTCGAGAGCACGGCCCAGAAGCTCAAGAAGAACGCCGATTTTCAGAAGATCGCGGACGACGGCGACGTTAACGCGAGCGTTCTGTACGGCCAGGAGGAAGTGAGCCGCCTGTTCCAGGTGACGAACTACATCCGTATCGCCGCCGTGGTGCTCGTCGGCCTGCTGACCTTTATCGCGTTCATTTTCATTAACAACACGATCCGCCTGTCCATTACGGCGCGTCGTCGTGAGATCGCGATCATGCGTCTGGTGGGCGCAAGCAACGGCTTCATTCGCGGGCCGTTCATTACCGAGGGCGTGTTGCAGGCCATTTTGGGCTCGCTGCTTTCCATCGGCGTGCTGGAGCTGCTGCGTAACCTGATGGTTCCGCGTCTGCAGGAGAGCATCGGCTGGATGTCGTTTGCGCTGCCGATGCAGTACTACCTGGTGACCTACGCTGCGCTGATTCTGGTCGGCGTCATTATCGGTCTCTTTGGTTCCGCCATCGCCATGCGCCGCTATCTGCGCGTGTAGGCGTGCTTGGAATTCGTTCCTTCAACGGGTCGTCTCTTTTGGGGGCGGCCCGTTTTTTGTCCCCTAGGGATCATTTGGGTAGACTCTTGGGGTGTAAACGGCCATCGATAGTAAGGAGGCGCCATGGGGCGCAATAACAAGCATAAGCGTGGAGCTCGCAATAAGCGCGGGCCGGTACGCAGCGAGCGTCGCCCGAGTCTGACCGGACGCGTGCAGCTCCATGAGCATAGCGCCTACGTTGTAACCGAAAACGGCGACTACAAGGTCATGGGCCGCGGCAAGCGCGAGATTATGGACGGCGATACCGTTGCCGTGAGCATTAAGAACAGCCCGCATGGCGAGCGACGCGCCGTAATCGAGGGCGTCATCGAGCGTGCAGCCATTAGTGTGGTGGGCACGTACCAGACCGCCGGCCCGCTCGGGGTGATCGAGCCGCTTGATTCTCGCCTTAAGGCCGATTTCTTTATTCTGCCGGAGGACACTTCGGCGGAGCGCTTGGGCGTTCATCCGGGTGATGCGGTCGTCGCACGCATTCTGACATATCCGACGCGCCTGGAATCGGGCACCGTGACGATCGAGCGCCGTATTGGCGGCGATGATGCGCCCGATTTGGGCGTTCAGTATGTGATGGCGCGCTATGGCTATACCGATACTTATCCCGAGGCCGCGCTAGCCGAGGCCGAGGCACTTTCGCTCGATGTGGCCTCGGCACTCAAGGACCCGCTCCGCCGAGACTTGCGCGACCGCTTTGTCATTACGATTGACCCGGTCGACGCGCGCGACTTTGACGACGCCATCTCGCTGGAGCGCACGCCCGAGGGTGGCTACAAGCTGGGTGTCCATATTGCCGACGTTTCGCACTATGTTGCCTGGGACGGACATATCGATCTGGAAGCCCGCCATCGCACGACGTCGGTGTATCTTGCCGATCGCGTGCTGCCCATGTTGCCCGAGCGCCTGTCGAACGATTTGTGCTCGCTGCGTCCCGACGAGGACCGCCTGGCGTTTACCGTCGACATTGAGCTCGACGCGCAGGGTCGCGTGCGCCATTACGATCCCTATCCCAGCGTGATCCGCTCGCGCGTGCGCATGGACTACGACGGTGTCGAGGCGCTGCTGGTGCGTGCCGGTGCGGTGGAGTATTCGGTGCTGGAGGGTGCCGCCGAGGATGTTGCCGCGGTTGAAGCCTCGCGCGAGGAAGCGCTCGAGCGCGGGCTTGCGTGCGAGGAAACCGCTCGCGGCTATAACGTCGACTTGGGGGATTTCCTCGTAGCTGCCAACGAGCTCGCCGAGCTTCGCCGTCGTATTCGTCGCGCACGCGGTTCGGTCGACTTTGATACGGCTGAGATCCGTGCGCTGTTGGACGAGGACGGTGTGCCCGTGCAGATCGTGGCCCGTGAGCGCTCGTGCGCCACGTCGCTGATTGAGGAAGCCATGCTGCTGGCCAACGAGTGCGTGGCGGAGTGGCTGGCCGACCGCGATATCGAGGCGTGCTATCGCGTGCACGACGACCCCAGTCCCGACAGCCTGCACGGTGCCGCCGTGGCGCTGGCACAGCTAGGTATCATCGATGACCGTCGCGCGTCCGGCATTGCTCTGGGAAGCCCTGACGAGCTGCAGGCGGCGGTTGATGCCGCAGCCGGTACGGCCAACGCGCCGCTCGTCAACACGTTGCTACTGCGCAGTATGCAGCGCGCACTGTACAAGCCGCGCAACGAGGGTCACTTTGCACTTGCCGCACCGTGCTATTGCCACTTTACGAGCCCCATTCGCCGCTATCCCGACCTGGTGGTGCATCGCGTACTCAAGCTGCAGCTGGCCTACGAGCAGCTGGGCGGCAAGGACGCCTTGGTGCGTACGCCGCGGCTGATCGGTAAGGGTCGCGAGTCCCTGCCGCGCATCCTGCCGCAAATCTGCCGCGCGTGCAGCGATGCCGAGCGTGCGGCCGACGCCGCCAGCCATGCGACGCAAAAGATCAAGATCGCCCAGTACTACGAGGACCGCCTGGGTGAGCGCTACGCCGGAACGATCTCGTGGGTCAGCAGCATGGGCCTCTTTGTGCGCCTGGATCTGACACAGGTTGAGGGTTTGGTTTCGATCAAGAGTCTGGGCAACGAGTGGTTCGAGTTTGATGAGGACGCGCTCACGCTTACGGGCGCCGACACGGGGACTCGCTATGAGCTGGGGCAGCGCGTGATCATCGAGGTCTCGCGCGTCAACACCACGCGCGGGCACTTGGATTTCAGGCTTATTCATTAGCCGGAATTTGGCGATTGATAGAGAACGGGGCGGTCTTTTGAGGCCGCCTTTTTTGTGGCGCATCAATCGCCTTGCCGCTCGCGCGCTTGCGTCTTCCGCCTGCTGTAGGGGAGATAAAACCTACCAAAATAAACCTATTCCTTCTTGGGAGGTTTACGAGAGAGCGGGGATGAGATGACAACGGTGTACGGGTATGCGCGGGTGAGCTCGCGTGATCAAAATCTGAATCGGCAGCTGGATGCGTTGGGCGCCTATGGCGTGGAACCGGCGAATATCTTTGCCGATCATGCGAGCGGTAAGGACTTCGATCGACCGCGGCATCGCGAGCTGCTGTGTGCGTTGGATTCCGGTGATGTGCTGGTGGTACTTTCCATTGATCGGCTGGGCCGTAACTACAGCGAGATCCTCGAGGAATGGCGGTGCATAACCAAAGAGCTCGGCGCCGCCATCGTGGTGCTGGACATGCCATTGCTCGACACGCGCGCCAGAGACTGTGGCGGGTCGGACGTGACGAGTGCGTTGATTGCCGATATTGTTTTGCAGCTGCTGAGCTATGTGGCGCAGGTGGAGCGCGAGAACATTCACCGGCGCCAAGCCGAGGGCATTGCGGCGGCGCGAGCGCGCGGCGTGCGCTTTGGCCGGCCCCGCAAGCCCTGTCCTCCGCAGTTCGAGCTGGTGCGCGATACCTACGAGGCGGGTGATATCACGCGAAGTCAGGCGGCAAAGCGGCTAGGCGTATGCGTGGGGACGTTCGATCGCTGGATGCGCGAGATGGAGTAGGGGCGCCACGGTCCTTTGGCGCCCCGATTCGAACATTTTGGATTTCGCTACGGCGACAACTGCATTTGGGGGTACACTCGCTGCTGCTCAAAAAATGACGGAGGTTGGCCCTTGGCGCGTGTGAAGCATATAGTCGGATGGATTTCGGTTGTCCTGCTGGTCGTGACGCTGACAAGTATTTGGATATTGACGGAGCAAAACGTGGAGCAGACGTCGTCGCTCAGCGAGTCCGCTGCGCGCGCGGTGGAAGGGCAAAGCGTCAGCGTGCAGCCCGAGACTGCGGGGGAGACCCAGGCGGGAGATGCCGCCGGGGACGCGGGCTCAACGACTGCCACCGTTCATCCCGACCCGCTTGCGCCCGTTCGTCTGTGGATGGGTGCCAACATTCGTCGCGTCGCACATACTGTTGAGTTCTTCTTTGTAGGACTGTTTGCTTCGGCGACAGTGGCATGCCTGGGCGAGTGCCTGCCGTGCGCGCGATTCCGGTACGTATTCGCTCTGCTCTTTTGCGCCGTCTGCTCTGTCGGTGACCAAGTGCACAAGATCTTTGTTCCTGGTCGTCATTTCGACATGATTGACCTGGGTTTCGATGCCGCGGGCTATGTCACCGCCATGCTGTTGGTGCTGTTGGCCGCCGTGCTGGTTCAGCGCACGACCTGTCCCATTGGCGCCCATACGAAACGTCGTTAACAACCCTGTTACGAATAATGCGACCTCGATGAATCATTTTGTGTCGCGCGTATTTCCGAGCGGTCGGATTTGAGGGGCGAGCGGTAGAACGCTCGCCCTTTGTGCACCACGATGCGGCACAATGTACCGCAAAAGCTGTTTGTATCCGGTACGAATCGTTCGTTGGTCTTTAATTCTTCTCAACGGAGGTGTTTGAGATGGCAAACGGATTGCTTTTGCGGCTTCGCGAGCGTGAGCTCAGCGCGAGCCCGGCGGAACGCAATGTCATCGCATATGTAAGCGCTCATCCGCACGAGGTGGTCGGGCTGTCCGTCCGCGGTCTTGCCGATGTCACGTTCTCCTCGCCCTCGAGCATTTTGCGCTTTTGCAAGCGTTTGGGTTTTGCGGGCTACAAGGAGTTCCAGCGCGAACTGATTGCCGAGCTGGCGCTCTTAGGTGACAAGAAAGACGTAGCTCTCGAGGACATCTCCATGGATGACAGCGTCGAACGCATCGTGGGGAAGGTGATGAAAAGCAACGTGCGCACGATCGAGGCGACGGCGCGAACGCTCGATTACACCGTCTTGGAGCGATGCGCGGCCCGTCTTAAGCGGGCACGCGCGGTCAATCTGTTCGGTATTGGTGCTTCTCGTTTGGTCGCGCACGACCTGGCGCAAAAGCTCATGCGTGTCGACAAAGAGTGCCATCTGTACGACGACTGGCATGATCAGCTCTTATGTGCCAAGAACATGCATGAGGGCGATATGGCAATCGCCTTTAGTTACTCGGGCTTGACGCAAGAGGTGCTGGACTGCACCGCCGAGGCTCAACGCCACAACTGTCCCGTAGTGGCCGTTACCAAAGTAGATGGATCATCCAAGCTTGCCACCATGGCCGATGCCGTGCTCGGCGTCGCTGCGAGTGAACCCTTGGTCCGCAGCGGTGCCATGGCTTCGCGTATGGCCCAGCTTATGGTTGTCGATGCCCTGTACGCTGCTTACGTTGCCAGCGACTACGAACGGGCGACGCATGTCATTAAGCAAAACTACATCGAGAAACAGGAAAGATGAGGTGAATGAAATGCTCGATTTAACAAAATTCACGACCGAACAGCGTAATCAAAGGTCAATGGACCTCGATACGATGACATCGCTGCAAATCGTCACGACGATGAACGATGAGGATCTTCGTGCCGTCCAGTCGGTCACGAAAGTGTTGCCCCAGGTTGCCACAGCAATCGACTGGGCTGCTGAGACACTCGAGCGCGGCGGGCGCGTCTTTTACATGGGCGCAGGCACCAGCGGTCGTCTGGGCGTACTCGACGCTTCGGAGTGTCCGCCCACGTTTGGCGTGTCACCCGATCTGATTGTCGGGCTCATTGCCGGAGGCGAGACGGCGTTTATCAAGGCTGTCGAAGGTGCCGAAGACAGCGAGGAGCTTGGCGCGAACGACCTGCGAGAGCGTGGACTCTCGGACAAGGATCTTGTCGTTGGCCTGGCGGCAAGCGGTCGTACTCCTTATGTGGTGGGCGGCCTTGTGTACGCCAAGGCAACTGGGTGCAAGACCATTGCAATTGCCTGCAACCAAGGGTCGAAGATCGGGGAGAGCGCAGATCTTGCCATTGAGCCCGTGCCCGGTCCCGAGGTGCTGACCGGCTCAACGAGGCTCAAGGCGGGAACGGTTCAAAAGCTCATTCTCAACATGATTTCGACCGGTGCCATGGTCAAGATCGGCAAGGTATACCAAAACCTGATGGTCGATGTGCAGCAGACGAACGAGAAGTTGGTGGTGCGCGGCCAGAACATCGTGATGGAGGCGACCGGCTGCACGCGCGAGCGCGCCGTTCAGGCGCTTGCAGATGCCGGCGGCCACGTAAAAACCGCTATTGTCTCGGTACTGCTGGACTGCGATGCCGAGCAGGCTATGGTAGCTCTTGAGCGGGCGCGAGGCCATGTCCGTGCTGCGGTGAGTGGCCATGAGAAGAGCAATGCCGATGCCCAATAGGTGCGCGGCGTGAGCTGATATGACATTCAGACGAGATACCCAATACAAGGAGGAGTTATGACGAACAAAGAGCTGGCTCAAAAGCTGCTGGACCTTTTGGGCGGTAAAGACAACGTGCTCGCAAACGCGGCGTGCATGACGCGCCTGCGCGTGACCGTCAAAGACACGGGCAACGTCGACACGGAGGGCATTAAGGCACTCGACGGCGTGATGGGCCTGGTCGAGGACGACACGATGCAGATCGTGCTGGGTCCGGGCAAGGTGAATAAGGTGCTCGAGGAGTTCTCCAAGCTCACTGGCCTTGCGAAAGGCGTTGCCGATGAGAGCGTGGTTGACGCTGCGGCCACAAACAAGGCCGCGCAGAAGGCCAAGTACGAGTCTAAGCCGGTTCAGGCCTTCCTCAAGAAGATTTCCAATGTCTTCGTCGCCCTGCTTCCCGGCATCATTGCGGCTGGCCTCATCAACGGTATCTGCAACGTCATTAACGTTTCGACGGCAGGCGCGCTTGCAGGCGAGTGGTGGTACCAGGGCATTCGTTCCATGGGCTGGGCCCTGTTTGCCTATCTGCCCATCTTGGTGGGCTATAACGCGGCACGTGAGTTTGGTGGTTCCGCTGCGCTGGGCGGCATCGCCGGCATGATGTGCATCGCCAACAGTGCCATGCCCCTGCTTGCGCCTGGCGCGGCTGATCCTGCCACTGCCATTCTGCTGCCGCTCACCAATGCGCAGTACAACCCCGCAGCGGGCGGCATGATCGCGGCTCTCATCGCTGGCGCATTTTTTGCCTGGATGGAGCGTCAGATTCGCAAGGTTATGCCCAACGCACTCGACACGTTCTTGTCTCCGCTGCTGGTGCTCATCATCGGCGCCTTTGCTCTGATGCTCGTCATCCAGCCGGTTGGCGCATGGCTGACGACTGCCATCTTTAGCGTTTTGACCTTTATCTTCGAGAAGCTGGGCGTCCTGGGCGGCTATATCCTGTCGGCAGGCTTCTTGCCGCTGGTTTCCGTCGGCCTGCATCAGGCGCTCACGCCGATCCACGCTATGCTCAACGATCCCGACGGCGCTACCAAGGGTATCAATTACCTGCTTCCCATCCTTATGATGGCTGGCGGCGGCCAGGTCGGTGCCGGTTTGGCGCTGTACTTTAAGACCAAGAACGCCAAGCTCAAGAAGTACGTCGCAGAGTCCATTCCCGTTGGAATCCTGGGTGTGGGCGAGCCTCTGATGTATGCTGTTACGCTGCCGCTCGTTCGTCCGTTTGTGACGGCCTGCCTGGGTGCCGGATTTGGCGGCGCGCTCGCGGCGCTGCTTCACATCGGCACGGTTTCTCAGGGCGTTTCCGGTCTGTTTGGCCTGCTGATCGTCGTTCCTGGCCAGCAGCTCGGCTACGTTGCCGCTATGCTGCTTGCCTATGCCGCCGGCTTTGTCCTGACGTGGTTCTTTGGCGTCGACGAGCAGAAGATCAACGAGTTCTTTGGCGAGTAGTTTGATATCGCGAGCCGTGTTGCTCGGGGTTCGCGGCGCGCGGCAGATTTCTTGATGTTATGGTTGTGCCGGCGGGGCTAGCTGCTCCGCCGGCCTTTTTTAAAGGAGCGTTGAAGCGTGAAAACGGGTATTTCGATTTATCTTTCCAGCCCTCTGCAGGATATTGAGCGGACGATTGAACATGGTGCCGCGGCGGGTGCGCGCTATGCGTTCACCTCGCTGCATATTCCCGAGGATGGGGGAGCGGCGTATGCCGATAAGGTCCGTCATGTGCTGTCGCTGCTTTCCGCCCGCGGCATTGCGCTCATTGCCGATGTGGGGCCTCGCACGTGCGATTTGCTCGGGCTTGAGCGCATCGAGGACCTGCGCGATCTGGGGTTGGAATACCTTCGTTTGGACTATGGCTTTAGCGCCCAGCGGGTCGCGGAGCTGTCCGGTGTATTTCACATTGTGGTCAATGCATCGACGGTGAGTTCTGATGAAATCGCATCGTGGCGTGAGGCTGGTGCCGATGTGACTCGTTTTGCCGCCTGCCACAATTTTTACCCCAAGCCTTATACCGGTTTAGCTCTGGAGGACATTGCTCGGGTGAATCTTCGTCTTGCGGCGCTTGGATTCGAAATCATGGCTTTTGTGCCGGGTGATGCTAACGTTCGCGGGCCGGTATTCGAGGGACTGCCGACGGTCGAGGCGCAGCGCGGTCGCGCGTCAAAGGTTGCTCTCAATATGCTTGAGCTTGCACATGGCGCCGATTGCGACATTGTGTTGGTCGGCGACCCCGATCTATCCGATGCGGGCTGGGCGCAGTTTGCTCAAGTTTCCGCCGGATACGTGGACCTGCAATGCGAGCTTGAGCCCGGTTATGCCTATGCGCGCGGGCAGATTCATCACGACCGGCCCGACTCGAGCGTCTTCATCTTTAGGTCTCAGGAGTCACGTACGACGCTTAAGCCGGATTCCGTGCCGACGGATTCCGGAGCCGGCCTGCCGCGAAAGGCGGGGTCGATCGCTGTGAGCAATAGCGGATATGGGCGCTACGAAGGCGAGCTTGAGATTGCGCGGGTCGATCTTCCCGGTGACGAGCGCATGAACGTTGCGGGCCATATCACGCCCGAGGCAATGGAACTGCTGCCGTTTATCAAGCGCGGATTCGGGGTACGGTTCGTTTAACGTGTGACCCGCGGGCTACAATTGGCCCATCATACGAAGGCGCCTCGTGTGGCGTGTGCCTGCGTTGGCCGATCTATATTCGGAGGATTCCCATGACTGTACTGTTTGTTGAATATCCCAAGTGCTCGACCTGTAAGAAGGCCAAGGCATGGCTGGACGAACATGGGGTAGAGTATATCGATCGCGATATCGTTTTGGACAATCCCACGGCTGATGAGCTTGCGACCTGGATTGCTCGTTCGGGGCTGCCGGTGCGGCGCTTCTTTAATTCGTCGGGCATGAAATATCGAGAGCTGGGCCTGAAGGCGCGTCTGGATGCGGGCATGACGGATCGGGAGTGCTACGAGCTGCTGGCGACCGACGGCATGCTGGTCAAGCGTCCGCTGTTGGTGGGCGACGACTTTGCGATTCCCGGCTTTAGGGAAGCGGCTTGGGCCGAGGCGTTGCTGTAGCGGCTGCGGAAAGTGCGACCCGTTTTGAGTGCTCAGGGTGGGACGCACTTTCCGCCGGCGGGCCTGCCCCAGTCAGTCCGCCAGCTGCGCCCATTCGTGCGGATCGTAGACCTTTACGTGCTTGTTGGGCTTGCCGCTCCAGTACTCCTCGTCCATAAAGGGCAGATATGCCTGAACGCCAGGGCAGATAAAGGGAATCCGCTGCTGTTGCAGTCGCTCGCGCTGGCGCTGCTCCAGGTGCGCCTCGGATATGACGGTCGGCATACCGGACAACTCGACGAGGCTTGCCTGGATTCGCTTAAGGTCGGGGAGTCCCGCGTGCCATGACATCCGCATGATCAAAAAGGATGCACGGCGGTATTTTGCCTGCACCACAGTAATGGCGGGGCGTAACGTGGGGTGAATTTTGTCCCGTTCGGGCCAAAGGTCGGCAGTGATCTCGAGGCCCAGGGTCTCCCATAGGTAATCAAGCTCTTCGTCCATGGCGCCTCGATATCTACGCGATCATTGATACTTCGATTGTGTTGCCTGGTGCTATCGTTTTCACTGTAGAATCTGCCAACGGTTGACGGCTACCGCTCGCGGCGTTTTGCCCTTCGTGTGCAGCGGTCGGCTTCACAGGTCCTTCACGGGTTGGACTAAATTAGGCCAATTTGACTGAATTTCAAAAAAGTCAAAATTGGGGCTTGCGTCACGGCGAGACTTCCCGTATATTTCTTTCTTGCGCAAAGGCACAGCCGAGCGCAGCGATGCAGTCATTGGGATGTCGTCTAATGGCAGGACAGCGGATTCTGGTTCCGTCAATGGGGGTTCGACTCCCTCCATCCCAGCCATTGCATTTGCTACATATGGCCCGTTCGTCTAGCGGTTTAGGACGCCGCCCTCTCAAGGCGGAGATCACCAGTTCGAATCTGGTACGGGCTACCAAAATTGAATGCCCGGGCCTCGTAAGAGACCCGGGTTTTGTGTATTGACCGTATATACGGCGTCTGCCGTGTTTCGCTCAGATCGAGGAGTAGCCATGGATCTGCCCATCAGCTTGCAAGACATCACGTATGCCGAGAACTATCTGGCGCAGGGCGACCTGGCTACGGCGACGCCGCTGCTGGAGCGTCTGGTGGAGCTCGCCGAGGAGTATATCGACGCTGAGTGCAAGACGGAGGAGAAGCGCCAATACTTTAGCTTCGATAGCAAGTTTGAGCGCTTGGCCTATCGCCGCGTGGAGAAGGATCCGCGCGAGCTTGTGCAGGTCGAGGTGCCGTTTGACCGCCTGTACTCCGACATGGCGTTTGCCTACATTCGCCAGCAGGATTTTGTAAGCGCTCGTAATGCCCTGATGCAGGCTGTGCGTTGGGACCCCATGAACTGCAACTATCGCTTGGATTTGGCCGAGCTGTTCCGCGCACTCGAGGACAAGCAGGAGTGGGCATCGCTCTCGTTCTCGGTGCTGGAGCGTGCAAGCGATGGCAAGTGCGCCGCCCGCGCTTACGCCAATCTAGGTCAGTACTTCTTGGAGCCCGAGACCGAGAACGTTTCGGCTGCCGTGGGCTGCGCGCGTCTGGCGCTGCGCCTGGCGCCCAACGATGCGCATACGACGCGCCTGCTCAACAAGATCCATACCACCTATCCGGATGCCGCTGATGAGAGCGACGACCACGTGATGGGTGAATTGGCCCTGCAAGGCGTGCCGACCTCGCCTTCGGCCGAGATTGCCATCTGCCTGATTATGTGCGCGACCGATGCTGCAAGTGACGGCGACAAGCAGGAGGCGACGCGCCTGACGGTGCGTGCTCGCGACTTGGTGGGCGAGGAGGCCTGCGCGGCGATTATCAAACTGGTGCGCGAGAGCGATGCCGAGCTCAATGCCGAGCGCAAGGCAAAGCGCGAGACTGCGGGCTCAAACGCCGATGGAGCCAAGGAGGCCGGCGATGCCCAGTAAGCGCGAGCGCAAACTCATTTCCAAGAATCGCTCGGCACATCACGAGTACTTTATCGATGAGACGTTTGAGTGCGGTATTGAGCTGAGCGGCACCGAGGTCAAGTCGATTCGCGAGCGCGCCTGTCAGATCACTGACACTTTTGCGCTGATTCGTGGCGGCGAGTGCTGGCTCGTCGGACTGCATATCCACCCTTATAGCCATGGCGGCGTGTGGAATCGCGATCCCGACCGTCGGCGTCGTCTGCTGCTGCACCGCAAGGAGATCGACTTTCTTGACGGCAAACTTCGCAACCGTGGTTATGCGCTGGTTCCGTTGGAGCTCTACTTTAATACGGACGGCCGCGTAAAGCTGCTGCTGGGTCTGGGTCGCGGCAAGAAGCTCTACGACAAGCGCGAGGACATGGCCAAGCGTGATGTCCAACGCGAGATCGACCGCGCCCTCAAGGAACGCAACCGGTAGGCGCTCTATATAAGTTGCGGTGAGATACGGACTGTTTTGCCTGTTTGAGGGGCTATTCAGTCCCTATTTCACCGCAACTGCGGGCGTCTCATCTTTCTTACTGTTCTGACACATATGTCTTAAAGGCGGCGTCCGTTATGGGTGCCGCCTTTTTTGTGGGTACATACATTCATGAGGTTCCAACCCGAGCTAGGGGAGTGATCGTTATGGACAAAACTGCGTTCTTTACCATGCCGAGCGGTCTGTACGTGGTGAGCGCTGCGGCAGACGGGTTGCGCGCCGGCTGCGTCATCAACACTGCGGTGCAGGTGACGTCCATGCCGCCGCGTATTTCGGTTGCCGTGAACAAGGACAATGTCACCTCGGGCGTCATCGCATCGGCCAAAGCGTTCGCGCTGACCGTGATCGATCAGACTGCCGACATGCTCTACATCGGTAACTTTGGGTTCCGCACCAGCAGCGATTATGACAAGTTTGCCAAGTACGAGACCCACGAGACCGCGCTGGGCATGCCCTATGTGCCCGAGCACGCGGCGGCGCTGTTTAGCTGCCGTCTGATTGATGCCGTGGATGTGGGCACGCACCTACTCTTTATCGGTGAGGTCGAAGATGCCGAGCGTCTGAGCGGCGAGGCCCCGCTGACCTATGACTACTATCACAAGGTGCTAAAGGGCAAGACGCCGCCCAAAGCCTCGTCGTATCAAGGCTAGAAATGTTCTAAAAATACTTGCATTATGTTATTGAGAATATATACTAATAAGTAAGTACACCAGCAGTCACGTTCGAGAGGAGAACATCATGGCTGAGGAGAAGAAGACGTATAAGTTTGTGTGCACCGTTTGCGGTTACGAGGTTGAGGTCGACACGCCCGAGCTGCCCGAGGACTACGTGTGCCCGGTCTGCGGCGTCGGCCCCGATGAGTTTGAGCTTGTCGAGGAGTAGCTCGTAGACACACGACTTGCAACAACATATAGCTCTGTCCAAGGGTCCCGGTCGAATTCTCGGCCGGGACCCTTTTGATTCAAGACTTTAGTCTGCTGGCCGCGCAGCGGCCAGCTTTAAACCACCC
>CABQJV010000040.1 GCA_902464565.1 uncultured Collinsella sp.
GCCGCGCGGCAAGGAGATATATTGCCAGACCGGAGGGCCCCCGCGGGCGGGAATCGCGCACTCCATATTTTGTTCACAAATAAATAGAACCCTCAGTTGCTTCGCTGAGGCCGTATTCGAAGCAGCAGCTTCTGATATTGGCGATGACCAGCTGGTTTATAGGTGTTAAGGCATCGGTCATCTCTGGAGCGCCACTTTACTCCAAAAGCATCGGCTATTTGTTTCCCGTCGGTAAAAGGCAGGTTTTGTCCGCCAAGCGTTCTTATATATAGAGAAGTTCGGGTTCGAACCCGTGTCGCGGCAACACAAAAAGCGACCAGCCGGAGCCGATCGCTTTCTATTCTATGCTTGAGCATCCAAGGGATGTTTCCGAACTCACTTTCTCGCTGCCATTCATGCTTTCGAAGCATCGTTCGACCTCCGCAGCCTCATGTTTTGAGGATCTGCCGTGTTTATCACTGTTATTAATGAGTGTTTGGAAGTGATCCTCATACAGATACGTGCGATCCGCCAGAGAACTGAGAAGCATCTTTCTGCAGCCCTCGTTATCTTTCCTCGCATCTCTCAGGTCTTCCGGAAATTCACAAGCAGTCTTAGGGTCAGTTTGTTTCTGCTTTCAGAGACTTGTTTGAGAGTTATTAAAGACAGTTCAAAACAATAAGTGAGACACCATAAAGCAGAGCAAGATGTGCCGGATAGAAAATGTAGAAGAAGTATTTCAGCTTCAGCCCTCGCTTGCCATTATAAAGATTGATAAGCAGCAACGAAACGACCGCGGCAGCAACATCAGGGTTAAATACATTAGCTGTAGCAAACTCAAATCCGCCGCCAACTATATGGCATGACGAAAGGAGCACTGCGCATACTGCAGCAAAGAACATCTTGGCCTTGCTGTCGTGGAATAAATAGAATGCAGCCACAAGCAGAATGCCATACACGCCGCCATCTAGTTTAGTGTATTCAGCTGCCAGTGCTGTCAAAACAATCAGTGCAATTTCTGCGATGTGCCTCTTCCATTTTGAAAGACTTTGTATCTTTTCCAGAATAATCAAAAAGACCAAGGAAAGCAGGAGCTCACACATAACATTTTGTTGACGAAGGTCAAGTAGTTGCCCGGTTTGAACGAAATCGTATATGGGCTCCGCAATGATCGCGAAGACAAGCATATTTCGCAGGTACTTCTTTATGTCATGAGTATGCAGAAATCCCTCAACTATTAAAAAGCAAAATAAGGGAAATGCAATTCTGCCAAGAACATGAAGCACATCCGAAGCCTCGCTTAGAATCGCCCACTGCTCGTCTGATATCTGATTGTACGATGCGTGAGTCATGATTCCATTGGTCAGGACGATCCTGCTTACATGATCGAGAACCATCGAAATGGCCGCTATTATCTTTAATGTGCTGCCGCTAATTCCGTATCTATCTGTTTTCATTTTGTTTTCCTTTCGTTGGGTGGGCCGTCGGGGGTTCAGCCTGCTCCGCAGGCGGCCGCTGCGGCGCTCCGCGCCCCGACGGGTCCGAACCCATGAAAGGGCGACAAAAAAGACAGCCAACCGAAGTTGACCGTCTCAACAATCTTTGGGTGGGCCGTCAGGGGTTCGAACCCTGGACCTTGGGATTAAAAGTCCCCTGCTCTGCCAGCTGAGCTAACGGCCCGCGGGTGGCATTGTACCACGGTCTGGGACTATTCCCAACTCCATTGGCCGTTCTGGAAAATCACAACTTCACGTCCATCAGGCGTAATGCCCGTAATATCGATGTCGTCCGTGCCGATCATAAAATCGACGTGCGTGCTCGAGACGTTAACGCCATGCTCCAGGAGCTCCTCCTTGGACATGTCATACCCACCCTCGATGCATTCGGGGAAACCGACACCTAGCGCGAGATGGCAGCTAGCGTTCTCGTCATAGAGCGTATCGTAGAACAGAACACCACTTTCGCGGATCGGCGTGTTCTTGGAAATGAGCGCGACCTCTCCCAGGTGAGCAGCGCCCTCGTCAGTATCGATGATACTTGCGAGCGTTGCCTTGCCCACGCGGGCGTCGTAGTCCACCACGCGGCCGCCCTCGAACTTAATCCAAAAATCTTCGACCTTATTGCCGTGATGGATGAGCGGCATGGCCGAGTACACGATACCGTCGGCACGCATGCGATCGGGCGAGGTGAAGACTTCCTCGGTGGGAATGTTGGGGAAGAAGGGGTGCCCATCGGGCGTCTTGCCCTTGCCGCCGGCCCACTCGTGACCTTTCGTCATGCCAATCGTCAGATCGGTTCCATTTGCCGCGGTGTAATGCAGGTAGTCGAAACGATTGTCGTTCAGGAAACGCAGGTTCTTTTCGAATGCGGCGTCATGGAGTTCCCAGTCGCTCTCTGGGTCCTGGCCATCGGCGCGCGCGGTGTGCAGAATCGCATTCCACAGCTTATAGATTGCAACCTCATCGGCGTCTCCCGGGAACACCTCGTGCGCCCAAGCCACGACCGGAGCGCCGGCGATGCACCACGGATTGATGTTGTAATCCAGTCCACGGCGGAAAACTTTGCACTGCGTATTCCTCGCCTTTGATGCCGCGGCCGGCTTGGCTGGATCGATGCCCTTGAGGGCCGCAGGATCCGCACCCTCGATAAAGACAAAGCAGGCACCATCCTGGGCCAAGGAATCCAGCTGCATGCGCTTCCACTCGGGCGTCTGCTCAAAATAGCTTTTCTCGACATGCTCGTACGTGAGCCTCGTCACGGCATCATCGGCCCAAATGACCGTCACGTGGCCGGCGCCGGCAGCATAGGCCTCCGCGACCACCACGCGCGCAAACGGCGCGCACTCGACCGGAGACTGAACGACGACCTCCTGGCCGGGCTTGACGTTTACGCCCTTGCGGACGACCAGGCGCGCGTAGTTTTTAATCTTGGGCTCCAGGGCCTTCATGCCCTCCAGAGCCTCTTCGACCGTCAGGGCAGCTCGAATCATGTGCCACTCCATCTATCTATAGAACAGTAAAAAGGCGCGCCGCAAAAACGACGCGCCTTATATCTTAGCGATAAGTATGTATGCAAACACTACTTCTTCTTGGAGTCCTTCTTGTCCTCCTCGGCAGCCGCGCGCTCAATAAGAGCGTTGAGCTTGTTCTCGGACATGCCCTCGGCCTGCGCGCGGTACATGTTGCGCAAGGGACGAATACGAGCGAAGTCATAGATAAAGTCGCCCAAAATGATGACGTAGGACAAAACAATGCCGACCATCTGGACAGGGCTGGACACCATGCCAGCGGGAGCGAAGTACAGCGAGGCCCAAATTGCCACGACGAGCACCATGCCAATGGCGAGCGCAATCCACCAGATGCGACGGCGCTTGGTGTAGTCCTCGTCCTGCTTGAGGAGGATATTCGACACCGTATAGATGCGGTCCTCCTTGGCGCGCTGCTTAGCCTTGCGGGCGCGCTTCTCCTCTTTAGAGAGGCCCTCGAGGTTCTCGCCCTTCTCGAGCTCTTTGCGGCGTGCCTTAGACGAAGCCGGCACGACGCGAACGGAGCTCGCTGCTTGGCGGGCGGGCTTAGCAGATGCGGCAGACTTGCGCGCAACCCCGGTAACTTCGTGGGATTGCGTGCGCTTGTTCGTGGCGCTACGGGTACTCACTTATGCGTTCTCCTTCATGCTTGTGAACTGGGAGCCCGTGATGATCTGGAAGGCCTCGCGATAGCGCTCGGACGTGCCATCGATGACCTCGGCGGGCAGGTGCGGGGTCTCCCCCGTCATATCCCAGTTGGCCTTGAGCCAATTGCGGACGAATTGCTTGTCGTAGCTAGGCTGGATCTTGCCCTCCTCGTAGCTGGCAGCAGGCCAGAAACGGCTGGAGTCGGGCGTGAGACACTCGTCGATCAGCGTGACCTTGCCATCGATGACACCAAACTCGAACTTGGTGTCGGCAATGATGATGCCACGGGTCGCGGCGTACTCGGCAGCGGCCTTGTAGATCTTGAGGGAAAGGTCACGAATCTGCGTGGCGATGTCCTCGCCCACGATCTCGCAGCAACGCTCGAACGAGATGTTCTCGTCGTGGTCACCGATCTCGGCCTTCGTGGACGGCGTGAACAGCGGCTCAGGAAGCTTGGAAGCCTCGGTCAGGCCCTCAGGCAGCTGGATGCCGCAGACGGTGCCGTTCTCGTCGTAGGTCTTCTTGCCCGAACCGGTCAGATAGCCGCGGACGATGCACTCGATAGGAATCGTCTGGGCCTTCTTAACCAGCATGGCACGGCCAGCGAGGTAGTCACGATACTCAGCAAACTCCTCGGGGAAATCCGCCGGGTCGATGGAAACGAGATGGTTGGGGACGATGTCGGCAAACTTATCGAACCAGAATGCCGAGATGCGATTGAGTACCTCTCCCTTAAACGGAATCTCGTCGGGAAGAATGAAGTCGAACGCAGAAATGCGGTCGGTGGCGACCATCAGCAGGTTTTCACCGGCATCGTAAATATCACGAACCTTGCCACGGGAATCCGGACGACGCTCCATCGTTGTCACGTGAGTCACTCCTTACCTAAATACGACAGAAATGCGGGTTCTTTCCCGCATGTTTTCGCAAACTCGGAGCGGCAGGGACGCAGCCCCTCCTTCACCGAATAGCGAAAAGCTAGTGCTCCATTGTAGTAGATGCCGCGTCCGCCGTGTGCTCGCGGGGCAGATGAATTGTAAAAGTCGTACCCTTTCCAAGCTCCGACTCCACGGATATGTAGCCATGGTGACGCTCGACGATCTGCTTGGTCACGGCGAGGCCAACGCCCAGGCCGCCAGCCTCGCGGGCGCGGCTGGCATCGGCGCGCCAAAACCGCCCGAAGATGCGCGACAGATCGTCCTTGGCAATACCGATGCCGGTATCAGAAACGGCAATGCTGACGTGCTTGCGGTCACTGAGCACCGACACCACGACCCAACCGCCCTCGGGGGTGTAGCGCATGGCGTTGCTCATGAGGTTGATAACACATTGCGTGATCATGTCGGGATCGGCCTCGACGACATCGTCGTGACCCTGGGTCTCGTCCGCAAAACGCAGGCGCAGATCGCGGTCGACAAACAGGCGCTCCTGGGCATTGACGATGGAACGCACGAAAGGAACCATGTCCACCGGCTCAAGGTTGAGCGGAGCCGTGCTGTTTTCCATGCGCGACAGGTCGAGCATCTGCTGCACCAGACGAGCCAGGCGACGCGTCTCGGAAGCAACGGTCTCCAAATGCTCATCGTCGGTGGGATACACGCCATCCTGCATGGCCTCGACCGTTGCGAGCATGGCCATAAGCGGCGTGCGAAGCTCGTGTGCAACGTCTGAGGTCAGGCGCTTCTCGTGTTTCATATCCTTCTCGAGCGAAGTGGCCATCTCATCGAAGGTCTCACCCAGCTGATCGATCTCGTCATCACCGCGCAGTCCCGTGCGAGCCGACAGGTCGCCGTCACGGATTTGCTTTGCGGTACTGGTGATGCGATGAATCGGCTTGGTGAGCATGCGCGACACGAGCGATCCGATAACGACCGAAATGCAGATTGCAACAACCGCGGCGAGGGCCATGGCGTTAAAGGTCTTCTCCCTAAACGCAGAGTCCGCCTTGGTGAGCAGAGCGTCGGAGCCGATGGCCCACAGCTTTACCTGTCCGACATGCTCGCCGGAAGACGTTACAATCTCGACGTCAGCAACGCTATCGGAGTCGGTTGGAGCAGACGAGACCGGGCTATGCGATGCCCTCTTGCCGCTCGTGTCGTCGGTCATAGCCTGGTTTTCGCGTACATCGGCGGTAGCGCTTGCCGAGGGCCAAGAATCGTCATAAACGATCACGCCCTTTTTATTGACGACCTGCATGCCCAGATCGTCGGAAACCAAACTCGACGTTGCGACCGTGCGCAGTTCTCCCGCGGTCCAAGAGCCGTTTTCCTCATATGAGGTCGCCAACTTCTCGGCAGCGGAATTTGCGATTTCGACGATATTGGAGCGTGTGTAATCCGAAAAGACCGTGCCCCACACAACAGAGACAACGCCCACCAGCACCAATACCGTCATGAGCGATGTCAGAGCAAAAGCAAGTGCCATGCGCGAGGGATAGCTCATCGTTGGCCGTGAATCGGAACGAGGCGTGTTCCAACTAGCCTTGGAACCCGCCTCGCTCTCCTGCTTGTGCTTTTGTCCGATTTCAAAGCGCGCAGGTGTCATATGTGATTTCCCTATTTCTCGTCCGACTTATCGGTCTTGGCCGGAGCCTCGAAGCGATAGCCGACACCATGGACGGTGTAGAGCCACTTGGGCTTCTTGGGATCATCGCCCAGCTTGGCGCGAAGATTCTTCACGTGGCTATCGATGGTGCGCTCATAGCCCTCAAAGTCATACCCGAGCACTTTCTCGACCAGCTCCATGCGGTTATACACACGGCCGGGATGGCGGGCAAGCGTGGTGAGCAGCTTGAACTCGGAAGCCGTCAGATCGACTTCCTTGCCCTCGACCAAGATCTTGTGGCCCGAGATATCGATGACCAGATCGCCGAAGTCGAGTACCTCGACGGCGGGCTCGTCGGCCTGATGGGCACGGCGGAACAGAGCGCGAACGCGAGCGACGAGCTCGCGCGGCGAGAACGGCTTAATCAGATAGTCGTCGGCGCCGAGCTCAAGACCGATAATACGGTCCTCGATCTCGCCCTTAGCCGTCAGCATGATGATGGGGACATCCGAGGTATCGCGAATGGTGCGGCAAACGCGCTCGCCGGGAATCTTGGGGAGCATAAGGTCGAGCACGACCAGGTCGAACTGATGCTTCTCGAACTCCTCGATCGCGGACTGGCCGTCGCCGACGCCCACAACCCAGTAGCCTTCGCGCTCGAGATAGGCAGCGACGGCGTCACGGATTGCCTTCTCATCCTCGACCAGCAGAATCTTTTTTGCATCTGAAGCCATAACACGGCCCCCCTGTCTCAATTAGCTAAGAACAAGCCCATTTTAACGCACCTGAGCCCGCCGGATGCCGCTATGACGCGGCAGCTCGGCGGGCGGTACTCACAATTACAACGCGTTTATTCCCCTGTTGGCGCCTTTTTAACCCCTCTAAGCTTAAAGAGAGAATAGGCGTGCAGTGACCGTCTCTGGTATACCCTGGCTGTTGCGCACCGTGGCGTACGTAAGGAATGAGTCCGATTTTCCCGCCGTAGCTGGATAATCGCCATACTCCAAAGCGCGGTCGGGCGACAGCAGCGAGCCATAGGTCTTGGCAGAGGTGTCGATCAGGAAATGCGACGCCTGTACCTTAACAAGGTATTTATTCTTCTTGCCAGCCGCACATGCGAGCGGCTCACGGGACAGGAAGAGATACGGCCCTCCCTCATTACCGATATACGTGCCCATGTTGCCCAGGCTGCCCACGCCACTATAGGCCGCCTCGATAGAAAACACGAAGGTATCGCCCATATATACGGCCTCGAAAGGCGAGACTGACGAGGGAAGGACTAGCTGGGCACGTTTGGTGTTGTTGCCGTCGGTCAAATCGATTGCCGTTATGCCGTAGTAGACGCCCTCGTCGTTGCGGACACGCGGCGAGATGGTCAAAATGCCGTCGCTCGCGCGCGGGGCCGATGCAAAGCGACCCGTCGATTTCCAAATTATCTCAGCCTTGGATTCATCAAGCGAGCGACGATAGCAAAACGAATCGCTACTCGTTTTATTGCCACCTGCCGAGGGCATTTTATACCAGATGACTGATGACCCGAACGCCGTAAACAGCGGCGGATCATAGTCCTTGCCACCTCGATCGAGCTCAACCACGTCGCCAGAGAGCGAAGCGCCCGACAGATTTTGACCGTAGAGCTTCCACGATGAATTGGCAAAGTTCATCTCAACCCACGCGAATACGCTGTCGCCGGCACGGACATCGTAGAATGCATATCCCGTGCCCTCGATAGGATCCTCGATTAATGTGGTAAGCGAGCCATCGCCCAGGTTGAGCACACCGAGTGTGTTGGCGTGCAGTGCCGATGCGGGCGCCATCATCGCCGCGGCGTAATCGCCGTCGCAGTAGTACAGCAGCGTACCCAGAGGCAGCGTCCATGACGCCGCCGGCTCAAGATCGATGTCGACTGCCTCGTACTCATCCGTAATCGAGATGATTTTGGAATCATCCTTGATAACCTGCGGCTCGCCGGCGGCATCATCGCTGGTGCCCGTTTTTTTCGAGCATCCGGCAAGCACCGTGGCAGCGCCCGCGGCAGCCCCACCGAGTACAAAGCCGCGACGCGATATTCCGTTCTTGATGTGATCGGCGATACCCATTAGGCGATCTCGGCGCGAGCGGCCTCGATAGCGCGTGTAAGCTGGTCGGCGCAGGAGGTCTTTTTCATACCGCAGGTATTACCGGCGAGAACCTCGATTACGCGATCGGCAGGAGCGCCCTCGACCAGCTTGGAGATAGCCTTGAGATTGCCATCGCAGCCGCCGGTAAACTCAACGCCCATCACCTTGTTGCCGTCATCGGAAAGGTCAAGGTGAATATTGCGAGCACACACGCCCTGAGGCTTGTAATCAAACGAAATCATGCGATCCCCTCTCAGAATGTTATTCGAGACGACTATTATCCCCGTCTTTCCCTAAATGCAACGAGGCGCTTTGCCGGCAACACACATTACCAGCAAAGCGCCCTAAAAAGCTAACGTTATGCCCGAACCTACTCGAAGCTCAGCTGCTCCAGGCGATCGAAGACCGTGTCGATACGGGTGAGGAAGTCCCACGGATCAAAGATCTCGTCGAGTTTCTCCTGGCTGACAGTGCAGCGCGGATCGGCCTCGAGACGCTCCTTAAAGGTAGGGCCGGAGACACAATCCTGTACCTCGTGCCAGGTTGCCATGGCGTTCTCCTGCACAATGGCGTACGCGTCCTCGCGGGTGATGCCCGTGTCGACGAGGGCGAGCAGGACCTTGGAGGAGAAGATGAGGCCGCGTGTCTTGTTGAGGTTGGCCATCATGCGAGCGGGATACAGCTGCAGGCCGTCGATAACGCGGATGAGGCACTGGAACATGTGGTCGAGGGCGATGAAGCTGTCGGCCTGGGCGACGCGCTCGGCAGAGGAGTGCGAAATGTCACGCTCGTGCCACAGGGCGACGTTGTCGAAGGCAACCTGTGCGTTGGCCTTCACGACGCGCGACAGGCCGCAGACCTTCTCCATGGTGATGGGGTTGCGCTTGTGCGGCATGGCGGAGCTGCCCTTTTGACCCTTACGGAACGGTTCCTCGGCCTCGAGCGTATCAGTCTTCTGCAGATTGCGGACCTCGGTAGCGATGCGCTCGCAGGTGGCTGCGGTGGTGGCGAGAACGCCGGCGAGATAGGCGTGATGGTCGCGGCTGATAACCTGCGTGGACAGCGGGTCGTGAACCAGGCCCAGGTGCTCGCAGACATACTCCTCGACGAACGGCTCGATGGAGCTGTACGTGCCGACAGCGCCCGAGATGGCACCAAAGGCAACGTTCTTGCGGGCATCCTCAAGACGGTCCAGATCGCGCTTGAGCTCCCAGGCCCAAGAGCCAAACTTCATGCCGAAGGTCATCGGCTCGGCATGGATGCCATGAGTACGGCCGGCGCAGAGCGTGTTGCGCTCCTCAAAGGCGCGACGCTTGCAGATCTCGCCGAGTTTTTTGACGTCCTCGATGATCAGGTCGCAGGCCTGGGTGAGCTGGTAGCACAGGGCCGTGTCGCCCAGATCGGAGCTGGTCATGCCATAGTGAACCCAGCGGCTGGGCTTGGGGTCGCCCTCGGGAACATCGGCATCGATGTACTCCTTCATGTTGGTCAGGAAGGCAATGACGTCGTGGCGCGTGACTTCCTCGATCTCATCGACCTTCGCCTTCTCAAAGTTGGCATGGTCGCGGATCCACTGGGCCTCGTCTTTGGAAATACCGATCTTGCCGAGCTCCGCCTGGGCCTCGCAGGCCAAGACCTCGATCTCCTGCCAAATGGCGTACTTGTTCTCGAGGGAGAAAATGTGTCCCATCTCCGGGCGGGTATAGCGATCGATCATAGCGGCTCCTTTTTGGTTATTGGCACGTTGGTCGTAACCCATCCATTGTACCGTGCGCAGGTGCAAGTATGGGCAGCAGGCATTAACCTAACATTTTGCCGCAAGAGCGGCCATGGGGACGTCTGCGCATTTGCTTCGCAAATCCGCACCGGCTGCGGTCGGCATGCCCCGGTCCGGGGAAGCGGCGGTAACGTCGGTTGAATCCGCTTTTCCCAAAATCCACCCTGGTCGATGGAGCGGACAACGGGACGTCCGCGTATTTGCTTCGCAAATCCGCACCGGCTTCAGGCGCCTGTCGGCGCCTTCGCCTGCTCGCTACAAACGCTTCGCGTTTGCTTAACGCTCGCACCCTGGCGGGTTCGAGTCCCGGCGCTTGGTAGTAAAAAGCACGGCAACGTAACGCTGCCGTGCTTGTGCTTTTTACTGGAGCGGGCAACGGGACTCGAACCCGCGAGTGTCAGCTTGGGAAGCTGATGCCTTACCACTTGGCGATGCCCGCATATGTGGGGGATAGTATAACGCGGTTGTCTTGTTCGATACAAGGTTGTCGATGCTTGTTTTAGCTGTGGAGAATCGTTTGAAAACCGCGCCAATTGTGGAGATGAGGACCTTTGACCTCCTGTTCTCCTTATCTTCTACCTGCGCTTTTGCTTGATTGTTGTATTTGAGCTCAATTTGTCAGGAATTGGGCAAGCTTTTGGTCAGGCTCCGGTACTTACCCGCATGAACCTCGGGGGTAGCCTCATCCTACGCGTCGCAGCCTCCCCGTGCGGCGCACGAGGGATAAGGAGCAGCCATGTCCAACGCACCCACGCACTCTGTCCACAGCGCAATCGCAACAGGTCCGCTGCTCCTGCTCCTCTTCCTGCTTTTCGGCTGCCTGGCACCGGGAGCCGCATTTGCCGTCGATGGCTACGACCAGCTCGGCTTCCGCACTATTAGCGATGATTGTGGGCCCTTCTTCATCGGCAAGTATGAAGCTCAAGACACCTCGATTGCCTACTGCATGAACCAGGAGCGCCCCGGCCCCACCAAACCGGGCGGCCCATGGCTCAACTTTGATCAAGGCTGGGTGTGGCTCGACGACGAGTTCGCGGCAATCGTTTGTCACGGATATCCCACCACCACGTCGTTTGGCGGTTACCATCTTTCACCCGATCGCGCCCGCGCCGCCACCCAGCTTGCCGTATGGATGCTCAACGGCACTACCCATGTCGACGGCACCTACTCCTACACGACCGCTCAGGGTAAAACCAAGAGCGGACACTTTACCGCCGACAATGAAGTCGTGGCGGCTGCGCGGTGGCTCCACGACAGCGCAAAATCAGGAAGCATCGAAGCCGCTCCGCACCGCGCGCGACGCTATCTAGGGGCCGTATCGGGCGGCAGCAAACGTCAAGACATGCTCTATGTACTGCCGGCGGTCTCTGTTTCCTTCCAAAAGCAGTCTGCTAACACCGTTATTACCAGCGGAAACAATACCTATCAGTTTACCGGGGCAACATTCGATATTTTTGAGAGCGCCAGCGGCGCGCGTGTCGGCACCATCAAGATGGACAGCAACGGTCGAGCGCAAGCAACACTTCTGCCCAACACGGCATACTACCTAGTTGAAACGAAGGCGCCGGCCGGCTATGTCCCCCGCCACGATCGTATTGCCTTTACCACGGGGAATGACGACGGGCGGGTCGCCATTGATGAACAGCCCGGCACCATCAATCTGCGTATCGTAAAACTCGATGCCGCGACGAATGCCGGCCCCCAGGTGGGATCTTCACTCGCAGGAGCAGAGTTCACGTGTGTGTCGCAATCAACCCCTGGATGGGCACAAATCCTCACGACCGACGAAAGCGGTCGGGGCACCCTCGCCGATGTCCCCTTAGGAACCTTTACCATCTACGAATCAAAAGCCCCCGGGGGCTACCTGCCATCCAACGACAGCTGGACCTATACCGTTGGAGCCGACCAGCTCGGCGATTCAGGCGTGGTCGAGATCGAATCTCGCGTTTCCGATATCCCCATTGCGTTTGACCTTGAGATTTCCAAATTCAAGGATTACGGCAATAGCGACCAATCCGGCCTGGAGCAGCCGGCGGAAGGTGTTGTCTTTGAGGTTGTCAGCAACAGTTCTCAGCAGGTTGTTGGCACACTGACCACAAACATCTATGGCTTTGCCTCCACCAAAGATCAGCCCGAAGCATGGTTCGGCACAGGCAATCGACCCGCCGGTGTCCACGGAACCGTCCCATACGACCGTGCCGGCTACACGATTCGCGAGGTTCCGGAAACCGTCCCCGAGGGTTTTAAACGTGCAGGGGAATGGACCGTCGGGGCCAATCAGATTTCCGACGGCGCCGAGCTTCAATATATCGTGGACAACCACGCACTGTCGACGCATCTCCAGATTGTAAAACGCGATGCCCAAACAGGCGCTTCTGTTCCACTAGCCGGATTCACCTTCCAACTACTCGACAGCAATCACGAACCTGTCTCACAAACTTGCTGGTATCCAACACATAACGTAATGGACACCTTTACGACTGACGCGACCGGGACCGTCACACTGCCCGAATCGCTCGTGCCGGGCACCTATTATGTACGCGAAACCTCGGCCAAAGAGCCCTATCTTGTCGGCGAGGAGATCGAGGTAAACATACCCGCCGACATGAACCTAACGCCCGTTGCAATCGCCTCGTATTATGACCACGCCGCGACCGGAAACATCAGGATCGTTAAAACCGATGCCGTAGACGGCAGCAGCCTCGCGGGCGCCGTCTTTGAGATCCGTGCCTCGGGTGATATCGTGCGCCCCGACGGTAGCATTGCCGCGCTCGACGGTGAGACTGTCGCTACCGTCACGACGGATGAAACTGGAGAAGCACGCGCGGACGACCTCCCGCTGGGATCTGGCACCGCACGCTACGAGGTTGTCGAGACTCAAGCGCCGGCAGGCTTCTTACTCGATCGGACATCCCATATTGTCGACCTTACTTATGCCGACCAGAAAACACCCGTTGTAGAAGCACGGCTTAACGTATCCGACGATTACACCAAGGTTGATATCTCCAAGGTCGAAGCAAGCGGTGAGCAGGAAGTGGAAGGCGCACAGCTCACCTTATATGGTCCCGATAAAACCGAAATAGACTCCTGGACCTCATCCGACAAGCCGCACCGCGTCGAACATCTTGCACCCGGCACCTACTCGTTGCGCGAAATGATGTCTCCGCGGACCTATGACCTTGCCGAGGAGATAACGTTTGAAATAAAAGATACGGGAGAAGTCCAATCCGTCGCTATGAAGGATGCGCCCATCGAGATCAAGGGGCAGGTCGACAAGCGTCAGGAACTTGTCCAACCTATCGAAAAGGGCCTGTTGGCTAACGGCGATGGTAAAAACCGCGCCACGACGCAAACCAATAGTGATGGGCTTTTCTCCTATACCATCGATGCTCGAAACGATTCCGCTACTTGGGTTGATGAGTTTACGATTACCGATGATCTTGAGTGCGCCAAAGACGGCACGGCGAGATTCATCTCAATCGAAACCCCCGTCGCCATCGGCGACCTCAACGGTCTGTGCAACGTGTGGTATCGCACGACGCCGTTGGACTCGACAGACGTCGATGAACCGGCGAACGCGACACTTGACGATGGGCACGAAAATCCTTGGCTTGAGTCCGACGAAGTAAAAGAGAGCCTTGGTGAGGACTGTCGCCTCGTCGATTACGACGGCTGGCGCCTCTGGAAGGCGGATGTCTCGACCACGGAATCCACCACACTCGAGGCGGAAGAGCTCGACCTTGCATCCAATACCGTCGTAACGGGCATTCGAATTGAATACGGTGCGGTAGCCGCCGACTTTACGACTCGAAGCGATGCGGATTCTTGGACCCGCGATGATCTCAAAGATGAGCACGACGACCTTGACGATGCCAAAGCAATCCTTGGCACAGACGCTCGGGGCGCAGTCGTGCACATGCAGGCAACGTCGGCTTATACGCCCCAAACCGCACTCACCAACAGCGCGCGCGTCGATCTTTGCCGCAACGGCGGCGGCGATAAACTTGAGTCACATGACGAGGACCGTGTCATTCAACGCTGTACCCTACCGCAGGACCTACCGGCAACAGGATCAGTTCCCATCGCCGCTTGCATCACCGCGCTCCTGACCTCGGGTGCCGCAGCCCTATGGTTCGCTCGCCTTAGGTCGATCCCAAAGAAGCGCTAGCGCGATGAAAAAGCGGG
>CABQJV010000041.1 GCA_902464565.1 uncultured Collinsella sp.
CTTGCGTTTGGCGGTCAGCCGTCGGCGCGCTTACACCAACATTTCCGACGCGATCAGCACACTCGGATTTTTACCAACAAAACCGCAGGTCGCGGATGCCCAAAACCGGGGTCTGGTCGACAGGTCTCGGTTTTTCACCGCACTTCCGGAAGCGCCCGACGGAAGTGTGCGGCAAATTCCGGAACCAACGAGCGCACTGTCCTTTTCATGTAAAGAAACCGCAGGTAGAAGCGTTATCACTATCTAGTGCGGTCGGCATATCTGGAATTTGCCGCATACTTCAGGTTTGAGCGGCTCTCGCAGTAGGTTTTCATGGTTCGGATGGGCTTTGGTTACATGACTTTTCCCGTAGTTACGTAATTGATGCAGGTCTCCTATCTCTTGCCGTAATATAATTACGGCAAGAGATAGGAGACTCTCATGCTTAAGCGTTTTACTGTTGATGGCTATAGGAATTTTCCGACTCCGATTACATTAAATTTTGCAGCTTCTCGTGATTACCAGTTTGCAGAAAATAACGTTAAAAACGGAACCGTGAAAACCGCACTTTTGATCGGCAGAAATGCGTCTGGTAAATCGAATTTCGGTTCAGCTTTATTCGACATTACGCTCGGGTTTCCAAAGGCATTCGATAATTCTGACCAGGATGATCGTCTGTTTTTGAATGCTGATTGCGGGCGAGGTACGGCACAGTTCACCTATGTCTTTGAATTTGACGGTCGCGAAATCAATTACTGCTATGAGAAGACTTCTCCGACTACTTGGCTTCACGAGACCCTATCGATTGATGGGGAACGAATTTTCGATTTCAATAATGCACGCGGCGTTTTCGAAGAGAACCACCTTGAACGAATCGGTGCAGCTGGCTTTAATTTTGAATTCTTCGATGCTTCGTTGAGCCTTCTTTCTTATATAACGAGCAGTCTTCCAACTAATGTTTTAGGTGCCTTGGCTGAATTACGCCGGTTTGTCTCGCGCATGAGGCTGATTCGCACGGACAACTTTCGATTAAAAGGGGTTGAAACAAAAAGGGTAGTCAACAAAATCATACGCGAGAACAAAGTTGCGGAATTTGAATCATTTATTCGCAATTTTGGAGTCGATGAGTCCCTGATCGTTATTAAAGAGTCCGACGGCTCGCCTGTTCTATATTTCAATCATCCCATGCGATGCATCCCGTTTGTCGAGGCGTGTTCTAGCGGTACAAGAACTCTGGTTAAGGTGTTCTCTGAGCTTGAGCTAAACGAGTCTGCCAGCTTTTTGTTTATAGACGAGTTTGACGCTTTTTGCCACTTTGAGATGGCTGAGAGCCTTTTGAAGCTCTTTGCTTCCAAGACATCTTGTCAGATATTGTGCTCCACCCACAACACTTCGCTTGTTAAGAATGGCGTAATGAGGCCCGACTGCGTTTATCAAATTTCTGCAAAAGAGGGTATTCGAACCTTGGCCGATTCCACCGATCGTGAGTTGAGGCTCGGCAACAATATTGAGAAGCTCCTCCGAGCTGGAGAGTTTGAGTAGCCATGAACGGTGCGTCTGAAAAGAACGTCCTGCTCATTGTTGAAGGCGCTAAGCGCGAGCCTCAGCTGATGGGGTGTTTATTTGAATCTTTTAGCCTCGCGGATGATCATCAAATTGTTCCTGTCGAGATCAATGTTCATGACTTTCTTGATAAGCTCTTTCAAGAATACGGTTGCGATTTCGAGTCAATTGATCTTAAGCCCTTTGTCGCTGAGCTTCTTTCGGATAAAGATGATGCGGCTCAGCTTCTCGAATCCAGTTTTACAGACACCTTGCTCATATTTGACTTAGATCCTCAGGACAATCGGCTCGATTTTAAGCGGCTTGAGCTAATGCAAGACTATTACTGCGATAGCACTGATATGGGTCAGCTATATCTGAGCTATCCATCGGTTGAAGCATATCGTGATTTTGATCCCTTGAAGTGTCTCTCTCTGGATGACGCCCTTGTTCCTTCAGATGTGATTTTTGGCCAGCGGTCTTACAAGGACTGGGTTGCCAGGAGGGGAGATTCGCTTGCGGATATTGGGCGTATTGATGGTTTTACATTTGCCTGCATTATTGCCGTCCATGCCCTGAGGTCGCTTTGGTTAACTAATGAGCAGATGATGCCAATTGCAAACGAGTCTCTGGCTGACTTAGCTGCGACCGTGGCGGGCATAAATCATTCTGAACTTCTGCTCAATGAGATTGAACGTCTGAACAATGATTCATTTTGCGCATGCTGCACCTGTCTATTCTTTATTGCGAATTGGCCTAAGCGACTTAACGACGTTTTGAATAAGGCGATTAAGAGGGGTTTGGGTATTCGTTTGTTCTAAAGAGCTCCCTTCGCCCTTTATTTTCGGAAGTGAGGGGAAAAGTCGGAAATCTCCGAGCACAACCGGTTTTTTACCAACAAAACCGCAGGTCGCGGAAGGCCAAAACAGGGGTCTGGTCGACAGTTCTCGCTTTTTCACCGCACTTCCGAAATTGCCCGCCGGAAGTATGCGGTAAATTTTTGACCCCTCGAGCACACCGCCCTTTTCATGAAAAGAATCCGCAGGTAGAAACGCTGTCGCTACTCAGTGTGATCGACATGTCAACAATTTGCCGCATACTTCAGGATTGGGCGCTCATTTTGCACTCTCGAAGCCCCCACATCCTCTAAAAAAGTTCTTAAAACAGCCTTAAAGATTTTGGGCATATGCGCAGGCAGCGTACAATACGCATGTTTGACTATGGCAAAAGTAGAGTTTCGGGGAGGGGTGCACCATGGAGGTGCTGGTTGTTGGTAACACCGCATATGTTGACGATGACTTTTGCGCCAAGGCGTTCCCCGGGGACCACGTTAAGGTCGTAGCCGCGCAGGACGCGCGCCGCGACGAGTCGTCACCCCATGCCTCGTGGAAAGAGCTGCTGCAGCACCTGGACCAGGCCTACGAGTTCGAGCGCGTGGTCTACCTTTCTACCTACCTCACCCCGCATACCGAGACCTTTGGCGACATCGAGCTGCTGCGCTCGGTGTTTCGTGCTTGCATGGGACGCCGCGTGCAGCTGCTGTATATAGCCGGGCCCGCGGGTGCAGAGGGCGCTGGCCATGACGACGATGTCACGGCCGCCGGTGGCACCCAGACGGGCAAGGGCATTATCGCCCGCGCTGCCAACGACCTGTGCCGTCACTATGCCACGCGCGAGGGCATCCAAGCCAAAGTCCTGCGCGTGCCGTTCCTGTATACCGCATCGCCGGCATTAACCGACCCATTTTTGGTGCCGCTGTTCGAGGCGTGCTCGGGCGGGTCGGTCGCGCTTCAGGGTGCGGCAGATGCGCCGTTTCCCCTGCTGTGTTCCGAGGAGCTCGCGGTGCTCGTGCATCGTATCTTTGACAGTTGGGATGCCAGCTTTGAGATGCTCGACGTTGCAGACGCTTTTGGCCATACGGCAGGCGACCTAGGCGAGGCGCTTCAGGTGCTCTTTCCAGAACTTACGGTTGCCTATGGCGAGTCGGCTGGCTACGACCTGCCCGCGGACGATACCGTTCGCCTGCGCTACGGCTGGTTCCAGCGCTACGATCTGCTGCGCGACCTTTCGACCATCCAAGCTCGCTGGGCCAACGCGCGCACCAAAAAGACCAATCCGCTGCGCGCGGCCATCGACCGTATTCAAATGCGCACGCTGCCTGTCAAATGTCTGGAGACGGGCGTTGCCTGGGTCTTATTCGAGGCGCTGGAGCGCTTGTTCTCCCAATCGGCTCAGCTCAACGTGCTCGACTATCGCCTGCTTTACGTGGTGCTGATCGGCACGCTGTATGGCCTGGACTTCGGCTTGGTCGCGGCGCTTTTGGCTTCGATTGGCCTAGCGGCGAGCTACTTTACCCAGTACGGCTACACCTTCCAGGGCCTGTTCTACGAGCCATCCAACTGGCTGCCGTTTATCGCCTACTTTGTGGTGGGCGCCGTGTGTGGCTATGTGCAGCTGCGCAACAGCGAGGCCATTAAGGTAGAGCGCGACGAGAACGAGCTCGTGCGTAATCGCAATACGTTTCTCACACAGCTCTACCACGATGCCCTCGAGGACAAGCGCGCTTACAAGCGCCAGATTGTGGGACGCCACGATAGCTTTGGCAAGATCTTCGCCGTGACGCAGGAGCTCGACGTGCTCAACCCGCGCGACATCTACCGCAAGTGCTGCGAGCTGCTGGGTGAGATTTTGGATAACGACACGGTAACGATCTATCACGTTTCGGGTGAGTCGTTTACTCGTTTGGTCGCCGCGAGTCCGGCAATTTCTGGCGATGCGCTGCGTTCGTTGGCGCTCGACGATCTTAGGGCCATGATGGACGGCGAGGACCGCTCGGGCTTGTGGGTGAACCGTAAGCTGGTGCCGGGGCTTCCCATGTTTGCTTACGTGATGGAGCGCGACGGGGCGCCCGCGGTCTTTATCTTTGTGCGCCGCGCGGCCGAGGGCCAGATGACGCTCTATTACCAAAACCTCTTCCGTATTCTGTGCGGCTTGGTAGAAAGCGCGCTGGGTCGTGCATTTGATTACGAGGCCGTGGCACAGGACAAGCGGTGCATTGCGGGCACGCGCGTGCTCAATCAAGATGCCTTTGCCCAAGAGCTGCTGGCAGCTCAGACGCTTGCGGACAACAAGATGGGCAGCTATTTGCTCCTGCGCGTGGTGCCGGGGTTGGAGCCTGTTGGCGAGCTGGTCGGGGCAATTGGGTCGACGATTCGCGAGAGCGATGCCGCAGGTCTGGTCAATGGCGACATGCTCTACCTGCTCATGCGCCAGGCGAACGATGGCGATCTGCCCGTGATTCAGGCGCGCCTGGCCGCCAAGCAGATTACCGTCGAGCACGTCGATGGCGAGGCCGCAGTGGCGCTGCTGCAACAGATTGCGTCCGCTCGCGAAGACGAGGAGGAGAGTGCTTGATTTCGCTCGTAATCGCGGCGGTGTTGCTACTGATCCACATGCTGGTGTGTCTGGTGCTGTCGACGCTCGTAAAACTAGGCATGCTGCCGGTGCGTGGTCACATGTTGCCTGCGATGGTGCTGGTTCCGCTGTGGGGTCCGTTGCTCCTGGTGCTCTGCGCGCGTGGCGAGGCGTTTGGCGACGCGCTTGAGGACGGCACGTTGGAATCGCTACTCTTGAACGACGAAATTCGCCGCGGCATGCAGGTGCAGGTACGCGAGGGCGATGCCGGCGTGGTGCCGCTCGAGGAAGCGCTGATTGTCAATGACCCTAGCGATCGCCGCCGTCTGATGCTCTCCATGCTCACCGACGACCCAGATGCCTATCTGGCGCAGCTGCAAGCAGCCAAGCTCAACGACGACGTTGAGGTGGCGCATTATGCCGCGACGGCTGTGGCGCAGATCTCTAAGGAGTCCGACCTTAAACTGCAGCAGCTGGAGCGTGCCTTTAAGACCGATCCCAGCGCTCAAAACCTTGATGCGTACTGTGACTATCTGGGCGAGTACCTTGCATCCGGACTGGCCGAGGGCCGCGTGGAACAGATTCAGCGCCAACAGTACGCGCGGCTGCTCGCCCGCCGTTGCGAACGCGAGGATGGGGCAGTGCTGCGCATCCGCTACGCCACGGCGCTGGCCGATGCCGGCGAGCTGGACGAGGCCGAGGCCGTGATCACGCAGCTTGTGGCCGATGCGCCTGACGAACAGGAAGCCTGGATGCTCTGCCTGCGCCTTGCTGTGATGCGCCGCGATGGCGAGGCTGTGCAGCAAGTGATTGACGCGATCGATAACCAACATGTGTATTTGAGTGCCGAGAACCGCGAAAAGCTGGCGTTTTGGCGCGATGGAGAGGAGGCCCGATGAGCGTGGTAGAGCATATCCGCGACCGTGCGGGCCGCTTTCGCTGGATGGGTCTGCTCGTGGTGTGGGCGGTCTTTATTGCTATGGCGGCCGTGCTGCTGGTGGAGCGCGCCGGCGTGCAGTATAGCGCCGGGCAGCACAAGCTGGGTATGCTTGCCGCCAACGATGCAGTGCCGGCCTCCTCGGCGATCTTTGGCCAAAAGCCCACGTGCTTGGTTATTTCCGACTCGGACCAGGACGGCGTTGAGGACGTCAAGGATCAGTTCGACCAGATTCTGCTCGACATGAAGATCGCCCACCGCGACGTGGATATCGCCATCGACGGCGCGGATGCCATTCCCTCGCTCGCGTCGTTTGATCGCGTGATTGTGCTTATGCCCTCGCTCGATGGGCTCGGTACGCATCTGACCGACCTGATGAGCTGGGTGAATGCCGGCGGCTCGCTCATGCTGGGCATGACGCCGGAGAACTCCGGCTATCTACAAGCCGTTGCGCCCAAGTTTGGCATCGATACCGTGGGATATGAGTACACGACTGCCGAGAGCATCGTCCCGAGCAAGGACTTTATGATCGGCGGTGGACAACGCTACGAGTTTTCGGACCCCTTTAAATCGTCCCTGCTGGTTTCGCTGCGCGAGACGGCGCACGTGTGGGCCAAAACCGGCGACACGGGTGCGCCCCTTGTTTGGTCGAGCGATTGCGGCAGCGGTCATACCGTGGTGTGTAACATTGGCATTTACAGCAAGGTCATGCGCGGTTTTTACGCCGCGGCGATCAGACTGCTGGGCGATGCCACGGCATACCCCGTCATCAACAGCGCCGTCTTCTATCTGGATGACTTTCCTAGCCCCGTGCCCTCGGGCGACGGCACCTACATCAAGCGCGACTACGGGCTTTCCATCGCCGACTTTTATACCAAGGTATGGTGGCCCGATCTGCAAAAACTCGCGCAAAAATACGGTATTCGTTATACCGGCGTGATGATCGAAAACTACGAGGACGCGGTCAACCAGACCGAGCCCGTGCGCCAGCCCGATACCACACAGTTCCGCTACTTTGGCGGCATGCTGCTGCAGATGGGCGGTGAGCTGGGCTTTCATGGCTACAACCATCAGCCGCTCGCGCTCTGGGATACCGACTATGGCATGCAGTACGACTACAAGACATGGAAGAACAAGGAGACGCTCGTCGCATCGCTCAACGAGCTTATTGCCTTCCAGGACGAGGTGCTGCCCAACGCGCATGGCTCGGTTTACGTGCCGCCGTCGAATATCCTTTCGGCTCGCGCACGCCAGCTTATTGGCACCGATGTTCCGCGCATTAAGACCGTAGCCAGTACGTATTTTGAGGATGGCACCGATCTGCCGTACGTGCAGGAGTTTGGCGTGGCGAGTGATGGCATTGTTGAGCAGCCGCGTATTGTTTCGGGTGGCATGGTCGACGATTCCTATATGCGCCTGGCTGCCGTGTCCGAGCTCAACATGCACTATGTGAGCACGCACTTTATGCACCCGGACGACCTGCTAGATCCCGATCGCGGTGCCAGGCAAGGCTGGGAAGTCTACAAGGGCGGCCTGACCGACTACCTGGACTGGCTTACCAAGTCTGCGCCCGACCTGCGTCGCCAGACTGGCTCAGAATGCTCGGGCGCCATCCAGCGTTTTTCGTCCGTGACGGTGAGCGTGGATACCAGCGCGGATGCTTGGGCGTTGAGCCTGGGCAATTTCCACGACGAGGCGTGGTTCATGTTCCGCGCCAACAACGGCGAGCCGGGTGCGGTCACGGGTGGCGAGATTACGCATCTGACGGGCGAACTTTACCTGGTCAAAGCTACGAACAAGACGGTGGCGATCGCGCGCAAGGAGGGTGGCGACAAATGAGAATCTGCTTGGTACTCGAGGGTTGCTACCCCTATGTGCACGGCGGCGTGTCCACTTGGATGCACGGCTACATTACGGCTATGCCCGAGCACGAGTTTGTGCTGTGGGTGATCGGTGCGCATGCTGCCGACCGCGGCAAGTTTGTCTACGAGCTGCCCGGCAACGTGGTCGAGGTCCACGAGGTGTTTTTGGATGACGCCCTGCGCCTTTCGGGCGAGCAGCACGAAGTCAGCTTTGACGACCGCGAGCGCGAGGCGCTACGCCGTCTGGTGTCGCTGTCTAATCCGGATTGGGACGTGCTGTTCGATATCTTCCAGCGCCGTCGCGTGCATCCGCTCTCGTTTTTGCAGAGCCGCACGTTTATGGACATCTTTCGCGACGTGTGCCTGGCAGAGTACCCCTACACGCCCTTTGCCGACGCCTTCCATACCATGCGTTCCATGCTGCTTCCCGTTCTGTATCTGCTGGGCGGCGAGGTGCCGGTGGCCGATGTGTACCACGCTATCTCGACCGGCTACGGCGGCCTGCTCGCCTGCCTGGGCTCAAGCGTTCACCAGGCTCCGGTGCTGCTGACCGAGCATGGCATCTATACCCGCGAACGCGAGGAAGAGATCATTCGCGCCGACTGGGTGGTGCCGTCGTTTAAGGACCGTTGGATTCGCTTTTTCTACCTTCTTTCGGAGGAGATCTACCGCCGCGCCTTCCGCGTGACCAGTTTGTTCCATAACGCCCGCAAGACCCAGATCGATATGGGCTGCGATGCGGACAAATGCCTGGTCATCCCCAATGGCATCCAGTTCGACCGCTTTAAGGACATTCCCTTAAAGCCCGATGACGGCTGGGTGGACATTGGCGCGGTGGTGCGCCTGGCGCCCATCAAGGACGTCAAGACCATGATCTACGCCTTCTTTGAGCTGCACGAGCGCCTGCCCAAGGTGCGCCTGCACATTATGGGCGGCGTGGATGACGAGGAATATGGCGCCGAGTGCCATGCGCTAGTGGAGACATTGGGCGTGCGTGACTTGATCTTTACCGGCCGCGTCAACGTGGTCGAGTACATGGAAAAGCTCGACTTTACCATTTTGACGAGCATCTCGGAGGGCCAGCCGTTGAGCGTGTTGGAATCGCTGGGCGCGCGTCGCCCCTGCGTGACGACCGAGGTCGGCTGCTGCCGCGAGCTGCTCGAGGGCGCCCCCGGCGACGACTTTGGCGTTGCCGGATATGTGAGCCCGCCCATGTATCGCAAGGGTCTGGCCGATGCCATGGAGCGCATGTGCGCGAGCCGTGCCCGCCGTCTGGAAATGGGGGAGCGCGGCCAGCGTCGCGTGGCGACCTACTACCTACACGAGCAGATGCTCGCCAACTATCGTGCGCTGTACGACGAGACGGCTCGCGCGTTCAATTTGCCCAAGAAGGAGGTGTAGCCGGTGGCCGGAATCGGTTTTGAGCTCAAGCGCCTGTTTAAGCGCAAGGGTCTGTTTGCCACGATGCGCGCCTATGGCTACGCCGGCATCGTGTGCACGGGCCCCATGCTGCTGGGCGTACTGTTGCAGGTGGGCATTTTGGTGCTGTGCGGTCTGTGGGACGTGGGCCGCGCCAACCAGGATCTGCTGGTGTGCATGGTGACCTATACGCTTCTGGCGTCGCTTACGCTCACGAGCTTTTTCTCCATGCCCGTCACGCGCTTTTTGGCGGACATGCTGTTTGCCGAGCGCGAAGAAGAGGTCTTGCCCTCGTTTTGGGGCTCCAACGCCATCATGCTCGTTGCGGGCACGGTGCTCTACGGCGTATTTTTGCTGTTCTCGGGCGCCACGCTACTGCAGGGGCTGCTGTGCCTGTGGCTGTTCAACATTATGATCGTCAACTGGAACGGCATGAGTTACCTCACGGCCATTAAGGATTACCGCGGTATTCTGTGCAGTTTTGCCGCGGCCATTGGCATGGCGTGTCTGTGTGCCCTGGCCGCGCTGGCGCTGGGGCTGCCGCCGGTCGAGGGCCTGCTGGCCTCGATCGCCCTGGGCTACGGCGTCATGCTCGCCTGGGACGTGGCGTTGCTGTACCGGTATTTTCCTCAGAGCGATCGCAGCCCCTGGCTCTTTTTGCGCTGGCTCGACCAATTTATGCCGCTGGCGCTCACGGGCCTGTTTACCAACCTGGGGCTCTTTGCACACCTGGTGATCATTTGGGCCGGTCCCATTGGCGTGCAGGTCAAAGGCCTGTTTTACGGCGCGCCCTATCATGATGTGCCGGCGTTGCTTGCGTTTTTGACCATCCTGGTCACGACCGTCAACTTTGTGGTGTCGGTCGAGGTCAATTTCTATCCGCGCTACCGCGACTACTACAGCCTGTTTAACGACGGCGGCGTGGTGGGCGACATCGTGGTGGCAGAGGGGGAAATGCTCGCCACGCTCAACCGGGAGCTGCGGTTTTGCGCGCTCAAGCAGCTGTTTGTGACGGCAGCGGTCATCTCGCTCGAGACTACGGTGCTGTCGGCCCTGCCACTGGGCTTTAACAACCTGATGCACGGGTATTTCCGCACGCTGTGTGTGGGCTATGGCCTGTATGCCGTGGGCAACACGATTCTGCTGATCTTGCTGTATTTTACCGACTACAAGGGCGCCGTGCTTGCCTCCGGGCTGTTCGCGGGCGTGGCGGGGCTGGCGACCATCGTCTCGCTGTTCTTTCCGCAGCAGTTTTATGGCTTTGGCTTTTTGCTCGGTGCGGCGGTGTTTTTTGTTGTGGCGCTCATGCGGCTCGATACCTATACCGCCAACTTGCCGTATCGTATCCTGAGTCAGCAGCCCATTGTGGCGATCGACAAGACGGGTCGCTTTACGCAGCTGGGTTGCTTGCTCGACCGTGCCGAACAGCGCTACGAGGAGCTGCGTCTAGAGGGTGAGCCGCATGGTGCGTTTGAGCGCACGGTGGTCCGTGTGTATCGCAATCGTTGGGGAGGTCCTGATGACCGATAGGATGATATCGCGTCGCCGCTTGATTGAGGCGGCTGCCGGCACATTGCTGCTTTCGGGCTGCTCTTCGCAGGACGAATCCTCGACAAAAAAGACCAAGAAGCAGGACAAGATTAAAAAGGCCGATGCGTCTAGCGAGACTAAGCACCTTCGCGACAAGGATGAGCTGTACGAGGTCTACGACGACTCGGGCATCGTATGCATGTACCTGACGGTCTCGCGCGGTAACAGCTCCGAGAATACCGACCATAGCTGGGCCGAGATTAATACCTACTCGGTCTACGACTATGCCGACATGGGCGTGACACGCTATCAGGTTATGGGCCTGCTGCAGCCAGGCGATGATAAGGGCCCCGTTGCTGGCGAGGTGGGCTATGGCGAGGAGGCACCCAACGCCACGGTGCGGGTGCGCGGTCAGACGTCGAGTACCTATACGCAAAAGAACTACAAGGTGGAGCTCAAAAAGGGCAAGGGCACGTGGCGCCAGCAGCGTGCGATTGCGCTCAACAAGCACATGGGCGAGGGCATGCGCTTTCGTAACAAGATGGCCTACGATCTGATTCGTGGCATTCCCCAGATGATGGGCCTGCGCACGCAGTTTGTGCACTTATGGGTGTGCGACCAGACCGAAAAATCTAACGACACCTTTGAGGACTACGGACTGTTTACGCAGGTCGAGCAGCTCAACAAGACGGCGCTTAAGGCCCACGGTCTGGATAAGAGCGGGCATCTCTATAAGGTGAACAGTTTCGATTTCCATCGCTTTGAGGACACCATTAAGCTCACCGATGACCCCGACTATAACCAGACGGCGTTTGAGGGCATGCTCGAGATTAAGGGCGATTCGGACCATACCAAGTTGATCGAGATGCTCGATGCGCTCAACGACGATACGCAAAAGATCGACGATGTGCTCGACACCTACTTCGATACCGAGAACCTGGTCTATTGGATGGCGTTTCAGATCTTGACGGGCAATTGCGACACGCAGAACCGTAACTGCTATCTGTACAGCCCGCTTAACTCCAAAGTCTGGTACATCCTGGATTGGGACAACGACGGCATGCTGCGCAAGCTCGAGTTGAGCCTGACTGGATTCTCGGATTATGCGAGCTGGGAGCGCGGCGTGAGCAACTACTGGGGCAACGTGCTGTTTAACCGCGCGTTGCGCAGCAAGTCGTTCCGCAGCGAACTCGATAGCGCCGTCAAGGACCTGCGCTCGTATTTGACCGAAGAGCGTCTGAGCAAGATGGTCGAGCATTATCGCGAGGTCACGGAGCCACTCGTCTTTGCTGCGCCCGACCTGGAGAATCTGCCCGTGACGAAGGACGAATACGAGCAGATTGCCGCGGCGATTCCTTCCGAGATCGAGGAGAACTATAAGAGCTTTCGCGAGAGCTATAAAAAGCCCATGCCGTTCTACATCGGCGTGCCGCAGATCGATAACGGTAAGCTGCGCGTGAATTGGGACGCGTCGTACGACTTTAAAGCGCGCGACATTCGCTATACCGTGGAGCTTGCGCGCGATTACGCCATTACTGACGTGATCTTTAAGGCCGAGGACGTGCTGCTGCCGGAGGTAACGTGCGATGCGCCCGATACCGGCCAGTACTTTGTGCGCGTGCGTGCCACCAACTCCGACGGCTATACGCAAGATGCGTTTGACTACTATGTGACCGACGGCGGCAAACAGTACGGCATGAAGTGTTTTTACGTGCAAGACGGCGGTAGGGTCGTGGAGGACACGTATGAGGAGGGCTAGCGCGCTTCTCGAGCGCCTGGCGGCACCTCCCGTGCGCACCACGCAGGAGCGTTATCGCCATGAGCTCAAGTACCTCATCAACGAGGGCGAGCACGCTGCGCTGGCCTGCCGCATGGCGCCGGTGTTTAAGCTGGACAAGCATGCGCGGGCGGGCGGTTACACCATTCGCAGCCTGTACTTTGACGACTACTGCAACTCGGCCTACGAGGAAAAAGACGCCGGCATTCTCATGCGCAAAAAGTATCGCGTGCGCATCTATAACGGCAGCGACAAGGTGATTAAGCTCGAGCGCAAAAAGAAGTACGGCAGCTGGATCTACAAGGAGGACGCGCCGCTCACGCGCGACGAGTTTGAGCAGATCCTAGCCGGCGACTACGACTTTTTGCTGCGGAGCCCCCACCAACTCTGCCGTGAGTTCTACATCGAGTGCATCTGCAACATGATGCGCCCGCGGACAATCGTGGACTACGAGCGCGAGCCGTGGGTGATGGATGAGGGCACCGTGCGCATTACGTTTGACATGAACGTTCGTGCCGCGGTGGGAAGCTTCGATATCTTTGACGCGACGCTGCCCGCGCTGCCGGTCCTGGAGCCCGGCAAGCTGGTGATGGAGGTCAAGTTTACGGAGTTTTGCCCGCAGTTGGTGCGCGATATGGTACCGCCGGGCGCGGCCGAGCTCACGGCGGTCTCCAAGTACTGCCTGTGTTACGAAAAGACCGCCTACTTGCGCGGCTTTAACTACTGGGAATCGGATTTTGAGAACCGAGGGGATATTTAGACCATGAGCACCAGGGACTTTTTTAAGAACTCCGTCTTGGAGGCGTTTGGTCAGGTCGACCCTGCCAAGATCGGCCTGTCGCTGCTCGTGGCACTCGCCATGGGCATCCTGATCTATTACGTGTACAAGCGCTTTTTTACCGGCGTGGTGTACTCGCGAAGCTTTGCTGTGACGCTCGTGGGCATGTGCGTGCTCACCTGCATGGTCACGCTCGCGATCTCGACGAACGTGGTCATCTCGCTCGGTATGGTCGGTGCTCTGTCCATCGTTCGTTATCGTACGGCGGTCAAGGATCCGCTCGACCTGTTGTATCTGTTTTGGGCCATTACCACGGGCATTACGGCAGGCGCCGGCATGTATGCGCTCGTGGGGCTTACGGCGGTGGTGATCGTTGCGATGATCGCCGGCTTTGCGAGCCACCAGGACAAGGCGCGCGTGTACATGATGGTCATCCACTACACGGGCCAGACTACCGGTGATGATATCGTGCGTGCATTTGGGCGCACCAAGTTTACCATCAAGTCTAAGACTATGCGCGGCGACAAAGTCGAGATGGCCGTCGAAGTGTTCTCGGACGGCGTGGATATGCCCTATGCCGACGCCATCCGCGCGCTCGACGGCGTGGAGGACCTGACGCTCATCCAGTACAACGGTGAATACCACGGCTAGAACCCTAGCGAGCAAATTGCACAAAGAGGGGCGCTCCTGGTCGAGCATACGTCAGCGAGCGGGCATCTGCCGTGGCGAGGTGCCGCGAAAGAGGAGTGACGCGTACTT
>CABQJV010000042.1 GCA_902464565.1 uncultured Collinsella sp.
CGCCGGACCATGTGGCCGGCGGGGCGCCCTTTTGTGTTGTGCTGTCCGTGAACTAACGGGCCTGCTTAACCTTGGCCGCTGCCTCGACAAACGACTTCCACAGGTTAAAGTCGGTCTCGAGCGTCTTCCACGTGTACTCAGGGTGCCATTGCACGCCTAGACAGAAAGGCTGACCTTCGACCTCGATGCACTCAGGAACGCCGTCGGTTGCCTTGGCGACCAAGCGCGTGCTTTTACCCAGACGATCGACGCAGCAGTGATGCGCCGAGTTGGTCTGGATCAGCCTGTGCCCGCCAACCGCGCGTTCCAGCAGCGAGCCCGGCATGACCTCGACAGGGTGCACGGGGTCGTTGAGCACGTGGGTGTGGCGCCACTGCGTGCGACCCTCGCGCGCGCCCAGGCTCGGCACGTCCATGCACAGGGTGCCGCCGGTGGCGACGTTGAGCAGCTGCGTGCCGCGGCAGGTGGTAAAGAGCGGCTTTTTGGCGCGGAGTACCTCGTCGACCAGCTTAAACTCAAAACTATCGCGGATCTCGCAACAGAGGGTGGGGTCGTAGGGTCGATCATCGCCCCAACGTTTGGGATTGACATCGGGGCCGCCGGGAATAGCGATACCGTCGGCGATATCGACGTAATGACGGATGACCTCAATGTCCTCGGTGATGGACATCTGCAGCGGCAGGCCGCCGGCGGCAAGAATGGCATCGACAAAGACACTTGCGATTTCCTCGTTGGGGGAGAGCGTCTCGCTCAAAAACGGCTTTGCCTCTTCCCAACGCGGCGCGACGAGGATGAGCGGACGGTCGGCGGGGGCGACGTCGACATGCGGGGTGTAGGACGATGAGGTGCGGGTTCCGATCATGGTTGCGGCTTTCGAATCCGGGTGGACATGGCACAGGGGTGGCGCGGGACAAACGTTACTGATGAATTTGCCCGCGTGGCAATTGGGTTAGTGGCCCTTAATGGAGTTGAGGAAGTCCTGGGCGCGCTTGGTCTGGGGGTGGTCGAAGAACTCGTCGGGCGTGCCGGTTTCCACGATCTGGCCGTCGGCCATAAACACGACGCGGTCGGCCACGCGGCGGGCGAAGTTCATCTCGTGCGTGATGACGATCATCGTCATGCCCTGCTGTGCCAGACGGACCATGACCTCGAGCACCTCGTTGATCATCTCGGGGTCAAGAGCGCTCGTGGGCTCGTCGAAGAGCATGGCCTTGGGCTGCATGGCAAGCGAGCGGGCGATGGCTACGCGCTGCTGCTGGCCGCCTGAGAGCTGCGCGGGCACCTTATCGGCCTGCTCGGCCACGCCTACGCGGCTCAGCAGATCCATGGCGCGCTCGCGGGCCTCGTCCTTGGAGACGCCCAGCACATCGACCGGTCCCAGCATGACGTTCTGTAACACGGTCATATGTGCGAACAGGTTGAACTGCTGAAACACCATGCCCAGTTCGGCGCGCATGCGGGCAAGATCCTTGCCTTCCTGCGGCAGGGGCTTGCCCTCGATGAGGATCTCGCCCGAGTCGATGGTTTCCAGGCGGTTGATGGTGCGGCACATGGTCGACTTGCCCGAGCCCGAGGGCCCGATCACAACGACGACCTCGCCGCGGTCGACCGAGAGATTGATGTCGTTGAGGACGTGTAGATCGCCATAGTGCTTATCGACGTGTCTGAGCTCGATCAGCGGCTGATTGCCGGTGGAAGAGGTGCTCTGTGCCATGGTGCTCGGCTCCTTATGACTCGAAATGGTAAAGCGTTAGCGGATGATGGTCGCGCCGGTCTTGTGCGAAACGTAGACAGCGGCCTTGTTGATCGCGACGTTGATGAGAATGTAGATGACCGCGATAACCAGGTAGACCGACACGAGGGCGTCGTAGTTGGTAATGAGCACGCGGGCGTTTTGCATGAGGTCGGGGTAGCTCACCACATAGGCGACGGTGGTGTCTTTGACTACGACCACAAGCTGCGAAATCAACGACGGAATGATAAACCGAATGGCCTGCGGCAACACGATTTTAAAGGTGATTTTAGCTTTGGAGAGACCGAGCGCCTGGGCCGCCTCGACCTGGCCGCGCGGCACGGCGTTGACGCCGGCACGGAAGATCTCGGCAAGTACGCCGGCTGCAGCGAGCGCGACGGGAAGCGTGAGCATCCAAAACGACGGCAGTGCGATCTTGTACTGGGGCAGCACCAAAAAGAAGAAGTAGATGAACAGAAGGCTCGGCACGCCACGGAAGAAATCGGTGAGCACGCGGCAGACCAGCTGCAGCGGCTTAATGTCGCTGGTGCGGCCGAGCATGAGGGCTAAGCCCAACACCAGCGCGATGGCGCCAGCGGTGAGTGCGACCTTTACCGTGCCCTCAAAACCGGCAAGCAAGAACTTCCAGGTGGTGAGGTGCGTAAAGAAATACCAATAGTGGACCGAAAGCTGACCGGTCACATAAAAGCGCTGCAGTACGACGGCGACGAGCGCGACCACGGCAACGAGCGAAATAGCGGTGCCGATGCGGATCTTGGCGCGCATCTTGGGGCCGGGGGCCTCGTAGAGCGCGTCACGCATGGTAAGCGCAGGGGAGGAATGCTTGCTCATCGGAGGATCCTCACCTTCTTATCGATGTAGTTGCCAATGTGGCTCACCACAAAGGCCGTGCCCAGGTAGCCGAGCGCCGAGATAAAGAACGCGGCGACGCCTCCGAGCGAGCGCGTGTTGATGTAGCTCACCACGCCGGTGAGCTCCTGCGGTTTAAGCGGCACCTGGCTGCCGAGCGCGGTGGTGAGCATGACGGCGATAAAGAGGTTGGTCATGGGCAGCACGCTCGAGCGCAGTGCCTGCGGAATCACGATCTTGGCGAGGATACGGTTGAAGCTCATGCCGAGCGAACGTGCGGCTTCGACCTGACCGACGCCGACGGTGTTGATGCCGCTCATAAAGTTCTCGGAGCCAAAGGCCGAGCCCAAAAGGACCGTGGCGACGATAACGCAGGTGCGGTAGGGCAGGACGACCTTGAGCGGCGGCAGCGCATAGACGACGATGATGAGTAGCGCGATGCCGGGGATGTTGCGGAAGACCTGAACATACAGGTCGCCAAAGACGCGCAGCGGTTTGAGCGGCGACACGCGCATCACGGTGACGGCGACGGCCAGCACCATGGCGATGGCAAACGACTCAAGCGTCATGCCCCAGGTTGCTAGCAGTGCGTCGATATAGTTCTGGCCATAGAGCGACCAGAGCTCGGAGAGACTCATGCGGACCTCCCGCCGATAAGGAAAGGGGCTCCCGTGTGTACGGAAGCCCCGACAACTCAGTGAGGAAACAGTTTACCGCAATAAAGCGCATCATGCGTTTCCGTATGGTTTCGTTGCGGTCGTTACCAGGCTCGCTGCCTAGGCGCCGATCTCGGGCAGCTCGGGAACATTGGTGTCGCCCGTACGGTCACCGATGCAGATCTGCCACAGCTCGGTCCAGGTGCCGTCGTCCTCGATCTTCTTAAGGAAGTCGTTGACAAAGGCGACGCCGTCGGAATCGAGCGGCAGACCGATGCCATAGGGCTCCTTGCTGCCGAAGGGCTTGCCGGCGATCTTGTACTTACCGGGTTCGCGGACCAGGGCGCTCTGCTGCATGTTGTTATCGATGACGTAGGCGTCAACACGACCCTGCTGGAGTGCCTGGCGGGCCTCCTCGTCGGTCTTGAACTCCTGCTGGCTGGCCTTGGGGGCGAACTCCTCCAGGATGGCGGGGCCGTTGGAGCCGGACTGGACGGCAACGTTCTTGTCGGCCAGGTCGTCGACGCTCTTGATGTCGTCGTTATCGGCGAGCACCAGGATGGCCTGCTGGGTGTAGTAGTAGGGGCCGGCAAAGGAGACGAGCTTCTTGCGCTCGTCAGTGATGGTATAGGTGGCAAAGACAGCGTCGACCTGGCCGTTCTGCAGGACGGACTCGCGCGTGTCCGAGGTCACCTGGGTGATCTCGATCTTGTTCTCGCCCAGAATGTAGTTGGACAGGAGCTGTGCGATACCGGCGTCGAAGCCGCGGGTCTTGCCGTCCTTCTCGTTGAGGAGGGAGAAAAGCGTAGAGGTCTGAACGCCACCGATCTTAAAGACGCCGGCGTCCTTGACGGCCGTGGCCCAGGTGCTTGCGGCGATGGCGTCGTCATCGGCCTTGGGGCCGTTGTCGACGAGCTTGTCGAATGCCTTAGCGTCGAGCGTGGTGGAAGCCTCGGTATCCTCGGAGCTCTTGGAAGAACCGGCGGCGGAACCCTTGTCGGCCTCGGCGCTGGTGTCGGAGCAGCCGGCAAGACCAAGGCCGGCGACGGTTGCGAAGGTGGCGGCAACGAAGCCGCGGCGGTCGAGAACGACCTGCTGGGAGAGGTTTTTGCTCATGGTAGAACACCTTTCTCAATAAAATCCCTAGCGGTTGAGTAGAGTTATACCCTATCCCGCTCAAATGGGTCAACATGAAATAACTCAGAAACATACTTACCTTATGGGTTATTCTACCTACCAAAAAGGGACAGGTTTATTTTGGCAGGTTTTATCTGGGCAAACGTCGGTTATTGCAGCTGAGATAGCGTTTTGCAGACGACATGATCGCTCGCGGCGGTCGCTATAATGGCGGCAACGCGACACATATATAAGTAAGGAGATCGCGTATGAACAGTTATTCGTTTTTCGCTCCGACCAAGGTGCTGTTTGGCGCGGGCAAGTTGGGCGAGCTGGGTGCGCAGAAGCTTCCCGGCACCAAAGCGCTCATCGTTACCACCGGCGGCAACTCGGTCAAGCGCTTTGGATATCTGGGACGCTTGGAGGCCGAGCTCGATCGCGCCGGCGTGGCGCATGAGCTGTTCGATCGCATTGAGCCCAATCCGCTGCGCGAGACCGTCAACGCAGGTGGCTGGATGGCGCGTACCCATGGCTGTGATTTTGTGCTGGCGCTTGGCGGCGGTTCGGTCATGGATGGCAGCAAGGGGATCTGCGCGGTGGCGGCCAACCCACATGCCGATGCCGAGGGCAACGAATGCCCCGGTGACATTTGGGACTTTGTGAACGGTGGCACTGCGCTCGGCCTGCCGATCCCCAACGATCCGCTGCCGCTTGTTTGCGTGACCACCACGGCGGGTACCGGCTCCGAGGTCGATGCGGGCGGTGTCCTGTCCTGCGAGGACAATGACGAGAAGCTTCGACTGGGCGATCCGCGCCTGTTTCCGGTGCTTTCGATCGTTGATCCCGAGCTCATGGTGAGCGTTCCGGCACGTCTGACCGCCTATCAGGGATTCGACGCCCTGTTCCATTGCGTTGAGTGCTACATCTCAAATACCAACACGCCCATGGGTGACATGGTTTGCCGCGAAGGCATCCGCCGTGCCGCCGCGGCACTGCCTACGTGCGTCAATAATGGCGATGACCTGGAGGCGCGCTCGAGCCTTGCGTTTGCCAACACGCTCGGCGGTTACGCCATGGATGCCTCGGGCACCACGGGCTCGCATGGTCTTGAACATGGCATGAGCGCGCATCATCACGACCTGCCGCACGGCGCCGGCCTCATTATGATCGCCCGTGCCTATCACACGTGGATGATCGATCAAGGTGCCGCACTCGAGCGCTATATCGACATGGCGCGCCTGATGGGCAATGCCGCTGCGGATGATCCGCATGATTTTGTGATTGAGCTCACGCGCCTGATGGAGGCTTGCCATGTGGCCGACCTTGCCATGAGCGAGTGGGGGATTACGGACAAAGAGCTGCCGGCCATTGCGCATAACGCCCTGACGACCAACGGTGTCCTGTTCAGCCACGACCCCGTGAAGCTGACCGACCCCGACGTCGTCGAAATTCTCAAGAACAGCTACCGCTAGTTGCCTTGTTGCTTTGTCTCGATCTGTAACATCTGCAGCCGTATTTGCCGAGTAACTGTTACAGATCGAGATTTTCTCTTCAGGGGAATTCGAATGTCTCAATCTGTAACATCTGGACGGCCAGAAGGTCTCTATCTGTTACAGGTTGAGACAATGGCCAGGGACTAAGACGTCTTGTCTAGATCTGTAACAGGTAGACGAGGAAATGGGTTCTAGATGTTACAGATTGAGATAATCGCGCCGCGAAAACAAAAACCTCCGCAGGGGTGCTTCCCTTGCGGAGGTTTCTTATTCGTTGAGTAGCCTTATGGTTTCGGCGGCTATGTTCTCGACCGTCATGCCGTTCTGCGCGAGCAGCTCGTTGGGTTCGTAGCGGTCGGGGAAGCCCTTGGCGATGCCGAAGGTGCGGGTGCGTACTGGTGTGCAGGCCAAGTAGCACGCCACGCGCTCGCCCCAGCCGCCGTCCAAGATGCCGTCCTCGAGGGTAACGACAACGCGATGCTCGGCGGCAAGGCTGTCGAGGAACTCGTGGTCGAGCTCGGTTGCAAAGCGCGGGTTGACGAGCGTGGCCTCGATACCGTACTCGGCAGCCAAGCGGTTTGCCACGCGCTCGCCCAGCTCAAAGAAATCGCCAAGTGCGAGCACGGCAACGTCGCGACCCTGGTGCACCACGTTGTAGCGAACGGCGCTGTAATCGGCGCCCTCGGCGGGCGCCAGATCGGGACGGCTTACCAGGCCGATGCCCGGTACGCGGATCGCCACGGGATGCTCGCGGTGGTCGAGCGACCAGCTCAGCATGGACAGGTATTCTTCCATGCAGGCCGGTGCTAGGTAACGCATGTTGGGAAGTCCGCCCAGCATGGAAATATCAAAGAACGAGAGGTGCGTCTCGGACGTGGTGCCAAAGATCGACGCGCCAAACACCAAGATGGTTGCGGGGGCGTCGTTGAGGCACAGGTCGTGCCACAGTTCGTCGTAGGCGCGCTGCAAAAACGTGCCGTACACACCAAAGACTGGCTTGGCGCCCGAGCGTGCAAGCGCGGTGGCAAAGGTCACAGCGTGCTCTTCGGCAATGCCCACATCGACGAACTGTTTGCCGGCGGCAGCGCGAAGCTCGGGTGTAAAGCCCATGATGTAGGGTGTGGCGGCCGTGACGCCCACGACCTGCGGATCGCGCTCGATGGCGGCGCTGAGCGCCTCGCCCGTAATATCGGCATAGGTGCGCGGCGCAGGCTCGCTCGGATGGCCCGGGCAGAGCTTGCGGCCGGTTGCCATATCGAAGGGCCCCACATGATGCCAGTGTTCGGGGTCGCTCTGGGCCGGCTCAAAGCCCTTGCCCTTGGCGGTCGAGACGTGCAGCACGATGGGGTGATCGATATCGCGCAGCTCCTGCAGCGTATCGACCAGCGCTTGGACATCGTTGCCGGCGTTCAGGTAGCGATAGTCGAGCCCCAGCGCCCGGAAAACGTTGCGCTCACAGGTGCCGTTGCTGGCGCGCAGCTCGGCCAGATTGCGATACAGGCCACCGTGGTTTTCGGCAATGGACTGGTCGTTATCGTTGACGATGATGATCAGGTTGCTGTCGAGCTCGGCGGCATTGTTAAAGCCCTCAAACGCCAGGCCACCCGAAAGCGAGCCGTCGCCAATAACGGTAATGACGTTATACGTGTCACCCGCAAGGTCGCGCGCATGGGCAAGGCCACAGCCCAAGCTCACCGAGGTCGAGGTGTGACCCATGGCAAACAGGTCATGCTCGGACTCGTCGGGATTGGCAAAGCCGGAAGCCTCGCCAAAGCGCTCCGGGTCGATATAGGTGTACGCGCGCCCGGTCAGCGCCTTGTGGGCGTAGGTCTGGTGCGACACGTCAAAGACAATCTTGTCGGTGGGGGAGTTAAACACGCGATGGAGCGCGACCGTGAGCTCAACGACGCCCAGGTTGGGGGCAACGTGTCCGCCGACAGCGGCGGAGCTTTCGAGGATGGCGTGGCGAATCTCGTCGCAGAGCTGCGGGAGCTCGGCGCGATTAAGAGCCTTGACGTCCTCGGGCGTTGTCGTTTGCGTAAGCAGCATCGTTGTGGGTTACTCCATGCGAATCGAGCACCGGCGCTCCCTCGGCCGGCACAATTGCACAAAACAGTCTCGCACATTTTGGCGTTTGATATGTGACGGCGGCGCGGTAATTCGCCAACTGGCGGGGCAAAACGTTTTGTCCGATGCCATACTGGTAAATTCGATGATGATTTTATTCAATGCGTGCAGTCCGTGGTTTGCCGCCGTGAGCCGCTGGAAGGAGGCAGCATGTCCGATGCCGTTCGTGCCGAGAAAATCGCGCGCGAGGTCGACGATGCCGCCCGTCAGCTTGCCCAGGCGGGCCGCTTGGACCTGACGCACGAGTTTATCCAGCATGGTGACGTGACGGTCTATGCACATGTGACTTCGGTGGCACGGGCGAGCCTGTCCTTTGCCGAGCGCTTGGGCCGTGCTGGCATTTCGGTCGACCGTGCCTCGCTGCTGCGCGGAGCACTGTTACACGATTACTTTCTCTACGATTGGCACGATCCCGACCCGAGCCATCGACTGCACGGATTTCGGCATCCATTTTTTGCCCTGGCGCGTGCGGAAGAAGATTTTGAGCTGACGTCGCGCGAGCGGAATATTATCGTGCGGCATATGTTTCCGCTGGTGCCGGTGCCGCCGACGTGTCGTGAAGCATGGATTGTGTGCCTGGCAGATAAATGGTGCGCGCTGCGCGAGACAGTCGCCGGCCGTCTGCTGCGCAAGGACGAGGCGGACGATGGCGCGAATAGCGAATCGAGCGAAAAGAGGAGAGGGTAGACGGTGGAAACCGCGATCGATATGGCGTTTGGCGGCGCGACGCTTGCCGCCTGTCCACTCTCGGCACTGGTGCTCTCGTTTGCTTTTTACGGGCTTTGCGGCTGGGCATGGGAGTCGACAGTATGCGCCATGCTCAATCACGGACGATTTGCCAACAGTGGCTTTTTGCTGGGGCCGTGTTGTCCTATCTATGGTGTGGGCGGCATTGCCTGCTGGCTGCTGTTGCGTGGGATTCCGGATGCCTCGAGCCAGTTTGTCGCTGCAGCGCTCGTATGCAGCGTGATTGAGTACAGCGTAGGCGTGCTGTTGGAAAAAACAACGGGCGCTCGCTTTTGGGATTACTCGCACCTGCCGTTTAACTTGCACGGACGCATCTGCCTGTACTGGGCCTGCGCGTTTGGCTTGGGTGCGTTGTGTATTTGCCGTTTAGTGGAGCCGGCATTGCTGGGGCTGCTTGGCCATCTGCCGGTGCTGATTGTGCGGCTGTCCGCCTTTATCGTCGCGGTCGCGATGATGGTCGACGCGGTGTGCTCGTTGGCGAGCTGGCGGCGTCTGTCTGATCAGCTGGAGCGGGTCCGGGCCGACCTTGCCGACCGCATCAATGAGTCGCTTGCCGATGCCTCGGACTCAATGCTCGAGCGCATTCCCGAATCGACGATTGACTCGGTGGCACAGACGCATATCCGTAGCCGTGCCGTTAACGCGTGGCTGGCCGAGCTGGGTGACGCCGCGCTCGATGCTCTGCGCGAGAAGGCTTCGATGCCGACGTTTGTCGCGGATGGTGCTCGCGGCCTGGCACTTGCTGCCCGCCGCGTGGCCGATGCCGCGCCGAGCATGCCGCGTCCGTCGCTCAGTCGTCGCCTTGCCGGCAAGCGCATAAGCCGTCCGGTGCCGAGCGTGTCACTCAGCCGCCGCGACCTGCGCTTCTTCAATGCCTTCCCGCGTCTGCGCATCAATCGCTACGAAGGTGTCATTCGAGCAACTAATCTCCGCGACCGCGCCCACGAGCTGTTTCGGCACTAGCCGGGATGGGTACGCTCACGGCTCCCTTGCTCGCGTATTTCCCGCTCGTTTCGCGTCCGTTGCCGCGCCGTTTCCAAGATTGCGGCAGCATTTCCATTCGACAACGCTGCGTTTAACAACGCCGTATCTGGTCTACACCAGTTGCCCCTCGGCCGCATTATGGGCGCCGACAACGTTCATGCGACCAAGGGAGAGCGAATGTACGATACGGGATCGACAACGTTTATGCTCGTCTGCACCATGCTCGTGTTTTTAATGACACCGGGCTTGGCGTTTTTCTATGGCGGCCTGTCCAGGCGCAAAAATGTCATCAACACCATGCTTATGTGCTTTGGTGCCATTGGCCTGGTTGGTGTGCTGTGGATTGTTGCCGGCTGGTCTCTGGCCTATGGCGGCGACGGTTCCAGCCCGTTTATTGGAGGCCTTGACCAGCTGCTGTGCCTGCCGGTACTCAACCAGGTGCTGCAGGCGGCCGAGGGCACCGCGTCGGACGGCGCCGTCTACCCGGAGATTATCAACATCGCCTTCCAGATGGCGTTTGCCATGATCACTGCTGCTATCGTCACGGGCAGCCTGGCCGGCCGCGTTAAGTTTGGTGCCATGACGGCCTTCCTGGGCATTTGGCTGCTTGTGGTCTATGCGCCGCTTGCCCACATGGTTTGGGGCGGCGATGGCTCCTTTATCGGTGACATTATCGGCGCACTCGACTTTGCCGGCGGCGACGTGGTGCACATTTCGTCCGGTCTTACCGGCCTGATCCTCTGCTTAATGCTTGGCCGTCGTCGTGGCTTTGGCATGGTGAGCTACCGTCCACATAACGTGCCGTTTGTGGCTCTGGGCGCCGGCCTGCTTTGGTTTGGCTGGTTTGGCTTTAACGGCGGCAGCGAGTTTAAGGCCGACGCCGTGGCGGCACTTGCCATCCTCAACACCGTGACGGCCAGCGCGGCGGGCATGGTCTCGTGGCTTGCCGTCGAGCGCGTGCACACCGGTCGACCCACGCTGGTGGGCGCCAGCACCGGTCTGGTTGCAGGCCTTGTGGTGGTCACGCCGGGTGCGGGCTTTGTCGAGCCGTGGGCAGCGCTGGTCATGGGCCTGATCGTGTCGCCCGTCTGCTACCTGGCCATCAGCCATCTTAAGACCAAGTTTGGCTACGACGATGCGCTCGATGCGTTTGGCTGCCACGGTATCGGCGGCATCTTGGGCGGCGTGCTCACGGGCCTGTTCTGCGTGCCGGAGCTTTCGTGGACCGGTAAGGGCGGCCTGTTCTACACGGGCGACGTGTCGCTGCTCGTCTCGCAGATTTTGGGCATTGTGGTGACGGTTGCTATTGTGCTGGTGCTCGATTTGGTGATCGCCGCAGTGGTCAAGGCGCTGCTCCACGGCAGCCTGCGTGTGGACGAGGCGGACGAGGCGCTGGGCCTGGATGCGAGTCAACACGGCGAGAGCGCGTATCCTTCGTTCTCCGGACTCGATTAGCAGCTTCCCCAAGCACCGCACCTTGCCGTTCAATCGTCGCTCACGTACTTAAGTACGCTTCGCTCCTCTTTCACGGCAATCTGCGGCACTTGGGAAACCTGCTAAGACCAGTCAGTTGAACTTTTTGATCTCTGAGGTTGGTTTGCGACACCTGGGAAACCCGCGTCTCATGTAAAGGGATACGTTGATTATTGAGAGGAATTCATTATGAAAAAGATCACGGCTATCGTGCGTCAGGAAAAGCTTGAGGTTCTTAAAGACGCGCTGTTTGCTGCCGATGTTCGTGGCATGACTATTAACCAAGTGCAGGGCTGCGGCGCACAGCATGGCTGGAAGGAATACGTGCGCGGCAACGAGTTGCTTGTCAACACGATTCCTAAGGTGCAGTTCACGCTCATTTGCGCCGACGAGCACGTCGACGGCATTGTCGATATCATCTGCAGCGCCGCTCGCACCGGTGCCGTCGGCGACGGCAAGATCTGGGTCGAGCCGGTCGAGGAGGTTATCCGCATCCGTACCGGCGAACACGGCCCCGCTGCGGTGTAGGACAATCTTTCGCCTGACGGGCGTGCCTCTCTTGGGGCGCGCCCGTTCTCGTCTACAATATCGTGCAGACGAAGGAGAGGCATGCCCATGATCAAGATGTTTGCGAGTGACTTAGACGGAACACTGCTGAACGCCCTGCACGAGGCGGATGGGACCATCCGCCGTGCCATTCGCGAGCTGACCGAGGCTGGCCTGCATGTGGTTCCCGCGACCGGGCGCTCGACGTTGCCAATCGGCGAGCATGGCTTTACGGGCCTGGCGCTTGACGCTTGCTGCTCCAATGGGTCCATCGTGCGCAACAGCCATGGCGAAGTGCTCAAGACCTGGACCATCGACCCGCAGGTTACCGAGGAGCTGCTCAAGGCGTTCCCGGACATTTGCTTCGACTGCTCCACGCCTGACGGCATGTTCTCGAGCGGATCGTTTGAGATGCACCAGGCGGGCTTTAAAAAGGACAGTCCTGTCAAGCGCATCGTGATGCGCGGCATGCGTGCACGTGGCGGGTATCACGAGGAGCAGTATTTCGATCAGTCGATCGGCGATATCTTGCGTCACGATGTATGCAAGATCAATTGTCGCGTGACCTCACCCGAGCTGGAGCGCGACCTTAAGGCGTATTTGGCCGAGCGCTCGGACCGCGTGGTCAACGCGCCGTTCGATCCGGTGATGTTCGAGATCACGGACGTGGCGTGCAACAAGGGCGAGAGTGTGGCTTGGCTGGCGGGCTACTACGGTATTGCCGAGGATGAGGTCGCGGTCTACGGCGACGGCGGCAACGACATCGCCATGCTCAAGCGTTTCCGTCACAGCTATGCCACCAAGAATGGCAGTGACGCGGCCAAGGCCGCCGCGAGCGCGACTATCGGCAGCTGCATGGTCCACGCCGTCCCCAAACACATGCTCGCCACCATGCGCAAGCAAAACCCCCGCACCATCATCGAATAATGTGACAAAAGGGCAGCCCCTTTGTCACAGGGGTCTGTGTTCTTGGAATACGAACATATATTCGCATATACAACTACGCTTTGATAGAATCGGTATCGTTGGCGGCAGTTCCATGTGCCGGGCAGCGCCCTCCACCTGATGGGAGGTGATGCCCATGACCGATTTGATTGATTTCGTGAGACTTCTGACCGCTTTGGTCTCGTTCTTCACGGCGCTCGTCGGCCTTTCCGAGGCACTCAAGCAACGTTCGAAGCGCAACAGAAGGGGTCGCCGCCGCTAAGGCGTTGACCCCCTAATGCAAACAACGGCGCTGCCCAGCTTTCCAGAACTTGGGCTGCCGTCGACACTATTCTACCCACGAATGACATTTTGAACAATCAGCAATGCCGCTCCAAAAGCCAGGCACAACTGGCACAACCTAGGCGGTCGCTGAATGTGACAAAGAGGCTGCCCCTTCGTCACATCCCAAATATTGCCTTTACGTGTTGATGCACACGGTGTGCAATAATACTCGCACTGTGCAATAGCGCACAGGCTGAGTAACAAGGAGGACGTTTGTCCCAGCTCGAGAAATGCGATCGCCGGTCCCTTCGCTCGCAGCGTGCCCTTCGCCAGGCACTTGCCAGCGAGCTTGCCGAAAGCGGCGACCTTTCGCGCATTAATGTCGCGTCGCTCACCGAGCGCGCTGGCCTTACGCGCCGCACGTTCTATTCGCACTACCGCGATATTCCCGACTTTATCAATCAAATCGAGGACGGCTTGCTGGCCGAGATTCGTGAGCGCATTGAGCTCATCACCGCAGCTCAACTGCCCGATCTCTATCACAACATCGATGAGCTCGAGCCGGCGCCCGGTTCGGTTGAGTTGCTTCGCTATCTTGCGGCTAATCGCGACCTTATCGGGGCCCT
>CABQJV010000043.1 GCA_902464565.1 uncultured Collinsella sp.
GGCCCGAAAGAAAGGTAGGAGGCCATGACGAAAGGTCTGCACGTGCCTTCCGAGATCGGCAAGCTCAGGAAGGTCTGCCTGCACCGCCCCGGCGACGAGCTCCTCAACCTGCCGCCCGACGAGCTCGAGCGACTCCTGTTCGACGACGTCCCGTTCCTGGAGGTCGCACAGCAGGAGCACGACACCTTCGCCCAGATCCTGAGGGACCAGGGCGTGGAGGTCCTCTACCTCGAGAACCTCGTCGCCGAGGTGTTCGACCAGGTCCCCGGCGCCCGCGCCGAGTTCACCGACCAGTACATCGCCGAGGCCGGCATCCGCGGCCAGCACATGCCGCAGATCGTCCGCGAGAAGCTGGACTCCATCGAGGACAACCTCGAGTTCGTCAAGAAGACCATGGCCGGCATGACCAAGGCCGAGATCGACCTGCCCCTCACGGCGTCCACGACCCTCGACTCCCTGGTCAACTCCGAGTCCGAGTCCGACCTGATCATCGACCCGATGCCCAACCTCTACTTCACCCGCGACCCGTTCGCGGTCGTCGGCGAGGGCGTCAACCTCAACCGCATGTACTCGGTCACCCGCAACCGCGAGACCCTGTACGGCAAGTACGTCTTCAAGTACCACCCCGACTACAAGGACGTCTCCCTGTACTTCCGCCGCGACTGCCAGTTCCACACCGAGGGCGGCGACGTGCTGAACATCAACGAGAAGACCCTCGCCGTCGGCATCTCCCAGCGCACCCAGGCCGCAGCTATCGACGTCATGGCCCAGAACATCTTCTGGAACTCCGACTCCAAGGTCGAGCGCATCCTGGCCTTCGACATCCCGGTCTCGCGCGCCTTCATGCACCTCGACACGGTCTTCACCCAGATCGACGTCGATAAGTTCACGATCCACCCCGCCATCATGGGCACCCTGCGCGTCTACGAGCTGACCGCCGGCAAGAACCCGGGCGACGTGAACATCCGCCTGATCGAGGACACCCTCGAGCACGTCCTGGAGGACGCCACCGGCGTCGACCAGGTCAAGCTGATCCCCTGCGGCGGCGGCGACCCGATCGCGGCCTCCCGCGAGCAGTGGAACGACGGCTCCAACACCCTGTGCGTCGAGCCCGGCAAGATCTGCGTCTACGCCCGCAACACCGTCACCAACGACGTGCTGTACAAGGAGGGCCTGGACCTTCTCGTCGTGCCCTCCGCCGAGCTCTCCCGCGGCCGCGGCGGCCCGCGCTGCATGAGCATGCCCTTCTGGCGCGAGGACCTCTAAGGTCTTCAAGGACCCGTACAGGTCTTAATACATACATCTAGCTGCCATTAGATGTCTCCCATTGGGGCGGTGCGGGTATTCGCACCGCCCCATTCTTGTATGAGGAACGTCAACACGATTGGATGACTGCTTTTGTAAGGAGCTTGGTCATGGATATCAAGGCAATCGGCGTTGAGGAGTGGCTCAACGTTTGGGAGAAGAGCGCCACGTGGGATATCGCCCAGTCGACGATTTCGTCACTTACCATGGGCGAGCTTCGCGCGCTCGACGAACAGGACGGCGCCACGTTCTACGAGCGCCTGGATCGCGAGAAGATGAACTACGGCTGGATCGAGGGTTCGCCGGAGTTTAAGGCCGAGGTTGCCAAGCTGTATCGTCGCGAGGTCAATCCCGATCACATTCTGCAGACCAATGGCTGCACGGGCGCGAACCTCAACGCCATCATGGCCGTAGTCGAGCCCGGCGACCACGTTATCGCCGAGTGGCCTACCTATGCGCCGCTCTATGAGATTCCGCGTACGCTTGGCGCCGAGGTCGAGTATTGGGAGCTTCGCGAGGAGCTCGGGTGGAAACCCGATATCGAACAGCTCAAGCGCTCGGTGCGCCCCAACACGAAGCTCATCTGCATCAACAACGCATCGAACCCCATCGGTACGGTGCTTGATGCCGATACGCTCGGCCAGATTGCCGAGATCGCCCGCTCGGTTGGCGCCTATGTGCTGTGCGACGAGGTGTATCTGCCGCTTGAGAACACTGAGGACTTTTTGTCGATGGCCGATGTGTACGAGAAGGCCATCGTCACCAACTCGGTGTCCAAGACCTATTCGACGCCTGCGGCCCGCGTGGGCTGGGTTGTGGCAGACGAAGAGGTATCTAACCGCATTCGCACGTACCGCGACTACACCATGATTTGCGGCGGCGTGTTCAACGACGCCCTGGCGACTTATGTGCTCAAGCACAAGGACAAGATCCTCGAGCGCAACCGCAAGATCGTGTTTGGAAACCGCGATATCGCGCAGGCTTGGATTGATACGCAGCATCGCGTTTCCTGGACGGCCCCGCAGGGCGTGTCTACCTCGTTTATCAAGCTTGATATTCCCGAGGACGACGAGGAGTTCTGCAAGCGCCTGCTGGCCGAGAGGGGAGTGCTGTTGGTTCCCGGTAGCCGCTTTGAGCTTCCCTGCGGCGCACGCCTGGGCTACTGCGCGAGCGAGGACGTTCTGCGCGAGGGTCTGAGGCTTTTGGACGAGGCACTGGCGGAGTTCGATTGCTAGGATTCCGACGGCTCTCAAAGCCGCTCAAATCTGTCTACGATTATCGATAACTGACCCGTTTCCCAAGAGGGGAGCGGGTCTCTTTTTCTATACCGAGAAGTCAAGTTGTTACAAATGAGGCCGTAAGGCGAGCCGGTATCCGATGGGCCTTATACTGAGCTTCCGGTGAACGGTATCAAGCGTCTGGTAAACGGTAATTTGTTACCAGAAATGAATAGGACAAACTTTTTTCTGAATAAAAATGAAAATGGTTGAGACGCGGTATGAATCGCTAATTCTATTCATAGCTTTATTGGAAATATGCAATTTGAGGGTGGTTTAATAAAGTTTAGTTCCATTTGCTATCTGGATTGAAAACGCGTTTAAGCACGTAAATAAACTTTATTAAATCAAAGTGTGCCATGCGTGAAGTATATGTGTATGCCGTTCATCCCTCATATAAAACCGTTCGGGGGCGAGGTGGAAGTATGGACTGATTTTGGATATAAATATGTCGTCAGCAATAACGCCTCACACGGAGGGGCGCTAACGAATCGGCCCTGACAAGGGCCCGAAAGAAAGGTAGGAGGCCATGACGAAAGGTCTGCACGTGCCTTCCGAGATCGGCAAGCTCAGGAAGGTCTGCCTGCACCGCCCCGGCGACGAGCTCCTCAACCTGCCGCCCGACGAGCTCGAGCGACTCCTGTTCGACGACGTCCCGTTCCTGGAGGTCGCACAGCAGGAGCACGACACCTTCGCCCAGATCCTGAGGGACCAGGGCGTGGAGGTCCTCTACCTCGAGAACCTCGTCGCCGAGGTGTTCGACCAGGTCCCCGGCGCCCGCGCCGAGTTCACCGACCAGTACATCGCCGAGGCCGGCATCCGCGGCCAGCACATGCCGCAGATCGTCCGCGAGAAGCTGGACTCCATCGAGGACAACCTCGAGTTCGTCAAGAAGACCATGGCCGGCATGACCAAGGCCGAGATCGACCTGCCCCTCACGGCGTCCACGACCCTCGACTCCCTGGTCAACTCCGAGTCCGAGTCCGACCTGATCATCGACCCGATGCCCAACCTCTACTTCACCCGCGACCCGTTCGCGGTCGTCGGCGAGGGCGTCAACCTCAACCGCATGTACTCGGTCACCCGCAACCGCGAGACCCTGTACGGCAAGTACGTCTTCAAGTACCACCCCGACTACAAGGACGTCTCCCTGTACTTCCGCCGCGACTGCCAGTTCCACACCGAGGGCGGCGACGTGCTGAACATCAACGAGAAGACCCTCGCCGTCGGCATCTCCCAGCGCACCCAGGCCGCAGCTATCGACGTCATGGCCCAGAACATCTTCTGGAACTCCGACTCCAAGGTCGAGCGCATCCTGGCCTTCGACATCCCGGTCTCGCGCGCCTTCATGCACCTCGACACGGTCTTCACCCAGATCGACGTCGATAAGTTCACGATCCACCCCGCCATCATGGGCACCCTGCGCGTCTACGAGCTGACCGCCGGCAAGAACCCGGGCGACGTGAACATCCGCCTGATCGAGGACACCCTCGAGCACGTCCTGGAGGACGCCACCGGCGTCGACCAGGTCAAGCTGATCCCCTGCGGCGGCGGCGACCCGATCGCGGCCTCCCGCGAGCAGTGGAACGACGGCTCCAACACCCTGTGCGTCGAGCCCGGCAAGATCTGCGTCTACGCCCGCAACACCGTCACCAACGACGTGCTGTACAAGGAGGGCCTGGACCTTCTCGTCGTGCCCTCCGCCGAGCTCTCCCGCGGCCGCGGCGGCCCGCGCTGCATGAGCATGCCCTTCTGGCGCGAGGACCTCTAAGTCTTTCCGTTTCCGGTGCGGTCCCCCTACAACCGCACCGGTTTCGCCCGTCAAACGGGCAACACTAATACTTACGTAATTCATTTTTTCGAAAGGATACGAACCATGGGTGTTAACCTCTCCGGCCGTAGCTTCCTCAAGCTCCTCGACCTCTCCACCGAGGAGATCGAGTACTTGCTCAAGCTTTCCAAGAACTTCAAGGACATGAAGCGCGCTGGCGTTCCGCACCGCTATCTCGAGGGCAAGAACATCGTCCTGCTCTTCCAGAAGACCTCCACTCGTACCCGCTGCGCCTTCGAGGTCGGCGGCATGGATCTGGGCATGGGCGTCACCTACCTCGATCCCGGTTCGTCGCAGATGGGCAAGAAGGAGTCCATCGAGGACACCGCCCGCGTTCTCGGCCGCATGTATGACGGCATCGAGTTCCGTGGCTTTGCACAGGACGACGTCGAGGAGCTCGCTGCCAAGTCCGGCGTGCCCGTGTGGAACGGCCTGACCACCGAGTGGCACCCCACCCAGATGCTCGCCGACATCCTGACCGTCCAGGAGAACTTCAACTACGACATCAAGGGCAAGACCCTCGTCTTCATGGGCGACTGCAAGAACAATGTCGCTCGCTCCCTCATGGTTGTCTGCTCCAAGCTCGGCATGAACTTCGTGGCCTGCGGCCCCGAGGAGTGCATGCCCGCTGACGACGTCATCGAGGCCTGCAAGCCCATCGCCGAGGCTAACGGCTGCACCATCAAGCTGACCACTGACGTCAAGGACGGCGTCACCGGTGCCGACGTTATCTACACCGATGTGTGGGTCTCCATGGGCGAGCCCGACGAGGTCTGGGCCGAGCGCATCGCTCAGCTCACCCCGTATCGCGTTACCTCCGAGGTCATGGCTATGGCCAACCCAGGTGCCATCTTCCTGCACTGCCTGCCTAGCTTCCACGACACCAACACCACGATTGGCGCCGAGAAGTGCGAGCAGTTCGGCATCACCGAGCAGGAGGTCACCGACGAGGTCTTCGAGAGCCCCGCTTCCAAGGTCTTCGACGAGGCCGAGAACCGCATGCACACCATCAAGGCTGTCATGTACGCCACGCTCAAGTAAGAGCATCTAGCATCTCGCTCGGGGTGTATTGCTGCACACCCCGAGCGGCTTTGTCTGGTAAATATCTCTCGTCGGGCGGTGGGCACGGCACGGAAGATCCGCTTCGCGCGAGAAAGTTAAATGATTTATGAAGGGGGGATGAGAACCATGACTGAGACCGCTAAGAAAAAGCGCGGTATGCCTTCATCGTTCACCATTCTTCTAGCTCTGCTGGCAATTGTTGCAGTGATTACCGTTATCGTCTCCGGCACGTCCGGCGGCGCGGTTACTGCCGCCCGTCTGAGCGATTTCTGCACCGCCCCGATTAAGGGCTTCGCTGACGCTCTGCCCGTCTGCCTCTTCGTTATGATCCTGGGCGGCTTCCTCGGCATGATGACCGAGACCGGCGCTCTGGACAACGGTATCGCCGTCCTGGTGCAGAAGCTTAAGGGTAACGAGATCATGCTCATTCCCGTGCTGATGCTCATCTTCTCCCTCGGTGGTACCACCTATGGTATGTGCGAGGAGACCGTTCCCTTCTACGCCCTGCTCGCCGCTACCATGATGGCCGCTGGCTTCGACCCCATGGTCGGCGCCGCTACCGTCCTGCTCGGTGCTGGCTGCGGCTGCCTGGGCTCCACGGTTAACCCGTTCGCCGTCGGCGCTGCCGTCGACGCTCTGACCGGCGTTGGCATTGAGGTCAACCAGTCCATCATCATCGGCCTTGGTGCCGTCCTGTGGATTGTCACTACCGCTATGTCCATTGTCTTCGTGATGAACTATGCCAAGAAGGTCAAGGCTGACAAGGGTTCCACCATCCTGTCGATGCAGGAGCTCAAGGACGCCGAAGAGGCTCACGGCAAGGCTGCTTCCGAGGTCCACAAGGAGGTCAAGCTCACCGGTCGTCAGAAGGGTGTTCTGATCGCCTTCGCCTTCACCTTCGTCGTCATGATCGTCGGCTTCATTCCGCTGGCCGACCTCAACGAGGGCGTCGCCAACTTCTTCGACGCTGGCGCTGTCTACGACGCCGACGGTAATGCCGTCGTCCAGGGCTGGTCTGCCCTGATCACCGGCCTGCCCATTGGCCAGTGGTACTTCGAGGAGGCTTCCACCTGGTTCTTCCTCATGGCCGTCCTGATCGGTATCATCGGTGGCCTGTCCGAGAAGCAGATCGTTAACACCTTCATCACCGGCGCTGCCGACATGATGTCCGTTGTTCTCGTCATCGCCCTCGCCCGTGGTATCTCCGTCCTCATGGCTAACACCGGCCTCGACGTCTTCGTCCTCGACGCTGCCGCCAATGCCCTGGCTGGCCTGTCCGGCGTGATCTTCGCTCCCATGAGCTTCCTGGTCTACTTCGGCCTGTCCTTCCTGATCCCCTCGACCTCCGGTATGGCCACCGTCTCCATGCCCATCATGGGACCGCTGGCTGTTAAGCTTGGCTTCTCGCCTGAGGTCATGGTCATGATCTTCTCCGCCGCCATCGGTGTCGTGAACCTGTTCACCCCGACCTCCGGCGCCATCATGGGCGGTCTCGCCCTGGCCAAGATCGAGTGGACGACCTGGCTCAAGTTTGCCCTTAAGCTCATCGTCGCGCTCTCCGTCGTCTGCGCCATCATCCTGACCGTCGCTTGCGTGTTGATCTAAGTACCCAACGGGTACCCCACGGAAACCTTGACGATCCTGTAAAGGATCATCTGGTCATCGTCTGTCCGGTGGGGTCAACCCACCGGTAGACTCCTACCTTTAGCCCCCTCCCGTTCCGTGCGCGGGAGGGGGCGCTCTCATGTTGCGCGGTTCTACGAACCGCGCAACCAGTCGACGCTGCGCGCCGCCCAGGACGACAATTTGTCATTCAAAAGGCAAGGCATGACCAAAAGGTCTATGCCTTGCCTTTTTCATGCCAACTTGTACGTCCTGGACGTCGCTCGCTGACTTATGCTCAACCTGCGACGTTTCTGTTGTTGGTGCAAAGGGGTCAGGTTACTTCGCGCCAAAAGGGGAAGTTGCGGTGGCGTGTTTGGTTAGTGCCTGTTGATGGTCTGGGTATCGGGGAGGGCGGGCTCCGTTATAATCGCCTAGAACATTAAATGGAAACGGGACGGGAGCCATACATGCGCCAGGGTTTCGACAACGCGAAGTATATCGAGCTGCAGGCCGCTCATATTAAGGAGCGCATCTCGCAGTTTGGCGGCAAGCTGTATTTGGAGTTTGGCGGCAAGCTGTTTGATGACTATCACGCGAGTCGCGTGCTGCCGGGTTTTGAGCCGGACAGCAAGTTTCGCATGCTTAAGAGCATTGCCGACGACGTCGAGGTCATCATCGCCATTAACGCGAACCACATCGAGAAGAACAAGGCTCGCGGTGACCTGGGCATTACCTATGACGAGGACGTTTTGCGCCTGGTCGACCTGTTCCGCGGCAACGGTTTTGCTGTCGCGGCCGTGGTTATCACCCAGTACGCCGGCCAGCCCGCCGCCGATGTGTTCCGCAATCGCCTGAACGCGCTCGGCATTCCTGCCAAGCTGCACTATCCCATCGAGGGCTATCCGCACGACGTCGACCTGATCGTGTCCGACGACGGCTATGGCAAGAACGAGTTTGTCGAGACCACCCGTCCGCTCGTCGTCGTGACGGCGCCCGGCCCCGGCTCGGGCAAGCTCGCCACCTGCCTGTCTCAGCTCTATCACGAGCACAAGCACGGCACCGCCGCCGGCTACGCCAAGTTCGAGACTTTCCCGGTCTGGAATCTGCCCCTCACGCATCCGGTCAACATCGCCTATGAGGCCGCCACGGCCGACCTCGACGATGCCAATATCATCGACTCCTTCCACTTGGAGGCCTACAACAAGACCACGGTCAACTACAACCGTGACGTCGAGGCCTTCCCGGTGGTCCGTGCTCTGATGGAAAAGATCCTGGGCAAGAGCCCCTACCAGAGCCCCACCGACATGGGCGTCAATATGGTCGGTTTTGCCATTACCGATGACGATGCCTGCCGCGACGCTTCCAAGATGGAGATCGTCCGCCGCTACTTTACCGCGGTCGAAAATGTGCGCCGTACCGGCGTGGGCGATGAGCAAGTCGACCGTCTCAAGATCATTATGAAGAAGGCCGGTATCGACAAGAATTACTCGCCGGCACGCTCGGCCGCTCTTACCAGGGAGCAGCTGACGGGTGGCCCCGTAGGCGCCATGGTCATGCCCGATGGCTCCGTGGTGACCGGCAAGACTTCCACGCGCCTGGGCGCCGCGAGCTCGCTCATCATGAATGCACTTAAGCATGTCTCGGGCGTTGACCTTGAGCTCGAGGTCATTAGCGATGAGGCGATTGAGCCTATCAGCAAGCTCAAGACGCATTTCCTGGGTAGCAAGAACCCGCGCCTGCACACCGACGAGACGCTTATGGCGCTCTCGATCACCTCGGCAACGAGCGAGACGGCGGCCCGCGTCCTTTCGGGCCTGGAGCAGCTGCGTGGCTGTGATGCCTTCTTTAGCGTGATCATCTCGCCGACGGACGAGACGGTGCTGCGCAAGCTGGGCATCAACGTGTGCTGCGAGCCCAAGTTCGAGCGCCGTGGCTTCTTCCACCGCTAAGCCTGGATAAATTGGTCTGAAAGGGGCGCATCGGATATACATTCGGTGTGCCCCTTTTATCAACAAAGCTACCGTTTAACCTAAAATTAGCCCGTTTACCTGCCTATAAGTGATTTGGGCGGTATACAATAACCCTAATTGTTTCATCCTTTTGCGGGGATGCCGCATGATGGATGTTGCCGGCCATCATGGAGTGTGCCGGTCGCGCACGGTGCAAGTGATGCCCGTGCTCGGTTTGAGGAGGCTGCCATGGCTGGCAAGGGTCGTGCGAGTGTCAACGATATGAAGCGTGTCGAGGTGCAGGTGCTGATGGAGATTGCACAGCAGTCCGAAGACAACGGCGGATTTTATGGCTTTTCGCGAAAGACGCTTGCCGAGCGTGTGGGGGTGTCTCCGTATCGCGCCCGCGCGGCAATTGAACGTTTGGAATCCGAAGACATCATTGAGGTCGTCTCGCGCTACAGCGACGACGGCGGCCAGCTCGCAAATGGTATTTGTCTTACGGAGCGTGGCGAATGGTATCTAGAGGGCATCCGTGCCGGTATGCTCGTGCAGGACTTGATCAAGGACGAAGTCGCCGATCGATAACAGCGTACATACATAGTGGAAACGACGCCGCCTGGGCAACCGGCCGGCGTTTTGTTTCGAGATGGAGAAATGCGATTGCGCGTAAGAATAATTGTGTGCGGCGCGCGTCGCGAGTATTACAATGAAGACCCGTAAGATGTGTATGGACAACTTCTACGGGAAGCGCAGGTAACTCAATATGACCAAGCATGTGTTCGTGACCGGCGGCGTGGTTTCGTCTCTGGGCAAGGGTATTACCGCGGCCTCGCTGGGCCGTCTGCTCAAGTCGCGCGGCTACAAGGTAACGATGCAAAAGGCCGACCCGTATCTGAACGTCGACCCCGGCACCATGAGCCCGTTCCAGCATGGCGAGGTCTTTGTGACCGAGGACGGCTACGAGTCCGATCTGGACCTGGGCCACTACGAGCGCTTTATTGACGAGAACCTGACCCGCGATTCCAACTTTACGACTGGTGCCATCTATAAGAGCCTGATCGCCCGTGAACGTCGCGGTGACTTTTTGGGCGGCACTGTGCAGGTGATCCCGCACGTCACGAACGCCATTAAGGATAAGTTCCGTCGTATTGAGGAGCAGACCGGCTCCGACGTGGTCATCACTGAGTTGGGCGGCACTATCGGCGACATCGAGTCGCAGCCGTTTGTCGAGGCCATTCGCCAGTATCGCAAGGAGGCCGGCCCCGAGAACGTCTGCTACATCCACGTGTCGCTCGTTCCCTATATCGCCGCCGCCCACGAGGTCAAGACCAAGCCGACGCAGCACTCCGTTAAGGAGCTCCGCAGCTTTGGTATCCAGCCCGATATTATCGTTCTGCGCTCCGACCACCATATCGACGATGCCATCCGCGGCAAGATCGCAAGCTTCTGCGACGTCGACACCGACTGTGTCTTTACCAACGAGGACTGCGCGAGCATCTACGATGTTCCGCAGCTGCTCGCCGAGCAGGACTTTGATCTGCGCATTTGCGAGCGTCTGGGTCTTGACCCGCGTGAGCGCGACATGAGTCAGTGGAACGAGTTCCTGCGCAAGCAGAACCATGCCAACCAGCACGCCGACAAGGTGAAGATCGCCGTCGTGGGCAAGTATACGCAGCTGCCCGATGCCTACCTGTCGGTTATCGAGGCCCTGCACCATGCGGGCGTGTTCTACGATCGCCACGTTGACGTGCAGCTGGTCGATGGCGAGAGCCTCGACGAGCAGAATGTCTCCGAGGTCCTGGGTGACGCCTCGGGCATCTTGGTCCCTGGCGGCTTTGGCAAGCGCGCCCTGGAGGGCAAGATCCTCGCGGCCGAGTTCGCCCGCGAGCACAAGATTCCGTATCTGGGCATTTGCCTGGGTATGCAGGTGGCCGTGTGCGAATTTGCCCGCAACGTCGTCGGCCTTGCCGGCGCCAGCTCTTCCGAGTTCGATCCGGATGGCCCGTATAGTGTCATCGACTTGATGAGCTCGCAGGAGGACGTGACCGAGAAGGGCGGCACCATGCGCCTGGGCGCCTATCCGTGCAAGCTCGCCGCCGATACCCTCGCGCGCGAGGCCTATGGCGAGGAGCTCGTCTACGAGCGTCACCGTCACCGCTTTGAGTTCAACAACGCCTTCCGCGACCAGCTCGAGGACGCCGGTCTGGTAATCTCGGGTCTTTCGCCCGACGAGCGCCTGGTCGAGATGGTCGAGCTGCCGCGCGACGTACATCCGTGGTATGTGGCTACCCAGGCTCATCCCGAGTTCAAGAGCCGTCCGACCAACCCGCAGCCGCTGTTCCGCGAGTTCGTGCGCGCCTCGATCGGCCAGCACGAGGGTGTCGACCGTCTGCAGGTGACGCCCAAGAACCTCGCTACGGACTAAGGGTGCCGGAGAACCAAGAACATACCGAAGCTACTCCCTCGTCGCTCGCTGTGGTGGCGGGGGAGTATCTCGATTACCTTGCGGTCGAGCGGGGTTTGGCGCGCAATACGATTGCGGCCTACCGTCGTGACCTGACGACATACTGCGCCTATCTGGAGCGGGCTGACATTGCGTCTTTTGAAGATGTGAGCCGTCAGGTCGTGGAGGGCTTTGTTGCCGATCGCCGCGACGGAGGCTATTCCGACGCCTCGGTGGAGCGCGCGCTTGCTGCCGTGAAGGGCTTGCATGCCTTTTTGGTGCGCGATGGGGCCGTGGCCCAAAACCCGACGGCGGCGTTGCGCCTGCCCAAAAAGGCAGATCGCCTGCCGGAATACCTTTCGGTGGAGGATGTCTCGGCGCTGCTCGATCAAGACTTTCCCGAGGGCGAGATGGGGCTGCGCGATCATGCCATCTTGGAAGTGCTTTACGGTTGCGGCTTGCGCGTGAGTGAGCTGGTTGGGCTCGATGTGGGCGATATCCATATTGATGACGGGTTTGTCCTGGTGCGCGGTAAGGGCTCCAAGGAGCGTCTGGCCCCGTTGGTGGGAAGCGCGGCTCGCGCCCTGACACACTATATAGGTGACGGGCGCACTCTCCTGGCCGCCCATGCTCACGGGACGGAGACCTCGGCGGTCTTTTTAAATAAGAACGGACGTCGCCTGTCGCGCCAGGCCGTGCATGCGATATGCGAGCGGTATGGGCGCCAAGTGGGGCTGGTGGGGCTCCATCCCCACACCTTGCGCCACTCCTTTGCCACCCACATGCTTGCGGGCGGTGCCGACCTGCGTGTGCTGCAGGAGATTTTGGGCCATGCCGATATTTCGACCACGCAGGTCTACACACATGTCGACCGCACGCAACTGACCGAGGTCTATCTGGCGGCGCATCCGCTGGCACATCGCTAGCACCTCGCTGACCTGCATATTTATAAATATTAAGGGGGACGGGCCCCAGATTGCCGAGACGCACTTTTGCGCGCATGGGCAATCTGGGGCCCGCCCCATTTTTCGCCAGGCACCGGCGCGGCGGTGGGCCGTGTGTACCGTGGGTGGGAGGAGTTTGGGGGCGATGTGAACGGCGTGTAAAGGGACGTAAAAATCGCCTCAAGGTCAACTTGAAGGTTGAGGTTCGCGGGCGTGGTTCTACAGGTGGCATCCCGCCTTTGCTGCAAACACAACATATTGTGTTTTCGAACATATGCTCGGGGGTGTTTTACAACATATTGGGGGTGGAGTGGTGGGGTGGGGTGGGGG
>CABQJV010000044.1 GCA_902464565.1 uncultured Collinsella sp.
CCCGCCGCGACTACGTGCCCGCCGTTGACGCCGGCGCCGGGCCCCATGTCGATCACGTAGTCGGCGGCACGGATTGTATCCTCGTCGTGTTCGACGACGATAACGGTATTGCCGATATCGCGCAGGCGCTCGAGCGTCTTGATCAGGCGCTCGTTATCACGCTGATGAAGACCGATCGAAGGCTCGTCCAGAATATAGAGCACGCCCATGAGACCCGCGCCGATCTGCGTTGCCAGTCGAATACGCTGTGCCTCGCCACCGGAAAGCGTCGCCGAGGCACGGTCGAGGGTCAGATAGTCAAGTCCGACATCGACCAGAAAGCGCAAGCGCTCCAGGATTTCCTTAACGATGCGCCCGCCGATAAATTGTTGGCGCTCGGTAAGCTCCAAACCCTCAAAAAACTTGAGCGACTCGCGGCACGATAGGCAGCAGACCTCGTAAATGGACTTACCGCCTACGGTAACGGCGAGCATCTCGGGGCGCAAACGAGCGCCGTGGCAACTCGAGCACGGCTCCTCGCGGATGTACTTCTCCAAGCGCGCCTTGGTGTTCTCATTCGTCGTCTCGATATAGCGCTCGTACAGGATATTGCGCACGCCCGAAAACTTGGTATCCCACTGGCTGCGACGTCCGTCGAGCTTTTGGTAGTCGACCGAGATCTTCGTATCGCCCAGGCCATCCAAGAATGCACGACGCACGCGAGGGGGCAAGTCCTCCCACGGCGTATCAGCGCTCACCTTAAAGTGTTTGCAGACCGCAGCAAAAATCTGCGGATAGTAGTTCGAATTGCCAAACAGGCTACCAAAGACTCCGTCGGCAATGGACTTCGAGGGGTCCTCGATCAGCGCCTCGGCATCAACGGTTTTCTTAAAGCCCAGGCCGTCGCACTCAGGACATGCGCCATAGGGAGCGTTAAACGAAAAATCACGCGGCTGCAGGTCATCGATGGAGTGTCCATGCTCCGGGCACGCTAACGCCAGCGAATACTCCAGCAACTCGCCTTCGGTCCCCTCGGGAGCGTCGCGGTCGGGCAGCAAGTATACGTTCACATTGCCGTGCGCCAGCGCGGTCGCCTGCTCAACAGACTCGGCGATACGGCCAAGAGAGTTCTCACGGATCACGATGCGATCGACCACGACCTCGATATCGTGCTTGAACTTTTTGTCCAGATCGATAGGGTCGTCGAGCGAGCGAACCTCGCCGTCGACACGCACGCGGCTAAAGCCCTCGGCGCGAAGGTCCTCAAACAGCTTGGTGTACTCGCCTTTTCGCCCGCGCACCACCGGTGCCAGCACAAACGCGCGGCGGCCCTCCCCCGCCGCCAAGACCTTGTCGGCAACCTGGTCGGTCGTCTGGCGCTCAATGACGCGGCCGCATTCGGGACAGTGCGGGGTGCCCACACGGGCGAACAGCAGGCGCAGATAGTCATAAATCTCGGTTACAGTGCCAACCGTCGAGCGAGGGTTTTTAGACGTCGTCTTTTGGTCGATCGACACCGCCGGCGAAAGGCCGTCGATTGAATCCAAGTCGGGTTTGTCCATCTGGCCCAAGAACTGGCGCGCATAGCTCGAAAGACTCTCGACGTATCGACGCTGGCCCTCGGCATAGATAGTGTCAAATGCCAGCGAACTCTTGCCCGAGCCAGAAAGACCGGTAATGACCACGAGTTGGTCACGCGGAATGGAAACATCGATATCACGGAGGTTGTGCTCACGAGCGCCGCGAATAACGATAGAAGAATCAGACATGGAAGCTCCTTGCCTCCTATTGCATCGAATCATACTGCCGATGAGTTTAGCGCACTCGACGCGCACAGATGTTCGTAATACAAGATTCGCAGACCTTTAGCTTTGCGTATCGGGCGCTTTGTTTCTCGAAATGCCGTGGAAAGGTTACAGTAATCTAATACTGAACTTAATTTGCCGTAACAGAGGAACGTCCATGACCGAAGATATCCCCCTTGAAATCACTTCGAGCGACATGGCCAATCTGCCCATATTCATCGCCGTCCTTATCGTGGCCATCGTCGTGGTGCGCGTATATTTTTCAATCAAACACAATGAAAAGCCGCCCATTGCCCGCGTCTTTTGGTGCGCGACGCTCCTCATCCCGCTCGGCATGGTAGCTGCATGGATTACGAATCAATTGCTCGTAAATGAGGACAATTCCCTATGGGTCCTTTCTTATTCGGCGCTCGGTGCTACCGCCGTCATACTTCTTGTCGAGCCCTTGGTTTCGGGACTTATCGACCAAACCGATCTTGCGACGGGAACGGTTGCCTGTATTTGCCGTGACATCCTTGTCATCGCCGCTGTTTCAGCGCTCTCGTTCGTTTCACTCGAAATTGCCTGTAACGAAACGTTCTATCGCATTCCCGCCAACTCATTCGGGTTTTCCGTCGGGCTGCTCGCGACGGTTCTGCTCTCCCTTTATTTGCTGGGACAGCGTCATGGAGGCGTCATGGCCCTCGTGCCCGTCGCCTGTTGCATCCTTGGCATTGCCGAGCACTTCGTCATAACGTTTAAAGGCGAGGCCATCCTGCCAAGCGATATCTTGGCCCTTGGCACCGCAATGGAAGTGAGCGAGGGATACGAGTTTACCTTTACCGCCGGAATCGTAACCTCTCTAGCCCTGCTGGAGATTTCCCTAGGGCTTCTTTCGCTTATCCGACCGAGAAAGCTCCGTACGCCCACCCATGTCTTCCCCGCAATCGCCGCTAACCTCTGCGCTTTTCTGCTAGTGACCGTTGTGGGGCTCTCGGGCTTTTCCAGCATCGACTTGGAGCAGGCGCTGAATTTTGGATTTGACCGTTGGCAGCCCATCACCACGTATGCGTCTCAGGGTTTTATCACTTCGTTCACCGAAATGGTCAACGAGTTGCCCATTGAGAAGCCCGAAGACTATACGCCCGATGAGGCGCAGAGCATCGAGCAGGAGCTCGCCGCCACCTACGACAGCACGTATGGCTCGAGCGAGCAGCGCGCGGCGGCCGTTGCCCAGTTCAATGAAATCAAGCCGACGATTGTTGCCGTCATGAATGAGAGTTTTAGCGACCTTTCGTGCTTTGAGCAGCTCCAGGCGGCCGGGTACACCGGCCCCGCATTCTACAACTCGCTTCCCGACACACTTGTTCGCGGCACCATGCTCGCTTCGGTCGCCGGTGGCGGAACGGCGAACTCCGAATTCGAATTTTTGACCGGAGCGACAACGGCCTTTGTCGGATTAGGCAAAATCCCCTATCAGCTATATCAGATGAATGGCGTCAACAGCCTGGCAAAGGACCTTAAGGAGCTTGGGTATACCGCTACCGCTATGCACCCGCAAAACCCCGTCAACTACCATCGAGATAAAATCTATCAGCAGCTGGGCTTTGGAGACTTTCTTTCAATCGGCGATTTCGAAGGTGCGCCCTGTTACCATGCCGGCGTATGCGACTACGCCACCTACGACAAGATACTCGACCTGCTTAGAACCGACGAAGCGCCGCAGTTCATCTTTGACGTCACGATGCAAAATCACGGCGGCTACGACTATGGCACCGTTCCCGCCGAGGAGCTGACAAACTATTGGGTCGAGGGAGCCAGCGAGGGTGCCAATAGCGCGCTCAACACCTATCTTACCTGCATCAACGCATCCGACCGGGACCTCGAGTACTTTATCAACGAGCTCCGCAATATCGGCAGACCGGTTGTCCTTGTCTTTTTTGGCGACCATCAGCCGAGCGCCGCAACGACTCTCAACGACGAGCTGTACCCTCAGGAAGATACGGCAAGCCACGCTTTCCGTATCTATCAGTCGACATATTTTGTCTGGGCTAACTATGAAATCGCCGGCAATACCGAGCTCAACGTCTACGACACCGTCGGGGCAAACGAGATTGCAGCCATTACCCTTAATAAGATCGGCGCCCCGCTCACCGACTATCAAAAGGCTCTGCTTGCAACAAGGTCAGATGTGCCCACCATCAATGTCGCCGGCTACCTTGGTGCCGACGGGCTGCGCTACGACTTGGAATCTGAAGACAGCCCATACGCCTCGACGATCGACAAGCTGCAGCGCATGCAATACCTCGAGTTCGCCAGCAAAGTTCAGTAAGCCCGCCCATTCGCTTGGACCCATCGTATTGCAAGCACGCTCGGCCCAAATGCATCGCAAATGACTCCCGCTCGCAAACGAGGGTACAATGACGCTCGTGTCACACCGCGGGGCTCCGGCCCCAACATATACAAAGGAGTCAAACATGGGTTGCGAGCACGCACAGGCAGCCGGCGGGCAAACGTCGCCGTCGCAATTTGAGGAAAATACACTGTCCGAGGTCAAGCGCGTTATCGCCGTGCTTTCCGGCAAGGGCGGCGTCGGCAAGTCATTCGTCACCGGCGCCATCGCCACGGAGCTTTCCCGCCACGGTCACAAGGTCGGCGTCCTCGATGCCGATATTACCGGCCCCTCTATCCCTAAGATGTTCGGTATGAGCGGACGTCACGTCCATGCCCTCGGCAACCTTATGCTGCCCGAAATCTCCGAGCACGGCGTCAAGGTTATGAGCTCTAACCTGCTGCTCCAAAACGAAACCGACCCCGTCCTCTGGCGCGGTCCGGTTATCGCGGGTGCCATCAGGCAGTTCTGGAGCGAAACCTCATGGGGCCCCATCGACTACCTGCTGGTCGACATGCCTCCGGGAACGGGCGACGTCGCCCTCACGGTCTTCCAGTCGCTGCCCGTCGATGGCATCGTCATCGTCACGAGCCCGCAGGATCTGGTCTCGATGATTGTCGCCAAGGCGGTCAACATGGCCGAGAAGATGAACGTGCCCATTTTGGGAATCGTCGAAAACATGAGCTATATCGAGTGCCCCGATTGCGGCAAGAAGATCGAAGTCTTTGGCAAGAGCAAGCTCCCCGAGGTCGCCGAGCGTTACAACCTCGAGATCCTAGGGCAGCTTCCCATCAATCCGGCACTCGCCGAGGCTTGCGACAAGGGCGAGGTTGAGACCGCACTGCCCGACGGTATGCTGCCCCAAGCCGTCTCTGCCGTCGAGGCCATTGCCCCGCACGAGACCGCCGAGGCCTAAGTGAACGCAAACGCCTCCTATGACGTCTTGGTAATCGGCGGCGGGGCCTCGGGTCTCGCCGCCGCCATTACGGCCGCACGCGCAGGCAAAAACGCCTGCATCGTTGAGCGCGATGTTGCCTGCGGCCTTAAACTCCTTGCGACCGGCAACGGCCGCTGCAACCTTTCCAACGAATCAATTGATTTCCAGCGGTACAACCGCCCCGCATTCGTCGAATCCGTCATGGGTCCCCAGCCCGAGCAAGAGCTCGGCAGTTTCTTCTCCTCGCTGGGCATCATGACGACCTCCGAGGAGGGCCGGCTGTATCCGCGCTCCCTTCGTGCCGAATCGGTGCGCGATGCGCTTCTCAACGCTTGCAATCACCTGGGTATCACCTTGATTTGTGGAGCAAACGTCGCCTCGGCATTCAAAGCCCCCGAGGGCTGGGCACTCCAAATAGACCGTCCCGCGCGATCACTCAAGGCAAAAAAGCACGACGACCGAAAAACGGAGGTTCGCTCGCTTCGGAAGGCGCTCGCCGACATCCCTCGCAAGAGCGAGACGCTGCAGGCAAAGGCCGTAATTATCGCTACGGGCGGCAACCCTGTCGAAATCACGAAGACGTTCAATCTTTCCCTCACACCGCAGCATCCCGTCCTCTGCCCCGTGTCGGCATCGGTCTTCGGCGACCAGACTGCGCTCAAGACACTGGATGGCCTGCGCGTCCGCGCCCGTTTGACGCTCACCCGCAATCACGAGGAACTCTGGCGCGAAGACGGCGAAGTGCTCTTCCGGACCTTTGGCATCTCGGGCGTTGCCGCCTTTAACCTCTCCCGTCGCGTCCAGCGCGGCGACACGATTCTGCTCGACGTTTTCCCCGACCTCTCCAAAGACGAGTTGCTCGATATGCTCAATCAGCGAGTTGCGTTGCTCGGCGGCTTTTCACCCCGCGACCCCCGCTGGCTCGACGGCATGCTTGCCCCGCAGTTCTCTCACGTTGTCTGCACCGCATTCGAACAGTGCCACCCCGGGTCGCACGACATCATCCATCTGGTCTCAATCCTCAAGCACTTTAAGCTGCTCGTCGAGGGAACGACAGAGGAGCGTTCGGCCCAGGTCACGCGCGGCGGCGTGCCCATCGAGAGCGTCTCAGCTCCCAACCTCTGCGTGAGCAACGCAGCAGGCGCCCCACTTTACATTTGTGGCGAGGCGCTCGACATCGATGCCGATTGCGGCGGTTTCAACCTTGCATGGGCTTGGATCTCGGGTATTCGCGCTGCAAGCAGCCTATAGCCGCGCAGTCTATAATCAAAACGCATTCGGGCCGTCTGGGACACCGGGCGGCCTCTTTCTTGCATCTAAGGAGACCTCGATGATCGAAATCACCCAAGTCCACGCGTCACTCGATGAGGCCGGCAACGAAGCCGCCTGCCTTGCTATTGGTAGACGCGCCGTCAAACGAGCCCTGCGATGCGAGGATTCCCAGATTAAAGCCATTGAGCTCCATCGCAAGTCAATCGACGCCCGTAAAAAACGAGATGTCCATTTTATTTTGAGCTTTCGAGTTGAACTGACAAGCTCCCGACTCGAGCAGGAAGTGGTCGACCGCGTCGCCGAGCGCGACCGCTCGCGCATCCGCATGGTAGACGGCGAGGCGCCTTCATTCCCCAACCCTGTCCCGAATGCACCCAAGGAGCGTCCCGTCGTTGTCGGCGCCGGTTGCGCCGGTCTCTTCGCCGCCCTCACCCTTGCCGAAGCGGGCCTTAAACCCCTGCTCATCGAGCGCGGCGACCCCGCACTTCGCCGCTCGGAAGCGATTGATCTCTTTCTTAAGGAGCGTGTCCTCGACCCCGAAAGCAATATCCAATTTGGCCTGGGCGGCGCAGGGACCTTCTCGGACGGCAAGCTCAACACAGGCACCAAGAATCCTGCCCATCGACTGATTCTTGAGACCTTCGTCGAAGCGGGCTCACCTCGCGACATCCTGTGGGACGCCAAGCCGCACATTGGCTCCGACATCCTCCCCACCGTCGTCACCAACATTTCTCAGCGCATCGAGCGGCTCGGTGGAACCGTCCGCTATCGAACAAAGCTCGTCAATATTCGAACCGATGGATCTGGCGCCATCACCGGCGTCGATGTCCAACCGCCCCAAGAAACCACAAGCGAGACAATCGCCACAAAGCACCTCATTCTCGCCTGCGGCCATTCCGCCCGCGACGTATTCGAGCTTCTCAAAGAACATGACGTTACCCTCGCGCAAAAGACCTTTGCCATGGGTGTGCGCATCGAGCATCCACAGCATGACATCGACCGTGCCCAATATGGCCCTTCGGCGGGACACCCGGCACTCGGAGCAGCCCCCTACAAGCTTGTCGCCCATCTCCCCAACGGCCGCAGCGTGTTCTCATTTTGCATGTGCCCCGGCGGACAGGTTGTCGCGGCTTCTTCCGAGCAGGGCCATCTGTGCGTCAACGGTGCCAGCCTCAATGCCCGCGACGGGCGCAACGCAAATGCCGCCCTACTCGTCAACGTCACACCCGACGACCTTCCCGGCGATGATCCGCTCGCAGGCATTGAGCTCCAGCGCGCCTGCGAGCGAGCCGCCTATCGCCTGGGTGGCTCCAACTGGAACGCGCCGGCACAGCTCGTCGGAGATTTCCTTGCGGGGCGCGCCAGCACGGCGCCCGGAAAGGTAAAACCAACCTATCCACTTGGCGTGACCTGGACGGCGATCGACGATGCCCTCCCGCAGCATATCGTCGAATCGCTTCGTTTGGGAATCCCCCTGCTCGGTAAGAAACTGCGTGGCTATGACCGCCCCGATGCGGTCCTCACTGGCGTGGAGACGCGTTCGAGCTCCCCGGTCACCGTCACCCGCGATCGAACATGCCACGCCGTGTCGACTCCGGGCCTTTACCCTTGCGGCGAGGGTGCCGGATATGCCGGCGGCATCATGAGTGCCGCCACCGACGGCATCCGTTGCGCTGAGGCGCTGATAGCAGACCTCTAGTGCACGAACTCTCACGTCCGAACGACACAGGCCCCGAGCTCCACAGGGAACTCGGGGCCTGTTCGCTACTTCCTGAATCGTGCACCCTGGCGTTTTCTGCCCGAAGCAAAGGTAGAGCCCTTGCGAGCCTGCGAACGCAAACGCTCGATCGTTTCGTCCTCAGATGCGCCCTCAAGCATCGCCCGAATCTGAACGACGGCATCGCGCAGACGCGCCGCCTCCTCAAAGTCCATGGCGGCGGAAGCGTTGCGCATGTCTTCCTCCATGGTCTCGACGATCCGCACGAGCTCGTCATGCGGCAGCCCTTCCAGCTGCTCGGCAAGCGTCTGCTCGGGCGTCACCGTCTCCGGCGCGGCGCCCTCGCCGTTTTCGTCGGGCGTATAGAACGCACCGTGACCCAGCGAATCGCCTCTCGAGCGTCCCTTCGAGCCCACAGTCTTTTCGGCCTCGGCAATAAAGCTCGAAATGTCGTTAATGGCCTTGCGGACCGTCTTGGGCACAATGCCATGCTCTTCGTTATATGCCATCTGAATCTCGCGACGGCGCTGCGTCTCCTCGATGGCTTCTTTCATCGAATCGGTCACAACGTCTGCATACATGATGACCTCGCCGTCGGCATTACGGGCCGCACGGCCAATCGTCTGAATCAACGAACGGCGATTGCGCAAGAAACCTTCCTTGTCAGCGTCGAGAATTGCCACCAGCGAGACCTCGGGAAGGTCTAGACCCTCGCGGAGCAGGTTGATGCCAACGAGAACATCGATCTTTCCCTCGCGCAGCGTTCGCAGGATCTCGACACGGTCCATCGTCGCTGTATCGGAATGCATGTAGTTGACCTTAATGCCAGCGTCGAGCAGGTGATCGGTCAGATCCTCGGCCATGCGCTTGGTGAGCGTGGTCACCAGCACGCGCTCCTTGCGGGCCACGCGCTCGCGAATCTCGTCCTCAAGATCGTCAATCTGGCCTCGGACCGGACGCACATCGATCTTGGGGTCGAGCAGGCCGGTCGGACGAATGATCTGCTCAACGTCGTTCTGACTAACCCGCAGCTCATAGTCGCCCGGCGTGGCCGAGACGTAGATGAACTGGGGGATCCTCGCCTCAAACTCATCGAAACGAAGCGGGCGGTTATCGAGTGCCGAAGGCAGACGAAAACCATGCTCCACCAGCGTCACCTTACGCGAGCGGTCACCTTCGTGCATGCCGCGGATCTGCGGCACCGTCACATGGCTCTCATCGATGATGCAGAGCATATCCTTAGGAAAGTAATCGATCAGGGTAAACGGCGGCTCGCCCGGTTTTCGACCATCCAGATGACGCGAGTAGTTCTCGATGCCGTTGCAAAAGCCCATCGTCTCGAGCATCTCAAGATCATAATCGGTGCGCTGCTGCAGACGCTGTGCCTCGAGCAGCTTATCAGTCGCCTTGAGCTCTGCCACACGCTTCTCGCACTCTTCACTGATTGATTTCAGAGCCGCTTTGACCTTAGGCTTCTCAGTCACGTAGTGCGAGGCCGGCCACACGGGAATGGCCTCGTACTCACGTAGCATCTCGCCGGTGACCTCGTCGATCTCGGCAATCAGCTCAACCTCGTCGCCAAAGAACTCAAACCGCAACGGATGCTCGGCATAGGGCGGATATACGTCGACGACATCGCCGCGCACGCGGAAGGTGCCACGTGCCAAATCATAGTCATTGCGATCGTACTGGATATCGATAAGCGCATGGATAAAGTCATCGCGCTCGAGCGGCACCTTCTTGTCGACGTTCGGAGCTAGGCCCGCATAGTCCTCAGGAGAGCCAATGCCATAGATACACGAGACCGATGCGACGACGATCACATCGCGTCGAGATAGCAGCGATGCGGTCGCCTGATGTCGCAGCATCTCAACTTCTTCGTTAATCGAGGAATCCTTCTCGATATACGTATCGCTTTGCGGCACATACGCTTCGGGTTGATAGTAATCGTAGTACGACACAAAATAGACCACGGCGTTGTCAGGGAAGAATTCCTTGAGCTCGCTCGCAAGCTGAGCGGCAAGCGTTTTATTGGGAGCCATAACCAGCGTCGGCTTCCCCAGGGCCTCAATAGTCTTAGCCATCGTGAAGGTCTTGCCCGAACCAGTCACGCCCAGCAAAACCTGATAGCGATCTCCGTCCCTCACGCCCTGCACAAGCGACTCAATGGCCTTAGGCTGAGAACCAGCGGGCTCGTATGGAGACACGACCTTAAACGGCACCTCAGAGCCCTCAACGCCAAAACGTTTGAGCTCTCCTCCAACACGCTCAACTTCAAATTCCGCCATGGATACTCCTAACTCATATATCTGCAGTATACGCAGGCGGCAGGCATAGTCCTATACGAACCGATCGGGATAGAGGGTCTTGTAGCGAACCCAGGCATTATTGACACGAATCAGATACGCCTGCGTCTCGGGAAAGGTGATTGCATTATGAAGCGACGTGCTCTGCTGCGCCCATCCGTCGACATTGCCCATGCCGGCGTTATAGGCGGCAATGGCACTGTCAGTCGACCCGTTAAAATACGTCAGAAGATACGAAAGATACGCACAGCCAAACTCGATGTTCGTAGCGGGATCGTTAAGGTCGCCGGCTGAATACTCGCTGCCATCGACAAGACCCTTGGCAATCATATCCTGGGCAGTCTCGGGCATCAGCTGCATCAATCCCCGTGCGCCTTGATTCGACTCAGCCTCGGGATCCCAATTCGATTCCGACTTTATGACAGCGCACACCAGATACGGATCAAGATTGTGCGAAATGCTCGATTGCTTTACGTACGCCTCGTAGTCAATCGGATACAAAGGCTTAAAGAAGGCGGCAGGAGCATACGAGTAGACGAGCGAAATAAGGCCGAAGACGAACATAACGGCAAGTGGCGCTACGCGATACCACGTAAAGAAACGTGTCTTAGGCATCGGCCTCATCCTTATCCACTACATCCCCGAAGCCATGGTGCGCAAGCCATGCGTCCAGTTGTTCAAAGAGCGAGTTATCGCCTGCCGCATTATCGATTACCGTCGTAGCGAGATTGCAAAGCGAAGCCTCATCAGGTTGGCATGCAGAGCGCGCATCAAAATCAGAGGACTCCATACCACGATGAATAGCACGCTCACGACGAACTGCTAAAGGAGCGCTGATAACCAGAATTTCATCAGCCAGGCCAAAAGCATCCTCAAAACCAGTCGGGGCAGAAACCTCGACAACCGCAAAGGGATAACGGGGGGACGAAACCGTGCAGCAAACCGGATCAAGAATCCTCAGTGACAGCTGTTCGATGAGAACCGGATGAACGATGCCATTGAGCCGCGCAACTGTATCAGGAGAGGCGAAAGCTCGAGCAGCAAGGACATTGCGGCGAATGCCGCCCTCCCCGTCCAGAATATCCCAACCGAATTCTTCCGCGAGGGCATTGACGATATCGGAGCCTGGCACATACAGCGATTTGGCAAGCTCATCCAGATCGATAAGCATGGCGCCATGAGATTCGAGATAGCGGCAGGCAGTCGATTTACCCGAAGCAATATTGCCTAAGACAAAAACGGTAAACATCAAGTCCTCCCTAACGCCAATGGGAGTTATTATCGCGCAAATACAAAAGAAGGACTCAAAATACAGCCAAACAGTAAGACAAGCTAAACGAAGGCGAGTTCTTGTATTACAACTCTCTATTAAACGCAAAAAAGGGGGAGGCCGCGAGGCCTCCCCCTTC
>CABQJV010000045.1 GCA_902464565.1 uncultured Collinsella sp.
ACAGGGGACCAGATCCCTCAAGCCGCCACGCCATCTATTGCATTACTCCGGACGCTTGGCGTTCCAGATGATGGCGCCGTCGAGCACCTCGACGTCCTCGACGTCTGCCTGGGTGCCCGTGATGGAAGCGTAGTGGCAAAGCGGCTCGATGACGGCGATCTCGTAGAGGCGCTCCTGAGCCTCGGCCCACTTCTTGGCCGCAGCGTCGGTGTCCTTGGCGGTGCGGGTCTCGGCCACGAGCTTGAGCGCCTTCTCGTCGGACAGGCCATAGAAGGCCTTGGAGACCGAGAGGGACTGGGCCGGGATGGGCTTGTAGTTGGTGGAGGCCACAAAGAGGTCCCACTGCTCGGGCTTGCCGGAGCGGATGTCCATAAAGGTCGCGAACTCGTAGCTGTCGACCTCGGCGGTGAAGCCGGCCTTCTCGAGCTGCTCCTGCAGCGCGACGGTGGCGTTGTACATATCCTTGTAGTCGGGGGTGGTCAGCAGCTTGACCGTCTCACCGGCATAGGAGGTCTTGGCCAGGGCCTTCTTGGCGGCCTTGGCGTCGGCCTGGTTGAAGTACTTCTTGCCCGCGTCGGTCGCCCACTGAGTGTTCTCGGGGTTGCCAAGGTTGGGATCGATGTTAAAGAGCTCTTTCTCGCCATAGGCGGCAAGAGCGGCCGCCTCGCAATCGATAGCCATGAGGGCGCACTTGCGGATCTCCTCGTCGGCGAAGATGCCCTCGTTCATGTTGAGGAAGGCGGTCAGAACGCCGGCGTTATGGGTGTAGAGCTTGACGTCGTCGTTGCCGTCGAAGTCGTGGTAGTTCTCGGTGGGGATCTCGCCAGCGATATCGTACTCGCCGGTCTCAAACCCGCTCACGCGCGTGGAGGCCTCGGTCACGAACTGATAGTAGATGTCCTTGGTGGGCGCGGAGACCTTGCCGGTGTAGCCCGAAGCCTTGCCGTGGGCGGCGACATAGTCCTCGTAGCGGGTGAGATGGACGTACTGGTCCTGCTTCCACTCCACAAACTTGTAGGCACCGGTACCCACGTACTCGGTCACGCCGGTATCGCCCGCGGCCTCGATGACCTCGGAGGGGAAGATGCCCGGATACTGGGAGTGGTTGCCCAGGATGATCAGAAAGTCGACGGCGGGCTCGGTCAGCGTGCAGGTGACCTCGTGGTCGCCCGAGGCGGCGAAGGTGGCGCCGGGCAGCAGGCTCGCGGCGCGGTCGTTGACGGTGAGCCAGCGGTTCATCGAGGCCACGACGTCCTCGGAGCCAAACTCCTTGCCGTTGTGGAAGGTGACGCCCTCGCGCAGCTTGATGGTGTAGGTCAGGCCGTCGTCGGAGACCTCATAGCCCTTGGCCAGCACGGGCTGGGGCTCGTAGTCGCTATCGAGGCCAAAGAGCGGATCGACGACGTTGCAGATGATGTCCATGGTCACAAGCGACGACGTGGTGTGCGGATCGAGACCGTCCGGGCTCGCCGGTAACGCGATCTGCAGCTCGTCGCGATACTCCACATCTTGGCCGGAGGCAGCGGTGCTACCGCTCTCGGCGCCCGAACCGCCGCAGCCGGTGAGCCCGAGGCCCGCCATGACGCACAGGGCGGCGGAGCCGGTCAGAAAACCGCGACGGGAGACGCCCGCCTTGAAAAGGTCGTTGTTCATTGAGTTCCTTTCGTGTCTGAATAAACAGATAGAATCTGCCGGGACGGCGGAAATCCCCGCCCCGGCAGCTATGCGAAGCCGATCGGCGCCCTGCGGTGCATCCGGACACCGGCCGGCATGGCAACGGAGAAATCCCTATCGCGTGGATAGAAACACCCGGTGGCACGGCTTGGCGCAGGTGCGGCTAAATCGTCTCGAGGAAGGCCTCGATGCGGGTCTGGAGCTGACCGGCATCCTCGCCGGCGTAGTCGGTCGTGATGTGCATAAACGGAATGCCGGCCTCCTCGGCGGCCTTCTCCACGGCAAACGATTCCATCTCGTAGAGCGTGCAGAACTGCAGGGCCACGTCGACGATGCCGTCGGCATGCAGGTCCTTGGCCATCTGGACAATGTCCTTCATACGCTGGTCGTTGGGCGTAAAGACAGCGCAGTTGATCTTAAAGTAGCGCTCGGCGATGGCGTCGAGCATCTCGTCGACCGTCTCGCCGGACTCGTCGACCAGGTCCTTGTAGTAGCGCGAGCCCGTGCAGGACTCCTCGCCTACCACAACGCCGCCGGCCTTCTCGATAAGGTTGAACAGTTTCCAGTTGGGCACGGCCATGGGCGTACCGGTGTACAGGATGCGCTTGGTCCCCTTGGGCGCCACGCCCTCGCCGGCCTCGACACGCTGCTCGCACTCGGCGGCCATCTCGTTGATGGCTCCGGTCAGACGCGGCGTGTCGTCCATAAAGGCGGCCTGAACGGTCAGCAGGCTGTCGAGACCGCTGATGGGCGCCGGGTCGGCAGCGCGCGTGGCAGCGAGGCGCTGCAGGGCGCGACGCTTCTCATTGACGGCGTGGATGGCGGCCTTCAGACGCTCGGGCGTGATCTTGACGCCGCACTCTTCCTCGATCTTGGCGGCGAGCTTCTTGACCTCGGCCTTCCAGGTCACGAGCGTCGACTCGTCGTGTACGTTGGGAATATCCATGACGTACATGTTCTTTTGCGTGGCAAAGAACTCGTAGGCCTTTTTCTTGCCGTCGCAGGTGTTCTCACCCACGACCAGGTCACTCGACTCAATGTAGGGGCAGACCTCGCCCAGCTTAAAGCCGGCAAAGCTCTTGATGAGCGGACAGGTGTTGCGCGGCAAGTGCTCCTCAACCTTGTCCGTTGCCCAGTCGGCACCCGAGCACAAGCCCACGGGGATGCCATCGCAGGCAAGCACGATCTCTTCGGGCACGTAGACGCAGAACGAACCGACGATCTTGGTGGCCTCGCCGGCCTCCTTCTTGTCGAGCATCTCCTTAATACGGCCGCTGTGGATGTTGGTGGCGACAAAATCCAGGTAGGACGTAGACTTGGGGCGATTGTTCTGTGTCAGGAACATATCGCCGTACATCTGGCCCACGGCGCCCAGCAGCATGTCGTGGTCGGCAAGATTCATGCCGAGGCTTTCCCACATCGGATGGAAATCGAATTCTTCAGCCATGACGGTTCCCCTCTCGAACCAAAAATGAATAGCTACGGTATTTCTGCACGGTGGGCGGCGAAAACCCAGCCGTGCCTAAACCCGGAATTTTGGGGAACCTGCTTTGCAGCTGATTATTTAGTTGTGCGTCGTCTCTCCCGGAGCCGTGAACATACCTGCTCATATGCGGCTCCGAGCCATATACAGGGCGCGCGCCGCAACGCGACGCGAATATGTCTTCTGCGGCATCAGCGCGCCCTCCTTTTCTCGTCGAAGGTAACTATATCAACGGTTGTCGTCCAGACGAACACCGCCGACATGCGTACGACAGCGTCGGGATGTGAGCATCTCACTGTCTGATAATTAATTATCAGACTGATAAGGTTTAGTCATGTAGAAATCGGCGAACGGCGAAGTGAAAATAAAGCGTTCGAGGAATACCTCCTCGACCGCATCGCCCCCGCATTATCGGCAAACGAGATGAATCCTGCTTGCATCAAAATGCATGCGCAGAGTCTCACCCGCCTGCGGCAGCTCTTCCACGGGTACACTCACCTTATTCACCTTCCACTGCAGACGCGTGGGCGCATCAACACGCGGCACGTCCAGCAGCACCAGCCGCTCAAAGCGCGAATCGCTCACACGGGCCACGTGCAAATCGTAGCTGTTGCGACCGCGCTCCGCGCGATTGTCAACATGGAAGTAGCTCGCACGAATACCGAGGTACGTCACGTTATCGGGAACCTCATGGCCCACGTTAAAGGTCATGCCCCAGTCGAGGGCCTCAACTTCTTCGGGCCCGATCTTGCGCGCCCGGCTTGTGTTCTTGCAGCCCGTCAGACGCAGTGCCGCCAGCGTCTGCGGACGGCGGACCACGTCCTCGACGGAGCCGGTCTCCTCAACATGCCCGTCGTGCATCACGCAGATGCGCTGGCAGAGGCGGCATGCTTCGTCGATGTCGTGGCTCACGTAGAGCACGGTGCGGTTGCACACATCGAACAGGTCGAGCATGTTCTGCTCGAGTGCGCTCTTAAGATAGGAATCGAGCGCGCTCATGGGCTCGTCGAACATAAAAATGCCCGGATGCGCCGCCACCATGCGCGCAAGCGCCACACGTTGCTGCTGACCGCCCGAGAGTCGCGCGGGATAGCGGTCGGCAAAGTCGGCCAGGCCGAAAATGCCCAAATAGCACTCGGCGAGCTTTTTGCGCGCCGCGGCGTCTCCCGCGCCCTTTACACCGGCGCATACGTTGTCGGCCACCGTCATGTTGGGGAACAGCTGATAGTTTTGGAACAGCAGAGCGCATTTGCGCTCCTGGGGTGACAGGTTGATGCCCGCCGCCGAGTCAAAAAAGGTCACGCCGTTGACGACGATCCTGCCCTCGTCGGGCGTCTCCACGCCGGCGATGCAGCGCAGCGTACAGCTCTTGCCGCAACCCGAGGCGCCCAGCAGTGCCACACGCTCCTCGCCGGCCTCAAGCTGCATGTCGAGCATAAACCCGGGATAGCGCTTTTTGATATCCAGAACGAGTGACATGACCTATCGACCTCCCTGCGGCGCCGCATCATCGCGCATGAGCTCGGCCAGCGCCTCGCGATCGATACGCAGCGCATCGCCGCCGACTGGGTCGAGCGAATCGCCCTGTCCGGCGAGATCTTTGGCCTGTTTGCGCTCCGCACGGGAAAGGCCCCGCTCGCGATACTTTTGCGAATGAGCGGTGTACATGTTGATGAACAGGATGACCAAAAAGCTAAAGACAATCACGACGACGACCCAAAAGAGGGCCACCGACGTGTTGCCGCCCATCCACTCAAAGTAGATGGCGATGGGAATGGTCTGCGTAATACCGGCGTAGTTGCCCGCAAAGAACAGCGTGCAGCCAAACTCACCCATCGCGCGGGCAAAGGCGAGCACCGTGCCGGCGGCAATAGAGGGCCACCCAAGCGGCATCATAAGCTTGGTAAAGATGAGACGCTCGGACCATCCCAAGGTTCGCGCGGCGTCGAGCATCTGCGTGTCGAGGCTCTCGAAGGCTCCAAGTGCCGTACGATAGACGAGCGGGAACGACACCACCACGGCAGAGATCACCGCCGCCGGCCACGTAAAGACGATCGAGACGCCGTGCGCGATAAGCCACCGACCGACCCCGGTCGATCGACCAAATAGCATAAGCAGCAAAAAGCCACACACCGTAGGCGGCAGCACCATAGGGATGGTAAAGACCGAGTCGAGCAAGCCCTTGATGCGGCTCGAGGTACCCATAGTCTTCCACGCGGCGAACAGGCCCAGCGCAAACGCGATTACCAGGGCAAGGCCGCTCGTTTTTATGGACACCCAAAACGGGCGATAGTCGATGTCGCCCAAAAAGGAGGCCAGAGAGGTCAAGGGCCCCTGCTCGTCCCGCAACACGACAGACGACGCTTCTACCATTTGAGCGCTATCAAGCCAACGCGCGCCGCCCTTGGCATCACCAGAGGCTGATGCAATCACCACATAGCGGTCCCCATCCGCACCGCGCTCGTCAAAGCCATAGGTATACCCGCCGGTCTCAAACGTTGTTTCCGCCGTGACATACCAAGGAAGATCCACGTCCCCTAGCTGCGCACCTCCCATGCAGTTTGCACTGTCGAGCTTACAAACGAGGGCCTTGAGACCCGATACGCACTCGTTGTCCTGCAGATCCAATCCATACTTCTCGACCGTCTTGGGCGATATCCACACAACAACGCGATCGGCAGCAGGCGCCACTACAAGGTCCACGTCCTCGTCAACGGGAAACCGGTAGCCCTCAGGCTGGCCCTCCATGGCACGAGCGGTCCCCTTGGCCAACCGCTCAAAACCCTCGATCCCATAAGAAAGCCCATGAGCGGTCGCAGCAACCTGGGCCCCGTCCTCAGTGTCCCCAGCAAACGCAAACCCCGGCACCCAGCAAAGCGCGAAGATCAAAGCACAGGCGACAAGCATGCGGAATCTATTAAGCACGAAAAGCTCCAAGCGAATACAAGGACGGAGTGAAACACAAAACGATGGAATTATCGCGCCAGGCCGCACTACTCGGAAAGCTCAAAGCCGTACTTAGCCCAAATCTTCTGAGCCTTCTTGTTGGTCAGGCAGAAGTCGATGAACGCCTTGGCCTCGTCGGCGTGCTCGGAGCCATCGGCGACAGCGCCCGGATACACGATGGGCTTGTGCGAGTCCTCGGGACACACAAAGGCCTCCTCGATGCCGTCGTAGCGGAAGATGTCGGAGCTGTAGACAAAACCGGCCACGCAGTCGCCCGTGGACACATAGGCGGCGGCGGTACCAACTTTGTCGGCCAGGACCACCTTGTCGGCGATCTCGGGCGAATACTCGCCGTCGTCGCCCTCGGTGCCGGTGTAGAGGCCCACAGAGGCCAGGGCCTGGTTGGCGTACTTGCCAGCGGGAACGGTCTTGGCGTCGCCGATGGCGATCTTACCGTCCAGATTCGCGACGTCAGCGATGGCCTCAATCTTGGTGTCGGAGCCCTCGGCGCGAATAATCACGAGGTCGTTAACGAACATATCCTCACGGGTGTCGGTGTCGACGAGCTCGGCGGTCTCAGCGTCATCCATGGTGCCCTTGGAAGCGGTGATGAGCACGTCGACCGTGGCGCCGGCACGCATCTGCTCGACAAGGTCGCCGGACGCTTTGAACTGCGTGTCGGCGAAGGTGGTGCTGGTCTGGTCGGTGTAGAGCTCCTGGACCTCGGGAAGGGCCTTCTCGAGCGAGTTGGCGGCAAAGACCTGCAGCTCAACGGTTTCCTTCTTGGAAGAGGCCTTGGCGGAGCCGGCATCGGATCCGGCCGGCTCGGACGTCTTGCTGCCCGAGCAGCCGGCAAGACCAAGGCTGGCAGCGGCGACAGCAGAAAGCGAGACGAATCCGCGGCGAGAAACCATATCGAACATATTCAACCCTTTCGGACCTTGTGCCCGGGTACCCCACCGCGGGCTTTAATCTGCAATCAGATTATACTTCTGCGCGAATAATGATGGTGAGAAATTATTCTCACCAGAGAATATAGTTTCGAGTTATCGTGCACCTCGGCATCGCTTCGGCGGAAAACAAAGGCGGAGCAGCCCGTAAGGTCGCTCCGCCGCAGGTAGTGCGCTTATTTGGCGTGTCCGCCGCCCGCCGTCATCTGGGCCGCATGCTCCAGCTGGTCCGCTATGGCCTCCCAGCTTTCGCGGGCGGCCTTCGTGGAACCGGGAAAGTTTACGACAAGCGTATGACCTCGTTGCATGCAAATAGCGCGCGAGAGCATAGCGCGGCGCGTCTTGGTCATCGAGTACGCACGAATTGCCTCTGCAATACCCGGCACATCGCGGTCGCAGACGGCACGCGTCGCCTCGGGCGTCACATCGCGCATCGAAAGCCCCGTGCCGCCGCAGGTGAGCACGACATTGGCGTGGCACTCATCGGCGGCTTCCACAATGGCATCACCAATCTCGCTGACGTCGTCGCGCACGACCACATGTGAGGCAACTGTCCAGCCCTGTGCCTCGATAAGTTCCTCGAGTGCGGCTCCAGCCTCGTCCTGGGCAAGATCGCGCGTATCCGAGCACGTCACAATCGAAATCTTCAGCTCCATAGCATTCCTCCTACAACACGGCGCCCTCGGGCAGGTCGACGCGAACAACGTCCACGACGTCGCCCGCCTTGAGCTCGCACGGTCCTTCGTCAATACGCAGTAGACAGTTGGCCTGCTGCATCGTGCCGAGCAGCGCCGAATTCTGCGTCTTGGCCTCGGTCACCAACAGCTCACCGGTCTCGGGGTCGCGCAAAACCGTGGCGCGATCGAAGAAGCGTCGGTCCTGGCGCTTTTTCACACCGTGTGTGAGCGTCGCCTGCTGCACGGGACGCGGACCCTCGGCAAAGCCGCGCATCTTGCGAATCGCCGGACGGGCGAGCATCTCAAAGCCCACATACGCCGCGGCCGGATTGCCTGAAAGCCCCAGGTAGGGCTTACCCCCGAGCAAGCCAAACGTGATGGCCTTGCCCGGACGCATCGAGATGCGGTCAAACAGCACCTCGCCCTCGCGCTGGACCAGTGCCGTCACGTAGTCGTAATCGCCCGCCGAGGCGCCACCGCTCGTAATGACAAAATCGCACTCCTGCACGGCGCGATGCACCAGCTCGGCAATCGCCTGCTCATCATCGGGCGCAATGCCGTAGAACACGGGCTCGGCGCCGGCATCGAGTGCTTCGGCCATCAACGCCGAGGAGTTGGAATCACGAATCTGACCGCGCGCCGGCAGTTCACCCGGCGCGACCAGCTCCGTGCCCAGCGAGATGATGCCCACACGTGGGGCAGCGTGCACCTTCACGCTCGCGTATCCGGCGCTTGCCAGCAAGCCGGCGCCGGCCGGAGCCACGACCTCGCCGGCGTGCATCACAACATCGCCGGCATGGGCCTCCTCGGCGGCAGAGCGAACGTTCTCCCCTACCTTAGCAGGCGCCGAGAAGCGAACGTGCGAGCCCTCGTTGCCGTCACCGTCGAGCACATCGACAATCTCGTATTTCACCACAGCATCCGCACCCTCGGGCACCGGCGCGCCCGTCATGATGCGGACCGCCTCGCCCGCACCGATTGCGCCCTCAAACACATGGCCCGCGGCCTCGTGTCCGATAACGTCGAGCGTCACCGGCGCCTCGCCAGATGCCTGCACCAAGTCCGCCGAGCGCACGGCATACCCGTCCATGGCGCTGTTGGCAAACGGTGAAATGTCGATATCGGCCACAGCATCCTCGGCCAAGGGAAAACCAGCCGCCTGCCACACGGGAATCTCGACGAGATCGGTCGGAGCAACGTGCGACAGGACAATCGGCTGCGCGTCCTCCAACGGAATGAGTTTCTCTGCCATATGCACCTCTTAATGCCACGGCGCACAACAGGGGCGCCGATTCTTTATGCTTGTCTCAGTATAATCCCCTGACGCACGACCGCGACTCGGCCTGTACCCGCAAATACACCTGTCGGTTGCAGGCCGCGAAACAGAATGGAAACCAACCCACCGGCTCGTCGCGTTTACCGCGTTTTATAATGCTTGCGTTGCAACCTAAAAGAGGAACGTATGGCTCATAACGACAAACCCGAAAGCGCAAACGAGGCGCAGGATCATTCCCAACCGCTCGACGACGGCGGCTTTTTCTCCCTGAACGACGTCATCATGGCCGGCAGGCATCAGCTCACCCGTTCCGAGCAGCTCTTGGCAGCCGACACGCGCCGCAACGCCCGCAACCTACTCGCGAGCGCCAAGTTGCTCGTACTCGTCGTCATCGCCTCGCTCGCCATGGGCGTTGCCGCTTGGGCGTTTTTGGCCTCACTGAATATCGCAACCGATTATCGCGAGCACCACGCGTGGATCTACGCCATGCTCCCCGTCGTGGGCGTGGCTACCGCATGGGTGTACAAGAACCACGGCCTTGCCGCCAAGCGCGGCAACAACCTGGTCATCGATTCCGCCCTGGGCACACGCCTCATCCATATGCGTATGGCCGTCCTCACCTTCGTCTGCTCCACGCTCACGCACCTAACGGGCGGATCGGCCGGCCGCGAGGGCGCCGCGGTGCAGATTGGCGGCACCATCGCCAGCAACATCTCGAGCCTCGCCCACCTCAAAAAGCATGACCACCACGACCTCATGCTCGCCGGCATCTCGTCGGCCTTTGGCGCCGTATTCGGTTCGCCCCTTGCCGGCGCGTTCTTTGGCATGGAGATGTGCTTTATCGGCAAAATCGACTACACCGCAGGCATCTACTGCCTCGTCGCCTCGTTTACCGGCTACTTTACGTCGCTTGCCTTGGGAACCGAGTACGAGGCGAATGTTATCGCCAGCGTTCCCAACATGACACCACGGACGGTTGTCATCGTTGTTATCAGCGCCATTATCTTCGGTTTGACGGCACGCCTCTTTGCCTGGTCGGTTCGAACCGTCAAGAGCCTGTACGGTCGCTTTATCACCAACTACCTTGCTCGCGCACTCGTGGGCGCGCTCGTGGTGCTCGCGGCCTACGCTATGCTCGACGCCTGGAAGTATGCCGGCCTTGCCACCTGGCTCTCGGGCGCCGGGTTCGCCGGTAACACGACCCTTGCCGACGCAGCCATCAAGCTCGTGGTGACGGCGCTTACCCTGGGCGCGGGCTTCCAAGGCGGCGAGGTCACGCCCCTGTTTGGCATCGGCGCGGCACTCGGCGGCTGGATCGGTTGCCTCGTCGGGATCGACCCCAGCTTTCTGGCGGCTCTCGGCATGCTCGGCGTGTTCTGCGCCGGCCTCAACGTGCCCATCACCACCTGCATGATGGCCATCGACCTGTTCCACGGCACGGCCGCGGGCTTCTTTGTCATCGTGGCGTTTATCAGCTATCTCGTCGGCGGGCACCGCGGCGTGTACCCCGCCCAGCGCATCATCTCGCCCAAGCGCCGTTCGCTTATTGTGGATGAGGGCGGTACAGTAGCGGATGCTATCGAGCGCCACAACGACCTGATAGAGTAGACGTAAGTATTCGCCGTGCAGCCACAATCGGGGGCAATTCGACCTGAGCGCGACCGCACCGTCACGTCATACGCCGGGAGTCGCCCCATGCACGCAACTGATTTTGGTCGCACGCTCATCATCGCCAACCCAGCCGCCCAGTCGGGTGCGGCACGCGAAGTTGCCGAGCGTCTGCAGCGCTTTTTGGACATGACCGCGCGCGCATCCCAGTTTGACTTGGTACTGACCGAACGCGCGGGGCATGCCAAGGAGCTTGCCGCACAGGCCCAGGGCTACCGCACGGTTATCGCACTCGGCGGCGACGGCGTGATCCACGAGGTCGTCAATGGCTTGATGGCGCAAGAAGAGGCGGTTCGACCGGCGCTTGCCGTCCTGCCCGTAGGCTCCGGCAACGATTTTGCCCAAACACTCGGCATCGACGATTTCTCCGGCAAGGATTTTGGCGCGCTGCTCACCTGCGAGCTGCAGCGTCAGGACATCGGGCGCATTCGCTCGTGGAGCCCTGCGAGCGGCAGCGGCAAGGCTGCCGTTGAGTACTACGACCAGACGCTTTCGGTCGGCATCGATGCCGCCATCGGCCTTGGCACCACCGAGCTGCGCAAAAAGACGGGCCTCACCGGCGCTCCGCTCTACACCCTATCGGGACTTGAGCAGTTTGGCCTGCGCTATCGCAACTACCCCATGACGGTGAGCTTTGACGGCGCGCCCGCCGAGCGCGTGAGGACGATCATCATGGCGATTCAGCTGGGGCCCACCTATGGCTCGGGCTATCGCATCTGTCCCGACGCCGACCCGTGCGACGGCATGCTCGACGTCTGCTACGCCTGCGGCCCCGTCCCCCGTGCAGTTGCCCTGCCCATGTTCCTTTCGGCCAAGGACGGCCACCATACCAAGTTGCCGCCGGTTCGCATGCGTCGTTGCCGTCATGCCGAGCTCACGTTCGAGGAGCCCGACTACTCCATCCAGGCCGACGGCGAGCCCATCGTTGCCTCGCGCATCGAGGTCGACGTCCTCGGCGGAGCCCTCCACGTCTGGCGCCCCACCCACTAGCCATCCCTAAGTTGCGGTGAAATAGGGACTGT
>CABQJV010000046.1 GCA_902464565.1 uncultured Collinsella sp.
GTTTGCAGCGTCGCGCCGTTACGCGGTTTGGTAAAACCGCGTAACCCTACAGTTCAGTCACGACAACGCTGTTGTAGACCTCGTCCCAGCGGTCCATGACCAGGTGGCCGGTCTTGGGATCCATGGCGTTGAGCTTGCCGCAGGCATTGGCGGTCTTGAGCACCGTGACGTCGTCGGCACCAGCAGCAATGGCATGCGCAAAGCCGGCGATGGTCGAGTCGCCGGAACCCGTCGCGTTCACAGCCGCAATCGCGGGCGTCTTGGCGCGGAACGCGCGACCCTCATGGAAGCCCACCGAACCGGCAGCGCCCATCGAAACGACAACCCAGGGAATACCGGCAAAGCGGCCATCGGCGGCGAGCGCCTCGCGCAGGGCATCGACATCATCGGTCGTAAAGGACGTACCCAGCAGGCCGTTAATCTCGGTCAGGTTGGGCTTTACGAGCTCAGGCTTAGCGTCGGACTCCAGCGCGGCCTCCAGCGATGCACCCGAGGTGTCGAGCAGCACCTTGGCGCCCGCCTCCTCGGCGATCTTGACGAGCTCGGCATAGTAGCCGGCATCGACGCCACGCGGCAGCGAGCCCGAAAGCGTCACAACGTCCGCCTTCGCTGCAAGCTCGGCGAACTTGGCCGTGAAGGCCTCGAGCTCGGCCGGGGCGATCTGCGGGCCGCTCTCCAGCAGCTCGGTCTGATTGCCCTCGTGCAGAATATTCAGGCAAATGCGCGTCTCACCGGCGATGGGCACAAAGTCGTTCTTGACGCCATCGGCATCCATAAGCTCGGCCATATAGGCACCCATGTGACCGCCAAGCAGGCCGGTTGCAAGTACGTCGTCGCCCAGCTGCAGCAGCACGCGGCTCACGTTGAGGCCCTTACCGCCAGCGGTCTTTTCGGGCGTCACGCGGTTAACATCGTCGATGATCAATTTATCAAGCTGATAGCGCGTATCAATCGACGGGTTCATGGTAACGGTCAGAATCATGTTGAACTCCTGTTCCGGGGCGGCATGGCCCACCCCAAACATACGATAGCTCGTTAAAGGATCTCGATCTCAAAGCCGCGGGTGACGGTCTCCCCCGGCTTGGCAACCAGGCAGCCACGCTTGTGCTCCAGAATATCGTCCTCGTCGGAGCAGGTGGACAGACCACCCCACGGTTCCACGGCCACAAAGTCGCCCTCGGGCTTGCTCCACACAATCAGGTATGGCATATCGGGGAACGTCAGGCGCACGCCCTTGTCCTCGGTTTTCTTGGTCAGCGTAACCACGCGGCTCTCGAGCACGTCAAAGATGGTCTCCGCGAAGTCGAAGAGTTCGTGGGTCAGCGGCAGGTTCTGGTCGATCATGGGGTTCTTGCTGCGATGCTCAACATCAATCAAGCCCGTCGAGGGAACGGCAGTACAGAGCCTAGCGGCCTCACGCTGCTCAAAACGGAGCTCGTAATCGTCATAGGACTCGCCCTCGTCGAGCGGGCACTTAAAGCCAGGGTGACCGCCCACAAAGAACGGCATGTCCTCGGTGCCCTCATTGGTCACCTCGTACGACACGGCCACCTTTTCCGAATCAATCGTGTAACGAGCAACGATCTTAAACGGATACGGGTACAGCTCGAGCAACTCGGCATGGTCGGCAGAGCTTAGGCTCAGCGCAACCATGTTGTCGCCCTGCTTCTCGAGCTTCCACTCCTGTTTGCGCGCAAAGCCGTGGCGGGCGAGCTTGACCTCACGGCCGCCCATGGTCATTGCGTGACCGTCGCGAAGGCCGCCGCAGATCGGGAAGCAAATAGGTGCCTGGCCCGACCAGGCCGAAGGATCGCCCTGCCAGAGGTACTCGCGACCGTTGGCTTTAATCGAAGTGAACGATCCGCCTGCCGTGCTCAGTGCCACGCGAACAGAACCGTTATCAAGAACAAACTCCATAGGAGCCATCCCTTTCTTACGACAGCCCGCCAAGTCAATAGGGCTGATAGAAAACCGGCCCGCGCCCCCTCACAGAAACGCGAGCCGTCAACGGACTAGTTAATTACGCCGGATACCCGCTAGTCATGGTATTCGCCGCGGTCCCACTTCTCGAGGAACTCGTCAAAGAAGTGCGGGTCAGCCTGAGCCTCGGCATCGGCCTTATTACAGGCATCGATCTTGGCGATCAGAGCATCGTGCTCGGGAGTCTTCTCGTAGGGCTCCTCCAGGAAGGCAAGCATAATGTCGGCCATCAGGAACTCGCCGGTGATCTTGCCGCCAAAGCCCACGATGTTGGCGTTGAGCTCGCGACGGGCATACAGGGCAGAGGTCATGTCGCGAACCAGGGCGCAACGGGCGCCGGGAACCTTGTTGACGGCGTTGGTGATGCCGATGCCGGTGCCGCACAGGGCCACGCCAAAGTCGGCCTTGCCGCTGGCAACAGCCTCGCCCACGGCCTTACCGTAGATGGGATAGTGCGTACGGGTGTGGCTGTAGGTGCCGCAGTCGAGCACCTTGTAGCCAGCCTGCTCCAGGCGGTCGGCCAGATAGATCTTCTCGTCCGTAACGATATGGTCGCAACCGATTGCGATGGTCTTCTTCATCAGAACGTCCTTTCGTCTGAATTCACAAGTTGAGGTAGAAGTTCGAGTTCTCGGTGGCTCTCGTTAGGCCATCTTGTTGAGCATGTCGACACGGATCTGGTGACGGCCGCCGGCGTACTGGGCGCGCAGGAACTCGCGGGCGATCTTCTTGGCGACCTCGGTGCCCACAACGCCCGGGCCCATGGTGACCATGCGCGAGCCGTTGTGCTCGCGGGTCATGTAGGCGGAACGCTCGTCGGAAATGTTGGCGACGACCATGCCCTTAATCTTGACGGCGGCCATATAGGAGCCGACGCCGTACTTATCGAATGCGAAGCCCTGGGAATCCTTGTGCTCCAGCAGGTCCTTGGCAACGGCGGTCGCGGAATCGACAAAGTCCGCGGCAGGGGTCTCGGAATAGTCGACGACCTCGTGACCGTCGGCGATGAGCATCTCCTTGATGGACTCCTTCATCGACATACCGTCGGCATCGGAAGCGATTACAACCCTCATGACATCCTCCTTGAGAGATACGCAGGTGCGTAGTTTCTGTTTGGAAGTGTTGAATCGCGTTCAGGTCCGGGCATCTGAATGTGCGGTTCTTCACTGTTCATGTTTATTTGAACACATTCGAACAGTAACTGCAACAACTATTTGTTTATCTTTGTTCTTTTTTGAACAAATACCGTTTACGGATGATTGCCGACCGTTTGGATTCAGGGAATGCCCGGCTTGTCACGTATTCAACAAACAAAAAGGGCGGCCGAGAACGCATCTCGGCCGCCCTTCTTACGGTTGGTTTTCCAAAGATCGCTTTGCCGCCTACTCAGACTGCCCACCCTTTTTGGCGTGCTTGGAAGGAGCGCTCAAGAAACGACCCGTCAAATAGTTCGCCGGACCGGAAATATCGATCCCCAGCAGCACGTGGCCCAGCCACAGGAACGCCACGAGCACCAGCAGCGGGATAACGCACGAAGTCACGATCATCACGATGACGCCTTCAATCAGATCGGTCACCTGCCGCACGATCTCATCGGTCATCTGCTTGGCGCCGCTGGTCACCGACGTAACAAGGCTCGATGCCCCATCAGTCAACTGCTCGAGCACGTTTTTGGACTCCGTGGTCTCGGATTTTTTCTTGTTCGATTTTGAGCTGGTCTCGGCTGACTTGTCCGTGGTGTCGGCCGCATCCGCAGCGTCCGCAGCCTTTTGCTCAGCTTGCTCAATACTTACGCGATACGTTTCATCGACCTTCTGCGACACCCATACGCTCGCGGGCACGAGCGCCATGCCGATCACGGCAACCACCAGCACGCGCGTCGCCACACGGCGCAGGACAGCGCTCGTGCTCCAGCGCCCGTGAATGCCGAGCGACACCGCAAAGAGCACCAACGCAAACGGGATTAAGATGCCCAGGCCAGCCGACCACAAAATCGTGAGCAAATATTTCTCTAGGTAGAGCACGGCAAGCACGATACCAAGGTTGCCTGAAAGCTGCGCGAGCCGCTCGGCAACCGGCGTTCCCGTATCACCCGGCAGCGCGGTAATGCCCGCAGACAGCGCCACGCACGAGGTCGTGAGCGCCAGTACGTTACCCTTCTTTTGGTCGATGACCTCGATGGTGGAGTCCCAAGTTTTGGTATCGGCGAAATGCGGACGAGCTACAAAGCCCGACAGCAGCGCCAGGACCACGAGCGCAACGATAAAGCCAATCTGCAGCTTTTTGTTTGCGCACACGACATCGGACAGACTGGGCTGCAGCTCGGTTACCGTCGTGTGCTCGGTTATCTGGACAGGACGCCCATGAGCCATCTCGTGCGCGTCTCTTTTTTGTATTGACCCGTTATCCGGCATTTGGATACCTCCTCATTCCGGCCTGTATTGCGGATGGAAGTATACCCACCCTGCGAAAAACCGAACGGGAAGACGAACAGAAGCCCCAAGACTGTCCCCAACGACTAGTCGTTTAAGAACGTCCCCAATGACTATCTCGGGATGAGTTGCGGGGAGGAGAACAGAAAAAGCCCTGCCGCGGGTAGCGGCAGAGCTTTTGGAAGGGGACTTGGTTGTGAGGACTCGTTAGGCGAGCTTGGCCTCGAGCTCGGCAATGCGCTTGTAGGCATCGATGGTAAAGCGGGCCTGCTTCTCCAGGATCATGGTGGTCATGAGAGTGTCCTGAGCATGGGCCATGATGAAGGTCATCTCCATCTCGCCACCGCCGGCCTCCTGCGAAAGCAGCTTGGTCTGCGTGTCGTGGGCGCCGATAAGTGCATCGCTGGCATCCTTGTGCAGCTGTTCGGCCTTCTCAAAATCACCCTCGCGAGCAGCATCGAGCGCTGCAAGCAGATCGGTCTGGGCGTCACCTGCGTATGCGACAATCTCGAATCCAACCATCGAGATTTCTTCTTTGGTTGCCATATTGCGTTCCTTTCACATATGAACCAATGGAGAGCATCGCGTCCGGGCATACGCGCTGCGTTCTGTATGGCAGAAACATTAACATTCAAACAAAAAAGAACAGCGCAAAACGTAATTTCAAGCTATGAACGGTCAATTTTTGCCCGTGAACGGTTTTTAAACCAATTTAAACAATATCGAACACAATTAGCGGCAACCCAAACAGACCCGCGCCCTAGTGCCAATCGCGCACCGTATCGCCCTCGACGAGCACGCCCGGAAACAGCATGTGCTCCACGCCAGACGCACCCCCATCGGCGCCGGCAATCTTGTCGACCGCCCACATGCCGACGCGCTTGTTGTCAAAGCGCACCGTGGTCAGGCGACGGTCGGGCACGATATCGCCCAGGCTGTCATCAACACCCACCACGCTCACGTCCTCGGGCACACGCTTTCCGCACGACTCGAGCCCGCGAATGCAGCCGTATGCCATGGCATCGTTGGAAGCATAAATGGCCGTACAGGTCGGATCTTCCGCCAGAGCCTGACCGGCAGCATATCCGCTCTGTGCCGTCCAATCCCCACGGACGAGTCGCGGCGGCTCAATTCCATGCGCGCGCAATGTCTCGCGCCAGCCTTCCTCGCGCCGCATGCCCGAAAGCGAGCGCTCGGGACACGAGATAAAGTGCACGGTTTTGTGCCCCCGCCCCAGCAAGTACTCGACCACCTGGCGCGAGCAATCGAACTGGTCGTTATCGACCGTTGAACAGAGCGGGTGCTCCAGCATCGTAACGAGCACCGTCTGCATGCCGGGCAGCGGCTCGAAGGTGCCAAAGTCCGCCGGCATGCGATTCATGATCACGACCATGCCGTCTACCGGCAGCGCGCTCATACGCGACGATGCGCTCTCGAGAGTATAGGGATGTCCATCTACTTTAGTGAGGGTGATGGCATAGCCATGTTTGTCGGCCGCGGCAGCAAAGCCCTCCATACGGTCGAGGTTGCCGGTACCGGTAATGTTGAACATGGCGACGCCGACAGTCTTAAACTTTCCGCGACGCAGTGACCGGCCGGCAAAGTTTGGACGATAGCCAAGCTCGCGCATGGCGGCACGCACGCGTTCCTTGGTCTCGGGGCGCACGCTGGGCGAATCGTGCACGGTGCGCGAGACCGTCTGCTCCGAGACGCCCGCGAGGCGCGCTACGTCTTTGACGGATACCGATTTTTTAACAGCGGCCATAGGTCGATCTTTCTATGTCAACGATGCCATTGGTGGCACCCTACGCAGTCAAATGAAACGTCTTCAAGTATATCTAACGCCTCCCCCACCATACGCTCACCACCCAAAACCTACCGTTCACCGACATTTTTGCTTCGCCGAACGGCTTTTGTCGACCAAATGTTAACGTTGCCATTGCGCAAACACAGAGCCACCGGGCGGCTCAAACGTTTACGCATAAGGAATCGACGGTTCGCAGGCACAGGAACCACCGGTTCGCGTCTTTTTTGTGTCGCAAAATGGCAACGTCAACATTTTGGCAACCGAACGTCAAAAGCTACCATCGTTGCTAACCCACCGACTCTTAGGAGCATTGCATGGAGCAACTCATCGCCATCATCGAAAAGGGCCAGCCCTTTTTCAACGCGATCGCCCGCAACAAGTACCTCAAGGCGATCCGCGACGGCTTTATCTCCGTCATCCCCATCATCATCTTCTCGTCCATCTTCTGCCTGGTAGCCTCGGTCCCCAACATCTGGGGTTTCTACTGGCCCGATGACATCAACAACGCCCTGTGGAAGTGCTACAACTACTCCATGGGCATCCTGGCCATCGCCTGCGCCGCCACCACGGCCAAGCACTTCGCCGACGCTCAGAACCGCGATCTGCCCAAGAACAACCAGATCAACTTTATCTCGTGCATGTGCGCGGCCATCATCGGCTTCTTGCTCCTTTCGAGCGACACCATCGCCACGGACGCTGCCAGCGGCTTCAACACCACCTACCTTGGTTCCAAGGGCCTGCTGACCGCTTTCATCGCTGCGTTTGTGACTGGCATCATCTACAAGTTCTTCATTAAGCGCAACATCACCGTCAAGATGCCCGAGCAGGTTCCGCCCAACATCTCGCAGACCTTCAAGGACATCATCCCCTTCTCCGTCTGCATCACCGTCTTTTGGGTTTTTGACATCGTCTTCCGCGCTGCTTTTGGCTTCTGCTTTGCCCAGGGCGTCATCCAGGTGTTCCAGCCCCTGTTCACCGCTGCCGATGGCTACATCGGCCTCGCTGTGATCTACGGCGCCATGAGCCTGTTCTGGTTCGTCGGCGTCCACGGCCCCTCGATCGTCGAGCCCGCCATCGCCGCCGCCCTTGTTGCCAACATGACCGACAACCTGGCCGCATTCCAGGCTGGCCAGCACGCTTCCGCTGTCCTGACCCAGGGTGCCCAGTACTTCGTCGTCTGCATGGGCGGCACCGGCGCCACGCTCGTCCTGGTCTTTATGTTCTGCTTCCTGGCCAAGTCCCAGGAGATGCGCGCCGTCGGTAAGGCCGCCATCGTCCCGGTCTGCTTTGCCGTCAACGAGCCGCTGCTGTTCGCCGCACCCATCGTGCTCAACCCCGTCTTCTTTGTCCCGTTTGTCTTTGCCCCGATCGCCAACATCTGGATCCTCAAGATCTTTATCGACTTCTTGGGCATGAACGGCTTTATGTACACCCTGCCCTGGACCGTCCCCGGCCCCATCGGCACCATCATGGGCCTGGGCTTCCAGCCGCTCGCCTTTGTGATGCTCGCCCTTATCCTGGTCGTCGACTTCGTCCTGTACTATCCGTTCTTCCGTGCCTATGACGCCCAGAAGTGCGCCGAGGAGGCCGAGATCTCCCAGGAGGAGCTCGCCGCCAAGAACGCCGAGAAGGCCGCTAAGCTCAACGATGCCTTCCAGGGCAAGGCTGACGCCAAGAGCGTTGCCGCCGGCGCTGCTGCCGAGGCCGTGAAGGCCGACGCCCCCGCCGCCCCCGCCGCTCCCGCCGCTGTCGCCACTGAGGCAACGACCGCCAGCGACCTCAACGGCAAGCGCGTGCTCGTGCTCTGCCAGGGCGGCGGAACCTCGGGCCTGCTCGCCAACGCGCTGGCCAAGGCTGCCAAGGAGCGCGGCATTAACCTCGAAACCGCTGCCGAGGCCTATGGCAACCACGTGGACATGCTCCCCGACTTTGACCTGGTCGTACTGGCCCCGCAGGCCGCAAGCTACCTGGCCGACCTGCAGAAGGACTGCGAGCGCGTGGGCAACAAGTGCGTCGCCTGCCGTGGCAAGCAGTATATCGAGCTCTCCCAGAACGGCGATAAGTCTCTCGCCTTCGTCTCCGAGCAGCTTTCGAAGTAAGTAACGCTCAGGGCCAGCCGACCATCCAAGACCGGCTGGCCCTTCGATTTAGACGATTGGATCATCATGTCCGTTAACCCTGCTAGCGTCACCAACCCACCCGCGCAGTTTCCCGAGGACTTTGTCTTTGGCGGCGCCACTGCTGCCTACCAGGTAGAGGGCGAGACCCGCACTCACGGTAAGGGCAAAGTCGCCTGGGACGACTTCTTGGAGGCCCAGGGGCGCTTTTCCCCCGATCCCGCTTCGGACTTCTACAACCAGTACCCCGTCGATCTGGAGCTGTGCGAGGAGTTCGGCATCAACGGGATTCGCCTCTCCATTGCCTGGAGCCGCATCTTCCCCAACGGCACCGGCGAGATCAACCCCGAGGGCGTGCAGTTCTACCACGACCTCTTCGCCGAGTGCCGCAAGCACCACGTTGAGCCGTTTGTCACACTGCATCACTTTGACACGCCGCTGCCCCTCTTTGAGAAGGGCGACTTCCTCAACCGCGAGACCATCGACGCCTTTGTGGACTTTGCCACCTTCTGCTTTAAGGAGTACGCCGACCAGGTGACCTACTGGTTCACCTTTAACGAGATCTGGGCCGACGCCTCCAACACCTACATCGAGGGCACCTTCCCCGGTGGCGTCAAGGCGCATCTGGCCGAGGCCTTCCAGTGCGAGCACAACATGATGCTCGCCCACGCCAAGGCAGTACTGGCCTTCCACAACGGCGGTTTTAAGGGCAAAATCGGCGTCATCCAGTCGTTGGAGTTTAAGTATCCGCTCAACGAGAACGACCCCGCCGACATCAAGGCCGCCAACAACGAGCACGTGCTGCAGAACCAGTTTCTGCTCGACGCCACCTTCCGCGGCGACTATGCTCCCGACACCCTCGAGTGCGCCAACCGCCTGGCGGCCATCTCGGGCGGCACCATCGAGATCTTGGACGAGGACCTCGAGATTATGCGCGAGGCAGCGCTCTACAACGACTACCTGGGCGTCAACAACTACCAGTGCCGTTTCTTGAAGGCTTACGATGGCGAGAACGACCTGCACCACAACGGTACGGGCGAGAAGGGCACCGGCCGCTGGCGCGTCAAGGGCATTGGCGAGCACGTGAACAAGCCTGGCATTCCCACCACCGACTGGGACTGGATCATCTATCCCGAGGGCCTGTTCGACCTGCTCGTCTACATTAAGCAGCGCTACCCCAACTACAAGCAGATCTTCATCACCGAGAACGGCATGGGCTACAAGGACCCCTACAAGGACGGTTTTGTGGACGACCAGCCGCGCATCGACTACATCGAGCAGCACCTGCGCTGGTTGCTCAAGGCCATGGAGGTGGGCGTCAACGTGGGCGGCTACTTCCTGTGGAGCCTGCAGGATCAGTTCTCCTGGACTAATGGCTACAACAAGCGTTACGGCTTCTTCTACGTTGACTTTGAAACCCAGAAGCGCACGCCCAAGGCAAGCGCATACTGGTATAAGCACGTGGCGCAGACCCGTCGTCTGGACTAGTGACTGGCGGGGC
>CABQJV010000047.1 GCA_902464565.1 uncultured Collinsella sp.
CTTGTTTTGAGAAGTTCGCGGAGCCCACTTCTCAAAACAAGGCAGGCACCCCGGCCCTCGTCCGTGAACTCTTCCGCTGGGCGAGCCATAGACGCCACGCACCGATGCGATAAAGCAGTGGCTTGAAATTGGTGCTATATTCAGCATGAGTTGTTTAATGCTAGTACGGGAGGCTGATATGGGGCTGTTCAAGAAGAAAAACCCGCAGGATGCCTTTGATTCCGATGTGTTTACCATCACGGATACGATTTTGGACCCGCCGCGGTTTACATTTTTGCCGGCTATCTACCAGGATGCCACGCGCCGCAAGTGGGCCGTGCATCAGCGCGGCGGTGAGCCGAAGATTTTTGACTATGCGGACGTGCTGCAGTGCGAGATTGTCGAGACCGGAAATCCCGAGGATGTGCCGGAGGTTAGCAAGCGCGAACTAGCTCAGCAGATTTTGATTAATCCAGCTCAGGCTACTAAAAACAACGCTGCCAAGCGTAATATGTGCCTTGGTATGGGTGTCATCGTTGCCGTGCAAACCGGCGAGGATGAGATTTCGAAGCTTGAGATTCCGGTGACCGCGGGCGAAGTCAAGCGAGACTCCGGCCTATATCGGTCGTATCGGAACGTTGCGGAGCAGATCAAAGAAGCCTTCGACGCCATGGGGCGTCCGGAGCAATGATGTCTGCAGCATCAAGCGGTTGAGGAGCCGTGCCCATGCCGAGTGAACCATATGCGATTCCGCCCAAAGATTGCGCCTTTGAGGGCATTCTTTGGTATATCAATCATTATGACCTGCAGGGTGGCGACCGGCTGCCCGCCGAGCGTGTGCTCTGTGAAGAGCTGGGCGTGTCGCGCACGGCGTTGCGTGCTGCGATCGCGCGCCTTATTTCGTGCGGAACTTTGGAAAGCCGCCGCGGTTCGGGCACCTATGTGTGTCCTCCCAAACCGCTGAACATCTTTCAGGAAACATGGAACTATACGCAGGCGGTGGAGAGGGTTGGCTCAAAGTCGACCGCACGCCTGGTTTGGTCCAAGGTCGTGTACGCCGATATCGATCTGGCCCAAAAGGCCCAGATCGACCTGGGCATGCCGCTTTTCTGCATTCGACGTGTGCGCGTGGTTAATGGTTCCCCGGCGTCGATTGAGACGGCCCACGTCAATCTGTCTTTGTGCCCCTCGCTTCCCGATCACGATTTTGAGCAGGAAAGCCTCTACGACGTTTTGCTCAAAGAAGGGAATGTCCATGTGACGCACGGCAAGGAGCATATTTCCATCAGCCGTCTGAACGCCGACGAGGCCAAGTTGCTGGGTGCTCAGGAGGGCACGCCGGTGTTTTACAAGGTTTCGCACGAGCGTGACGAGAACGATGGCTTTGTCGAGTATTGCAAGTCCGTGATTCTGCCGACCAAGTATCGTTTTGCCGATAACGGCGAGGCAGACGGCGTTGCGACGAAGGTAGGTGTCGAATGGCTGATGCAGTAGAAGACTTGCCGGTTTACAAACAAATTCGCCGCTGCATTGCGGAGCGAATCGAGCGCGGCGACTACCCGACGGGCTCGATGATTCCGTCCGAAAACGAGCTGGCCGAGGAGTTTGGCACGACGCGCCTGACAATCCGAAGTGCCATGGACGAGCTGGTCAAAAGTGGCCAGATTCGTCGCGTGCAGGGCAAGGGCGCCTTTGTGGGACACAAGTGGTTTGACGAGCACGAACGCAAGGGCGGCTTCCGTCAGTCGGTTCTGGCGTCGGGCGCGACGCCGTCGGTGCGCATTCTGGCGCGCTCCAAACGCTACGCCGGCCCGTATTACGCCGACCTGTTTGGCATCGCCGAGGACGATCTGCTTTACTCGGTGCGCCGTCTCAACTGCATTGATGGGGGGCCCGTGTCGATTGAGATGACGCTGATTCCGTGTCTGCTGTTTCCGGGCATCGAAGACGTGGACATTTCGGTCTTCAGCCTGTTCGAGACCTACGACATGTTGGGGCGCAAACCGGACAAGTCGATTGAGAAACTCGATATTGAAGCGCTGGGCGCACGCGATGCGAGTTTGCTCAATCTTGAGCCGGGCGACCTGGCGCTCGTACTGGAATGCATGACCTATGACTCGAGTGGGCAGGCGATCGAGCATGCCAAGTCTTTTAACCGCGGTGATGCCGGCGGATATACCTACAACTATTAGCGTCTAGAGCATCCTCGTGCACGGCGGGGTGCTCATTTTTTTACGGACATGTGTCGCATGACCGATGAACGGCAAAAACTGACCGTCTACCGAGAGGGGAGGATGAAATCAAAAAATCGGTATTAAAAACGGCTAACCTGTAATCGTTCACTGGTATTAAGAACCTTTGAATTGTTGAGCTTGGGGCCAAGATGTCCACAAGGTTAAGCGGCGAGACGGGGCGGCAAGCCTGTCCATTCCGTGCGACAATTCAAACTGCTCGTGAAAGGAGCGGGAATGAAGGAGACCGAGAAGATCGAGATCATGCACTTCGACCAGGAGGGCTACCTCGAGGACGGCAGGAACGTCTACGAGGCCGGCAAGAAGATGACCGCCCTGGCCGACCGCGTGCACGAGGAGGGCTACGACGCCGTCTTCCTGATGGGCGTCGGCGGCACCTGGGACGAGTTCATGCAGCTCGAGTACCTCATGAACAAGTTCGGCGACCGCGACCTCGAGGTCTACCTGATCCACGCCGCCGAGTGGAACGTCATGGGCCACAAGCGCATGACCGACAGGTCCGTCGTGCTGACCGCCTCCGAGTCCGGCACCACCCCCGAGGTGCTCGAGGCCGTCGGCAAGATGAGGGAGATGGGCGTGCGCGTCTTCGCCATGACCAACCCCGAGGGCAAGATCGGGCAGGCCGTGGGCGCCGAGAACTGCGTCATGATGGCCTCCGACCACGGCGCCGGCGGCTGCGAGAAGGGCTACTACCTCGCCGACTGCTTCGGCCTGCGCCTGCTCAACCGCCGCGGCTGCTTCCCCAAGTTCGACCTGTTCATCGAGCAGACGAAGGACGTCTGGAAGGACATGCTCGACATCCGCAAGCGCTTCGAGCCGCGCGCCGAGGAGCTCGCCAGGAAGTACGCGCTGGCCGACTACACCATGTTCATCGGCTCGGGCGCGCTGTGGGGCGAGACCATCCTGTACTCCATGTGCCTGCTCGAGGAGATGCAGTGGAAGCGCATCCGCCACATCACCTCGCACGACTTCTTCCACGGCACGCTCGAGCTGCTCGAGCCCGGCGTCCCGGTGTTCCTGTTCATGGGAGAGGACGAGTGCCGCGCCCTCGACGAGCGCGTCCGCGCCTTCCTCACCAGCGGCGTGACCGGCGACGAGGACTACGTCATCATCGACACCGCCGAGTACGCGATTCCGGGCCTGGACGACGACTTCCGCGTCATCGTGTCCCCCTGGATCCTGTCCGTGCTGACCACCGACCGCCTCGCGCGCAACTACGAGCTGGTCACCAAGCACAACCTCAAGTACCGCCGCTACTACCACCAGTTCGACTACTAATTTCATTTGGGGGAAACCGCAATGAGGCAATACATCTTTGCCAGCCACGCGCATTTTGCGACCGGCATCAAAGAGAGCACCGAGCTGCTCTCGGGCGCGCGCGATAACGTCCACGACCTGTCGATGTTTGTCGACGGCCGCACCGACGTCGCCGAGGAGGCCGCCAAGCTCCTGGCGACCTTCGACCCCGCCGACGACGTAATCGTGTGCACCGACCTGTTTGGCGGCAGCGTCAACAACGAGTTCACCAAGATCGTCCAGACGCGCCCCAACACCTACCTGGTTGCCAACATGAATCTGCCGCTGCTGATCCAGCTGCTCTTTTCGGACCAGGAGGCTCCCGCCGATCAGGTTATCCGCGAGATCCTCGCGGCTGACGACACGCGCGTCAAGTTTGTCAACGACCTGCTGACCGATGCGGATGACGAGGAAGAGTTCTAGTCACCGCCTGCTATTAATGGGGCCGGGTTTCCGGCATGAGACCTTTGGGGGTCAATCATGATTCAACTGCTTCGCGTCGACCATCGTCTGCTTCATGGCCAGGTGGCCGTCTCTTGGGTCCAGGGCTTGGGCTCCGACTGCATCTTCTGCGTTGGCGACAAGGTTGCCAACGATCCCGTCTGGAAGACTACGCTCAAGATGGGAAAGCCGGCCAACGTCAAGCTCGTCATTAAGGACATGGAGCACGCCATCGAGGCCATCAACTCCGGTGTTACCGATAAGTACAAGATGATCATCTGCGTCGCCAGCATCGCCGAGGCCAAGCAGCTTGTCGACGGCTGCCCGCAGATCACCTCCATCAACCTGGGCAACACCAAGTCCAAGGACGAGCAGCGTCCCGATGCCCGTAAGATCTCCCGCCAGATCTTTGTGACTGCTGCCGAGGAAGAGGACATTCGCGAGCTCGTCGGCCGCGGTGTCGAGGTCGAGATTCGCGCTCTGGCCGACGACCCCAAGGTCGATGCCCTAAGCGCCCTCTAATTGGGAACCACGGGCGGCGCGCACGGCGCCGCCCCTATTCGTGGGCGTACCGGATAAACGCTTTACCCGTTACCCCCATCTACCGTTCACCGGGAGTACACGCCCGTTGAGCGATTGGTATTAAATAGTTTTCGCATGACTATATAATTGGTATCAAATCATTTGCACCGGTTTAGGTGTTAACAGCACACCGGTACAAGCTGGATCTGTCTGGGCGATTGTCGGCATGGAAAAGGGCGCGCTGACAAGTCGGGAATCGCCGCGCGGATCCAAGAGGGATCAAAGGGAGGAACAATGCTTGTTCAAGCGATCCTCATCGGACTTATCGCTGCCTTCGGTAAGCTCGATTATCAGCTCGGTACGCTCTATGCGTTCCGCCCGATCGTTCTGTGCCCGCTCGTCGGCATAGTCCTCGGGGACCTGCAGTCCGGCCTCGCCATCGGTGCGAGCCTCGAGCTGCTCTTCATGGGTTCTATCTCCATCGGCGCTTACGTGCCGCCCGATGAGACGATTGGCGGTGTGCTCGCCTGCGCCTTCGCTATTCAGCTGGGTCAGAGCACCGAGGCCGCTATCGCGCTCGCGATGCCCATCGCCACTCTGTGCCTGGCCATTAAGAACGTCGTCAACGCCGGTATGCCCCTTCTGGTCGACCGTGCCGACGTCTTTGCCAGCAAGGGTAACCTCAAGGGTATCTACGCTATGCACTGGATTATCGGTCTCGTGATTGTCGTCCTGGCCTTTATCCTGTGCTCGGTCTCCTTCTATCTGGGTGCCGACGCTGTTCAGGGCCTGCTCGACTTCATCCCGACGTTCGTCCTCGATGGCTTTGGCGTCGCAGCCAACATCCTGCCTGCCATGGGCTTCGCCATGCTCGGCCGTCTGGTGCTTACCAAGCAGCTCGTGCCGTTCTACTTCCTGGGCTTCCTGCTGTGCTCCTATGCCAACGTGCCCGTCCTCGGCGTCGCCCTGATCGCAATCATCATCGGCATCGATAAGTACGACCTGCTGGGCCTTGGTGGCGCCCAGTCCCAGCTTTCTGTGGAAGGGGATGAGGACGATGACTTCTAATTCCGAGAACCAGATTACTCGCTCCGACCTCATTAAGAGCGCCGTGAACACCGGCGCCCTGGGCATGGAATTCTCCTGGACCTACTACAAGCAGATGAACATTGCCTTCTGCCTGATGGTCGCCAACATGCTCAAGAAGATCTATGCCGGCCGTCCCGATGATTACGCCGAGGCCCTGCATCGTCACAGCGCATTCTTCAACATCACCCCGCAGCTCGCTCCCTTCGTGGGTGGCATCGCGATGGCCATGGAAGAAAAGGTCGCTCGTGGCGAGGTTGAGCCCGAGAGCGTCAACGACATCAAGGCCGCCCTCATGGGTCCGCTTTCCGGCCTGGGTGACTCCTTCTTCCTGTCCACCCTGCGCGTCGTCGCCGCTGCCGTGGGCATCAGCCTGTGCCAGGCCGGCAACGTCTTTGGCCCCATCGCCTTCCTGCTCGTCTACAACATCCCGGCGTTCCTGATTCGTATCTTTGGCGCTATCAAGGGTTATGAGCTAGGCATTGGTTTCCTCGACGAGGCTCAGAAGACCGGCCTGATGCAAAAGATCATGGCCTGCGTCGGCATTGTCGGCGTTATGGTCGTCGGCGCCATGAGCAAGGACATGTTCTGGGCTTCGTTGCCCATCGCCATTGGTCAGGGCGACTCCGCCCAGACTCTCCAGGACATCCTGGACGGCATCATGCCCGGTATGCTCGGTATGGCCGCCTTCTGGCTCTACTACTGGCTGCTCTCCAAGAAGATCAACCCGATGGTCCTGATCCTCTGCACCATGGTCGTGGGCATCATCGGCGCTTACTTTGGCGTGCTTGCCTAATATGTTCGAATCGCGCTTCCATCGCGTCTAACGGTTGCGTCGATCTTTGGGGGGCTTGTCGCATCTGCGGCGGCCCCCTGTTTTTTAAAACTCCGTACGAAAGGGGAGGGCTATGGTCGTACCCGAGCTTTCGCTCATGAACATCAACCATCGTTACTACAGCATCGAGACGTTTTTTAAGGCTGCAGGTGAGGCCGGCTATCGCAATATCGAGCTGTGGACCGGCTCGATGCACCTGTATGTGGATTGCCATGAGCACGATTCGGTGGATAAGATTCGCGATCTTGCCGCCCAATACGGTATCAAGATCGTGTGCGTGTGCCCCGAGCAGAACAACCCCAAGCCATGGAACGTCGCGGTGCGCGGTGAGGCGGGCCAAAAACGCATCCTCTCGTACTTTAAGAATGTGATCGACGTTGCCGTTGAGTTGGGCGTGCCGCAGATTCTGGTGACGAGTGGTTGGGCCTATCTGGACGAGCCGGCTGAGGACGCCTGGGCCCGCAGCGTTGCCATGCTGCGCTCGGTGTGCGACTACGCCGATACGCGCGGTATTCGCGTCGCGCTCGAGGCCCTGCAGCCGTCGGAGTCCGTGTTGGTCAATACGGCACAGGATGTCGCGCGCATCCTCGAGGCGGTCGATCGTCCCAACCTGAAGGCCTGTATCGACTTTGGCGCCATGGAAGTTGCCGGCGACACGATCGACGGCTACTTTGAGGTTTTGGGCGACAAGATCGTTCACACCCACTTTGTAGATGTGGGCGGCGGCACGACGCATCTTGCCTGGGGCGACGGCGAGCGTGATATGCGTGCCGACCTCGAGGCACTCATGCGCCACGGCTATACGGGCTATGTCTCGGCCGAGACGTGTGATGGCCGCTACTATCAAGATCCGTCCAAGGCGACGACTCAGGTTATCGAGATGTATCGCCGTGTGACAGCGGAGATGGAAGCCGAATAACTAAACTGCGCGGTTGCGCCGGAAACGCTTGGGCGGGTCTGGCGCAACGCTTTTATAGCTGGCGAGTTGTGGGGAACCCGTTGGCAGTAGCGCTCGAAATAGACAACTATTGGCGTTGTAATACCACTCGGGCGAGGAAACCGACCGTTCGCCGCAAATCTCCGTGAGTTTGGATTGGTATTAAATAACAAGCAATCGTATGGCTATAATTGGTATCAGCAAGAAGCGCGATGTATAGAATTGCGCACATGTGATGGGAGGACACACATGAAGGAGACCGAGAAGATCGAGATCATGCACTTCGACCAGGAGGGCTACCTCGAGGACGGCAGGAACGTCTACGAGGCCGGCAAGAAGATGACCGCCCTGGCCGACCGCGTGCACGAGGAGGGCTACGACGCCGTCTTCCTGATGGGCGTCGGCGGCACCTGGGACGAGTTCATGCAGCTCGAGTACCTCATGAACAAGTTCGGCGACCGCGACCTCGAGGTCTACCTGATCCACGCCGCCGAGTGGAACGTCATGGGCCACAAGCGCATGACCGACAGGTCCGTCGTGCTGACCGCCTCCGAGTCCGGCACCACCCCCGAGGTGCTCGAGGCCGTCGGCAAGATGAGGGAGATGGGCGTGCGCGTCTTCGCCATGACCAACCCCGAGGGCAAGATCGGGCAGGCCGTGGGCGCCGAGAACTGCGTCATGATGGCCTCCGACCACGGCGCCGGCGGCTGCGAGAAGGGCTACTACCTCGCCGACTGCTTCGGCCTGCGCCTGCTCAACCGCCGCGGCTGCTTCCCCAAGTTCGACCTGTTCATCGAGCAGACGAAGGACGTCTGGAAGGACATGCTCGACATCCGCAAGCGCTTCGAGCCGCGCGCCGAGGAGCTCGCCAGGAAGTACGCGCTGGCCGACTACACCATGTTCATCGGCTCGGGCGCGCTGTGGGGCGAGACCATCCTGTACTCCATGTGCCTGCTCGAGGAGATGCAGTGGAAGCGCATCCGCCACATCACCTCGCACGACTTCTTCCACGGCACGCTCGAGCTGCTCGAGCCCGGCGTCCCGGTGTTCCTGTTCATGGGAGAGGACGAGTGCCGCGCCCTCGACGAGCGCGTCCGCGCCTTCCTCACCAGCGGCGTGACCGGCGACGAGGACTACGTCATCATCGACACCGCCGAGTACGCGATTCCGGGCCTGGACGACGACTTCCGCGTCATCGTGTCCCCCTGGATCCTGTCCGTGCTGACCACCGACCGCCTCGCGCGCAACTACGAGCTGGTCACCAAGCACAACCTCAAGTACCGCCGCTACTACCACCAGTTCGACTACTAA
>CABQJV010000048.1 GCA_902464565.1 uncultured Collinsella sp.
TCCGGAAACGGAAAAGGGCCTATCTCTCAGAACATTCCGCAGGACGGAGGAAGCCCCGCAGCGCGTAGCGCGCAGCGGGGCTTCCGACATGTCCGAGGACGTTCTGAGAGATAGGCCCTTTTCCGTTTCCGGACGGCCCGGTGGGATCAGAGTACCCTTGCTGTTACTCTACTTTGCCCACAGAGTTGAGGTTGGTCATGCGAATCTTAACCAGCTCGGTGATCTCACGCATGCCCTCCTTGGCCGGCTTCTTGGGATCGAAGCAGGCAGGGTTCTCGGCCATGTAGGCCATGAAGCCCTTGGTGTAGGCCTGACGCAGCTCGGTGGCGTAGTTAACCTTGCAGATGCCGTTCTTCACAGCCTCGGCGACCTGCTCATCGGGCACACCGGAGGTGCCGTGCAGAACCAGCGGCACGTCGACGGCGTCGCGGATGGCCTTGACCACGGACTGCTCGATGTGCGGATCGCTCGTGTACACACCGTGGCTGGTGCCAACGCCAATGGCCAGCGAGGTGCAGCCAGTGCGCTCGACGAACTCCTTGGCCTCAGCAGGATCGGTGTAGGGGCTCTCGCCCTCAACCGCAGGACCGTCGTCCTCCTTGCCGCCAACCTTGCCGAGCTCAGCCTCGACGGGCACGCCCATGGCGCGGCCAGCGTCGGCGACGGACTTGGTCAGGGCGATGTTGTCCTCGAAGGACTCGTGCGAGCCGTCGATCATAACGGAGGTGTAGCCCGTGCGGAAAGCCTGCATGCAGCGGTCATAGCCATCGCCGTGATCGAGGTGCAGGGCGACGGGCACGGAAGCGCGCTCGGCGGCAGCCTTGACCATGCCGTAGAAGTAATCCAGGCCAGCGGTCTTGATGGTGCCCGGGGTGGTCTGCATGATGACGGGGGACTTGGTCTCCTCGGCAGCGGCCAGAACGGCCATAACAAACTCGAGGTTCTCGACGTTGAACGCGCCGACGGCGTAGTGGCCAGCCTGAGCGTCCTTGAGCATCTTTTCGGTGGTAACAAGTGCCATGAGCGTTTGCTCCTCTCCCTCGCCCGCATCTGGACATCGGGCGTAGTCGTTCACAAGGCGTTTTACCTTGCGTTTTTCTGCGCTCATTGTATGAAATTCAGCGGCTTTGCACGTGCGAGATATTGAGCCCATGCAGGTCAATACCGTCGTTTTTGAAAAGTAAAAGGAAGGAATTGAATCCGAGCGGACGTGTTCGATATTGAATTTTGGGCGTTAAGCGTCTTTCTTTTATAGAAAAGATAAGTAATCGAAAGGCGTTTTCTTACTTAAAAAGAAAATGAACGAAAATAGATTCAACACAATTCCTGCAAATTAATGTGAGAATGGAGCAGCTATGGCCCATGCGACAACCCGAGCCTTCGCCGATGAGCGTCGTGCCGCCATCATGGAGATGCTCGAGCATAACGCCTCGGTGCAGGTGGCAGAAATCGCCCAGACCTTTGGCGTATCCTCTGTCACCGCTCGCGCTGACCTGGACTCACTCGCCGAGTCTGGTAAGCTGCGCCGCACGCATGGCGGCGCCGTATCGCTTCACAAGCGCCTAACCGTCTCCACGCAGGATCGCCGCATCAACGTCAACGTCGCCGCCAAGCAGGCCATCGCACAAAGCGCCATCGAGCTCGTCAATGACGGCGACACGCTGCTCGTCGACTCGGGCACCACGGCGCTCGAGTTCGTCCGGCTCCTCGATCAGCGCGACGGCATCACCGTCATCACGGCCGACATTACCATTGCCGATTACATCGACGAGAGCATGCCCTCGGTCGATGTCGTCATGCTGGGTGGGGCGCTGCGCAAAGGTCATCGCTATCTGTACGGTCCACTTACCATGCAGGCGCTCCAAATGGTCCACGCCGATCTTGCCGTCATGTGCCCTGGCGCTTTTGTTCCCGGCTGCGGCTTTACGACCGACTTTCCCCAGATGGCTGAGACCAAAACGGCTATGATCGCCGGAGCCCATCAAAGCGTCGCCCTCATGGACGCCAGTAAGGTCAACGGACGCGGCATGTACCGCTTTGCCGAGCTTGCCGACGTCGACGTCATCGTGATGGACCGTGACCCCGATCATGCCGTCGCCAACTCAATCGCCGAGATCGCCGACGACGCCCGCCCAAATCTCGTCATCGCCGGCGCTTAAACAAAAACCACCACAAAGGTGTCTGTCCCCTTTGTGGTGGTTTGAGCGTTAAAAGCGATATATCGCTACTTGGAAAGCTCGTCGGCGAGAACCTCGATCTGAGCGCGCGAGGCGTCATTGAGCGAGCCCAGCACGGTCACCTTGTTCTGCGCCAGAGTGATGTCCTTCATGCCCTCGAGCTCCTTGGTCATAACCTTGGCAGCGGTGGGCGCCCAGGAGCCAGCCTCAACGAGTGCCACCGTACGGTTCTGATAGGCGTGCTCGGCAAGCGTATGGATAAAGGTGCTCACGAACGGGAAGATCTCGCCCTGATAGGTAATGGAGGCGAGCACCAGACGGTCATAGCGGAACGCGTCCTCAACGGCCTCGGCCATATCGTCGCGAGCTAGGTCAAAGACGGAGACCTTCTGGCCACGGGCCTCGAGCGCAGAAGCGAGCTCCTCAACGGCAGCCTTCAGATGACCATACACACTCGCATAGGCAATCGTGATGCCCTCGTCCTCGGGCTGATAGCTCGACCAGGTGTTGTAGGTGTCGAGGTAATAGCCCAGGTTCTCGCTAAGAACAGGACCGTGAAGCGGGCAGATGATCTGGATGTCCAGATCAGCGGCCTTCTTGAGCACGGCCTGCACAAACTTGCCGAACTTTCCCACGATGCCAAAGTAGTAACGGCGTGCCTCGCAGGCCCAGCCCTCGGGATCCTCGATGTCGTTGGCGCCAAACTTGCCAAAGCCGTCGGCGCTAAAGAGCACCTTGTCGGTGGACTCGTAGGAGAAGAGCACCTCGGGCCAGTGCACGTTGGGAGCACCGACAAACGTCAGGCTGTGGCCGCCCAGGTCGAGCACGTCGCCATCTTTGACGACCATCTTGCGCTCGGGGAAGTCGGTGCCAAAGTAGTTGACCATCATGCGGAAAGCGCCCATGCTTGCCACAATCTGCGTCTGGGGATAGCGCTCCATAAAGGCGGCGATACCGGCGGAGTGATCGGGCTCCATGTGATGGACAACCAGGTAGTCAGGTGTACGGCCATCGAGCACGGCCTCGAGGTTGCCGAGCCACTCGTCGACAAAGCCAGCGTCGACCGAATCGGCGACAGCGATTTTATCGCCCAAGATAACGTAGCTGTTATATGCCATACCGTTCTCGGACACGTCGTACTGGCCCTCGAACAGGTCAATGTCGTGATCGTTGACGCCAATGTAGCGGATATCCTTGGTGATCTCCATCAGGCAAAGCCTCCTAGATAGACAAAAGAGCCCGTCTATCATAGCACTCGCCTTTAGAGCCACGGCTATCTGCTAGCATCCCTACCGATTGTTTTTGAGGCGGAATATACCGCCGTTTACCTGCACAAACTATGCGTGCGGCTCTGCTGTGGAATGTCGAACGATGAGCTGACCAGGAATGCGAATGGCGACGGTTTTGTCCGTTGCCCCCGCCTCGGGAACCGCATGCTCGAATACCTCGCGTCCGCGCTGATGTAGATCGAATCGCACGGTCGTGAGCTCGTTATGCGCGACAAAGTCGTCGAGCGAGTCATCGACGCCCACCACGCTTACGTCCTCGGGCACGCGCAGACCGCTATCGCGCAGCGCTGCAATCGCGCCATTTGCCATCTGGTCGTTTGCCGCGTAAATCGCCGTCATGGTGCGATCGCGCTCGGCCAGGTACCTGCCGGCCTCGTAGCCGCTGTTGGCAGACCAGTCGCCCTCGAGCGACTCTGCCGGCTCGATGTGTTTACGCTCGAGCGCATCCTGCCAACCGGCGCGGCGAAATTGTTCGTCGACCGAGAACGACGGGCCGCCAATATAGCGAATCTGCTCGTGCCCCAGCTCAAACAGGTGATCCATAAGCAACAGCGAGCAGCCGTAATGGTCGGAATCGACCGTGGTCACCCGCGGGTGCGCATACATGGTAACGATGACCGTGCCAATGCCCGGCAGTGGATCAAATGTCTCAAAATCGGGCGCCATGCGACTCATGCCGATGATGATGCCGTCCACGGGCAGCGCGGCCATACGACGCGTGGCCTCGGCAAGCGAAAACTCCTCGGTCTTGGACATCTCGACCAGCGTGATGGCGCAATTATGCTCGCGAGCAGCGCTGGCGATGCCGTCGATCATTGAAAGGTTGCCAAACTTGGTGACATCGTTGATGCACAGGCCGACCGAATGGTAACGGCCGTCGCGCAGCGAGCGACCGGCATAACTCGGACGAAAGCCGAGCTCTTGCATAGCGGCCTGCACGCGCTGGCGCGTCTGCTCGTTAACGTTGGGCAAGCCGTTGGCGACGCGCGAAACCGTCTGCTGCGAAACGCCAGCAGCGCGGGCGACGTCGGCCATGGAGACCGGACGCGAACTGGTATCGTTGGACGGACGCCTTGCCACAGGATCACCTTCACCCTTGCGAGATCTGAATAGCGTGCATGCCGGCCCGGACAGAAATACACCCCGCGCCGAGGCCCGCTATCGTCGGACGCATGTTAACGTACTCTACTTTTTCTATCTGCATCTCTTCTGCTTTATAAGTCCATACGGCAGTACCGTTCACGGCCGTATTTCTACCGATTACCAGATTCTCAAAAAGTGACAAGCGTTGTGTTATGAGTACGTTAACATAGCCCGTAACGTGCGGTATCGTGAACGCTTGGTTCATGCCGCTTCAAGTTGTTAACGTACTCATAACGACGCAAAACTCATCCGTGCGCGCCAAGGAAAGGACTCCCATGACCACCCCCGACGAAAAGACATTCGCCACGCTCACCAAGCTATTTGAGGAGGAGTTTGGCCCCATCGGCGACCGCCAGGTGCTCTACATACACGCGCCCGGCCGTTCCGAGATCAGCGGCAACCACACCGACCACGAGGGTGGCCACGTCATCGCCGGCTCGCTCGATGTCGCTGTCGACGGCATCGCCGTGGCAACCGATTCCAACAAGGTTCGCGTTGCCGACGAGGGCTATCCCACGTTTGAGATCGCGCTCGACACGCTAGACGTTCAGGAGTCCGAGAAGGGCACGTCCGCAAGCCTCGTGCGCGGTATGGCCCACGAGATTGCAGCCCTTGGCGTTGAGCCCCACGGCTTCGACTTCGCCTTCACCTGCTCCGTCCCCTCGGGCGGCGGTCTTTCGAGCTCCGCTGCCGTCGAAGCCGCATACGGCCGCGCCATGGAGACGCTCTGGGGCGCGCCCGCAATTGAACCCGTCGCACTCGCTCAGATGAGCCAGCGCACCGAGAACAACTACTACGGCAAGCCCTGCGGCCTGATGGACCAGGCCGCCGTATGTCTGGGCGGCCTTGCCTACATGGACTTTGAGGACCAGGCTCAGCCTAAAACTCAGAAGCTCGAGCTCAACTTTGAGGATCACGGCTACGCGCTCGTGCTCGTCAAGGTCGGCGCCGATCACGTGGCCGCCACCGACGACTACGCCGCCGTTCCGCGCGAGATGCAGGACGTCGCCGCCGAGTTTGGCAAGGCACGTCTATGCGAGGTCAACGTTGCCGACTTTGACGCCAAGCTCCCCGAGCTGCGCGCCAAGCTGGGCGACCGCGCCTGCCTGCGCGCCGTTCACTACTGGTACGAGAACGGCCTGGTCGATAAGCGCTGGGCTGCCCTGAACGCCGGCGACATCGACCAGTTCCTGGTCCTGACGCGCAAGTCCGGCGCCAGCTCTGCCATGTACCTGCAGAATGTCGTTGCCAAGCTGGGCTCCGAGCAGCCCTCGATGTATGCCCTAGCACTGGCCGAGCATGTGCTTGACGGCCGCGGCGCCGTCCGCATCCACGGCGGCGGCTTTGGTGGCACCATCCAGACCTTCGTGCCGCTCGACCTAGTCGACACCTTTATTACCAAGATGAACGACTGGCTGGGCGAGGGCTCTGCCCGCCACTACGCAATTTCTGACAAGGGGGCTTACGCGGCATGGCTGTAATGACTGACGTGCGCGAGGCCGCGCAGAACCTGATCGAGTACGCTATCCACCGATCGATGATCGGCCAGGACGATCGCATCTGGGCGTATAACACCATTCTCGAGTGCATCGGTGCTACGGGCCCGGCGCTCGACATGGCCTGGGCGCTGCAAAACGAGAAGCTCTCGCTCTTGCACCCCGATACCCTGCCCGACTTTGATCTTGAAGGCACGCTTGCCGCGCTTTCCGAGGCCGCCGTTGCCAATGGTGCTGCCGAGGACACGGCGTCGGGCCGCGACCGCATCGCCATGCGCATCATGGGCGCGCTCATGCCGAGACCTTCGGTTGTAAACGAGGAGTTTAACGGCCGCATGGGCGTCAACGAGCCCCGCACCGCGACCGACTGGTTCTACGGTCTGTGCTGCGACGCCGGCTACGTGCGCCGCGCCGCCATCGCGCGCAATATCAAATGGAGCACCCCCACCAACTGGGGTGACCTGGAGATCACTATCAACCTGTCAAAGCCCGAAAAGGACCCGCGCGATATTGCCGCGGCCGGCGCCGCCAAAAACACGGGCGAGAAGTATCCCGCCTGCCAGCTCTGCATCGAAAACGAGGGCTATCCCGGACGCTCCGCTGCAGCCGACGGCGGCGCCCATCCCGCCCGCCAGAATCTGCGCGTTATCCCCATTGAGCTCGACGGCGAGCGCTGGGGCTTCCAGTACAGCCCGTACGCATACTTTAACGAGCACTGCATTGCCATGAGCTCCGAGCATCGTCCGATGCACGTCGACCGCAAGGGGCTGACCTGCCTGCTCGACTTTGTCGACCTGTTCCCGCACTACTTTATTGGCTCCAACGCCGACCTGCCCATCGTGGGCGGCTCGATTCTGTCGCACGACCACTTCCAGGGCGGCGCGCACGAGTTCCCCATGATGCATGCCGCTGAGGTCTCGCAGTTTATCGTGCCCGGCTTTGACCAGGTCAGCGGCACCGTGTTGCAGTGGCCGCTTTCGGTGCTGCGACTGCGCTCGCACGACCGCGCCCAGCTGCTCGACGCCACCGAGAAGATTATCCTCGCCTGGCGCGAGTGGACCGATGAGTCGGTGGGCGTCATCGCGCACACAGCCGACGGCGTAGCGCACAACACCGTGACGCCCGTCATCCGCCGCGTCGACTCGCGCGGCAATGCCGGCGGCGAAGTCTACGAGGCCTATCTTGCGCTTCGCTGCAACATCACGACCGATGAGCATCCGCTGGGCGTATTCCACCCGCATGCCGAGTATCACCATATTAAAAAGGAGAACATCGGCCTGATCGAGGTCATGGGCCTGGCCATTTTGCCGCCACGCTTGGTTCCCGAGCTCGGCGCTGTCCGCGAGCACTTGCTGGCAGCCAAGGCCGATGCCAGCTACGACCTTGCCGGTGCGCTCGAAGGCAATGATCTTTGCCGCAGCCATGCCGCGTGGGCCGAGGATGTCTATGCCCGCCGCGCCGATGAGCTTACGGCCGACAACGCCATCGATATCCTGCACGAAGAGGTCGGCGTGGTGTTTGGCCACGTGCTCGACAACGCCGGCGTCTTTAAGTGGGACGAAGCAGGACGCACCGCCCAGCAGCGCTTTATCGACTCACTGTAATGATCCCTTGGGGACGGAGGAAAACGGATCATTTC
>CABQJV010000049.1 GCA_902464565.1 uncultured Collinsella sp.
CGCTTGAACTGAGAAGGGGGAGGCCTCGCGGCCTCCCCCTTTTTGCGTTTGCGGGCTTTTGTCTCACATAGTAGCTGTGTTTTATAACCCTCGTTTGTCGCATCTTCTGCGAACGGGCTACAATAACTTAGTCTGTGCGATATGGAGGTGAACATGGCTGAAGCTGGTATCGGCGTTGATATCGTCGAGATTTCCCGCATGAAATCAATTCTTGAAAAGACGCCGTCGTTTGCTCGGCGTGTGTTTACCGAAGAAGAGCGTGCGTATTGCGATGCATCATCGCGTCCCGCTGCTCACTATGCGAGCCGCTTTGCTTCGCGCGAGGCGGTACTTAAAGCTCTCGGCACGGGTTTTAGTCAAGGCGTGGGTCGCAAGGATGTTTCGGTTACGCGTGATAAACTCGGCAAACCGAAGGCGCTGCTTTCTGGCCGTGCTCTCGCGATCGCTCAAGAACTGGGTGTTGTTGAGGTCGCTCTTTCCATTACGCTTACAGGAGACTTGACCGTTGCGAATGCCATCGCGATTACCGAAGATGCTCGGCCTAAGTCAAAAGAGGAAAAGGTGAGCACCAAGAAACGCGTAGCGCAGACATTTAAAGAGGCTCGCTCTGTTTTAGATGAGCTTGAGCAGCTGCAGAATTCAGCATTGACGGAGCACCTGGGTGATGCTTCGCAAGATACGCTAGGAGCATAGATGAAACCGGTTTTGAGTACCGAAGAAGTCGTTCGTCTCGAGGATATCATCGAACGCGAAGGGACTTCGAAGGCCGAGCTTATGGAGCTAGCGGGTGAGTTTGCCGCCAACGAGGTCTTGAAGCTCAATCCCGATCGGGTTCTCGTTCTGGTCGGTTTTGGTAATAATGGCGGCGACGGTTGGGTTGCCGCCGATATCCTGAGCCATAAGGGTGTGGACGTGGATATCGTTTCTCCGGTTGAGCCGGATGAGATTCCTGCTGCTCTGGCACGTCATGTTGCTCGTCGTACTGCCGGCCGCGATGTGCACGTTTGCGTCGGCCCCTCGCGTGACGAACTCGAGGTTTTGATCGATAAGGCCGATGTTGTTGTCGATGCCATTTTTGGTACCGGTTTCCACGGAAATCTGCGTGCGCCGTTCTCCATCTGGATTCCTACGGTCAATGAATGCGCCGATTGTGTCGTATCCATTGATGTTCCCTCGGGCCTGAATGCCGAGACGGGCGTTGTTGATGACGACTGCATTCGTGCCGAGCATACGGTGACGATGATTGCGCCCAAGATTGGTCTGTATAGCGCTGATGGTCCTGAGTATGCTGGCGATTTGATCTGCGGCAATCTTTACGACCGTCTTGACGAGGTCATCGATGATGTCGACCACGCCGCCGAGATTGTCGAGCCCGGTGACTTAGTTGATTACTTTGCCCCACTACCTACGAATATCGATAAGTATTCCCGTGGCTCTGTGCTTATTGTCGCCGGATCTGCGCAATATCCTGGTGCTGCCATTATGGCGGCCAAGTCTGCAGCTCGCGCGGGTGCTGGTTACGTGGCAGTCGCGGCTCCTGACGCCTGCGCCAATCTTATTCGCATGGCACTTCCTTCGATTCCCGTCTTTGCTATTCCGTCTGATTCCCGCGGCTCCTTTGGCGCCGCTGCGCGCATGACTGTGTGCGAGATTGCAAAGAAGTACAGCTGTGTACTGTGCGGTCCCGGTATGACGACGTCTGCCGGCGCTATGCAGGTGGTTTCGGGCTTGCTCGAGCTTGATGTGCCGCTTATCTTGGACGCCGATGCACTCAACTGCCTTGCTAAGATTGCCATTGACGGTATTGATAGTAATCCCGAGATGTATCGTCGCGAACAGCCGTTGGTTATGACGCCGCACTATCGTGAGCTTTCGCGTCTGGTTGCCGGTGACGAGGTGAACGACCTTGGTACCGCGATTGCGGCCGCGCAGAAGGTTGTCTGGGCTGCAGGCTCCGACAATCTGGTGGTCATTGCCAAGGGGCCGACGACGGCTATCTGTGGCGTTGAGCGTGTGCTGCTGCCGCTCTCGGGTCCGGCTTCTCTGGCAACTGCCGGTTCGGGTGATGTTCTCGCGGGTATTCTGGCCGGCACACTGGCCACCATGCGCGACGAGATGGATCGTTGGGAGTTGCTGTATTCGTACGCCGTCGCACTTCACAGCTACGCCGGTTTTGCCGCGGCGACGGAGTATGGTGAGAAGAGCGTCATCGCGACCGATCTTATCGACTTGATCGGTCCTGCCATGGACCTGGCGGCAAAGGATGCGCTCGAAGATCTGGGAATCATGGACGAAGGGTCGGATGACTAATCATGAATAAAGCCGATTTGACGCGCTGGTCCTGGGTCGAGATCGACCGTGGGGCGCTCCGTCGCAACACGAGGGCCTATAAGAACTTGCTGAATCCACGTCAGCGCCTGTGCTGCGTGGTCAAGGCCGATGCTTATGGTCATGGAGCTGTTGAGTGCGCCAAGATCATGTATTCGGCCGGTGCCGACATGTTTGCCGTGGCGACGGTTAACGAGGGCGTTGAGCTCCGACAGGGCGGGATTACGAAGCCCATCCTCATCCTAAGCGAGCCGCCTATCGAGGCCATTCCGACGTTGCTCGAGTTTGATATCATGCCTTCGGTCTATACGTCTGACTTTGCTCTTGCGTATGGCGAATGTGCCGTCGCGGCGGGCAAGGTGGGCAAGTATCATCTCGCCATCGAGACGGGCATGAACCGCATTGGTGTACATTACACGCAGGTGCTCGACTTTGTCCGCGGTATTAATTTCCATCGCGGTATTCAGTGCGACGGCGTATTTACGCACTTCGCCACGGCCGATGAACCTTCGGGCTGGGACTACAAGCTGCAGTGTCAGCGCTTTACCGAGGCCGTTCAGGCCATTAAGGATGCGGGTTTTGAGTGCGGTATCGTGCACTGCGCCAACACGCCGTCCTCGATGCTCGACCCCTCGATGCATTTTGATATGATCCGCGCCGGCGTTGGCTTGTATGGCATGCAGCCGTGCGAGCTGAGTGGCCGCGTGATGCAGCTTGATCCCGTTATGAGCGTCCATGCGCGTGTGACGCGCGTGGCACACCCTGCGATGGGTGAGGGCGTGGGCTACGGTTTTACCTACCGCGTACCGCGTACGCGCGTTCAGATCTGCACGCTGCCGATCGGTTATGCCGACGGCCTATCGCGTACGCTTTCCAATCGTATGGATGTGCTGTATCGCGGCGAGCGCGTGCATCAGGTTGGCAATATCTGCATGGACCAGTTTATGGTCGCCATTCAGTCCAACCCGGCACACGAGATTCCCGAGGCCGAGTATGGTGACGAGATGATTATTGTCGGCCGCGATGGCGATGCCGAGATCACTATGGACGAGATGGCCCGACTGCGCGGAACGATTAACTACGAGGTCGCCTGCGGCTTTGGCATGCGCCTCGACAAGGTCTACGTGTAGGAGTCGCCATGGGCGTCATGCACATCCCCGGCCATACCCATCAGGCACCACGTGAGGTCGCACTCGAGGAGATCGAGGCCGTTCTGGGCGATTGTCACCTCTGCCAGCTCTACCAGTCGCGTCACAATATCGTGTTTGGCGTGGGAAACCCCCGCGCCCGCGTCATGTTTATCGGTGAGGCGCCGGGTCGCAACGAGGATTTGCAGGGCGAACCGTTTGTGGGGGCGGCGGGAGAAGACCTCAACGGCATTTTGTCGCTGGCGGGGCTCAAACGCGAAGACGTCTACATTGCCAACGTGCTTAAGTGCCGCCCGCCGGGAAACCGCAATCCGCGTCCCGAGGAAGTGCTGGCTTGCTCGCCGTTTTTGCGTGAGCAGATTCGAAGCATCTGGCCCGATATTATCGTGACGCTCGGCAACCCCGCGACGCACTTTGTGCTTAAGACCGAGATTGGCATTACTAAGCTGCGCGGTAGGTTCCACCAGATGGGGCATTTTGTAGTAATGCCTACTTTTCATCCGGCAGCAGCGCTGCGCAATCCGGCGTGGCAGGAGCTGCTGGAGGAAGACTTTAAGATGCTGGGCGATTATCTGGGGCGACATCCCGCACCAGAGGACGCCTCGGAATAATAAGGAGCATATATGTCCCTGGAGCGCCTGGGGGTAGGTACTTACAAAACGACTTGCGCTGCCGATACGGAGTACTTTGGCGAGCTAATTGCACCGTGCCTTGAGGACGGCGATGTGCTCATCCTGACCGGTGGCCTGGGAGTGGGCAAAACTCACTTTACCAAGGGCGTCTCGCGCGGGCTGGGCGATGGGCATATGGTTACGAGTCCTACGTTTGCGCTCATGGCCGTTCACGATCAAGGTCGTATTCCGCTGTTTCACTTTGATCTATACCGCCTGGAGCATGCCTACGAGCTCGAGGATACGGGCATTTTCGATGTGCTGGGCTACGAGGGTGCTTGCCTGCTGGAATGGGGCGAACAATTCCAGGACGAGCTGACGGATGAGTATCTTTCGGTGACGCTCAAGCGTGATGAGGGCGACAGCGATGTGCGAACGATAACGCTTGAGGCGCACGGTGACCGTGCAATGGAGCTTTCCCATTTGATTGATAAGGCTGTACAAGATGAGCTTGCATAACGACAACGCGCTGGTGGTGGCGCTCGATACCTCGACCGACATGCTTGCCTGCGCGGCAAGTTGGATTGATGGGCAGACGGGCGAGACGAAGCTCGCGAGTGGCGACCACATGTGTCGCCGTCACGCCAACGTTGAGCTCGTGAATACCGTTGATGGCGTGCTGGCTCAAGCCGGTCTGGATCGCAGCGATGTTGGTTGCTACGTGGTCGGTCGCGGCCCGGGGTCCTTTACGGGTGTGCGCATCGGCATCTCCACTGCCAAGGGCCTCGCGCGCGGTGCCAATGTTCCGCTGCTGGGCGTGTCGACGCTTGACGCTTGCGCTTGGACGGCGTGGAAGGCTGGCGTGCGCGGCAAGCTTGGTATCTTGGCCGATGCTATGCGCGGTGAGGTATATCCGGCGCTGTATATGCTGGTCGATGAGGGTCCCGAGCGTCAATTTGAGCGCGAGCACGTGGTCAAGGTCGCCGTGGCGCTCGATGAGTGGCGCCAAGCAGCGGACTGGGACCAGGTTCAGCTGACTGGTGACGGTCTCGTGCGCTATGGCAAGCTGTTGGGTGAGGACGAGACCGCCCGCTGCGTGGAGCGCGACCTGTGGTGGCCTTCGGGCGAGGGCTTGCTGCTCGCGCACGCTGCGGGTGACGGCGATCCGGCTCGCGTCCTGCCGATTTACACGCGCCTTTCTGATGCCGAGGAAAACGAGCGCAAGCGTCTTGGTCTTGCCGAGAGTGCGCAGAGCGAAATTACGGGCGTTGCCGATGAGCTCGCCGGTCGTCATCTGCAGTTCCGTCCCATGGGCGCGGCGGATGCCGAGGGCGCGAGCACGCTGGAGGCTGCCTGCTTTGAAGGTGCCGGACACGAGGCGTGGACGTCGGGCATGTTCCTGTCCGAACTGGGCGAGGACGTCGCTGTGCCGCGTAGTTGGTGGGTGGCACACGACGACGGCAAGCTGCTGGGCATTGCCGGCGGTATGGTCGTGGACGGTGATGTGCAGATTCTGGATGTCGCCGTCGACCCGGCACATCGCCGTGAGGGTATTGCCCGCAAGCTGCTGTCGCACGTGAGCTATGATGCCCAGATGCTCGGCTGCACCACGGCTTCGCTCGAGGTCGAGGACGGCAACGAGGGAGCGATCGCGCTTTATAACGCTCTGGGCTTTACCGAGGCAGGACGGCGCCGCGGCTACTATGGTGCCGGCAAGGATGCCATCGTCATGACGGCTCCGCTGCCCCTGGTGCTTCCGGTCGACAATGCTTCGCCCGAGCCGACGGCGGCTGAGCAGCGTGTATGGCCGCTGCCTGCGCCTGGGCGCTCCGAGGGGGAGTGTGCCGAAATTGAGCGCCGCCGCCTAGTGCTCGCTATCGAGAGTTCCTGCGACGAGACGGCCGTGGCGATTATCGATGCGGATGGCAATATGCTGGCCAACCAGGTGTCGACACAGATTGATTTTCATGCCCGCTTTGGCGGCGTGGTGCCCGAGATCGCCTCGCGCAAACACGTTGAGGTGATTGTGAGTGTCGTGGATGCGGCGCTCGAGGATGCCGCAGCATCGCTTGGTCTTGAGGGTGGAGCCATTGCCCCCAGCGAGCTTGCCGCCGTGGGCGTGACACAGGGTCCGGGCCTGGTGGGCGCCCTCGTGGTGGGCGTTGCCTTTGCCAAAGGCTTTGCCTACGCTGCCGGTAAGCCGCTCGTATGCGTCAACCATCTGGAGGGGCACCTGTTTGCCAACTTGCTGGCGCAGCCCGACCTCAAGCCTCCGTTTATCTTTACGCTTGTCTCGGGCGGGCACACCATGCTCGTGCACGTAAAGGCATGGGGCGACTACGAGGTGCTCGGTGAGACGCTCGACGACGCCGTGGGCGAGGCCTTCGACAAGGTGGCCAAGGCGTTGGGCCTGGGCTATCCCGGTGGCCCCATCATTTCCAAGCTGGCCGAGACGGGCAATCCCCGCGCGATCGATTTCCCCCGTGCGCTTAACAGCAGGGGAGACTATCGTTTCTCGCTTTCGGGTCTTAAAACGGCCGTGACGCTCTACATCGAGCAGGAGACCAAGGCCGGGCGCACGATTCACCTTCCCGACCTAGCGGCCTCGTTTGAGGCGGCGGTCTTTGACGTGCAGTACAAGAAGGCCAAAAACGCCCTGCACGCTACCGGGTGCAAGGAGTATTGCATCGGCGGCGGCGTCTCGGCTAACCCGCATCTGCGCGAGATGATGATCAAGAAGCTCGGTCGTCAGGGGATCCGCGTGACGGTGCCGCCCTTGTCTGCCTGCACCGATAACGCCGCCATGATCGCGGAGGTCGCTCGCCGTAAATTCGACCGAGGTGAAATCTCGCCGTTCGACGTCGACGCCGATCCAAACATGACGCTGTAGTCGTACGGGTACGGTCCCCGACCGGAGGGGCCGGATATAAGGTTTCCTGCTCTACAGTCCTGCGCAAGACGAAGGCCACATTAAGTGGCCTTCTTTGCGT
>CABQJV010000050.1 GCA_902464565.1 uncultured Collinsella sp.
GTGTCCATCTCCCAGGCCGCGGCGCACGCGTCCTCCCCGAGGGCGAGGAACGCGGATCCGGCCCTCAGGGTATCGGGTTCCCACATTCATCCGCACATGTGCGGATGAATGTGGGAGGTGTTCGGATAAAGTCGATAATCAAGGCGGCCGAGCGTTTTAAAAAATGCCAACTTTTCTGTTTGCACTTTGCGATTCCTCGTGTATACTGACTTTCGCATTTAACGGAGAGTTGTCCGAGTGGCCGAAGGAGCACGATTGGAAATCGTGTAGGCGTCAAAAGCGTCTCCAGGGTTCAAATCCCTGACTCTCCGCCAGTTAATTCCAAAGCAGGCCTTCGAGCCTGCTTTGTTTTTACCCCACGCGGAGGGGTGGCAGAGTGGTTGAATGCGGCGGTCTCGAAAACCGTTTGGCCTGTATAAGGTCACGAGGGTTCGAATCCCTCCTCCTCCGCCATTTAGATTGAGAAAGCTCCCGAGAATGGGAGCTTTTTTCTTTTGAGTCCCTTACAAGCAAATACGGCGGAGGAGGAGGGATTCGAACCCGCCAGGGCGCGAAGCGTAAAGAAAACGCGCCAGTGGCGCGTTTTTAGCGCAGCGCGGTCGGCGTAAGCCGACCGGATAAATTTTGAGCGCTGCTCAAAATTTAGACATCCCTCCTATTCAGCCACGCCCCCATCGCGTTCAGCATCAACCAAGATCCCCAAACGTGTACATCACCCTCCAAAACCGACATTTTTTGACATCTTTTGAGGTTGATGTACACGTTTGGTGCCTACGCCCCCACCCAGTCCCAACCGTTTACCGAGCAATAGGGTCGCCACGCCCGCCAACCATGTACTATGTACGGGCATTGTCTAAACCCACAATCCAAAGGACCCCATCTTGCCCGTCGTCGCCGCTATGACCGTTACCACACACGCCTCGGATGCCATGGTCGCCATCCCCTTTTGGCTCGAGATGTTCGCCGTTGTCGCTGCATCGATCTCGGGTGTGCTGGTTGCGCGCGAACACAAGCTCGACCTGGTGGGCGCGGTCGCGCTCGCCGTGGTTTGCGGTCTGGGCGGCGGTCTTTTGCGCGATATGACACTCCAGGTCGGCAACGTCTACATCCTCAACCAGCCGATGGCGCTCCCGCTTTCCATTGCCACGGCAGCCATCATCTACATATTCCCGGCAATCGTCGACAAACCCGAAAAACTCATTCCCCTGCTCGATATCATCTCGGTCGGCATCTACGCCGCCACTGGAGCAGACAAGGCGCTGGTCTACGGCTTTGCGCCGGCGGTGTGCATCATGATGGGCTTTTTCACCGCGGTGGGCGGCGGCATGTTGCGCGACGGCTTTATGGGCGTGGTTCCGGGCATTTTCCAACGTACTAACTTTTATGCCATCGCCGCCATCGCCGGATCGACAAGCTACGTGTGTCTCGTTATGAGCGGCATCATGAGCAATGTCGCCGCGCTGGTCGTATGCGTTGTCGTGACCATGGGTCTGCGCTGGCTCTCGCTGCGCTTTGACATCAAAAGCCCCACCGAAGAAGATATCGCGCGCTTCTTGCACCGTAAAAAGTAGACAGCACGGCACGACCCTTCGAAATGCAACCGAGAGGTTCTTTTAGAGCGCCCACGCGTTGGGTACCCTGTTAGGTATATGCCGAACACCTAACAAAAGGATCAACCATGGCTTTCAATCAAACCGCGACGGCGCCGTCACACAAGATACGTCGCTGCCTGCTTATGGCATTCGCGCTCATCGCGCTCGCGCTCACCGCTCTTCCCACGGCGTCATTTGCTGGCACGGACACGGCAGGCAATGTCCTTGCGACCGACAATGACGTCGATCCGTCTGGCGTCGAGGGTGACCTGTACTGGGCCGGCCAGGCCCTCAACTTGGACGATGCGTCCATTGACCGCGATATCATCGCCGCGGGCGATACCCTCTCTATCCGCGACTGCACGGTGGGCGGCGCCGTCCGCTTGGCGGCACGCACTATCGATATCGCCAAGACCACGGTTGATGGCAGCGTCACGGTCGTCGGTCAGCACGTTGTGCTCAATTCCGACAGCACCGCCAACTGTTTCTACGCGATAGGTGAGACGGTTGCCCTGCGCGGCTCCACCAAGTCGGCAGCGCTTGCGGGCGATACGGTGACCATCGATGGCACCGTTGAGGGCGATGTCGAGGTTTGGGCCGACAAGCTCATCCTGGGCAAGAACGCCCGCATTACCGGCACCGTGAACGCGCATGTTTCCGAGGACCCCGAGCGCGCCGCAGGAGCCGAGGTCGGCGCGCTCAAGATCGACCGCACCGAGAACGAAGATACTTCCACCCTTAACGATATCGTCGGCGGCATCGTGGCCGCGGCACTCTCGACCTGCTTTATCGCTCTGCTGCTCGAGCTCGTCTTTCCGCGCGCGACCGCCAGCGCCGCCGGCATGCTCCACCAGCGCCCCATGCCCCTGTGGGTGAGCGGTCTTCTGAGCACGATTGCTATCGTCCCCGCTGTCCTACTGCTGATTATCTCTATCGCCGGTCTGTCGCTTGCCGGAGCCCTCTTGTGCGGTGTTATTGGCATCGCACTGGTGTCGAGCGCCTTTGCGGGGTGCGCGATCGCCCGCATGGTCGGACACAGCCAGAACCGTTACGCCATGGCGGGCGTAGGTGGCATCGCCGCGGGCGCGCTTACGGCAATCCCCCTCGTAGGTGATTTCATCAGCGGCGTGACCTTCGTCTTTACACTCGGCTACATCATCCAAATCATCTGGCGCAACGCCCACCTCAAGCCGCAGCAGGCCGCCAACACCCCAGGCCTTCCTTCCGCCTAGCCGTCGACCACCCCGCAAAGGGGACAGGCACCTTTGCGGGGGGGGTGCAGACCAACTCAATCCCTGTGCACCAAAAAGGGCGCCGACCGTTGCGGTCGACGCCCTTTCTTATTGGCGGTTATAAGCCCCAGCGCTTATTTGTTGACCTGGCCGGCGCGGACGGCAGCCTTCTTGCGGTCGGTGGCGTTGAGCAGACGCTTGCGCAGGCGGATGTTCTTGGGAGTAATCTCGACCAGCTCGTCGTCGGCGATGTACTCCAGCGCCTCCTCGAGCGAGAAGGTGCGGGGCGGCACCAGCTGGACGGAGATATCGGAGGTCGAGGAACGCTGGTTGCCCAGGTTCTTGGTACGGGCGATGTTGACGACCATGTCGCCGGCCTTGCTGCGCTCGCCCACGATCATGCCCTCGTAGCACTCGGTGCCCGGCTCAACGAACAGCTGGCCGCGCTCCTGCAGCGTACCCAGAGCGTAGGCAACGGCCTTCTCGGTGGTCATGGAGATCATGGCGCCGTTCTGGCGGTTACCGATCTCGCCGGCGTAAGGACCATACTCCAGGAAGGTGTGGTAGAACACGCCCTCGCCGTGAGTGACGTTCATGATGCGGTTCTTAAGACCCATGATGCCGCGGGTCGGGATCTTAAACTCAAGGTGCGTCACGATGCCCGAGGTGTCCATGCTCGTCATGATGCCGCCAGAGGTGCCGAAGACCTCAACGACCTTGCCCGAGTACTCGTCCGGGCACTCGACGACGGCTTGCTCGACAGGCTCCAGCTTGTTGCCGTTCTCGTCCTTCTTAAACAGAACGCGGGGACGACCGACCTGGAACTCGAAGCCCTCGCGGCGCATGGACTCCATCAGGACGGACAGGTGCAGAATGCCGCGGCCCGAGACCTCGACGCCGCTCTTGTCCTCGAGCTCCTCGATCTTCATGGTCACGTTGTTCTCGGCCTCGTTGAACAGGCGCTCCTTGAGCTGACGGGCGCCCACGATGTCGCCGTCACGGCCGACGAGCGGGGAGGTCGAAGCCTCAAAGACGATGGACAGGGTCGGCGGGTCGATCTCGATGGGCTCGAGCTCGACGGGGTTCTCGGGGTCGGTGTAGACATCACCGATATCGGTGCGGTCGATACCCACGACAGCGGCGATATCGCCGGCGCCGACTTCCTGGCACTCAGTACGGCCCAGGTAGTCAAAGGTAAAGAGCTGCTTGACGGTAGCGGTAGCGCTGGAACCGTCGTTCTTCACAACCAGGATCTGATCGCCCTGGTGGATGGTGCCGGAGTACACGCGACCGATGCCGATGCGGCCGACGAAGTTGGAGTGGTCGATGGTCACGCACTGCATGGCTAGCGGGGCATTCTCGTCAACCTCGGGCGCGGGCATGTCGTCGATGATCATATCGAGCAGCGGATACATGTCCATGTTGCCGTCGTTGGGGTCAAGGCGGGCAAAGCCATTCATGGCGCTGGCGTAGACCACGTGCTCCATGGCGAACTCAAGCTGGTCGTCGGTAGCGCCCAGGTCGGCCATAAGGTCGAGGCAGTCGTTGTAGGCCTTCTCGGGGTTGGCACCCGGACGGTCGATCTTGTTGATTACGATCATGATCTTAAGGCCGGTGTCGATAGCGTGACGCAGCACGAAGCGGGTCTGGGGCATGGGGCCCTCAAAAGCGTCGACCAGCAGCAGGGCGCCGTCGGCCATACGCAGCACGCGCTCGACCTCGCCGCCAAAGTCGGCGTGGCCCGGGGTGTCGATGACGTTGATCTTGACGTCCTTGTACTCGATAGAGATGTTCTTGGCAAGAATCGTAATGCCGCGCTCGCGCTCCTGGTCGTTGGAATCCAGGACGCGGTCCTCGACCTGCTGGTTGGCACGGAAGGCGTCCGTGGCACGCAGGAGCTTGTCGACCATCGTCGTCTTGCCGTGGTCGACGTGAGCGATGATGGCGATGTTCCTCAGATTGTCTACGCGCATGTAGTTCCCCTATCTTCTATCTATATACAACCGGCACGCGTATGCGGCCCGCCCAGCGATACAACGCTCAGCGGGAATATTGAGCCTTTTACCGAAAACTCGTTTATTTTAGCGATTTTAGATGAGAGGGGTTTCCTCACCTGCAGGTTCAGGGTCGCTCCACATAAAACCATCGCCGGCGCCCATGCCCTCATACAGCACATATGCCGAAAAGCCGCTCTCGAGCGTCGTCTCAAAGAAGCTCACGAGCAGGGCATCGTGGTAGCCGCCGTCAATCTCGACGCAGCCGGTATAGCCGATGGCATAGCGGGCGATACGGCCCAGACCCTCGTCCTTAAGGCCCATCTTGTGCTCGGAGATAAAGTTGGTGGCAGCCTCCAGGCATGCCTCCTCGCCGTCCTCGTCGAGCGCCGCCAGATAACGGTTGGATGCGGCGTCCTCAATTGCCACTACCACGCCAGGGTTTTCACCGGCGGCAAGGTCGTCCAAGAACGCGCCGATCAGATCGCACACCATGGCGTCGAGCTCGGCGGAGACGTTACCGGCGTCCTGCATATCCTGTGCCATCTTTAGACCTTCCCATCGAGTCTGGCGTCATTACAGTTCTTGTGCCTCGGCGGCGATCTTAGCGGCAGCGTCGCGGGTGCGCATCATATCCATCGCGCGCTTGTCGAGCACCTTGATCTGACTGGTCAGCATGACCGCATCGACCACACCCCAGATCACGAGGCCCGTAGAGATCGAAAACCCAAGCGCACCAACTGTACCACGAAGGCGCGAGCAGATTGCCGCGACAAGGGCGGAGACGACAACCATCTTGATAAACGAGCCGCGGCGCTCGCGAAGCGTGCGGGCCTGCGTCACATAGGCAATGCGAGCCGCCTCAGAAGCCTCCGAGCGCATCTGGGCCTCGCGCGCAATGGCCGCCGCCTCAGCCGACATACCGCCGGCCATCAGCGAACGCTCCGCAGCCTGGCCGCTCCGCATTTAGAAGTCATCGGGGGAGAGCGTATGGACGAACTCGTCGAACTTCTCGAACTCCTGCTCGTCGTCGACTTCCTCGGCGTGGGTAGAAACAGTGCCCAGGCGATTCATGATGTCGTCCTCCACAAACATGGGGGCATTGCTGCGCACGGCAAGGGCAATGGCATCACTGGGGCGGGCGTCGATCTTGCGCTCGCCACCATCGGCCAGTACGACAATCGTCGCGTAGAACACCGGCGGCTCGGCGCGAACGATCTCGATGCGCTCGAGCTTGGCGCCCAGGGCGCCAACAGTATCGAGCAACAGGTCATGGGTAATCGGGCGCTCGGCGCGACCGCTATCGATGCCGCGGCTGATGGCAGCAGCTTCAAACGAACCAGTCTGAATGGAAAGGGAACGCAGTGGCGCGGGCGAGTCCGATTTGCTGCAGCGCTCGCGAAGCACGATAAGCGATGGCACGGGACCGGCGGCCATGACGATGGTCTCTATGTCGACACGAACCATGGAACACCTCCGGTACGTAGCGGTTAACACGCGGCAGTCCGCCGCATTGAATAGCTATACTACCCAAACTTTCGCACAGCACACAAAACCAAAATGAGATTTATCGCAGACAAGAAAAAAGCCCCGAGGCAATGCCCCAGGGCTCTTCACAGTTTTGATGGTGGACCTGACAAGATTCGAACTTGTGACCTCCCGGTTATCAGCCGGACGCTCTAACCAACTGAGCTACAGGTCCATCATGGTGGAGGTTAGGGGGATCGAACCCCTGACCTCAGGCTTGCAAAGCCCGCGCTCTCCCAGCTGAGCTAAACCCCCACGGAGACAGTAATAAACACCCCAGCGGCGACTCGGCTCTCGCTGGGGTGTTTATTGCGAAAGAAAGTGGTGGACCTGACAAGATTCGAACTTGTGACCTCCCGGTTATCAGCCGGACGCTCTAACCAACTGAGCTACAGGTCCATCGCGCAAGGGATATATTAGACGAGTCGTTACGCGCGCGTCAACAACTTTTTTGAAAATCTTTGGGAGGGGTGGTCGCTGGGCTGGCGAGATGGTTTTGGTTTGCTGCTCGGACAGTCCTGCGCAAGACGAAGGCCACATTAAGTGGCCTTCTTTGCGTGCGGAACTCGCGA
>CABQJV010000051.1 GCA_902464565.1 uncultured Collinsella sp.
TCGACTACCAAACACCTCGCCGCCGACCGGGCCCCGTCGTCCAAAAATCATCCGTAAAGGCGCGTTTATCTAATTTAAATCTATCCCTTGTGGAATGCGGCTTGCTGGTGTTGTCTGGGCATTGATGGCTATGTGGTTCAAGAGGCGGCGGTGCTGTTGCTTGAATTTTTGCAGTTAAAGAGGCCCGTTTCCCTGGGTTGGGAAAACGGGCCTCTTTTCTCTCTGGGTTTGTGGATTGGCGAAGGTGGTATGCTCTGGCAGCTATTTTGAGTTCCTGATGCGGCGTGTGGCTGTGGCGGTTATTCCGAGGCCTGCGGCGGCGACTGCTGCGAGTGCGATTGCGCTCGGTGCTGTGTCGCCCGTGTTTGCGAGCTTGCCGGCGGTCATATTTGCTTGCTTGCTGCTGCTCGAGTTCGCCTGCTTGGTGGAGCTTGGCGGGGTATTTTTGCCGGTCGCGGGCGAGCTGGCGGGCTGTGTTGCCTCGGCCGGTTGCGCCGAGTTGGAGGGAGGCGTCGTCTCGGCCGGTTTCGTTATCTCGGGCGAGGCGGCCTTGTCTGCCGCGGCTTTCGCCTCTTCGTATGCCTTGCAGGCGTCGTCATAGGCCGCTTGCGCCTTTTCCAAATCGCCGAGGAGCGCATTTCGCTTGGCTATGTCCTCGTCGATGTGGGCTTTAGCTTCCTTTGCCTCACTTTCGAAATACTGAACCTGTTTTTCCTGGCTTTCGAGCCGGCGTTGGTAGCGGTGAAGATCATCTTCACAAGATTCTTCTCGCCTTTCTGCCGTCATGATCTCCATGCGCAACTGCTTAATATGCTCCTTAATAGCTGTGCTGGGCTCCTCGCCGCCGAGTGCTTCAAGTGCCTTATCTAATTCTGCCTGAAGGCCGCTTGTCCGGTTGTGGGCCTCATCGTATTTGGCTTGGGCTGCATCGACGTTCGCTTGCATGGCGGGAAGGGGTTCCCTCCGTTTGGCGGCTTCCGCCACCACCATGTCGTAGAGTTCTTGAAATGCGGCAATGTCATCATCGATTTCCGCAATTTTCTCGGGACTTGCGGCGTCTTTTGCGGCCTCGAGGGTTTTGAGCGCTTCCTGCATGGCTGCATACGCTTTTTCTTTTGCGGCGGCCGCGTCTTCCGTCTGCAAGGCAACTGCACCGGTGGGGGCGCTGGTTTCTGCCGCGATCGCCGTTGCGGGGGCGATTCCCGCGACAAGTGCCGCGGAAAGGGCGATGCCCACAGTTGCTCGTCTTGCTCTTCTTGCGAGAATGTCGTTCATCTCGGCACCTCATTTCAAGGGTCGGCGACTAACTTGGTAGCACTAATGTAAATATACCATGCTAGTTGACCCGACACTGGCTGGGTGTGCGCGTATACCCCTCTGAAAACTGAATCCCGTTAGAAATGACGAGTTGTTTACGCTTCTTTTGGGGTGGCGGTACTATCATGGTTCGAATTGAATGTGGATGATGATAGGGAGCGCCTATACATGATTGAGCTGCTCAGGCGTTTTGGTGGTAAGTTTCGCCGGTATATGGTGATTGGCCCTGCGTGTAAGCTGATCGAAGTGATCTTTGACCTGCTGACGCCGCTGGTGATTGCCCAGATGATCGATAAGGGCATCGGCGCACGCGATGTGAACGCTGTCGTCCACTACGGCATGGTGCTCGCCGCCATGGCCGTGATCGGCATCTCGTTTACGCTCGTCTGCCAAAAGATGGCGGCGCTCACCTCGCAGGGCATGGGTACCGATATCCGCGGCGCGCTCTACGAGCACATCAACAAACTGAGCTATGCCGAGCTCGACCGCTTTGGCACGCCGTCGCTCATCACGCGCATTACCAACGACGTCAATCAGGTGCAGCTGGCCGTGGCGCTGGGCGTACGCATGCTCATCCGCTGGCCCTTCTTGGCGGTGGGCTCTATGTGCGCGGCCCTTGCCATCGACCTTAAGCTCGGCATGGTCTTTTTGATTTGCACGCCCGCTATCGGCCTGGTGTTTTGGTTTGTCATGGCGCGCTGCATTCCGTATTACAGGCAGCTGCAGGCAAAGCTCGACCGCATCGCGCTTATCTGCCGCGAGGGGCTTTCGGGCGCCCGTGTTGTTCGCGCCTTTGTGCGTGAGGACCACGAGCGCGAGCGTTTTGCCCAAGCCGCCGATGACCAGGCCAATACCGCCATCGCGGTGGGCAAGCTCTCGTCGGTTCTCAACCCCGTGACGTTTTTGGTGATGAACCTGGGTGTGTGCGCCATCCTGTGGGTGGGCGGCATTCAGGTCAACGTGGGCGAGCTCACGCAGGGCCAGGTCATGGCGTTTGTGAACTACATGACGCAGACCCTCACCTCCATCGTGTACGTCGCCAATCTGGTCGTGGTCTTTACCAAGGCGAGCGCCAGCGCGTCGCGTATCAACGAGGTGCTCAATTGCGTGTCGAGCATCGCTGACGAGGGCAACCGGCCGGTCGCGCTGCCCAAGCCGAGCGAACTGGCGGGTGGCGCTGTTCCGGTCCCCGCGCTGAGCTTGAGCCATGTGAGCTTCTCGTTTGGCGCCGGCGCTGCCAACGCCGTCAACGATGTGACCCTGGAGCTCCCGCTGGGCAAGACGCTTGGCATTATCGGCGGTACGGGTAGCGGCAAGTCCACGCTCGTCTCGCTTATCCCGCGCCTGTACGATGCGAGCACCGGCAGCGTGAGTGTGATGGGCGCCGACGTGCGCACCTGGCCGCTCGACCAGCTGCGCCGTGTGGTCGCGACCGTTCCACAGCGTGCGTCGCTGGTGAGCGGCACCATCCGCAGCAACCTGACCTGGCGCGACGAGGCTGCGACCGACGAGGATCTCTGGGCGGCGCTCGACATGGCGCAGGCGAGCGAGTTCGTGCGCAACAAGCCGCAGGGGCTCGATACCCCGGTCGAGGCGGGCGGTAAGAACTTCAGCGGTGGCCAACGCCAGCGCCTGACCATCGCGCGCGCCCTGGTGGGCTCGCCTCAGATATTGATCATGGACGATTCTGCCTCGGCGCTCGACTTTAAGACCGACGCGGCGCTTCGCCATGCCATCCGCGAGCGCAGTGTGCGCGGTGCCGCCGAGGGCGGGCTGCCGCTCACGACCGTCATCGTGAGCCAACGTGTCTCGACCGTGCGCGACGCCGATATGATCTGCGTACTTGACCACGGTTCGGTCGCGGGCCTGGGCACGCACGATGAGCTCTACACGACCTGCCAGCTCTACCGCGAGATTTGCCAGTCGCAGCTTCGCCGCGAGGAGCTCGAGGGTCAGCAGGGGAGCACGACGCCCGCGTCCGCTCCGACCGCCCCCGCATCCGTCTGCGCAAAGGAGGGCTGCTAAATGAATCCGTACACTTCCTCCGGTTCGGTCGCCACGATGACGGCCAACGTGTCCGGTAACGATAACCTCAACGACCTGGGCGATGGTCCGCGCCAGCCCGGCGATCCCGAGCGCTATCCCGTGGGTGCGGTGACTCGCCGCCTGATGGGCTACGTTCGTCCGCATCGCGTCTCGTTTGTGGCATCGTTTTTGAGTGCCGCCGTCTCGGTAATTTTGCAACTCTATACGCCCATCCTCATCGGCGAGGGCATCGACCTGATCGTTGCCGCCGGGCAGGTGGACTTTGACGCACTGCTGCCGCTCGTTACCAAGCTCGCGATTGTCGTCGTAGGTGCTGCGGCCTTCCAGTGGCTACAGGGCTACTGCGTCAACCGCCTGTCCTACGAGACGGTGCGCGACATGCGCGTGGAGGCGAGCGACAAGCTCAGCCGTATGCCGCTCAGCTTTATCGACAGCCATGCCCACGGCGACCTTATGAGCCGCGTGGTCAACGACGTGGATCAGGTGGGTGACGGCCTGCTGCAGGGTTTTACCCAGCTTTTCACCGGCGTTATCACCATCGTGGGCACGCTCGCGTTTATGCTCTCCATTAACCTGACCATGACGCTCGTGGTGGTGCTCGTCACGCCGCTTTCCATCTTTGCTGCCGGTGCTATTGCCAAGCTCTCCAACAAGAGCTTTACGGCTCAGCAGCGCATTCAAGGGCAGCTCGGTGGTCATATCGAGGAGTACGTAGGCGAGCAAAAGCTTGTCGACGCCTTTGCCTATGGTCCCAACGCCCAGCAGCGCTTCGATGCCCTCAATGCCGAGCTCTACACCGCGGGCGAGCGCGCGCAGTTTATGGGTTCGCTCTCCAACCCCGGCACGCGCTTTATCAATAACATCATCTATGCCGTGGTCGCTGTGATCGGTTGCGTGGGCGTGATCACGGGCGTGCCAGCGGCGCTCACGGTGGGCGGCGTGCAGATTTTCCTGTCCTATGCTAACCAGTACACCAAGCCGTTCAACGAGGTCACCAACGTCATTACGCAGATCCAGACCGCGTACGCCTCGGCGCGCCGCATGTTTGCGCTGCTCGATGCGCGCGAGCAGGAGCCCGATGCGGCGGATGCCGTAGAGCTTGCCGCCCCGCAGGGCGAGGTGACTTTTGAACACGTGGACTTTAGCTACGTGCCCGACCGCAAGCTGCTGCAGGACATCTGCATCGAGGCCAAACCCGGCATGCGCTTTGCCCTGGTCGGTCCTACGGGTTGTGGCAAGACGACGCTCATCAACTTGCTGCTGCGGTTTTACGATATCGATGCCGGACGCATCATGGTCGATGGCCGGTCTTCGCGTGACTACACGCGCGCAAGCCTTCGCCGTGCCTTTGGCATGGTGCTGCAGGATACGTGGCTGTTCGAGGGCACGGTGGCGGAAAATATCGCCTATGGTTGTCCCGATGCCACGCGCGAACAGGTTGTCGAGGCGGCCAAGCGCGCGCACGCGCACAAGTTTATCGTGCAGCTGCCAGGCGGCTACGATACAGTGATCGGCGAGGACGGCGGCACGTTTAGCCAGGGTCAAAAACAGCTGCTGTGCATCGCGCGTGTCATGCTCACCGACCCGGCGATTCTGCTGCTGGACGAGGCGACCTCGAGCATCGATACCCGCACCGAGCTGCAGGTTCAGGCGGCATTCGACGAGCTTATGGCTGGCCGCACAAGCTTTGTCGTGGCGCACCGCCTGGGCACCATCCGCAACGCCGACTGCATTCTGGTGATGCGCGACGGCGAGATTATCGAGCGCGGCACGCACGACGAGCTGCTAGCGGCAGGCGGCTTCTACGCCGAGCTCTACCGCAGCCAGTTTGCCCAGTGAGCAAGCCCGTGGGGCAAATTAATCAATCGACAGACGGTGGTTTACATCTGTCACGTAAGTACTAAGATATTCATCTAATAAATTGCATTAGTGGCTTTAGTTTTGGGGGAAACGAGGCAACGTGACTATGACGTGCTCTTTGGTGGTTAACAGCAAGAGCGGTAATACCAGGATGGTTTCGGGCGCGATCAAGCGCGCTCTGCAGGCTGCGGGTGTTGATTTTGTCCATGCCGCGGCGTTGAGCGACGATGCGGATGCAGATCAGGTTGCGCTCGAGGCGCAGGGCGCCTGCGCGGCCGACACGGTGCTCGTCGGTTTTTGGTGCGACAAGGGCGCGTGCACGCCTTCGGTCGCGACGTTGCTCTCCGCCTTGCGCGGCAAGCGCGTCTTCCTGTTTGGCACCTGCGGTTTTGGCGCCGACCAGAGCTATTACCAGCAGATTATCGACCGCGTAACTTCCAATTTGGCTGGGGATGCCGAGCTTGCGGGCTGGGCGATGTGCCAGGGCAAGATGGGCCCCGCGGTCAAGCAGCGCTACGAGGCCATGCTCGAGCAAGATCCCGAAAACGCCCGATTTAAGATGCTGCTCGACAACTGGGTTGCCGCGAAGGACCATCCCACCAAGGAAGATCTGGATAACATGGCTGCAGCCGCCAAGAAGGCCGTGCTGGGGGAGTAGCTCCCATCGCTGACGGCGGTCGGTCCATCTTTCTAAATGAAACGTCCTCCCGGGCGTCGGGGCACGAAGTTCCCTGCTCTACAGTCCTGCGCAAGACGAAGGCCACATTAAGTGGCCTTCTTTGCGT
>CABQJV010000052.1 GCA_902464565.1 uncultured Collinsella sp.
AAGTTTATCGCGAGTTCCGCACGCAAAGGAAAGCACTTAATGTGCTTTCCGTCTTGCGCAGGACTGTAGAGCAGGAAAGTTCATATGCGCCGCCCGGCTCCCGCGGCTCTCGGGGGCATCTCTCATGCAAAAACTTTTGTCGGGTAAAGTCCGAGGTCAGTGGCGTTTTATACCGAGAAATTCAAAAAAGTTGAAAATTCATTACTAATTTGCGTTGACTTTAGGTAACTAAAGTTTCATACTCCTTTTCAACCACTGGGGGATGTGAACACGCACGGATCGTTCGCATCATGATTGAAGAGGATTTCTTAGACATGTTCACGCATCAGCTAAACATTATCAGCGTAGTAATTATCTGATGCGGGTTAGCACATACAGCTAGCCCGTACGATAACGGGCGGCTGATGAAGATGAGGGCCGTCGAGCGCAACCGACGGCCCTCATTTTTTATGTCTAGGAAGTTCTTTTTAGAGGAGGAAATGTAATGAACGGAGTTTTGCTCATGGTTGTGGCCGCGGCGGTGCTCGCCTGCGGCTATCTGGGCTACGGCCGCTGGCTGGCCAACAAGTGGGGCGTTGACAAAGAGGCCCTCACGCCGGCCAAGCGCATGAAGGACGGCAACAGCTTCTCGCCCGTCTCCGCCTTCACCGCGTTTTCGCACCAGTTCAGCTCGATCTGCGGTGCTGGTCCTGTCACGGGTACGATCGTCGCCATGGCCTTTGGCTGGCTGCCCGTCGTGCTCTGGGTCCTCGTCGGCGGCATCTTCTTTGGCGCCGTCCACGACTTTGGTGCCCTGTACGCTTCGATGAAGAACAACGGCAAGTCACTCGCTCAGCTCATCGAGAAGTATATCGGCAAGACCGGCCGTCGCCTGTTCCTGCTGTTCTGCTGGCTGTTCTGCATCATCGTCATCGCCGCCTTCACCGACATGGTCTGCAAGACGTTCATGTTCACCCCGGCCGTTGACGCTTCTGGTGCTGCTACCGGTGCCATCGACTTCACCAAGTCCTATGCCGCCGGCTGCGCTGGTACCATCTCCATCCTGTTCACCTTCGTCGCTATCGCCTTTGGTTGGGCCCAGAAGAAGTTCAACCTTACCGGTGCTGCCGAGTTCGTCACCGGCGTGGTCCTCATGGTTCTCATGTTCGCCGTCGGTATGCAGTTCCCGGTCTACCTGGATAAGTTCCAGTGGTTCGCCGTCGTCATGGTCTACCTGGTCTTCGCTGGCGCTATGCCCATCCAGATGCTCAAGACCCCGCGTGACTACCTCACTTCGATCATGATGATCGTCATGATCGTCTGCGCTGTCCTCGGCATCGTCGTCCTGGGCGTCAACGGTCAGGCCACTATCACCGCTCCGGTCTTCACCGGCTTCTCCACTGCCTCCGGCATGATGTTCCCGGTCCTGTTCGTCTCCGTCGCTTGCGGTGCTCTCTCCGGTTTCCACAGCCTCGTTTCTTCCGGCACCTCTTCTAAGCAGGTCGAGAAGGAGCAGGACGCCGTCAAGGTCGGTTACGGCGCAATGATCGTCGAGTCCTTCGTCGGCATCCTTGCCATCATCGTCGCCGGCATCATGTTCTCCGATATGAACACCGCCGGTACTGGCGCTCTCAACGCCGGTGTCGCTTCCACCCCGTTCCAGATCTTCGCCGCCGGCATCTCCCGCGGTATGCAGGCTTTCGGTGTTGACGGCACGCTCGCTACCGTCTTCATGACCATGAACGTCTCCGCTCTGGCCCTGACCTCGCTCGACGCCGTCGCCCGCATCGCCCGCACCTCGTTCTCCGAGTTCTTTGCCCAGACCAACGACGCCCTGGCCATCGAGTCCAAGGCCGGCTACATGAAGGTCCTCGGCAACCCCTGGTTCGCCACGGTCGTCACCCTGCTTCCCGGTCTCGCCCTCGCTTTTGGTGGCTATGCCAACATCTGGCCGCTCTTTGGTGCTTCCAACCAGCTGCTCGGCGGCATGACCATGATCACCCTCGCCGTGTTCTGCAAGTGCACCGGCCGCAAGGGTTGGATGCTCTACGTGCCCGTCGTCTTCCTGCTCTGCTGCACCTTCACCTCGCTGGTCCAGAGCGCCATGGGCTGCATGACCGCCGTCCAGGCCTACGGTTTCTTCGGTACCATCCCGGCTACCGCCACCACGGCCGCCGTCTCCGTCGCCGCCACCAAGGGCCTGCAGCTCGTCTTTGCCGTCCTGCTGATGGTCCTGGGCCTCATCGTCGCCGTCAACTGCCTCAAGGAGTTCTTCGGCAAGGAGGCTGGCTCCATGCCTGATGAGGGGCCCGAGTGGTCCGATATGGGCAAGGCCGAGTACGGTCGCGCCGCTGCCGCTGAGGCTCCTGCCGACGCCGAGGCCGTCAAGGCCTAGTCGGTCGGACGGGTTGAATCTCTCATCCATATGACTCGGAAAGACCGGGTCCGCAACGACGCGGACTCGGTCTTTTTTTCATGCGAAAGCGGGTGACGCTCGAGTGTTCTCGCAGATGTTTTGCGTGGATAAGGGCGTGCGTTGTACCATATAGACGTATATGTGTACATATGAAAGGGGCCCCGTGGCCAAGACGGTATATTCCGATAATCAAAACAATGTCGATGCTTTGGCTGAGCGCCTGAGCAGCCAGACGTCGCTTTCTGCTGAGCGCGCCAAGCTGGTTGCCTACGACCTGCTCTGCCGCAAGGCGCTCAAGATTAAGTCGAGTGCGCTGGCGCAGATTTTCCGCTCCGTCGATAAGGAGTGCGACACCAAGGCGATGCGCGATGAGCTTATCGCGGCAAAGATCGTGACCAAGATCGAGGGTAGCGGCATTAACGGGCGCCCGGCGTTCTATACCATCAATGCCGAGATCCGCGATGCCCAAGAGCAGCCTGCCGAGTCCGTCGAGGGTTTTGTCGTCGAGGATTCCGCTGACGTGCCTGCTGTGGAAGAAGCTGCTCCGCGTGAGCATGTCGATACCGATGAGTTGCTCGATGAGAACGTCGTGCGTGCCTTTACGGCCAAGGCAGGACGCGGCGGTTTTGGCGGGGGTGGCAAGCGCGATGCGCAGCGCCGCGCCCAGCAGGAGCGCTTCCGTCGCGCCGTTGCTCGAAAGGGTGAGACGGATGCTGAGGCTGTTGAGACCGAGGTTGCTGCCGAGTCGCAGAAGCCCGCGAGGGAGCAAAAGCCCGTGGAGGCCCAAGAGCCCAAGCGTCGTCGCGGTGCTCACTTTAAGACTGCACAGCAGGATGCCGCGCGTGAGGTTGAAGAGTCTTCTGAGGTTGCAGACGATGTTGAAGAGTCTGCCAAGAAGGCTCCAGGTTCGTGTCGTCCCGGCCGCGGTTTTGCGGGACGCGCGTATCCCGTAAAGCATCAGGAGAAGGGCGAGTCGGTTTCGACCACCCAGGACGAGAAGGCCGTTGAGCCGGCGGCTCGCGAGCAGAAGCCTGTTGAGCCGCAGCTTGAGGTTGATGCCGAGGCCAAGGGCCAGCAGCCTACTGATGAGCAGGCGGAGCAGGGCGCGTCGAGCAAGCCTCGCCGCCGTCGCCATCGTGGGGGCCGCAGTTCCCATGCCGAGACTGCAACCGAGAAGACCACGCCGCAGAACGAGGATGCGAAGGCCGAGGTTTCTTCGGGGCAGCCTAAGCGCCAGCCGGCGAAGGAGAGCAAGTTCGATCGTCCGCAGAAGCAGGCGTCTATGCCGAAGCACGAGCGCAATTCCCAGGGCGATTCTAAGCGCAAGTCTCAGAAGAAGCCGGAGTCTGCCGCAGCAGATACTGCTGCCCAGCAGCCCAAGTCGTCCGTCCACGGCGAGGTCTCGGCGTTTGCCCTTGCCCGCGTTTTAGGCAGGCAGCTGCTCAAGGTTGTCCCCACGCCTATGGCGCTCTCCAAGATCAAGGAGCAGCAGACACAGATCGTAAAGGTCGAGGGCAAGGACGGCAAAAAGGCTCCGCAGCGCACTCAGCACAACGAGATGTCCAACCGCAAGATTGCCGAGGAAATCGCAATCATCCAGGCTTGGATCGAGCAGAACCGAGGTGCCGATACGCCGGTTGCCTCGCGCCGCCAGCGTGCCTACCAGATCTTTAACGACGAGAAGGCTTTTGACGGCAAGCACGGTGAGCGCTTGATCAGGCGTATGACCGAAAAGGGCATCAGCATGCAGGCGATCAAGGTCGCCCCCAATCGCCCCGTGCACTTTACGGGCTTCTTTACGCTGGGCGCCGACAAGCCGTTCATTATGGTCGAGAACCTGGACACCTACGACGAGATCGTCAAGCTGCTGCGTGGCCGCAAGCACGCCAAGCTCTTTGGCATCAAGGTGGGTGGCGTGATTTTTGGCGGCGGATGCAAGGCGAGCGTCTCGCATGCCCTGGACGATTATCTGGCTGAGATTGGCTATCGCTTTAACTACGTCTACTACGTAGGCGATATCGATCGCGAGGGCGCGCGCATTGTCGAGCAGGCTCGCAATGCCAATGTGGTTGAGATTCGCCTGCATGCCGGCATGTACCGTGCCATGCTCGCCGAGCATAAGCGTCGCGTGAAGGCCGGCGGCGAGTGCGAGCCCGCGGCTGCCAACCAGGGCGTGCCGCAGAACCTGGCGGCGACGATCAAGGATCTGCCCATGGTTACGCGCGTGCAGTTCCGCAACGTGCTGCGCGAGGGCGGGCGCATTCCGCAGGAGATTCTGATGACCGCAGACTATCGGGATGGCGACTCGGGAAGCTTCGACCGCATGCTCAACAACTAGGGCGTTCGGCCCCGGGAGAGCGGGGACACCGGCTTAGGTTTCCTGCTCTACAGTCCTGCTCACGACGGAGGCCACATTAAGTGGCCTCCTGTTCGTGCGGAACTCGCGATAAACTTAGCCCGTGCCGGGGCCGCTGAGACCAGACCTGCCAATAAAGGACAGGCTTATTTAAGTAGGTTTTATCTGAGGAAATGCTGCACCGTCTATCTACAGATCTGAAATCTGACTACTGAATAGACTGTCTAACTCAATAGCGAGCGGCACTAACCAGCCCTTTTGCTTGCGCCCGGGAGGGACGCATTTGAAGTTTATCGCGAGTTCCGCACGCAAAGGAAAGCACTTAATGTGCTTTCCGTCTT